>JBILCU010000015.1:0-73821 GCA_044352985.1 Bacteroidia bacterium
GCACAGCTACCTTGAACTTAACCATCAATCCACCTACGACTTCGACAAGTACTCAAGTTGCTTGTTCAACTTACACTTGGAATGGAAATACCTACAACACATCTGGAACTTATACTTACACCACAACGAATGCAAACGGTTGCGATAGCACGGCAACCTTGAACTTAACGATCAATCCACCTACGACTTCAAGTACTAACCAAGTAGCTTGTTCAAGTTACACTTGGAACGGAAATACCTACAGCGCATCCGGAACTTATACTTACACCACAACCAATGCAAACGGTTGCGATAGCACAGCTACTTTGAACTTAACCATCAACCAACCTACGACTTCAACAACAACTCAAGTTGCTTGTTCAGGTTATACTTGGAATGGAACTACTTACTCTGCATCCGGAACTTACACTTACACCACAACCAATGCAAACGGTTGCGATAGCACAGCTACCTTGAACTTAACGGTTAACCAACCTACGACATCAACAACAACTCAAGTTGCTTGTTCATCTTACACTTGGAACGGAAATACCTATAACGCATCCGGAACTTACACTTACACCACAACGAATGCAAACGGTTGCGATAGCACAGCAACCTTGAACTTAACGATCAATCCACCTACTACTTCAACAACAACGCAAGTTGCTTGTTCAAGTTATACTTGGAATGGTACTACCTACTCTACAAGTGGAACCTATACTTACACCACAACGAATGCAAACGGTTGCGATAGCACAGCTACCTTGAACTTAACCATCAATCCACCTACGACTTCGACAAGTACTCAAGTTGCTTGTTCAACTTACACTTGGAATGGAAATACCTACAACACATCTGGAACTTATACTTACACCACAACCAATGCAAACGGTTGCGATAGCACGGCTACTTTGAACCTAACGATTAATCCACCTACGACTTCTACTACTTCACAAGTAGCCTGTTCAACTTACACTTGGAATGGAACTACTTACTCTACAAGCGGAACCTATACTTACACCACAACGAATGCGAACGGTTGCGATAGCACAGCTACCTTGAACCTAACGATTAACCAACCTACGACTTCTACTAATTCACAAGTTGCATGTTCAACTTATACTTGGAATGGAAATACTTACTCTACAAGTGGAACCTATACTTACACCACAACGAATGCAAATGGTTGCGATAGCATAGCTACTTTAAACTTAACCATCAATCCACCTACGACTTCTACTACTTCACAAGTTGCCTGTACATCTTACACTTGGAATGGAAATACCTACAACACATCTGGAACTTATACTTACACCACAACGAATGCAAACGGTTGCGATAGCACAGCAACTTTGAACTTAACGATTAACCAACCTACGACTTCTACTACTTCACAAGTAGCCTGTTCAAGTTATACTTGGAATGGAAACACCTATAACGCATCTGGAACTTATACTTACACCACAACCAATGCAAACGGTTGCGATAGCACAGCTACCTTGAATTTAACCATCAATCCACCTACGACTTCTACTACTTCACAAGTAGCATGTTCAAGTTATACTTGGAATGGAAACACCTATAACGCATCAGGAACTTACACTTACACCACAACCAATGCAAACGGTTGCGATAGCACAGCTACCTTGAACTTAACGATTAACACAACAATCAATAGCGCTGATACAGTAACAGCTTGTGGTTCGTATGTGTTTAACGGAAACACTCTCACTTCAAGTGGAATCTACACCGATACCTTAACAAGTGTATCAGGTTGCGATAGCACAGCTACCTTGAACTTAACGATCAATCCACCTACGACTTCAAGTACTAACCAAGTAACTTGTTCATCTTACACTTGGAATGGAAACACGTATAACATATCAGGAACCTATACTTACACCACAACGAATGCGAACGGTTGCGATAGCACAGCTACTTTGAACCTAACAATCAATCCACCTACGACTTCAAGTACTAACCAAGTAGCTTGTTCGTCTTACCTTTGGAATGGAACTACCTACTCTACAAGTGGAACATATACTTACACCACAACCAATGCGAACGGTTGCGATAGCACAGCTACTTTAAACTTAACCATCAATCAACCTACGACTTCGACAACCACACAAGTAGCATGTTCAACTTATACTTGGAATGGTACTACCTATTCTACAAGTGGAACCTATACTTACACCACAACGAATGCGAACGGTTGCGATAGCACAGCTACTTTGAACTTAACGATTAACCAACCTACGACTTCTACTACTTCACAAGTTGCATGTTCAACTTATACTTGGAATGGAAATACCTACAGCGCATCCGGAACTTACACTTACACCACAACGAATGCAAACGGTTGCGATAGCACAGCAACCTTGAACTTAACGATCAATCCACCTACGACTTCAAGTACTAACCAAGTTGCTTGTTCATCTTACACTTGGAATGGAAACACCTACACCACATCCGGAACTTATACCTACACCACAACCAATGCAAACGGTTGTGATAGCACAGCTACCTTGAACTTAACGGTTAACCAACCTACGACATCAACAACAACTCAAGTTGCCTGTTCAACTTACACTTGGAATGGAAACACCTACAACACATCTGGAACTTATACTTACACCACAACGAATGCGAACGGTTGCGATAGCACGGCTACCTTGAACTTAACAATCAATCCACCTACGACTTCGACAAGTACTCAAGTAGCATGTTCATCTTACACTTGGAATGGAAATACCTACAACACATCTGGAACTTATACTTACACCACAACCAATGCGAACGGTTGCGATAGCACGGCTACCTTGAACTTAACGATTAACCAACCTACGACTTCTACTACTTCACAAGTTGCCTGTTCATCGTTTACTTGGAACGGAAACACCTATAACGCATCTGGAACCTATACTTACACCACAACGAATGCGAATGGTTGTGATAGCACAGCAACTTTGAACCTGACTATCAACAACAGCATCAACACCAACGATACAGTTGTAGCTTGTGGTTCTTATGTGTTTAACGGAAACACACTAACAACAAGTGGAATTTACACCGATACCATAACAAGTGTATCTGGTTGCGATAGCATCATTACTTTGAACCTGACTATCAACAATGCAGTGAATACTACCGACACAGTCGTAGCTTGTGGTTCTTATGTATTTAATGGAAACACACTCACTGCAAGTGGAATCTACACCGACACTTTAACAAGTGTATCTGGTTGCGATAGCATCATCACATTGAACCTGACCATCAACAATAGCATCAACACGAACGATACAGTTGTAGCTTGCGGTTCGTATGTGTTCAATGGAAGTACACTAACAACAAGTGGAATCTACACCGATACCTTAACAAGTGTAACGGGTTGCGATAGTATCATTACATTGAACCTGACCATCAACAACAGCATCAACACCAACGATACCGTTGTAGCTTGTGGTTCTTATGTGTTTAA
Source organism: Bacteroidia bacterium (assembly GCA_044352985.1). Classification (GTDB taxonomy): domain Bacteria; phylum Bacteroidota; class Bacteroidia; order B-17B0; family Aurantibacillaceae; genus JADJDM01. The sequence goes on from JBILCU010000015.1 coordinate 3,464, forward strand.
TGGAAACACACTTTCTACAAGTGGCATCTACACCGATACATTAAGTACAATAACCGGTTGCGATAGCATCATTACATTGAACTTGATCATAAATAACAGCATCAACACCAACGATACAGTTGTAGCTTGTGGTTCTTATGTGTTCAATGGAAATACACTCACTTCAAGTGGAATTTACACCGATAACTTAACAAGTGTAACGGGTTGTGATAGCATCATTACATTGAACCTGACTATCAACAACAGCATCAACACCAACGATACAGTTGTAACTTGTGGTTCGTATGTGTTCAACGGAAATACACTCTTTGCAAGTGGAATTTACTCCGATACCTTAACAAGTGTATCAGGTTGTGATAGCATCATTACATTGAATCTGACCATTAACCAACCGACTACATCAACAACCACACAAGTTGCTTGTTCGTCTTATACTTGGAACGGAAATACTTACTCTACAAGTGGAACCTATACTTACACCACAACGAATGCAAACGGTTGCGATAGCACAGCTACCTTAAACTTAACCATCAATCCACCTACGACTTCGACAACCACTCAAGTTGCTTGTTCGTCTTACCTTTGGAATGGAACTACCTACTCTACAAGTGGAACCTATACTTACACCACAACCAATGCTAACGGTTGCGATAGCACGGCTACTCTGAACTTAACCATCAACCAACCTACTACTTCTACTACTTCACAAGTTGCTTGTTCAACTTATACTTGGAATGGAAACACCTACAACACATCTGGAACTTATACTTACACCACAACGAATGCAAACGGTTGCGATAGTACAGCTACCTTGAACTTAACAATCAACAATGCAATTAATAGCGCTGATACAGTAACAGCTTGCGGCTCGTATGTGTTCAACGGAAACACCCTCACTACAAGTGGCATCTACACAGATACATTAAGTACAATTACCGGTTGTGATAGTATTGTTAACTTGAACTTAACGATTAAATTACCAAGCAGTAATTCATTGAGTCTGACATCTTGTGATAGTATATCAGTAAACGGACAAACCTATTTAACTTCAGGCATTTATATTCAGAATTTAATAAATTCCGTAGGCTGTGATTCTATTTTAACTTTAAACATTACTATCAATTCATCGCCACAACCTGTAATTTTAAATAGTGGACCAACAACATTCTGTTTAGGTGATTCTGTAGTTTTATCTATAAGTAATCCTAATCAGTTCCAACAATTCAATTGGAATTTTGGTTCAAATGCTTCTCAAATTGCTGCTGATACAAGTGGATTGTATGTGGTTAATGTAACTGATAACAATTCTTGTTCCGGTACAGCATCCATTTTAATTACAGCTACACCATGCACATTTAGCTTTAATTCAGAAACTATCTATTTAACAACTAACAAAAACGTACAATCCAATATATTTGCTAATGAAAATAATTTATCCGGAATTGTAATAGATACAATTCCTTTATTAGCTCCAACAAAAGGAATAGTAAGAGTTTCAGCAAATGGAGAATTTACTTACACGCCAATTACAAATTTCAGTGGTTACGATAAGTTTGTGTTAAAAGGTTGTAACATATTCCTGGATTGTGCTAATGATACAGTTTATTTAGTTATTAGACCGCTGGCTCAAAATGACTACTATACTACAAACGGAAATGCCAATTCATTGGCCGCAACAGGAAATATTTTGGATAATGATGCTGGAAGCTTAATTCAATCAACAGTAACCTTAATAAATAATGTAAATAACGGAACATTGCAAGTAAATGCAAATGGATCATTCCTTTATAAACCTACCAGAAATTATTGTGGTTTAGATTCTTTTCAATATCAAATTTGCGACACCAATAATTTATGTTCGGTAGCTACATGTATTTTTGAAGTAACATGCAGAGAAATTACTATTCTTACAGGATTTAGTCCGAATGGAGATGGAATTAATGATGGTTGGGTTTTACCAGATATTGAAGGAACTAATAACACAGTAAGTATTTTTGATCGCTGGGGAAGAATGGTCAGAAATTTCACAAATTATGACAATACAACTATTTTCTGGGATGGTACAAATAGCTCTGGCGCTGAATTACCTTCAGGAACCTATTTTTATTCTATTGAAGTTGAAAACAAAAAAGTTAAAAAAGGCTGGGTAGAAATAACAAAATAAATTTTCATTAATTTTAAACCTTAGTTATTTAGAAACAAAATTGTTATTAATATTTATTATTTTCGCTATCTATAATATTTAATTGTGTTGAAAAAACTTTTCTTAATATCTGTACTTTTTATTTTATCGCTTTTTCCATTAAGCGCTCAATACTTTTTAGAGTATGGTGGCAGTTTAGGTGTAGCTAATTATTTAGGAGATATTGGAGGTAATGATGGGACAAGAAAAGATTTTGTTTCGGATATGAAATTAGCTAAAACCAGACAAGCGTTAAACGGCTATGTACGATATAAAATAAAAAGATATATTTTTTTAAAATCAGAATTAAATTATCTAAGAATTGCAGGAGATGATAAGTTAACAACAAATGTTGATAGAAATGCAAGAAATCTGAGTTTTGTCAATGATATGATCGATTTGAATTTCCAGGGCCAATTTGTGTTTTTTGAAGACATGGATTTGGGAGCAGATTATCGATTTAGATTAGGCATGAGATGCTTTATTGGCACTGGTGTTGGTTTTTTTTACAGCGAGCCTAAAACGAGATACAAAGGTGAAATGGTAAAATTAAGACCATTACAAACTGAGGGTGTAAAGTATAGTGCATTTGGATTATCTGTTCCTCTTACAATAGGAGTTCATTTTACTTATAAGAAAAAACACCGATTTGGCTGGGAATTATGTTGGAGAAAAACATTTACCGATTATCTTGATGATATTTCTAGAGGTTATGGCGATCCATCAAAAATGTCGCCTTTAGGAGTAGAATTATCGAACAGAACTGATGAATTAAGCATTCCTGTTGCATTAGCAAATAACTATGGATACGATCCTATTATGAATCCTAAAAATATAAGAGGGAAAGCCGATTTTGATAATTATGTTACAATGTGTTTTACATATGGATATGTAATTCGTGGAAAAAGTAGTTTCTATAAATCGCGTTACAGCAATTTCTTTATTAAAAAACGTAGAAAATTACGCACTCTGCGTTCTAAATTCTAGTAAAAAATACATTTAAATTAAAAAAGCTGCCTTTTTTGAGGCAGCTTTTTTTTAATAAAAACAATCAACGAAATTTATATGATATTGATTTCTTTTAAGTTTGTTTTTTTCATCGGTTTTTCAGTTTAAAGTTAAAATATTTCTACTTTTAAACTGTCCTATTTTTGGGGAGGGTTACGGCGTCATTTTGACATTTTTTAAAAATTTGTAGGGCTTATTTTGTTTCTTTAAATTTGAAATTTTAAAAGCTATGGCCAAAAAAAAATCTTTTGGGGTAAAATTATTTCGATCAATACTCATAATTTTTCTTGCGCTAGTAACTTGGGGAGGATGGATTGCCTATCAAAATCTCATAAAAAACAACGTAAAGTTAGACGGAAAAAAAACTGCTTTCTTTTATGTTAAAACAAATTCAACCTATCAAGAGTTATTAAACGATCTTCAAGATCAAGGCATCATAATTAATTTAGGTTCATTTGATTGGCTAGCAAGAAAATTAAATCTTGATAAAGAATTTAAACCAGGAAGATATCGGATATCTCCTAAAATGACGAACAGACAAATTATTAATATGATAAAAAAAGGTAAGCAGGAAAAAGTGACATTTACTTTTAACTATACCGATAGAACAAAAGAACAAATCATAGAAAAGATAAGCACCAAACTTGAAATATCATCCAGCGAACTCGTGACGTTTTTTAACGATGAAGCAAAATTACTTGAAATGGGGTTCAATAAGGAAACTATAAGAGCATTGTTTTTACCTAAAACGTATGAATTAAATTGGAACACATCACTAAAGGATTTTTTAAAACTTATAGAAACCTATTATAAAAATTTTTGGACTATTGAACGGAAGGAAAAAGCAAAAAAAATGAATTATAGTGAAGCAGAAATTATTACGCTTGCTTCTATAGTTCAATGTGAATCAACCATAAAATCTGAACAATGCAAAATCGCCGGCGTTTACTTAAACCGAATTCATAAAAAAATGCAATTACAAGCCGATCCAACATTAATTTTCGCATCAGGTAATTTTAATACCCATCGCGTATTAAATGCAGATAAAAAAATTGAATCTCCATACAATACGTATAAATATTTTGGCTTACCTCCTGGCCCAATTTGTTTACCTTATAATCAGGCTATTGACGCAGTTTTAAATCATGAAAAACATAATTATATTTTTTTCTGCGCAAAACCTGATTTAAAAGGATATTCCAATTTTTCTGTTTCTTATGCTGAACATAAAAAATTTGCAGAAGCCTATCAAAAAGAAATGGACAGAAGAGGCATAAAAAGATAAGTTATAAATTACATTCATAATAAAACTTCTCTTCCTATTACTAAAAACACATAAGCTAGAAATTAATTTAATTCAATTGATTGTTAATTCTATTAACTTCAAAACATTAATAATAATCAACAATTGATTAAACCTACTTACCATTCATCATCATTTAACTACGTTGGTAAAAAAATCGTACATTACACATATAAATAAACTTATTTGCATTAATATTATACAATCATAGATTAAATAAATTCTAGCATGAAAAATAAATTTACGCTCGCAGTTTTAGTTTGCATTTTATTCTTTAAAAGTGTTTCATTTGCCCAAAACAAATCACCTTTTAAAAACATACAAAAATTTAAACTTTCTGAGCTAATTACTGAAAACGATTATTTACCCAAAACAATTGTATTTAAATTAAGTCCAAAATATCGCAGTATTGCACAATTAAATACTATTCAGCATCCTCAATTGCAATTGGTATTAAATTATTTGGGAGTAGAAAAATTGGAAAAGAAATTTCCTTTACACAAAACTCCTGAAAAAGAAAAAAATGAATTTGGTCAACAATACGCCGATTTATCTCTAATTTATCAATTAAAATACACCAACGATATTGATATCGAATACGCTGCAAACCAATTATTAGCAACAGGTGCAATGGTATATGCTGAACCGCACTATATTTTTAAATTTTTTGATTATGAACCAAACGACACACGAGCAGATTCTGTTGCCGGCAACCAACGTAATGCCTTTAAACGAATTAGAGCCTATAAGGCTTGGGATTTATCGCTTGGTGGTTCAAGAGGCGATGCAAACACTGTAATTGCAATTGTTGATAGTGGAAGTGATTTGGATCATCCTGATCTTGCTGCAAATATTTATAAAAATTTAGCCGATCCGATTAATGGTACAGATGATGATGCTGATGGATACACCGATAACTTTAATGGTTGGGATTTAGGTGGAGCTGATTATAACACGGTAGTTGGAGACAATAATCCTAATTGCGTGGGTGCAAATAATAATCACGGATCTCATGTTTCTGGTTGCGCCGCTCAAGTATCAGATAATAATGTTGGTGGAGCCGGAATAGGTTTCAACTGTAAATTATTAATTGTAAAAGCAGCAGCAGATAACGACACTAGAGGTTCTGGAGGTGTTGGATATGTAATTGCAGGTTATGAAGGAATTACCTATGCTGCTGATCATGGCGCTCACATCATTAATTGTTCGTGGGGTGGAGCCGGTGGAGGATCATTTGGTCAAGATATTGTAGATTATGCAACAATTAATAAAAATGCATTAGTTATTGCAGCAGCAGGAAATGATGGTCAGGATTTGGCATATTTTCCCGCATCATATACCTATGTGTTATCTGTTGCAGCTACAAATTCTTCAAGTGATGGTAAAGCTACTTTCTCAAATTACAATTATACAGTTGATTTAAGTGCGCCTGGAAATCAAATTGATGCAACTATTTACAACAATAATTACACTGCGCAAAGTGGAACATCAATGGCAGCGCCAATTGTTGCTGGTGCTGCAGGCTTGGTAAAATCAAAATTCCCAAATTATACCGGATTACAAATTGCTGAACGATTAAAGCAAACAACCGATAATAATTATAGATCATTTGATGCTGTTACTAATCCTAACATTACCAATCCGGCAGCTACTGCTTCTTCTTTACAAAACAAATTAGGTACAGGAAGATTAAACGCGTTTAGGGCCTTAGTAGATCCTCAAGGACCATCTGTTGTGTTTCAAAATGAAAACATAATTGACAACAATGATATGGCTTTCGTTATTGGTGATACGTTATTTATAAGTGGTGAGTTTATGAATTTTCTTACGGCAACATCTAATTCATCTGTAGCATCCATTAAAGCTATTTCTAATGGCAGTTATCTCACAGTAATTGATACAGTATTTAATTTAGGAGCATTAGCAACAATGGCCACAACAAATAACTCATCAGATCCTTTCAAATTTAAAATTAATACCGGTACGCCACTAAATACTATTATAACTTTTAGAATTTTAATTAAAGATGGTTCATATTTTAGTAATTTCTATTTTAATGTTACAACAAATGTAGATTACATTAATGTTGGAATTAATGATTTGCAAACTACAATTACCAGTAAAAGTAAAATTGGCTGGAACCAGGATGGGGCAACCGAAGGTTTAGGATTTAGTTATTTAGGTACTCAAATGTTGTACGAAGGTGGTTTAATGATTGGAACAAGCACAAGTGCTGTATCAGATAGAGTTAGAGGAAGCAATGGAACAGCTTCTGATCAAGACTTTACAACTACAGAAAATGTGTATAGAGTAGTGCCGTCAGTTCGTTCGGAGTTTGACATACATGGAGTAATGAATGATTTTTCGGCAAGCCCAACACAAAACTTATTAGTATCTCACAATGCTTACGCATGGAGCACACCAGGTAATAGAAAATACGTGATAGTTGAATACTTTATTAAGAATAATGGATCTACTCCATTAGCAAATTTATATGCGGGTATTTCAGCTGATTGGGATATTGATGCAGTTAGCTATGCAAAAAACCGTTCGGATTATGATGCTGCTCGTAAGATGGGCTACTCTTGGTTAACTGACGTAAATGGAAAATATGCCGGCATTAAAGTTTTAACTCCTGAAGCAGGAAACTTTTACGCAATTGATAACGTTGCAGGTGGTAATGGTGGGTTAGATATTGTTGATGCAAATAATTATTACAGTACTGCCGATAAGTATACCGCATTATCAACACCAAGATTACAAGCTGGTGTAGCAGATGCAGACGGCGAAGATGTATTGAATGTTATGTCTTCTGGCCCTTACAATGTAAATGCGGGAGACTCAGTAAAAGTGGCTTTTGCATTAATTTGTGGAGATGACTTAATAGATATAAAAAAATCAGCAGATAGTGCGCAGGTTCATTATGATGTGATGTATCCTGTTGGATTAAGTCAAAACACTAGTTTAAATGAATCTTACCTAACTGTTTATCCAAATCCATCAAATGGTAGAATTTATGTAGATAATTTTAGTAATGATTCCTTTGAATTTGAATTATTAAATAATTTAGGGCAAATTGTTAAAACCACAACAGTTAATGGATTGGTTACAAAACAAGAAATTGATGTAACAAATCTTACAAATGGATTATACTATTATAGAATAAATAAAGACAAAGGAAAAATTAAGGAGAACAACAAACAACGAGTAGGAAAATTAATCATAACTGGTTTAAGATAAAAACCGGATATGATTAAAATCCATTTTTAAAAAGCCATTAACCCTTCTATTTCTAAAGCTTTTTTGTAAACCTGAATAATTTCATCAGCATTTATAGAAACTTGTTTAGCGGTAATTGAAATGTATTTACCTGTTGATGAAGTTTTTTGTGTAATCTCAACATCTTCATTAAAGATAGCTTCTGCCATTGCCATTTTTTTATTATCGGCCGGAATTATAAATTTAAACATATACACACAAGGAAACTGATGTTCCTTTTCCAATTTTACTTTAAAATCATCGAAATTGTTTTCAGGCATTTATTCTGTAGTGAAGTGGTAAGAAATAGATTTTATAAATCAGATATAATCCGAAAACAATTAAAATAATTCCTGAAATTACATTTATTGTTTTCATCAATTTAGGTGTTAAGTATTTTTTGATTTTATAAGATATAAAGGTTTTAAGCAGATCAGTTGATAAAACCACTCCAAGAGTGAAACAAAAGAAGGTGATTATTTTTAAATAATTAAATTCAAACTTACTACCAACCGTTGTAGCAGTTGCTAACCAAAAAATCCATACAAAAGGATTTAATAAATTAATAAAAAAACCTTTTAATCCTAATAAAAAAGGATGTGGTAATTTATCTTTGGATGGTATTTTATTAATAAAATTTTCTTCTTTATTCCTGTTTACCTCTGTTTCAATATTTAAATGGCTAATTCCTGTTCTATCTTCTATCTGGGCATCAGGTTTGGGTGGTTTTGAATACAGATTGAATGAACCATAAACAATTAACACAATACCACCAACAACTCCAATAAATGATTGATTTTGTTGATCACTCAATGAGCCTTGTGCCCCTAATGAAAGCAACAAAAAAATTAAAACTACAAGTAATAAATCACTTAAAAATATACCTATGGCAAGAGAGGCTCCTGATTTAAAACCATGTTTAATACCCGTATTAATTAGTGCAAAAAAACCGGGCCCAAATGAAAATGCCAAAACTAAGCCTAATATAATACCTTCATAAATTGCTTCTAGCATAAATTAATGCTTATGTTTTTTTAAATATTCTTGCCAATCCTCCAGCATCTTACCTTTTAATACCCTTGGGAATTTATGTTGAGAGCCCAATTTACCTTTTTGTTTCATGAATTCCATAAAAAAATCATGAGAATAAACATCTACAAAAATATCTTTTAAAGCATGACCGCGCTCAACTCTGTAATCATCATTTAACACTTTTAAGTATTCATCAATTTTTGATTTAAAAATTTGGTTATCTACTTTATCATCACTTGCAATATACCAATGATGAGCAAACAATCCTTCGTATGGTACTCCACAAACCGTGTACTCCCCAACTTCAATATTTAAATCTTTTGCTGCCAACACCAAAGCCTTATTCATATTATCTACACTTAAATGCTCCCCACACATACTTAAAAAATGCTTTGTTCTGCCTGTTATTATTATTTCGCATTCATCTGCATTGGTAAATTTAATGGTATCGCCAATTAAATACCTCCATGCACCTGAGCAAGTTGAAATTAGAATAGCATATTCAATATTATTTTCAACTTCATTAATTAATAATGTTTTTGGGTCTGATTTTAAATTACCATCAGCATCAAAATTATCGGTATTAAAAGGAATAAATTCAAAGAAAATTCCATTATCCAAAACCAATTTCATGGAACCATTAGTATTAGAACCAGTTTGAAAAGCAATGAATCCTTCTGATGCCAAATAAGTATCTAATATGATTAAAGGAAAATTAGTGAGTTTTTCATAACTTTTTAAATAAGGCGCATAAGATACACCACCACTTACATAAATACGCAAGTTGGGCCAAACATCATGAATGGTTTTAACTTTATAATGCTCTACAATTTTTTCAAAAATAATTTGTATCCAAGCAGGAACCCCACAAACAACTCCGATATCCCATTTAGATGCATTTACAACAATATCATTTAGTTTAGAATTCCAGTCTTTATGCCTTGAAATTACAGGTCCAGGTTTATAAAAAAACTGAAACCAAAAAGGGATATTACCTGTGGTAATTCCACTTAAATCGCCTTCGTAATAAGTTCCATTAAAATTCAAATGCGTACTTCCTCCAACCATTAAAACACGCTTTTGAAAAAATTCCTTTGGCAAATCAACCTGTGAAAGCGATAACGTTTGACGCACACTTACCTTTCTAATTGCTTTAAGCATATCTCGTGTAACGGGTATGTGCTTGCTTGATGATTCGGAAGTACCTGAACTTAATGCAAAATACTTTACATGATTTGGCCAGCAAACAAATGGCTCGCCATTAAGGCAACGGTACCACCAATTTTTAAACATGCTGTTGTAATCATGTGCTGGAATTTCGTTTCGGAATGTATTGTGAAAATTTTTTTCTTTTAATTTTTTTGAAAACTGGTAATGCTCACCAAAAGCTGTGAATTCAGCTTTTTTCATTAGCTGTTGAAGAGTTGTTAACTGCTTCTTTAATGCAGTTTTTCTACTAGGAGGAACTTTTCCCCTTAGCTCAATTGCTTTCTTAAGTATTGATCCTAAAATTGCCATTCCAATTTAAAAAATAATATTTTAACGAATGTATCTAAAATCCTGATTGTTTTTTATACTACGAACACTTTCATAAATCAGTTTAATCACATCCTCTACATCATTCTTGTTTACAGCTTCAACAGTGGTATGCATGTAACGTAATGGCAAAGAGATTAATGATGATACAACTCCGCCATTTGAATATGCAAAAGCATCGGTATCAGTACCGGTGGCTCTTGAAACTGCTGCACGTTGAAAAGGAATTTTATTTTTTTCTGCAGCTTGTATAATATGTTGTAACAATTTATTATGCACAGCTGGGCCATATGTAAGTACCGGACCTTTACCGCATGAAATGTCGCCACTATTAACCTTACTCATCATTGGGGTTTGTGTATCGTGTGTAACATCGGTTACTATAGCTACGTTTGGTTTAATTCTTTGCGTAATCATCTCTGCACCTCTTAAACCTACCTCTTCCTGAACAGAATTAACAATGTATAAACCAAAAGGCAATTTAACTTTGTTTTGTTTTAATAAACGAGCTACTTCTGCTATCATAAATCCACCAACACGATTATCCAAAGCTCTTCCAACATAATAGCGATCATTCAAAATCATGAATTCATCTTCATACGTTACTACACATCCCACATGAATACCTAAGTCTTCAACCTCTTTATCCGATTTACATCCACAATCCAAAAAGATATTTTTTAAACTTGGGGTTTCTTCTCTTGCTGCATCGCGAACATGAATGGCCGGCCAACCAAATACTGCTTTCACCATACCTTTTGAAGTATGAATATTAACACGTTTTGATGGGGCAATCTGATGATCACTTCCGCCATTTCTTTTCAAATAAATAAATCCATCTTTTGTAATGTAGTGTACAAACCAACTTATTTCATCAGCATGGGCTTCTATAACTACTTTATATTCTGCTTCAGGATTAATAACCCCAACAGTAGTTCCATAATTATCTGCAAAATAAGTATCAATATGCGGTTTCAAATAATCTAACCACATTTGTTGTCCTTCCCATTCAAAACCGGTTGGTGATGGATTATTAATGTAGCGCTCCAAAAACAAAACTGATTCTTTATTTAAAATAGATGATTTACTTTTTGATTTTTTATCTTTTGACATAATTTAAAATTTAAAGAAATAAAAATAACGTATTTCTACTTAATAAAAAAGCTATTTTTACTTTAACAAAATGGAATGGTTAGAATATATAGATCAACAAATTTTTCTTTTGATTCATCAACTACGATGTTATATTTTAAATATTTTCATTCCTTATGCAACTTCATTCACTACTTGGTTACCACTTTTTTTAATCGCAATTTATTTTCTGTATAAAAAATTTAAACAAAAAATAATTATCGTTTTACTTTCTTTTGCCTTATTAATAGGAATTACAGATCCTCTTTCAAATGCTGTAAAAAAAAGTGTAAAGCGTTATCGACCATCTCATAACTTAGAATTAAAAGATAAAATTATCTCACTCAATAATTATAAGGGTGGTCAATATGGTTTTGTATCAAGCCATGCAGCAAATAGTTTTGGCATTGCCTGTTTAATGATTTTATTTTTTAACGATTTAAAAAAGCATTGGAAAATATTAATACTTGGATGGGCAATTTTAATTTGTTATACCCGGATTTATTTGGGTGTTCATTATCCATCTGACTTATTAGGAGGTGCATTAATAGGATGTTTTGCAGCATTAGTTGCTAAAGTTTTTTTCAATATGTTAGACAAGAAGTTTTACTCAATTGAATCTCATTAAATCGATTATGATTAAACATATTATTTTTTTTTTGGTGCTTCTACCTTCACTTTTATTAGCACAACTTCCTGATACTGATATTTATTTATTTGATATTAAATGCACAGGGAAAACCATAAAAATTGAATCTCAAAAAAACATTACCAATAGAAAAGGTTATGATAATCAACCTTTTTTTCATCCCGATAAATCACTTCTCTATTTTGTATCGATTAAAGAGGATAATCAATCAGATATTTATGTTTATGATTTAAATAAAAAGAACATTCAACAATTTACCAAAACTTCAATCAGTGAATATTCACCTCAACTTAGTCCTGATAAAAAATTGATTACTTGTGTTGTTGTTGAAGCAGATTCTACACAAAAAATTTACGGGTATGATGTATCAGGAAAACTAAATGGAAAAGCATTGTTTGATGAAGATTCAATAGGTTATTATTCATGGATGAATACAGATACAATTATTTATTACAAATTAACTCAGCCTCATAGTTTGCAGGTTTATGATTTATCTATTCAGCAAAACGTTTGGATTGCAAATCATCCTGCACGTGGTTTCGAATCAATTAATAAGGATGATTTTTTTTATTGCATAAAAGAACAGGACACCACTCAAATCAGAAGCTATTCAGCATTACTAAAAAAATCTCAAATTATAGCTTTATCAAGCACGTCAAATGAAGATTTTATTTGGGAAGACCCTTTTGGTTTATTAAAAACCGAAAATAAAAAAATCTACCGTTTCGATTCAGGTTTTGAACTATGGGTTGAAGTTCTTGATTTAAGTAAAATCATATCTAAAAAAATTAGTCGATTTGCTTTGAGTAAGGACCAAAAACACCTTGCTATAGTTGTACACAACGAATGATTAACGAATTCAATTTGTAAATTGAAATTACACTAAACTTTATTTTTTATCGATTTTTTTTCAATCACATACTAATGTGCTGAAGTTTATTTTTATCAAATTGCATAGTGGGTTATTTCGCAATAAAAATTAAAATGCATTTATCTCAACAAATTGATAAAGTTGAATACATCACTACAAAAGATTTTAAAAATGAATATCTATTGCCACAAAAACCATTAGTTATAAAATCTATTTCTCCAGGAGCAAACGCATTTAAAAATTGGAACACCAATTACTTGAAAAAAAGTGTTGGCAATCTAACTGTTGATGTTCATGATAACCGAATTAAAAACAGCTCAACAACGTCTATTACAAAAGCTGATAAAAAAATTCCATTTTCAGATTATCTAGATATAATTGAAGCAAATAATGAAAGTGATTACCGGATTTTTTTATTTAATTTATTTAAGGAAAAGCCCCACCTAAGAAATGATTTTCCGTGTCCGGATATTTTTAACGGCTTATTAGATAAAATTGGGTACACTTTTTTTGGAGCGAAAAACTCTAATGTACGCATTCATTATGATATTGATAATTGCAATGTATTACATACCCAATTTTTAGGCAGAAAAAAAATCACACTTTTTTCCCCTGATTATTCTGAATTACTTTATCAATTGCCTTTTACCACACATTCAATCGTTGATTTTCAAAAAATAGATTTCGAAAAATATCCTGCAGTAAAATTTGTTAAGGGTTATGAATTTATTCTGCAACCCGGTGAAACGCTATTTATGCCATCAGGGTTTTGGCACTATATGCAATATATTGATGCAGGTTTTGCTGTTAGTTATAGAAAATTACCCGTTCGTTTTTCCGATACGTTAAACGGAATAAATAATATTTTATTTAATCTGCCTTTTGACAAATCCATGAACTATTTATGGCCACAACAATGGTCGAATTATAAAATAAATGAATCTCATAGAAAAGCCAACCACATACTAAAAAATTATTACCCGATGAGTGTATCATAAAGTAAAATTTTTGTAAAGTAAATATAAGTTGTACTTCATTTGATTTATCTACCTCTTTAAAAAATGCTTAGTTTTAGTGCTAATAAGCATGAAAATAATAAGTAGTCATCAAATCAAAGAGCTTGATCAAATAAGCATTCAAAACGAGGGAATCAGCTCTATAGATTTAATGGAGAGATCAGCTCGAGCTTGTTTGCCTAAAATCTTAAATTTTGCAGAAGAAAACACCAGTTTTGCTGTTTTCTGTGGTAAAGGAAATAATGGAGGCGATGGGTTGGCTATTGCCCGTTTTTTAGCAGATAGATATAGAAAAGTTGAAGTTTTTGTAGTCAATTATAAAAACAATTCATCTCCTGAATTCAACCATCAATACAACGCTTTATCAAGCCAATACCCTGATGTAATTCACAAAATCAATAATGAAAACGACTTAAACACTATTTCGATTAATAATAGTATTGTAATTGATGCTTTATTAGGCATTGGATTAAATAAGACCACTGAAGGCTTATTGTTATCATGCATTAAATTTATTAATCAGGCAAATGCATTTAAAATTGCAATTGATGTTCCAAGTGGTATCTCTGTTGATCAACCATTATTATTAAACGAAGCTGTAATAGCAAATTACACCCTAACATTTCAACAACCAAAATTCAGTTTCATGTTTCCAGAGATTCAATTTTTTACTGGAAAATTAGAAATATTGAATATTGGATTAGATGAAAATTACATTAATCAATTAAATACACCATTTCATTACATTACATTATCTATTGCAAAGCATTTTAGGTTAACCCGACCAATTGTATCTCACAAAGGAAATTATGGTCATGCCTTATTAATCTGCGGTCAAAAAGGAATGATAGGTGCGGCGCAAATTGCCGGAAAAGCATGTTTAAGATCTGGTGTTGGATTATTAACTTTAAAAGTTCCGGGTTGCGGATTAAACATTATTCAACAAGCTTTGCCTGAAGCAATTGTTCAATCAGATGCAGAAGAAAATTACATCAGTAGTTTACCTGATGTATCAAAATACAATGCTATTGGCATGGGCTGTGGCATAGGAAATGAAAAGCAAACACAAAACATTCTTAAATTAGTAATTCAAAATTATCCCGGAAAATTAGTTTTGGATGCAGATGCACTCAACATGTTATCTGAAAATAAAACATGGATTTCTTTTTTACCAAAATATACTATACTTACACCACATCCTAAAGAATTTGATCGATTAACCGGAAATCATGGTAATTCATTTGATCGATTTAAAAGTGCTCAGGAGTTTGCAAAAAAACATCAACTCATCATCGTATTAAAGGGCACAAATACTGCATGCATTATGCCTGATGGAAATGTTTTTTTTAATTCAAGCGGAAATCCGGGCCTAGCCAAAGGTGGTAGCGGCGATGCGCTAACTGGAATTATTACAGGTTTACTGGCTAGAGGATATGCTCCTAATCATGCGGCCATCTTTG
Source organism: Bacteroidia bacterium (assembly GCA_044352985.1). Taxonomy (GTDB): domain Bacteria; phylum Bacteroidota; class Bacteroidia; order B-17B0; family Aurantibacillaceae; genus JADJDM01. Next base: position 18,910 of record JBILCU010000015.1, read on the forward strand.
GTGTTTACCTTCATGGTTTGGCTGCCGATTTAAGTCTTAATAAAAATCATGAAGAATCAATACTAATTAGCGATATCATCGAAAAATTACCTAAAGCATTTCAGAAAATTTATTCCTGATGTTGTCCTTTTCATTTTAGATTCTCAAACATATTAACAACTTATAAAAAATGGCTAAACACCTTAATTTTTTGGTAATTTTGGTTTTTAAACTTTTTATTAAACTATGAGCGCTGACGTATTATTAGGTTTACAATGGGGTGACGAAGGAAAAGGAAAAATTGTTGACGTTTTAACTCCAAAATATGATATCATTGCCCGTTTTCAGGGAGGTCCAAATGCTGGGCATACACTAGAATTCAATGGAATTAAACATGTATTGCATACCATACCAAGTGGTATTTTTCATGATGGAAATTTAAACATTGTAGGTAATGGAGTAGTAATTGATCCGGTTATATTTAAAAAAGAAATTGATGCCCTTAAAAAAATGGGGGTTGATGTAAAAAGTAAACTCTATTTATCAAAACGAGCGCACTTAATTTTACCTACTCATCGTTTAATCGATGCAGCTTCTGAAGCAGCAAAAGGTAAAGACAAAATTGGTTCAACCTTAAAAGGAATAGGGCCAACTTACATGGATAAAACCGGAAGAAACGGAATTCGTGTAGGTGATATTAATAGCTCAAAATTCAAAGAAAAATACGATGCCTTAGTTGCAAAACACAAACAACTTTTGGCGTTTTATCAATTCGATTATAATTTACCCGAACTCGAACCTGCATTTTTTGAAGGCATTGAAGTGCTCAAAGAATTGGTTCACGTGGATAGCGAACAATTCATTAATACTCAAATTCGTAATGGGAAAAAGGTTTTAGCAGAAGGTGCGCAAGGATCTTTATTAGACATTGATTTTGGAACTTATCCATTTGTTACTTCATCTAATACCGTTACAGCAGGCGCTTGCACAGGTTTAGGAATTGCACCTGGTAAAATTGGAAATGTAATCGGAATATTTAAAGCATATTGCACTCGCGTTGGTAGTGGGCCATTTCCAACAGAATTGGAAGATGCAACCGGCGAAAAAATAAGAGCAATTGGTCGTGAATTCGGCGCTACAACAGGTCGCCCCCGCAGATGTGGTTGGTTAGATTTACCTGCTTTAAATTATGCCATTATGATTAACGGTGTAACCGAATTGATGATGATGAAAGCAGATGTGCTAAGCGATTTTGATACCATTAAAGTGTGTACACATTATATTTTAAACGGAGAAAAAATAGATTACTTACCTTTCGATATCATTAACGAGAAAATTGAGCCGGTTTATGTGGAACTGAAAGGCTGGAAAATCGATTTAACTCAATTGGAACACAAAGAACAATTACCAAAAGAACTTACTGATTACATTGCATTTATTGAAAAAGAAACGCAGGTTCCTATTAGTATTGTTTCAATTGGACCGGACAGAAAACAAACCATCTTCATGAATGAAGTGTTAGTGAAATAATTTAATTTTCATTACCAAAGTTGAAAGCTTATTTTCAGCGAATTAAATTTTTACTGATTTGCCTAGCAATTATTTTATTTGCTTACGCTGATTGTCGTTTACTTTTTTATTGGTTCAACAAATCCAATTTCCCTGAAATTGATTTTTTATCTTATCTAAAAATTTCTTTTTATGCAATTCCATTTGACCTGGTGGCATTACTGTATACTAACTCAATTTTTATTTTAATACTAGCATTACCAATTCAGACAATTCATAGTTCCTGGGTTCGTAAAGCACTAAAATGGATATTTCTCATCACCAATGGAATTGCCATACTGGCAAATTGTTCAGATTTTGCTTACTTCGAATTCATTCATAAGCGAAGCACTTTTGATGTGTTTGAATTAATGAGTACGCAAACTGATTTTTTAACGCTTCTGCCCAGTTTCATTATAGATTTCTGGTATGTGTTTTTATTCACTATTCTATTTACATTCATTATTCATTTATTTTACAATTATTTTTATGAAAAAATAATACAAGCAAAAAACTATCCAAGCCAAAAAACAACCCAACAATTAAAAACAAATACTCTTCCATTTTTATTAGTGTTATTTTTTACAATTATTGGAATGCGGGGCGGATTTCAGTTGATACCAATTGGGCTAATTAACGCAGGTGATTATGTTCAAGCCAATTCTATTCCTGTTTTATTGAATACCCCTTTTAGTTTAATGAAATCAGCAGAGTTAAGCACACTCGAAGAAATAAACTTTTTTAAAGAAGAAGAATTAAAAAAAATTTATGATCCAATTCATATCGCTTCAAATAAAGTAAATTTTAAAAATGAAAATGTTGTCATTATTATTCTAGAAAGCTTTTCAAAAGAATATACCGGCCTTGGTGGCAAAAAAAGTTATACTCCTTTCCTTGATTCGTTAATGCAGCATTCACTCGTTTTAACAAATACTATTGCAAACGGGAAACGTTCCATTGAAGGCATACCTGCAATTCTAGCCGGAATACCATCTATGCAAGAAGCTTATTCGAATACCATCTATAGTGGAAATGAAATAACTTCACTCGCAAACACACTAAAGCAAAAAGGATATACATCATCTTTTTATCACGGAGGCAACAATGGAACCATGCGTTTTGATTCGTTTTGTAAATCAGCTGGTTTTGATGTTTATTTTGGAAGAAGTGAATACGATAATGAAGACGATGCCGATGACCAATGGGGAATTTGGGATGAACCATTTTTAATCAGATACGCAAAAGATTTATCATCGATGAAAGAACCCTTTCTTTCTTCAGTATTTACACTGAGTTCACATCATCCGTTTAAGATTCCTAAAAAACACCAATCAAGATTTAAAGAAGGAGAAATGCCCATTTACAAATGCATTGAATATACTGATTTCGCACTTAGAGAATTTTTTAGTGAAATAAAAAACAAATCATTCTTTAAAAATACGCTATTCGTAATAACTGCCGACCATACTGGTCCGCCAAGTGATGATTATGCTTACTCACAAGTGGGTTCATTTGAAATTCCTTTACTGTTTTTTAAATCTGATCATTCCTTAAAAGGAATAGATTCGCTAATTACCCAGCAGATTGATATTATGCCATCTGTGTTAGGATATTTAAACTACAATGAAAAATATTTTGCATTTGGCAATAATGTATTTGATTCAACAGCAAACCGATTTGCAGTTAACTATCACAATCAGCATTATCAGTATTTTACAAAAAATAATTTTGGAACATTTGATGGAAATAAATTAAAAGACTTTTATCAAACTGAAAAAAGAAACTATTATCCGTTAAATAATACTTTTGAAAAAAACGCATTAGATAAAAAAGTAAAAGCCTTTATTCAAACCTATAACTACAGTTTGATGAATAATAAAATGAGATAAGATTTTATCTGATTTCTTGACAAAGTTCAACTAAAACACCGTTTGTGCTTTTTGGATGAAGAAAACAAATTAACTTATTATCTGCACCCTTTTTAGGCTCATCATTTAGTAAAACAAAACCCTCTTGTGTTAACCTATTCATTTCTTTTAAAATATCCGATACCTCATAAGCAATATGATGTATGCCCTCCCCTTTTTTGTCAATAAATTTTGAAATTGCAGAATCAGAACTTGTAGCTTCAACCAATTCGATTTTGGTTTCACCCAACATAAAAAATGAAGTACTTACATTTTCACTCTCCACCTTTTCTATTTTATAATGATCTTTACCAAATAGTTTAGCAAATATTTCGTTTGATTTTTTAAGATCTTTTACAGCTATTCCAATGTGTTCTACTTTTTTAAACATACTTCATAATTTATTTTGATTTCCAATTATACTTAAAAAAACAAACCTCCATGTCAGAAAAAAACAAAAAACATGTTTTTTGTTTAATATTAAATTTCAAAAAACGTATTTTAATTGAAACAAATTTTAATTCAAAAATTTAATTTTGCATCAGTTTTAAAAGAGTAAATTGACGCAACATTCAAAATTTAAACTTAGTGTTATAGATTCAAGCTATTATTTAGTTGAATTATCAACGAATATTGAATTTGACGTAGAAGATATGAAGCAGCTAGTAAAAGCTGAAGGACAAATAAGCGGAGAAAAACTCCCTGTTTTAGTTGTTTGTCCTGCTACTGCAAACACAAATATTCATTTAATGCGTCATCTTAAAGAAAATAAAAACAATCCTTTTTCAGTTGCAGATGCATTTGTTATTGCAGCTACTAGTCAAGCTATTCTTGGTAATTTTTATCTAAAAATAAGCCAACCAGAACGACCAACTAAATTTTTTAATAGAGAAGCAGATGCTTTGGAATGGCTAAAGCAGTTTTTTAATTAATACTTGATGCTAAATCTACATTTCAGCTTTAACACCTAGTTTAAAATTAAACTGAAGGAGTTGTATTTAAATAATGAATTGAATTAATTTTCCAATTTTAATACGGCAGAAATTGGAAAATGGTCAGTAATGGTTTTACTCACTCTTTTGTAATTATATGACTTAATTTTTTCATCATGTAAAATATAGTCAATTCGTATTCCTGGAATTTTACCTGCATAAGTTGAACTTATTCCCTCTCCACTTTCTCTAAAACAATCAATCAAATTACCTTTCACTTTTCTATATGCAAATGAGTTGGGAGTATCGTTAAAATCTCCACAAACTATTACTTTGTATTTACAACTTTTAATGTGTTCAGCTACAATACTTGCCTGTTGAGCCCTTAATAAATAAGCATTTTTCAATAAACGTAAAATATTTTTTGACTGATTAATTTCTAGTGAATCTGCATTCGACATAATTTCCTGAATGTATTCATGCTCTTTTTTTCCGAAATGAATAGATGCCAAATGCATATTATAAACCCTAACAGTATCTTTTTTTATAAGGAAATCGGTGTAAATACAACTGTTATTCCATCTTGTATTAAACTCAATACTTCCTTTTCTTATAATAGGATATTTACTAAAAGTTGCTATCCCCCAATGATCAAATTTGCGCATTGTAGTAGTAAAGTAAACATGTTCAAAATTAAGATTAAGGAGTTTTTTAACGGTGTCAATATTATTAAAATCATTTTTTTCTTCTGAAGTGTAAAATTCCTGCAAACAAAGTATATCAGGAGATTCTTCTTTTAGCGTATTAAAAATAATTTCACGAGATTTTTTGTTATTGCTCCAATTATACAAATCAAAAAGCATCGAGTTATAACTCATAATCTTTACATCCTGATCAGAAACTTTTTGTTGTTTTTCGGGAATTTGAAAAACGGAAAAAAATGAGTTCCATCCAAAAATGATGATGAGTAATGACCAAACAAAAAACAACTTCAATTGAACAAGCCAATAAAAAATAAAAAACAAATTGAGATAAAGAAGAACAGGATAAGCTAATCCAAAAAAAGCAATAGGCCAAAAATTATGCGGATTAATAAATTGAGCGCAATAAGAAAGTAAAATGGCAATAACAGAAAAATAATTAAGCCATACCATTAGTTTATTAAACCACGACAACTCAAAATTTCTTTTGTATATCGCACGTTCTTTAAACTTTTCAAAATCAAAGATTGTATTAAATCTATTTTTTATTTTTTCTTTTAATGTCATTCATTTTCTCAGCTCAAAAGAAGAAAATATACCTTATATTAAGCAATAGGTTCAAATTCAAAAAATATTTTTATTTGTTAAGATAACAAAGGAGTTATCAATTTTTCATAAATAATCTCCTTCGTTCGGTATGACAAAATACACATTTTATTTAAACGAGTAAAATGAAAAAACAATATTTAATACATCTCAAATTAGAATTATTTCGATAATCGTTCTTTATCTAAATGTGCCTGAACTAATTCTATCGCATTATCAATTACATCACTTAATGCTGTTATAAATGTTCCGGGCTTAACTAAAGATAAGGCATGCTTCAAGGCCTCCACTTCTTTTGGAATGTATTCGTAAGATTGTTTCGGATTAACTTCATTTATACCTTCCATTAATAATTTCACAATCTCATCCGCTTGTCTTCCGCGTAAATACTTATCCTGGCGAATGATGATGTGATCAAACATCTGTGCTGATAATCTACCCATATCCCTAATGTCATCATCTCTTCTATCGCCTGTTCCGGTGATGATACCAATTTTATATGGAGAATCTATAGTAGATAAAAACTCTTTAATTCCCTTGAATCCATCAGCGTTGTGTGCGAAGTCTATCAGTACTTTATATTCCTTAAATTCAAAAATATTCATTCTTCCAGGGGTTTGAGCTGCCGAAGGAATAAAAGTTTCTAAACTCATTTTAATATCCTCTATCGTAAAGCCATAAACATAAGAAGCTAATGTTGCAGCAAGCACATTATAAATCATGAAAGTAACCTTACCTCCAAATGTAAGGGGAATTAAAGACGCTTTTTCCACTCGAAATTTCCAATCGCCTTTTTTAATGGTAATGAATCCATTTTCATAGATGGCGGCAATTCCACCTCTTCTGCAATGCTCAACAATAACAGGGTTTTTTTCATCTAAACTGAAGTATGCCACTTTACAACTAACGGTACTTGCAATAGAAACACAATGTGGATTATCTGCATTTAAAACAGTATAACCATCTGCTTTAACTGATCTGGCCACAACACCTTTTACTTTGGCCATTTCTTCCAAAGTATGAATATCAGAAAGACCCATGTGGTCCTCTTGAATGTTTGTTATAACAGCAACATCGCACTTACCAAAACCTAAACCTGATCTTAAAATTCCGCCACGAGCGGTTTCTAAAACTGCAAATTCTACAGTTGGATCTTTTAAAATAAATTCAGCACTAACAGGTCCTGTAGTATCGCCTTTAGTTAACATCGAATTTTGAACATAAATACCATCAGATGTGGTGTAACCAACACGATATCCATTGTTTTTTACTATGTGTGAAATTAAACGAGTAGTTGTTGTTTTACCATTTGTTCCGGTAATTGCTATAATAGGAATTCTACATGATTTTCCCGTAGGATAAAGCATATCAATTACAGGTGCAGCCACATTACGAGGTAAACCATTTGCTGGAGCTAAGTGCATCCGGAAACCAGGGGCAGCATTAACTTCCAAAATTACACCTCCTGTTTGCTCCAATGGTTCACTTAAATTCTCCGCCATGATATCAATGCCACAAATATCTAATCCGATGATTCTAGAGATACGTTCGCAAATAAAAATATTATGAGGATGTACAATATCAGTTACGTCAGTAGAAGTTCCGCCGGTACTTAAATTGGCCGTACCTTTTAAATAACATTTTTCGCCTTTAGGCAAAACAGTTTCTAATGTCAAATTTTTCTTTGCCAACTGCTCACGTGTTTCTCTGTCAATCGAAATTTCAGTGAGTACATTTTCATGTCCGTAACCTCTGCGTGGATCTTTGTTTTCAACTTCAATTAATTGTTCAATAGTTGATACTCCGTCTCCAACAATATGTGCAGGTTCTCGCAAAGCAGCAGCGATAAATTTATTATTAATAACTAATACTCTAAAGTCGAAACCTGTAATAAAACGCTCTACAATAATTCTTCTGGAATATTTTTTAGCATGCTCAAATGCTGCCATCGCCTCTTCTACAGTTTTTACATTTATAGAAGCACCTTTTCCGTGATTACCATCAAGCGGTTTAAATACCAATGGAAATCCAATATAATCAATTGCTTCTTTTACTTCTTCTTCATAAACAATGCACATACCTTTGGCAACAGGAATTGCAGCTTCTTTTAATAAACGTTTTGTTTCTTCTTTATTACTTGCAATATCTACAGCTATCGAGCTTGTTTTATCGGTCATGGTTGCTCTAAAACGAACCTGATTTTTTCCATAACCTAATTGTACCAATGATTCTTCATTTAATCGGATATAAGGAATATCTCTTGCAACAGCTTCTTCAACAATACTTCCGGTACTTGGGCCAAATCGTTCGTTTTCACGAATCTCTCGCATATTTTTTAAATCTGCATCCAAATCATATTCTGCTGCGCTTATTAATGCCTCCGCAATTTTAACTGAAGCTTTTGCTGCATACACTCCCACTTTTTCTTCCATGTAGGAAAACACAACATTATACTCTCCATGTTTAATTGTGCTTCGTGTTCTTCCATAACCACATTCCATCCCCGCTAAGGTTTGTATTTCAAGTGCGATATGTTCTATCACATGACCCATCCAAGTTCCTTCCTTAACACGTTCAAAAAAACCACCATGATAATCTTTTGAACATCGATGAGAAAACATGGAAGGAAACATTTTTTCAATACGTTCTGAAAATCCAGGAATTTTATTTGTTGGAAGCTCCTCTAATTCTTCTAAATCGAGTTTCATTACGATTAATTTTTTTCTAAAATTCGACCAGTAATTAGGACCTCTTAATGTTTTAATTTCTACAATTTTCATATATTTTAGTTATTTGTTTTTAATTGCCATATCGTATGAACGTATTTAAATCATTTTGTTTTTAATCTGATTACAACATGGTTAATTTATACTTGTAATTTTTCATTTTGTTTATGATTTAAAATCAAAATTTAAATTAAAGTTTTTTCAATGTAGTTGTTATTTATCAAATAAACAAAAAGTTGTTTAAAATAATGTGATAAGTAGGTTAAAAATAAATTACTTATTAAGTCTTAAAGTATAAATTTGTTCATCTATAAATAATAATTTAATGACAAACTATAAAGGTAAGCTTGTTATAATTGGAGGATCAGTTGATAAGGGAAGTTTTTCTGAAAGTCCAGATGATTTGAAACGTAATCTTAAATTTTTTGAAAAAGGAATTTTAAAACGTATCACCACTGAATCAGCTAAAAATAATCTTTCCCGAATTGAAATTATAACAACCGCATCTCGAATTCCTGAGGAAGTTGGTACTGAATATGTAAAAGCATTTGGACAATTAGATGTAAAAGATGTTGGCTTAATGCATATTAAAACTCGTGAGGAGGCTAATGAAAGTGAATATGTGGAACGATTAAGAAAAGCAGATGTAGTAATGTTTACTGGCGGCGATCAACTTCGTTTATCTTCTATTTTTGGCGGAACAGCATTTCATCAATTATTACTTGAAAAATATGAAAATGAAAACTTTATAATTTCAGGAACTTCAGCAGGTGCGGCTGCAAGCTCTAATAATATGATTTATCAGGGAAGCAGCACCGGTGCGCTTTTAAAAGGTGAGGTAAAAATCACGGGTGGCCTAGGATTTATAAATAATGTAATCATTGATACTCATTTTGTACAACGCGGAAGAATAGGAAGATTAATGTATGCTTGCGCAAGTAATCCAATAAATTTAGGAATTGGACTTGGCGAGGATACGGGCCTACTCATTACAAAAGGTTATGAAATGGAAGCTATTGGTTCAGGGCTAATTATTTTAGTTGATGCAACTAAAATGGCACATACCAACATGACAGAAGTTGAAATGGAACAACCTGTTTCAATTGAAAATTTAATTGTACATGTGATGGCATTAGGTGATAATTACAATTTAAAAACAAAAAAACTCATTATCGGTCATCATATTACTTCAAAAGTGAATGATGAAATAAAAAATTAATTAAACAATTAGTGTTTTACGAAGTTGAGAACTTTACAAATTAATTTCTTACTTAAAACAATTTAAATAGTTAAAACAAATTTAGTATATGGAAAAATTTGATGTAACAATTATAGGTTCAGGTCCAGGAGGATACGTAGCAGCGATTCGTTGTGCACAATTAGGTTTAAAAACAGCATTGATTGAACGTTATGCTACATTAGGCGGAACATGCTTAAACGTTGGCTGCATACCTTCAAAAGCATTGCTTGATTCTTCAGAACATTATCATAACGCTGTTCATAATTTTGCTGAACATGGCATTGAAGTAAAATCTCCAAAGGTAAATCTGGAGAAAATGATTGAACGCAAAAGAGGTGTTGTGAAAGTTACCTGTGATGGGATTAATTTTTTAATGAAAAAGAATAAAATTTCTGTGTTTCATGGTCATGGGAGTTTTTCTTCAAAGAATACTATTGAAATTGCGAAACAAGACGGAACAAAAGAAATCATAGAAACATCAAAAACCATTATTGCAACTGGTTCTAAACCGGCAAGTTTACCAGGAATTGAAATCGATAAAAAAAGAATTATCACCTCAACAGAAGCTTTAGAGTTAAAAGAAATACCTAAACACCTCATCATTATTGGTGGTGGAGTAATTGGGCTTGAATTAGGCTCTGTATATGGAAGATTAGGATCGAAGGTTTCTGTGGTTGAATTTACCGACGGTCTGATTTCCACAATGGATAAAGGATTAGGAAAAGAATTAACCCGTGTATTGAAAAAAGATTTAGGCTTTGAATATCATTTCAATCATAAAGTTACCGGAGTAGTAAACAAAGGAAAAGAAGTAATTATTACCGCAGAAAATAAAAAAGGAGAAACAATTGAATTAAAAGGTGATTATTGTTTGATGGCAGTTGGCAGAAGACCTTTCACGGACAATTTAGGGCTGGATAAAGCCGGAGTGAAAGTGGATGCGCGTGGTAAAATAGAAACAGATGATCATTTAAAAACAAATATAAATGGAATTTATGCCATCGGTGATGTAGTAAAAGGTGCTATGCTTGCTCATAAAGCAGAAGAAGAAGGAGTATATGTTGCAGAACAAATTGCAGGACAAAAACCACATATCAATTATAATTTAATACCGGGTGTAGTTTACACTTGGCCTGAAGTTGCCTCTGTTGGTTTAACAGAAGAACAATTAAAAGAAAAAGGTATAAAATACAAAACAGGTTCTTTTCCTTTTAAAGCAAGCGGAAGAGCAAGAGCAAGTATGGATACAGATGGCTTCATAAAAGTATTAGCAGATGAAACAACTGATGAAGTGTTAGGAGTTCACATGATTGGGCCTCGTGTTGCTGATGTAATTATGGAGGCAGCAATTGCTATGGAATTTAGGGCAAGCGCAGAAGATATTGCACGTACTTGTCATGGCCACCCAACATTTACTGAAAACTTAAAAGAAGCTGCTTTGGATGCAACCGGTAAAAGAGCTATACATATGTAGTTAAATTTTTAAAGCAAATTAAAAAGCTATAAATAAAAAAAGCTGTCTAATAGACAGCTTTTTTTATTTATAGAAATGATAATTAATTTAATTTAAAATTAATTGGGAGATTAAAATAAACAGGAACGCTTCTACCGTTTTGTTTACCAGCTTTCCATTTAGGCATTGCTTTAACAACGCGCTGCGCTTCTCTTGATAAACCTTCACCACCAGCAACACCACGTAAAATTTCGGTATTACTAATGGATCCATCAGGGTTTACAACAAATTTAACGAATACTTTCCCTTGTATGCCTGCTTCTTTTTCTACTTGAGGGTAGTTTATATTATTTTGAAGGTATTTCATTAACTCACCCATTCCACCAGGAAATTCAGGCATCTCCTCAACAACTGTAAAAATCTCAGGAGCTTTTTCTTCTACAACTCCATTTCCGTCGCCTTCAGAAGGTATTACAACTTCATCTCCACTTCCTTCTTGAGTAACAGTCCCAACATTCGTTTCTGTAAGTTGCTCTTGTGGTGGTGGTGGATCAGTTTCCACAGCATCATCCTTAATAATAGGTGGAACAAACTTCACCATTTCAATTGCCGGTGGTGGCGGTGGCGGTGGTGGCGGAGGTGGTTCACTTTCATCCAAAGGCGGTGGCGTTAAATCAATTGCCGCTACATCAATGACTGTTTCCTTTTTTTCTTCTTCTCCTTTCATACTCATGATGGCTTTTATTCCAAATGCCAAACCTGTAGAAAGTACTAAACCAAGAAGAATTAAAGAAACTGTACGATTGTAGTTCGAGCGTATCTCATACGCTCCGTAATTTTGGTTTCTGCGATCAAAAACCAAATCATTACGCTGAGGAGAAACTACATTATTCCAGTTTACTTGCATATTGTAATTTTTTTAAATTCTTTTAATTTGAAAAATTCAAATTATTTAATTTTTTGCTGTAATAATTCAAATTCCTTTTGAGTCATTTCAACACCGATAACGCGTTTACCCACATCACAAATTTTTAATTCATCTAACATGTCGATAGCATTTCTGTATGTTGCCTGATCATCAGTTTTAATAAGAACTGTTACTGCTTTAGTATCAGCCAATACTTTATTTACATTTTGTGTAATTGTTGTATCTGCTAATTTTTTTGCAACACCTTCGTTAGTTACACGTTTTTTCTCATTGATGGTCCATTCGTTTTTTTCTAATAATAGCTTATGCAGACCATCTTTTGAAAAATTTGTTTCTAACAATTGAGTTGTAGGTTTTCCATCTTTATTTCCTTCTTCGTAAAACTGTCCTGCGTAGTAAAAAATTCGATCATCTTTTGTCAATAAAAAAGTAAGACCATTTTTTACCTCAGGTTGCTCAATATTAGGATCATCAGGAGGAACAGGCAAACTTAATTCCATAGATTTAGGTTTGCTGAACGTTGATGTTAATACGAAGAAAGTTAATAACAAGAAAGCCAAATCAACCATAGGTGTCATGTCAACTCGGGTTGACTGCTTCTTGGCGCGTTTTTTACCGCCTTTACCGTGGCCACCGCCACCACCTTCTGCAATTTCTGCCATTGTTTTTACTTTTTGTTACTTCTTAGCAGGTGCTGTTTCGCCACCTTCCATCGAAGTAATTAAATTGAATTGATAAATTTTTAAATCAGTAAATGTTTTAAACACATCTTTTACATAAATGTATTTTACCTTACTATCTGCTTTAATTGCGTAGCGAGGTTTTTCTGCTTTAAATTCTTGTCCTTTTTCTTTGGCTTCATCTTTTGCTCTTTTGTAAACTGCATTCGCTTCCTGAGCTGCAAAAAGAATCCAATCTTTTAACTGTGGATTATTTAAAGAATCATTAGGAACACCTTTTTGAGGTTGAAACTTTAAACGCTCACCTTCAGTTGCTTCTAAATACCTTGGCAAATCTTTAATGTCAACACCAAAACTTGATAATCCACCAAATTTCTTTAATTGATCTGCATTAAATTTTACTTTGTATTTATCTGCCATTTTTGTTAACGCATTCATTTTAGCTTCTGCATTACTAATTCCAAAAAATGGTCTTCCGATATTATCAACGGTAACCATAATGGTATTTTCTGGCAGTAATTTATCAGACACTGAAGAAGGTGGATCAACCACAACTGGTTCAGCCATTCTGAAAGATGCTGTTAACATGAAAAAGGTAACAAGAAGAAAAGCCAAATCCACCATCGGCGTCATGTCGATTGAAGGTGAACTTTTTGCTATTTTAATTTTTGGCATTTTTTTCTTTTTACGATTATTCTATAAAATTATTTCCCAGATGTTTGAAACTCCTGAACAATAGTGAAACCTGCTTCATCCATTGCGTAAGTTAATTGATCTACACGATTTGAGAACAAGTTATAGAAAATAATTGCTAATGCAGAAGATAAGATACCTACTAAAGTATTTACAAGCGCTTCAGAGATACCTGTTGCTAGCGCTGCTGTATCAGGAGTTCCAGCTGCAGCTAATGCACCAAATGCACGAATCATACCTACAACTGTTCCGATTAGACCAACTAAAGTTCCGATAGATGCACAAGTAGAAATAACCACCATGTTTTTAGATAACATTGGTAATTCTAAAGCAGTAGCTTCTTCTAATGATTTTTGAATAGCATGAACTTTTGCTTCTTTATCCATGTGTGAATCATTTTCTACAAATTGATATTTTAACAAACCTTCTTTAACTACATTACCTAATGAACCTTTTTGTTTATCGCATTCTGCTAATGCAGCTTCCATATCATGACTTGCAATAAGTCCTTTTATTTTACCAACAAATGCAGCAACATTTCCTTTACCTGTAGCTTTTTGAATGGTAATAAAACGCTCAATCGCAAAAACTAAAACCGTTAAAAATACACCTAATAAAACAGGTACGATAAAGCCGCCTTTATACATAATACCTGCGAAGTTGTGCGGATGACCTTTTTCAGGACCGTCTGCATCGAAGTTACTTGGATTTCCGAGAAAGTATTTGAAAATTACAATCCCGATTACTAAACAAATTACAATTGACAATGCGGAAACGATAAATGAAAATCCGCCTGATGTTTTGTTGTTACTCATACTTGTTGTTTTTTATTTTTTTGATTTAAAATTTAAAGCCTTCAAACTTACTAAAATTGTTTTAATAACAAAAACCGTATTATTATCAATTCGTTAATTTTTCAACAATTAAATAACGATAAACAACACGCGAAAATTGTATTGAACAAGCTATATTAGCAAATTATTTATCAAACTACTTGTAATTATGGATACAGACATTCTATTTGAAGATAATCACATTATTGCAGTAAACAAAAAACCCTCTCAACTTGTTCAGGGAGATAAAACCAACGATGAACCTTTAAGTGAATTGGTAAAAAAATACATTAAATCAAAATACAATAAACCTGGTGAAGTTTTTATAGGTGTAGTACATCGAATAGATAGACCTGTAAGTGGAATTGTATTGTTTGCAAAAACTTCAAAAGCATTATCTCGATTAAATGAACTTTTCCGAACAAAAAACATTCAAAAAACCTATTGGGCAGTTGTAAAAAACCAACCAAAAAATCAGGAAGGCACGTTGATTAATTATCTGATTAAAAACGAAAAATCTAATAAGAGTTTTGCTTATAACGAAGAACGAAAAGGTGCGCTCAAATCAGAATTAAGCTATAAAGTAATAGGTAAAACGGATAATTATTTTTTAGTTGAAGTTTTGCCTCTAACAGGAAGACATCATCAAATAAGGGTTCAACTCTCTCATATGGGTTGCCCAATTAAAGGCGACTTAAAATATGGTTATGAGCGGAGTAATAAAGATGCTAGTATTCATCTTCATGCACGTAAAATTGAATTTATACACCCTGTAAAAAATGAACAAATAACTATTGAAGCGATGCCTCCCAATGATGCTATTTGGAATGCAGTGGTGAATTTCTAGATTTGAGTTTAGGGTTTTAGATGTAGACTTGATGGATTTAAAAATTTAAAGCCCATCAAGAAGATTTAAAAAGGCTATCAACAAACTCAACACGATTGAAAACTTGCAGATCGTTCATTTTTTCACCTACGCCAATATATTTAACAGGTATTTTAAATTGATCGGAAATTCCAATTACAACGCCACCTTTAGCTGTTCCGTCTAATTTTGTTAATGCTAATGCATTTACTTCTGTTGCAGCTGTAAATTGTTTGCATTGCTCAATCGCGTTTTGACCGGTTGATGCATCAAGCACTAATAAAATTTCATGAGGAGCATCCGGCACCACTTTTTTCATTACCATTTTAATTTTAGTAAGCTCGTTCATTAAATTTACTTTATTATGTAAACGACCTGCCGTATCAATGATGATGACATCGCTACCTCGCGCCAATCCGGAACTCAATGTATCGTAAGCAACAGATGCAGGATCGGCACCCATGCCTTGAGATACAATTGGAACATCAACTCGTTGGCTCCAGATGGTTAACTGATCAACAGCTGCAGCCCTGAATGTATCAGCAGCACCTAATAAAACGTTTTTGCCTTTACTTTTGAAAGCATGAGCCAATTTACCGATTGTAGTAGTTTTACCAACACCGTTTACCCCCACAACCATAATTACATATGGTTTTTTATTTTCAGGTGTAGTAAAATCATGCTCATCTTTGCTATTATTTTCAGTAAGAAGTAGCGCAATTTCTTCTTTTAAAATTGAATTTAAATGGGAAGTACTGGTATACTTATCATTTGCCACTCGCTCTTCAATTCGCTTAATAATTTTTATAGTAGTTTCTACACCAACATCCGAAGTAATTAATACTTCTTCCAAATTATCTAAAACCTCAGCATCTACAGTACTTTTACCAACGATTGCTTTTGCGATTTTTGAAAAGAATCCTTCCTTGGTTTTTTCCAAGCCTTTATCTAATGATTCTTTTTTTTCCTTACTAAAAAAACTAAAAAATCCCATAACACTTATTTTATTTCAAATTCTAATTTCACGGTTATGCTGGCTGTTTTTCTTTTTGAGGAAGTATTGAAAGTGCCTCCCCAGGAATAATCTTCTGTAGAATTTTGAGCAGTGATTTGAAAAATTCCCATGTTTGCACTTTTTAATTCTCCTATTGAATTTTCAGCATTTTCAGCAATATTTTTTGCTCTGTCGAACCCATCTTTAGTTGCATTAGACAATAAATCTAATTTGAGTTCGGAAAGTTTTGTATAAAAGTATTCTGGCTGAAACGAATTGAATTCTATACCTGAATCAATTAGCTCCGTAATTTCTCTCGAAACCTGCTCAACTTTATCAACAGCGTTAGATTCTATCTGAACATTTTGCGTTAATACATAACCTATGAATTCCTGACGGATTAAACTTCCTTGTTCGTTGTAAATATTATTAAACGATTTATCTATAATAACTGAAGCAAAAACGATTTCTTTTTCCTGAATTCCTTTTTGAGAAAAATAATTTTTCACTGTTTCCACATCAGATTTTATCAATTGATAAGCTTCTTTTAAAGTAAAAGCACGCTGACTAAATGATCCTTTCCAAACGATTAAATCAGCCGAAAAATCTTTTTGAGCAAGACCAGTTACTTTAATAGTATTTAAATCACTGTGTGTTTTTCGCCAAGCACCAGAAAGTAAATTAGTAGCAACCACTATTGCTATTGCAATTACTATACTTGATATAACTCTGTATTTCATTCCAAAATAGTTAAATGTAAAATTAAAACAAAAAAAGCTTCAACCTTTTTCGGAAGAAGCTTTTTAATAATTTTTTAAAATGTACTTATTTATTTAGATTTCAAAAAATCTTGAATATGATCGTTATGTACGATTTCTTCTTTAAATGTATAAGCACCCGTTTTAGGTGATTTTACCATTTTAATTACTTTTGTAAAATCTTTACCTTTTCCGGTTTTTAATGTTGCTACAACTTTCTTTGCCATGACTACTAATCGTTAATTGTTATTTAATTTCTTTGTGAACAGTCATTTTTTTAAGAATTGGATTGTATTTTTTCAATTCAATTCTTTCAGGTGTGTTTTTCTTGTTCTTTTTTGTAATATAACGGCTTGTTCCTGGTAAACCGCTGTCTTTGTGCTCTGTACACTCTAATATTACCTGAATTCTGTTTTGTTTCTTTGCCATTTTTAATAGTTTTTACTTAAACGGGGCTGCAAATGTAATTTATTTTTCTTGAATTAACCTAATTTTTCTTTAAAATTCCTTCTTCTTTCATCACTTTTTCTATTTCATCTGTTTTTTTAGGAAGATTTCCGGATAAATTAATGGGTTCGGTATCTGTAATTAAAATATCATCTTCTATTCTTACACCAATATTCCACCATTTTTTATCGCAAGGAGAACCTTCAGCTATATAAATTCCAGGTTCAACTGTAATAACACTATTTACTTTTAATTTACCGTATGTTCCTGCATCATGCACATCCAAGCCCAAATAGTGTGAAGTGCCGTGAAAAAAATATTCCTGAAAATCGTTTGCATTTTGAATAATATTTAACTCCATCAATCCTTTTTTTATTACTTCAACCGCTGCATTGTGTGGGTCCCTAAAATTATTTCCTTTTTTGCAAGCATTTATTCCTGCTTCCTGAGCTTTTAATACTAAATCATAAATCTTCTTTTGTTCTTCAGAGAACTTGCCATTTATAGGTAAAGTACGAGTTACATCGGCAGTATAGCCATGATATTCTGCTCCTGCATCAACAACCAATAAACTGTTTTTTTCAAATTTTCTTCGATTGGTAATATAGTGTAAAACACAAGAATTTTCAGCATTTCCAACGATGGATGGATAACCAACGTATTCGGAACCATTAAACTTAAAGCCAAATTCAATTAAAGCCTGAGCTTTGTACTCAGTCATATTCGATTCCATCGCCTTCATTAAATCGAGATGCGCATCGCATGTGATTTTGATGGCTTTATTTAAAAGTGCTAGCTCTTCATTGCTTTTAATTTCGCGCAAAGCCGACATCATCGCATAAAAATTAGTGCTGCTTTTTTTCTCCGGATATTTTTTGGTTTTTTCGTTGAAGGCTTTAATTAATGAATACAAATCGCCAGAATCATTTTCATCATCTCGATAATCATAATAAAAATAGGGGTGATAAATTCTGGTGAATTTTGAGAAATCAATAGTTAGTTCATGAAACTGATAATTATTAAATGCTTTTTTAATTCCTAAAATTCCTAATGCGCCATCAATACCTAAGCGTTTTCCAGTCCAACTTTCAGATTTTTTATCTCTGGGCTGAACATAAATAATTTCATTAGTTTCAAAACCATCAATTTCTATTGGATTTTTAAAAATCATTAAAAGAGAATTTGGTTCTAAACAACCAGTTAAATAATATAAATCAGGGGATTGATGGTATTGAAAATCTACGTCATTAGAACGATTTCTTTCTGGATTTGAAAATACAAAAGCAACAGAATTATCTTCCATTTTATTTCTTAACGCTTGTCTTTTTGATGCATGAAATTCAGGTGGAAGAGCATCTTCGTCATACATCTGTTGTGCTGATAAATAACTTAAGTTACTTGCACATAAAACGAATATAAAAATAGAGATGTAGATTTTCATTAGAAAATAATAATCCGAAAATAAAAAAACCTTGCCTGTTCAGGCAAGGTTTTAAAATTATTTTATAAAAAATTATGCTAAAATTCCGTTTTCTTTGGCGTCTTGCAAACAAGCGAAAATACCTTTTTTATTGATATTTTTAATTGCTGATGTAGAAACACGCAATGTTACCCATTCTCCTGTTTCAGGAACAAAAAAACGTTTGCGTTTTAAATTAACTTTAAACTGGCGACGAGTTTTCATATTAGAGTGAGAAACATTGTTTCCACCCATTGCTTTTTTTCCGGTAAGTTGACAAATACGTGACATATCTTAAAAATTTACGTTAACTAAAATTAGGGCTGCAAAGTAACGTTATTTTCCTGAAACAGACAAATTTTTTACATAAAAGTGTTTAAAATTTAATTTTACTCTCTTTTAAGTTCATAAAAATCTTCCTGAAAAAACAGTAATATCGTCAGTAAACAACTGATTTTCTTTATGTTCCATCAATTTATCCATTATTTTCCCTGTTAGTTCCGGCAATTGAACAAAATAATTTTCTGATATTATTTTCATTAAATCTTGTACTGAAAAGAACTCATTATGTCTATTTATATTCTCAATTAAGCCGTCGGTATATAAAACAATAATGTCATCAGGTTTTAAAATTTTTTCACCTAACTCCAACTCAGGTAATTCATCAAGCATTCCTAAACCAATACTTCCTTTATCTAATTGAAAAAATTGATTTTGTTGAAAAAGAAGTGCTGGATGATGTCCTAAATTTATATAAAGTAATTGCCTTGTTTTTGAATTAAATTTTGCACAAAAAAAAGTGATGAATTTTTCTCCTTTTGCATTGCTCATTACTTTTTTATTAAGCTCTATTGCTAGATCTTTTAAATCAGGAATATAATTACACAAAGCTCTTAGATTAGCCTGAAAATTACTCATCAATAAAGCGGCTGATAGCCCTTTCCCTGAAACATCGGCTATACAAAATAAAAATTCTTCTTTATTGAGTTGAATGAAATCATAATAATCGCCACCTACCTCCTGAATAGGCAAATAAAAAGCATGGAAATGAAATTGATCATTATTGGGAAGTTGTTCAGGAAATAACATGGATTGCATTTGTGATGCCAATTCTAGTTCTTTTGTTATCGCAATTTTTTCAAGATTCTCTTTAAACAATCGCTTGTTTTCAATAGCAACAATTATAATGTTGGCAAGTGTTTGTACAAAAGGTAAATGTTTAATTCCGGGACTTAATTCATGTTTTTGTTCATCCACGTCACCTATTAAAACATAAGCCAATGGTCGTTCTTTATGATAAACAGGTATTACAATATCAAATACCTTATTTAGTTTTGACTTGAACATGCTGATGTCTTTTAGTTGTAAAACATCCTGTTCTAAATTTAAATCAGGAGGATCTTGACTAAAACCGAAGTAAAGCAAGCAATTCCAATTATCTCTTAAAGTATACAAGGCAACTTTTTCTATACCTAGTTTTTCTTGAAGTATGAATTTAAACTTTTCAAGTAAATAAGGTTGTTTTGCATTTCTATTGATTGCTTTTGTAATCTCTAGTAATGCATTAAGTTTTAAAGTACCTGTTTTTTTATATTTATTTTCTATATGAATAACTTATTGTTTTAATGAATTGCAACATAAACAAATTAAAACATTATTTCAATGAAATAAAAATTTAAATCTTGTATTGATTCCAATTATCAGATGATAATTTTTTATTAGTAGAAATCAATCTAAAAACAAAAAAACCAATTGTAATAATTAAAACATGAAAAAAACAGGCTGCACGATACATTGAAAAATAACCTACATGTGTATCTGTAGTTAAGTAGCGGTTTGGAATCAATAAAGTAATGAGTAAAACTAAAGCCATTAAAGTTGAAAAAGCAGTTTCAAAATTTTGAAATGGCCAATATTTGAATTTACGATTTCCATTTAATTTACCACCCCAATGATGAATTAAATAATAATTTTCATTAACAGTTTTCACAAATAGTGCGCAGGGGAATTGTGCGTTAGGAAATTTTAAAGTTTCTTCGTAGCACATAACTTTAAAGTGACGTAGATTTTTTCTTTGTAACGAATTGATGTCTTTTATTTTTAAAATACTCTCGTAAGGAAACTCACTTTTAAATTGCTGACTATCTATAAAACGTAAACGATTCTTAATACAGAAACTTTTTATTTCACTAAGTGTGAATAGATTTTCCTCGTTAATTTCATCTTCATTTAATAATTCAAAAGATTTGTTGTATTCCTTTAAGTTATCTAAAATGTTTTTTTCGCTGAATTTATCTCTAATTAAAATACGCTGAGTTTCAAGCATAAGTTGATCAAATTCCTTGCGTAATTTTTTTCGTTCTTGTAAAAGTTCAGCTAACATTATAAGACATTGGTATCAACTAAAATTACAAAAAGAAAAAATGAAGTCCAGAATTGTTTAAAATTTATTTAAATAAACTAATGATGTGAAAACAGGTATTTCTTGTTTTGGGTTTGGTTATTTAATATGAAATAGCCATGTGCTTCGCGCCCAAAAACAAATGCGTTGCGCTGAGCTTGTCGAAGTGAAGAAATATGGCGTATACCGTATGACAACTAAAAAAAATAAAAATCTACATATGAAATAGCCATGTGCTTCGCGCACAAAAAAAAATGCATTGCGCTGAGCTTGTCGAAGTGAAGAAACATGGCGTATACCGTATGACAACTAAAAAAAATAAAAATCTACATATGAAATAGCCATGTGCCTAACGCACAAAAACAAATGCGTTGCGCTGAGCTTGTCGAAGTGAAGATACATGGCGTATAACATATGTCAACTAAAAAACAATAAAAATCTACATATAAAACTAGGCTTGCATTAAATGCAACACAAATGAAAATATCCACAATAAAATGTTGCACCGATGTTGTTACCTATTAAATCAAAAACCCCTGAAAGCATTGCTATCAGGGGTTTTCATTATTGTGTTTGTGGTACCTCCAGGAATCGAACCAGGGACACGCAGATTTTCAGTCTGCTGCTCTACCGACTGAGCTAAGGTACCAACATTCCCTCATTGGGGCTGCAAATATAATAATTAATTTATTCCAAAAAAATATTTTTTAATCAAACCTAGCACATATTTATATTTTCTATAAATTTTTTAAGTAAAAGAAAGAAAAAGATAATTTTAGACCCAACTCCACTCCGGTTTTTGTGATTTTATAAATTGAAAATGAAACGTTTAACAAGGAAAATACATATATAAATAGCCGATATTTTTGCTTAATGCATTTACATTAATTACGAAATAATTTTTAGAATCCTATTACGAAATATTATCATAGTGAAAAAACTAAAACCTTTAAAGCTTAGCAAATCGACTAATTGGTAGGAGAATTTAAAGAACAATTGGCTTTTAGAAAAGCTAAACTAATTAAAACTACCTTTGGCGCATGTCAACTATAAAAAATCAAACAGCTATTCTTGTTAAATTAGGAATTAAGGAATTAAATCCGATGCAGGAAGAAGCCCTTTCTGTGATTCAATCTCACAACCATACTATACTACTTTCACCCACAGGTACTGGTAAAACTCTTGCTTTTTTATTACCTATGATTGCCGATTTAGATGCAAGCTGTAATGAAGTTCAAGCTTTAATAGTTGTTCCAACACGTGAGCTTGCTGTACAAATTGCTCAAGTAACCCAGAATATGGGAACCGGATTTCGTAATTTTGCTGTTTATGGAGGTCAATCATTTTCAAATGATAAAATCAACTTTAAAACACCGCCTGCTATATTAATTGGTACACCTGGTAGAATCGCAGATCACTTGAGGCGAGAAACTTTTTCAACAAATAACATAAAAACAATTGTGTTAGATGAGTTTGATAAATCTTTACATATTGGTTTCGAAAATGAAATGCGAGAGATAATAAACGCACTAACTAATGTTAAAAAGAAAGTACTTACATCTGCAACACAAGCAGTAAGTGTTCCAAAGTTTGTTGGTTTACACAATCCAAAACAAATTAATTACTTAGATCAAAAAACTTCTCAACTTACCATAAAAACAGTTATTTCACCTGATAAAGACAAACTGGAAACATTGCGAAAAACTCTTGAACATATTGGCAATGAACCTGGTATTATATTTTGTAATTTCAAAGAAAGCGTTCAACGTGTAAGCGATTACTTAAATAATTACAGTGTAAAACATGTTTGTTTTTTTGGTGGTATGGAGCAATTAGATCGAGAAAAAGCATTGATACAATTTCGTAATGGAACACACCGATTAATTATTGCAACTGACTTAGCTGCAAGAGGAATTGATGTCCCGGAAATAAAATTTATTATACATTACCAATTACCTTTAAAAAGCGAAGAATTTACACATAGAAATGGTAGAACAGCGCGTATGTTTAGTGATGGGACTGCATACGTTTTTAAATGGGATAAAGAATCTCTTCCCGACTTTGTGGAATCGAGTGAAATTGAAAAACTTCAAAAAACAAAACTAAAAGCCATAACCGAATGGAAAACAATTTACATTACCGGTGGGAAAAAAGATAAGATTTCGAAAGGAGATATTGCAGGCTTGTTTTTTAAACAAGGAAATTTAACTAAAGACCAACTTGGACCAATTGAATTAAAATTAGATTGCGCCTATGTTGCCGTACTGGAAAAACATGCGAATAGTATTGTAAAATTGCTAAACAACTCGAAACTTAAAAACAAAAAAATTAGAGTAAGTATAGTTGAGTAATTTAAAAACAAGCAAGCCTTAGCGCTTGCATATAAGCTAATCCTTTTTTTTGAGCAAATGTTATATTGTTTTCAGGAATTAATTCTGGGTGAGGATAAAGACGTAAAGCTTTTTCCAAACTAGCCTCACGTAAAAGATGTAACATAGGGTAAATTGAACGATTAGTATAATTTGCAGCATCGTTTGCATCTGCACCTTCAAAAACATATTCGGGATGAAAGCTTGCTATTTGATATTCACCAACTAGTTCAAGCTCTTCAATTAACTGCTCGGAAGCAAATACCAAATCTAAATAATCTTCAAAGTTGCTAAAATTGTTAGGGAAAATAATAAAACCTGTTTCATATTCCTTATTAGCTTCTAAAAACATTAATTCTTCCTGTAAACTCAATAATGCTTCTTCCAAATTGGAATTTTCATTTACATGATAACGAATGCTTTTTTGTAAAAGCGCTTTTGCAGCAAAAGGACAAAAATTACAATCGATTACTACCGACTTTATCCACTTATTTGTTTGTTCTACTATTTTTTCTTTTGATAAATCCATTGTAAAGCAATAATCAAAAGTAAGCTTTTTGATGCAAATTAAATTTTCTCTATCTTTCCTTTAATAATTTATCATTGAACTCAATAATTGAAATATTTACCGATGGTTCATGCCACACCCAACAATGCGTTGGTGCCTGGGCATCAATTATACTAGTAAACGAACAGAAAGTTATTTTAAGCGATAGCGAATTGGAAACAACACATAACCGCATGGAAATTTTAGCAGTAATAAAATCAATACATTATGTGCAGAAAAATCACAAGGAAAGCAAAACAATTCATATTGTTTCGGATAGCCAATATGTGATTGGGCTTGTAGATAGAGAGAAAAAATTTATTGCTAGTAATTTTAAAACCAAATCTGGCAACGATATTCGGAATAGCGACTTAGTAATTGAACTATTGAAACTCTTAAAAGAATTTAAAGTACGTTTTGTAAAAATAAAGGCTCACCAAAAAATATCAGAAGCTACTAAATATAATATTGAAGTTGATAAACTATCGAGAGCTATTGTTCGGACATTAGTGAACAAAGATTGAAATTTATGATTTAAGAATTTATATTTATTTGAATCAAGATGGCAAGATTCAAGAGGCAGGATTATTTGTCTTTCTATCTGCTTGTGTCTTCGGATCGGCTCAGCCATCGAAAAACGAACCCTGAGCGAAGCCGAAGGGTGAGGTTTAATTTACGTTTTTTTGTTGTTCATCCTGAACGTAGTGAAGGAACTATAAAAACAGATCCCTCCTTTGTCGGGATGACAAAAAATCTCAAAAACGTAAATCCTAAAATTGTAAAGTAAAATGCAGGGTTTCGACTGTGCACAACCGTCGCATATCTTGTCCTCCTGAACGTTGTGAAGGAACTATAAAAACAGATCCCTCCTTTGTCGGGATGACAAAAAATCTCAAAAAAGTAAATACTAAAATTGTAAATTAAAATGCAGGGTTTAGACTGTGCCCAACCGTCGCATATTTTGTCCTCCTGAACGTAGTGAAGGAACTATAAAAACAGATCCCTCCTTTGTCGGGATGACAAAAAATCTCAAAAAAGTAAATACTAAAATTGTAAATTAAAATGCAGGGTTTCGACTGTGCACAACCGTCGCATATCTTGTCCTCCTTAACGTAGTGAAGGAACTATAAAAACAGATCCCTCCTTTGTCGGGATGACAAAAAATCTCAAAAACGTAAATCCTAAAATTGTAAAGTAAAATGCTGTGTTTAGACTGTGCCCAACCGTCGCATATTTTGTCCTCCTGAACGAATTGAAGGAACTACAAAAATAGATCCCTCCTTTGTCGGGATGACAATAAATCTCAAAAACGTAAATACTAAAATTGTAAAGTAAAATGCTGTGTTTAGACTGTGCCCAACCGTCGCATATTTTGTCCTCCTGAACGTAGTGAAGGAACTACAAAAACAGATCCCTCCTTTGTCGGGATGACAAAAAATCTCAAAAACGTAAATCCTAAAATTGTAAATTAAAATGCAGGGTTTCGACTGTGCACAACCGTCGCATATCTTGTCATCCTGAACGAAGTGAAGGATCTAAAAAAACAGATGCCTCCTTCGTCGGCATGACAATAAAATCTCAAAATCGTAAATACTAAAATTGTAAAGTAAAATGCAGGGTTTCGACTGTGCACAACCGTCGCATATCTTGTCCTCCTGAACGTAGTGAAGGAACTACAAAAACAGATCCCTCCTTTGTCGGGATGACAAAAAATCTCAAAAACGTAAATACTAAAATTGTAAATTAAAATGCAGGGTTTCGACTGTGCACAACCGTCGCATATCTTGTCCTCCTGAACGTAGTGAAGGAACTACAAAAACAGATCCCTCCTTTGTCGGGATGACAATAAAATGTAAAAATTGTAAATCATTAAGTCGTAAATGACTGTCGACTTTGGACTACACTAAATCCTACCTCTTCACCTCTACAGAAATTCCTTCCGAATGACTATTGAATTCAGGAGTGTAAAAACATTGTATGTTGGCAAAGCCATTGCTGTATTTTCCTGCATGTGTTGCTATCAAAACATATTCAAAAACATAAGTACCCTTGTTAAGGCGACTAAAATAAAAATTAGTTGAAGCGTCCTTTGTACTTTGGTAAAAGCCAATGTTATTCTGCCATTGGTAGGAACTTAAAACTTGTGTAGGTTCAAAACAGGCAGCTCGTAAATCTTTTACATGTACATAATCTAAATCTCTGTCGGTTTTAATGGTTAGGCGAACAACAACTTTATCGCCGAGTTTTAACACTGTGCTGTT
Organism: Bacteroidia bacterium; assembly: GCA_044352985.1. Lineage (GTDB taxonomy): Bacteria > Bacteroidota > Bacteroidia > B-17B0 > Aurantibacillaceae > JADJDM01. The sequence goes on from JBILCU010000015.1 coordinate 45,237, forward strand.
ATTTAGCTGCTCTAATTTTTTTCCGAAGCTATTATTTTTTTGTTCCACAAAACAAGTTTTAACCACACTTAATTGGCCACTGTGTGCAGTAACTTTATTCATATCTTCCAAATACTGCCAATGTAAAGCACCCCAGGAAAACCCATTGCCTTTTCTCTTTATTTTTAACTTTCCTAATTCAGGTTTTATTTCGGAAGTATTCCAAACTTTTTTAAAATATCCGGTGCCTGCTTCTGCTTTTACATCCTTCGTTAATTTTTCATCACCAAGCTGCAGTTCTACTAGCGATACGTCAGTTAATTCATTTTGATTGTTCAACAATAAGGCATAAACTGCGTCAGCTGTTGCCCGTGAAGTTTTCCAGTTTTGTGTTTGTTTGCTTTTTAATAAAAACTTACGCAATTCGTTTATGTTTGTTTTATCTTCTTTCATTTCAGTAAATAATTCAACCATCAATGCCTGCATTTCTATTACTGATTCGTTCCATTGGTAATCTTCATATTGCTCTTTCCAATAAATTCCCATTTCATCATTACGTAATGAATTTTCTTTTAAGGATTTGAGAATGTCCTTTGCCAATTGTTGATCGTTGTTTTGATTAGCAGTAAGAGCTATCATGGCTTGCAAGTAACGATTGTTTTTTAACCAATATACGTTGCTTTGTTCTTTAAAGTATGCAAGTGCATTAGTTGAATTATTGATGTATTTAATGTCTTTGAAAAAACTTCTTGCATATAAATACTGTATTATATCTGAACTTAAATGATTGTTCTTTTTCCAGTCCTTATCGGCTTTTTTGATGTTTTCAAAATCTTCAATTAAACGCTCATCCATGTAGTTGATTGCGTGTTGTAACATTTGCCATGCCGATTGATCAAAGCGAAGAGAAGAAATGCCCAGCTGATTCAAATGCCCTAAACCTGAAACAATCAATTGCGTCATGTATCTGTCTTCAAAGCCACCATTAAACCATGGCCAAGAACCGTTTGTTAATTGCATACCTGATAATTTTTGTATGGTAGTTTTTAATTCCTGATTCATGGTATTGGCATCGAAATATAAAGCCAAACGTTTTTTGTTTTCCTGCTCGTCATTTGCATCCAGCATCCAGGGAGTTTCTTGCAGCAATACCGATTTTAATTCCTGATTTTTTTGCAGATTTGAATTGAAGGATTCAGGACTCAACAATTTCCATTGCTCAATAACTTGTTTGATTTTGGGATTGGAATTGATGATGCTAAATGCAATGCTGTTTGCATAATACCTGCTGAATAACTGCTCACTGCATTCGTTAGATAATTCCATTAAAGATGGTAATGCCTGAATGGCATACCACAATGGCTGCGATGTAAATTCAAAAGTTAAACGGTGATTTTGCAGAGTAGTTGAAGCGTTGTTTTGACTGATTAATTTTTCAAACTTCATTTCTTTTTCCTTATTTCCATTTACAAAAACAGGCATGCTTTCCGTCACCAATTGTTTATTAGATAAAACCGGAATGGTATTTTCTTCTGCATCAGAAAAATCAGAGCATGCAGCGCTAACATTGTATGTTATGGCTTGTAATCCTTTTGGAATAGCTATTTTCCAACTAACTACAGTGCTTTGGTTTTTAGGAACACTGAATGAAATTTCTTTAGTAGAAGTAATTAATTTAAAAAAATCAGCAGTTGAATTCAATGCATCTTTCAGTAAAAGTTTTGCAGTTCCTTTGCAATCAGTAGCACTTAAATTTACAATCTTAGCAGTGAACTCCATTTCATCATTTTCACGGAAAAAGCGCGGGGCATTTGCTTCTATCATCAACTCTTTTTGTGTAATGATTTCTTCGGTGATGAGTTTTGATTTTAAATCACTCGTATGCGCCAATGCCTGCATCTTCCATTTGGTAAGCGATTCAGGAGCAGTGAAAGAAAAACTAATAGTTCCGTTAACATCTGTTTTTAACTGCGGATAAAAAAATGCTGTTTCATTAAAATTTATTCTTGGTTTGTTATCTGACGATATATCTTTTCTAAGATCTTCTGCTTTTGCCATTTTATCTTTTGAATTGGCTGCACTTTTTAATTGCGGAGCAAATTGTTTTTCTTCAAGCGCCACAGTTTTAATTTCTCCATCATCTTCTACCGCATCAAAAGTGAGTTCATTCATATACATATCAAATCCGTAGTATCCAAATGAATTTAGTTTATCAAATGTTCGTTCTTTAAATGGTTGTTGATTTCCATTTTGTTTTGTAAAATAATAACAGTATTTTTCATTACCTGCATTGCTGCTCAAAGGCAAGCGAGTATACTCTTTTTCAAAAACATCAAACGACCAATTATTTGGCGCAAAGGCATCCAAAGAGGCGTCATACATGGATACAAGGAGTTCAGTAGGATAAATTTTTTTAGTTGGTGATGTAACATTCACTTTCCATTCTTCTTTTTGACCTGGTTTTAACTTGTTGCGGAATGTTTCCAATTTAATCTTTAATTCCTTATTTGAATAAGGAACAGAAATCAATTGTGTATTGGAATAAAAACGATTATTTCTAATAAAATTTATGTGAATGGAAAAGTTACCTCGGTAATTTTCTATTACTGGAATAGACAATTTTTCAAACGAAGTTTTTCTGTATTCAGAAAAAATAATTTTTTGGTTGTGTTCAATTTCAAACAAATAATTTGTTTCGGGCAATGAAGAAAATTGAATATAAGTGAATTTTTCTCCCGGCTCAATTTCTTGTTTACCCGATTTAAACCAATTGATGGAAAAATCAGATTGTGATTTTGCATTAAGAGAATAAACAGTAATGTATTTCTTTTCAGTTACCTCATTTCCCCTTGCATCCTTCATAAGTACTTCCAAAAGGTAAATTCCAGGATTCAATTGTGTAAGTTGTTTTTTCCAATCAATGGAATATGAAACTGCAGTATTAAAATTAAATGTGTGAATTAATTTATCTTTCTTCCAGTTGAATTTATTGGTTTCATCTTCATACAAATCAAAAGGAAACAAGGAATAATATTCTTCTTTTTTCATCAAGTATTGATCGGGTTGTTCCCACACACGCACACGAAAAGCTTTATTGGTTTGTTGCAAAGAATATAGCTGAATACTTCCGCTAACTTGTTGCTCAATTCCGAAATTATTTTTCACATAAATTTTTAATGAATCAATTTCATCTTTATTGATTTCATCGGCAACATGAATTTGAATTTGCAATGATTGATGATTTAAAGACACATTAAAACTAGCACTATGTGTTTCACCGTTTTCATCGGTAACATCTGCATTCACAGTAAACACATAATTTGGAGTTGCCTTTCTGGGCATGTTTAATGGCGCTATCGATTGAAAAGGAATTATAAATTCACCCTCATTATTTGTTACAGCAATTCCCTCTGCTATCTGTTTTTGTTCTTTCCAGAATGAATCTCCACAAAAACGGTATTGCCAATATGGAAACTGAATTGAACGACTTACCTTATATTTCACTTTTGCATTTTGTATTGGATAACCAGCAAAAGCTATGGCTTTGGCCGAAAGTTTAATTTCATCGTTTAGTTGATAGGCATTTTTTACGTCATCAAACTTTACTTCAAATTTCGGACGTTTGTATTCTTCCACATTGATGTAAGTTTCACCAAAGCCATCTCCTAAACTATACATTCCATTTAATCCGTTTGCAGGTAAAACAAACGAACCCGATGCAGAACCAAACTCATTTGTTTTTAAAATCGCATTGTGTAACACCTGATAATTTACATCTTTTAATTGCAATTGAACAGGCGCATACGATACCACTTTACTTGTTGAATCATTGCCTGTGGTGCGAACGACTTTAAAATAAACAGTTTGTCCGGGACGATAAATTTTTCTGTCAGTAAAAAAATGTGATCTACTAATTCCCTTTGGTGAGTCATCTATCCGGTAAGAATAAAACGATTGTTCAGGCGCATATACATCATTACCACTGATGAACTTTACATAATACGAAGTGGAATAATTTTGATTCTCCGGAAGCGGAATAGAAATCATTGCATTTTTATCGGATTTAAAATTTCCTATTTTTTCACGGATGTATTTTCTACTTGTGTAATCATAGTTTTGTTTATATGCTTCTGCAGTAATACCATTTAATGGCTTGCCATTGAAACGATGAATCATATTGAAATGAATAGTTCCCGACTGATCGTTGCGTTGCATGTAAGCAATGTTGCTATAAGCCAGATTGCAATAAGCGATATTATTTTTACTGTAATCAAAATTTGGATCGGGTGAAGCAATTAATACATAGTTACCAAATTCTAGCGCAGGAATTTTAAGTTCTACGCGATGAGAATTAAAATCATTTTCATTAGGTAATGATTGATTAAAAAAAACATTTGGCGTTTGACCAAGATAAAACTGAATTAATTTTTCACCGGATAGTTGCTGTGTTTTATCTTTATTAACATCAACATCCAATTTAATAATTCTGAAAAACAATTGTTTTGTATTTTTATGAGTTACCAGCATTCTTGCAGGTTTACCTGGTTCATTTACTTCTTCTGCAACTATACTGTATTCAGATTTTTTAATTTCATCCATCATTGGCATTGCTAATTGAGCAGCATAAGAACCCGGATATTTCACAACAATTTTTTCTAAAATAGCGAGTGCATTTTTTTTCTCCCATTTATATTCATCGCTTATTAATGGCTTGTACCAATCACTTTTTTTAAGGTGTAATTTTGCTATACGAATTCCTGCTTCCTGCGCAATTTCATTTTTGCTATATTGTTGTTGAATATGTTCAAGTGATGATTTGTATAAACTATCTTTTAACTCCAAACCACAACGTGAATAAATGTAATCCAATCGTAACAAATCATTTTCAATAAATGCATCAAGTGAATTATCTACTGCATGAAACTGCATGAGCTCAAATATTAATCTTAAAGTAACAATCTGAATATTCAATGAATCAGAACTAACAAATAAATTAGTAGTCATGAAATTTGATGCGGGTAAAAAAAGTTCTTTTCGATTAAAATCAAATTCTAAATCATCGTTTTCCCAAGATGCTTCAGCACCTGTGAAAAAAGCAATTGCCTGATGCGCTAAAAAATCAAAGAGCGTAGGCCTTAATTTTCTTCCTGCAACTGAACCTTTTATAATAATATCATCATACACTTCTATTTTTAATTTTTTAGATTGTTCTGCACTCTCTAATGATTTTAAATAGTGAGTCAAACAAGCACTCATTAGTTGTTTTCTGTTCCAGGTGCTTATATCATTGGCTTTCCCATCAATTTCATTGTTTCTTTCTAAAATTTTCCAACGGTTGTTTTGATAATATTGCCAATACAATGATGCAGTGATACTTTGTAAAAGTGGTGTTGCCGGAAATTTGGATTGTTTAATTTCCAGGTTTAAGTCAGCAATGGATTTCTCTAAAAATGATTCTTCCAGTTGAGAAGTCAATTTTACTTTATACATAACTGTTTTTACCAACTGTGGTGCATTAACTTCTTTTACAGCAATTGAATAAATGTTACTTACAACCTCTAAAGCTGATTTGGTTAATCCTTTTTCAACTAGTGAATCCGTAGTCTTCCAGAGTTTTTTGTATTCGGGATCTTTATTGATTAAAATAGTGCTTGAAAAAGAAAATAAAAAGCTTAATTGAAAAAGAAGAAAAAGTAGAAATGATATAAGTGAATGCATAAAATTTGTATTTGCTTTTAAATGGTGTCTTATCAAATTTAAAAAATATTGTTTTTCAATTGATTAATATTTAAAGATAAAGAAATGGATATTTGCTATAAAAATAAGTTGAAAAATTTGCAATCAATCTTTCAAAATACTTTCTTTTGCTTGATCAAAAGAAAGTAACAAAGAAAAATCAAGAAATTGCCAAGGCAATAGCAATAAATTGCGACCGACAAATTAAAGCTAAAATGTTTCCAAGGCTTCAACATTTTTTAACGCTTTTATTTGTCTTTGCTTCGCCAATTTCATTGAATTAATCGATAAATAATACTTTAAAAGTTAAGCGTGTATGTTTTTTAAGCTGACTATTTATTTTTCGGAATGATGAGTTTCATTCCTGGACGAATAACTGATTTTTCAGTGAGGCTGTTTGCTTTTAAAATAATCTTGTAATTGATTTTATATTTTTTTCCAACAATGTAAATGCTTTCGCCTTTTTTAACAATGTGCGTTTTATTTGATTCAGCAGTAGTTTCAACAGTTTCTTTCGTTTTAATTTCCGGAACATTTATATTGCTAGTTGTAATTGAGGTATCAGAAATTACGGGCGCAACATGAAATGTATCTTTTTCCACTTTTTCAATTAAAATCCTCTGCATATAACTCGTAATTGTATCTTTTAATGAAATGAGAGGTAATTGTTCTTTATCAAACAATTGATTGTAGGTTGCAAGCAAAGAATAAGTAAATAATCTGCCTTGCAAAGCATAACCTGGTTGTTTAAAATGTAATTTATCTTTTAAGGTTAAATCATTTTTATGCCATTTATAAAGTGAACCCCAGCCACCCATCTCTGCATTTAAATCAAATACATTTAATTCAAATTGTTGAGCTATTTTTTTTAATTGATTATTTACTGTTGTCTGGTGAGGAGGTGTTCTGCCTACACTTCTTGTATCCGGTGCAGTTGTAAAAATAATTGCTACCTCAGGCATTTTCTCTATCATTACTTTAATAAACTCTGAAACAGTATTAAAATAAGTAAGCGAATCAAAACTATTATCGTATGCCTCGTTTGTGCCAAATGAAAAAATAATTAAATCAGGTTTTAAAAAAGCCATTTGTTCTAAGTTAAAATTTGCAGACTTGATAAAATGTGTAAACTGAGCTCCTACAACACCCAAGTGATGGTAATTAATTCCTGCTTTATTTGCTGGTAATAATTCACATCCTAAAAACTCAAAATGTTTTTGTTGTTGATGTGATGATTTTGTTTCGAGTTTGAATTGAGTTTGCGGAATAGCACTTTTAAAAGAACTTACAGCCCATCCGCTTTCAAATTTTTGTTGATTTGTCAATTGAAATTCTTTGTTCATTTCAAATTCGAAAGTTGTTGAGTCATTGGTATGCCAGATTTGGAATTCAGTAAATTCTGTCATAGGAAATTTTTCCTGAATGCTAAATTGAATAACTGATTTTTCTTTTGATGTAGTTAGTCCATAACCCAAAATTCCAAGTTTTAAATCAGCACGAGGTGATAAAATTTTGTACGATTCCCATTTGCCTTCTGTTTTAGCTACTGAACCTCTTGGTCCGTAACTTTTTGCTAAAGAATATGGAAAAATTGCACCAATACCAGCAAACCCAAAATAAGATTGCAGCTGGCGGCGTATTTCTCCACTAAAAAAATCTCCTTGCACATGACTGTCGCCAATATGCAAAACAGTAAAGATTTTATTTTGCTCTGATGTATTATTTTTAATAGCATACAGTTTATCCAAAGCTAATTTCAAATTTTTATTTATTGGTAATGCTTTTGGACAGGTGTAAATGACTGAATCATCCGGAGCACCAACAGCACATCCAATTTTAAAAAGCAGAATAAAAAATAGGGATAAAAATAGTTTCATTAAAATTGGAAATAAATAAATGGCTGAACAATTTCATCTTTAAACTGAATGATTAATTGAAAAACAATCAGTAATAAAAACATCCAAAATACAAGTGGGATTTTTTGCAAATACTGCATCAATTTTTCTTTCCACAAATAGGGTGTAAATACAATTGCAATTGCTACTAAAAGTAATACGCAATATTCGCTTCGTGCAAACCAAAATCCTGGCAAGTCGTAAAATGTGAAATTAGAAACGATTTTAGTGATGCTTTGAAATGCTGAATCAAAAGAATTAGCACGGAAAAATATCCAACAAAGCGCTACAAAATGAAATGTAAGCAGTAATCCTAAAAATGAAAAAACTGGCTGTGTGTTTTTATTCGAGAACCACTTCAACCACATTTTATGAATGATTAATGCCAGACCATGAGCCACACCCCAAAACACAAAACGCCAGTCGGCACCATGCCAAAAACCACCAATCAACATGGTTACAAATAAAAAAACATACATAAAAAAGATGCCTTTTCTATTCCCACCTAATGGAATGTATATGTAATCGCGTAGCCAATTACTTAATGATATGTGCCACTTCCTCCAAAAATCAGAGATATTAGAAGATTGATAAGGGTTTTCAAAATTCTCTTTCAACCGATAGCCTAATATCAAAGCAATACCAATAGCAATATCAGAATAGCCTGAAAAATCAAAATAAATTTGAAAACTATAGGCATACATCGAAATCAAATTTTCAGCACCTGAATAAATTTCAGGAGACTCATGAACCATATCAACATACTTACCTAAATAATCGGCTATAAATAATTTTTTCAATAACCCAATCATTACCCTCAATAGCGCTTCTTTGTAAAGTGGCGCGTTTAATAGTTGCGGGCTTTGAACTTGTGGTAAAAAATCTTTAGCTCTTACAATTGGTCCAGCCACTAAATGAGGCAGAAAAGTCATGTAAAAAGCATAATCACTTAAGTTTTTTGAAGGCTCTATTTCTTTACGATATACATCTACAATATAACTTACAGATTGAAAGGTGTAGAATGAAATTCCAATTGGCAAAAACAAATTATGCTCACTAAAATGAGTACCTAATAATTCATTAAAATTTTGGATGAAAAAATTAGCATACTTGAAATACAGTAGAAATGATAGACTATAGGTTAAAGAAATCCAAAGGAATAATTTTTTTCGCCAACCTTCTTTTTTATGAATTAATGCAGCAAAATAATAATCACTTAAAATCATCAATACAAAAAGTGATAAAAAAGGTCCACTTGATTTGTAGTAGAAAAAAACACTAAATGCGATTACATATATTTTTTTCCAGAAATGATGTTTTACAAAAGCAGCATAAAACAATAAAAAAATTCCAAATACAAACAAAAAACTTAATTCGGTAAAAAACCAGGGTTCTTTTAACGAATAGTTAAAGAAACCTTTCAGTGCATGCGTACTAAAAGTATCATTAATAAGTTGATTTATCCAGTTAGTATCCACGGTATTTTGCAGCGTTAAGAACCAACATTTTAGATTTAAACGGATAATTTTTTTTGGTTGGACGAGCCATGGCAATTTTATACCTTGCTTTTTCATTCATCCAATTGGCTATACTATCCATCCATAATTGATAGCCAACACTGCTCGGATGCCTGCCATCCGTTCCTTTTGGCAAATTCATGCCTTTGGTAAGAAAAAAACTTCCTGAATCGGCAATTGATTGAAACACATTATTGATTCCTTTATCGTCAATATAATTGGCAGGTCCAATCCAAGTATATGGAATGTGTTTAATTTTTGCCAACATATTCATTGAAGCTTCTTTTCTTCGGTTTAAATCTTTAGCATGTAATTCATTTAAGCCAACCACAAAAAACAAGTAACTGGGCTGAAATTTTTTAATTAATTTAGTAACAGTGTCAGCATAACCGAAATTAAAAATGGTGGCCGAGTTCCAAACCAAAGTAGCAACCAAATCGTGGTTATTTTCAATGCAATATTTATTCAACTGATAACACAAGCCTCCACATTCCGAATCACCCATAATCATAACGCGATGTTTAGTTGAATCTTTGTAAACATTAGTTGGTTTATGAACCACAACAAATGTATCGTTAGAAAATTGTTGTTGTGCATTTATGGAATCTATAATCAAAGATGCGCTATTGGAAAGAGTAATTGAATCTGATGAATTATTTAATTTTATTTTATCTGAAGTAGTAGTTAAATTAAAGTTATCAGTTTCATTTTCCTTAGTTAGCTTTTTAAGTTCTACTCCTGCAATTTTTAAAGGCAAAGGTGAGTAAGAATAAATGTATACAATTGCTATAGAAAAAACGAAACAAGCACCGGTTAAGAAAATAAAAAAAGTCGATGATTTTTTATTCTCTTGTTTTTCGGATTCCTCATCAAATTTGTTTTCCATATAAATATGAACAAATAATCAATTGATTTATTTATCAGTTTTTGATAAAAGGCAAAAATATCAATAAAACCTTAATTACAACTAAATCATAATCGTATAATTCAAATTGATATCGCTAATTATTCACAGCTTTTTGGTAAGTTTGCACAAAATTACAAATTACATATCAGCTAAGCTATGAAAGAAATAAATGTACAGGAATTAAAAGCAATGATGGATGCTAAAGAAGATTTCACGTTAATTGATGTAAGAGAAGAATATGAGTTTGAAGCAGCAAACATTGGTGCTGTTTTAATTCCGATGGGTGATATTATGGAACGCGTAAATGAAGTTCCAAAAGACAAAACAGTAGTTATTCATTGCAGAAGCGGAAAACGTTCGGCAACAGTTATTGGTGCGCTTGAACAAAATTTTGGTTATACCAACTTAATAAATTTAAAAGGCGGCATAATGGCTTGGGCTAGCGAAATCGATTCTACATTAAACCCTTCTTAATTCATGGCATCTTGCGATTGTTCTACATTATGGTTTTTAGATATTTTATTAAAAACCAAATGTTTTATTCAATGTTTTATTGAAAATCATGGTACACTAACCTATTTTTTAATCTGTTTAATTGTTTTCTGTGAAACAGGATTGGTGGCAACTCCTTTTTTGCCTGGTGACTCTTTACTCTTTACTTCCGGCATGTTTGCTGCAATCTATCCTCAGGTTTTAAATCCTTTTTTAATGATTGTACTACTTGTGATTGCTGCTGTTCTTGGCGACAATGTAAATTATATTATAGGAAAAAAATTAGGCGTAAAAATATTTGAGATTAAATTCCTGAATAAAATCATTAAAAAAGAATACCTTCAAAAAACACAATTGTTTTACGAAAAACATGGAGGTAAAACCATCATCATGGCACGCTTTGTTCCTATAGTTAGAACTTTTGCACCTTTTGCCGCAGGTATGGGAAACATGAACTATAAAAAATACATCACATTTTGTGTTATTGGAGGAATTGTATGGGTGAGTTCGTTAACTCTTGCCGGTTATTTTTTAGGTTCCTATCCATGGATACAAAAAAACTATGAAAAAGTAGTTTTTAGTATTGTTGGTATTTCAATCTTACCCATTTTGTTTGGATTTTTAAAGTCAAAATTCAGCAAAAATTAATTACTTTCTTTTGTCTTCAAAAGATATATATCCCATTGAATATCCGGCCATAAAATCTGCCAGTGTGTTTTATTTTAATACACCATCAGGTTTGCGCTACGAGGTACGTTTTGGAAGATTTCAGGATAATATATTACATGCTACCATTGTTTTTGGAGTTGTAAATGAAGAGTTTGAAGGAGAAGAATATTCAACAACTAACCGCGGTGAAGTTTTTGGGGTAATGCGCACAATTGCTGAAATAGTAAGGTATTTTATGAGTGAACATCCTAAAATAAACACATTTGAGTTTAGTGCAATTGATGAACCCGATGAAAATGGTAAAAACACAAATGCAAGAATGCATTTATACGAAAGGTACTTGCCTCAAATTTTTGATTCAACATGGTTGTTTGAAATACAACTTAATAAAGCAATAGTTAGAAAAACAACTAATTCGCTAAAGCTTTAACGCAATTACTTTACTTTCTATTCCTTTTTTTCTAATTTTCAGAAATAAAATTTATTGTGATGAAGAACTATCCCTATCAAATTCATTCTATTGAAAACTATCACGAACAGTATGCTAAAAGCGTTAATCAATCCGAACAATTTTGGGAGGAAATAGCACAACATTTTGTTTGGAAAAAAAAATGGGATACTGTTCTTGATTGGGATTTTAATAACTTTAATGTAAATTGGTTTAAAGGCGGAAAACTAAATATCACTGAAAATTGTTTAGACAGACATTTAAAAGAAAATGCCGCAACACCAGCTATTATTTGGGAACCGAATAACCCTAATGAAAAAAACCAAATAATAACTTATGAAGAATTGCATTTTAAAGTGATGCAGTTTGCCAACGTACTAAAAAATAATGGAGTAAAAAAAGGCGATCGTGTATGCATTTACATGGGCATGATTCCTGAATTGGCAATTGCAGTTTTGGCTTGTGCACGCATAGGTGCAATACATTCTGTAATTTTCGGTGGATTTTCAGCTCAAGCCATTTCAGATCGTTTAGATGATGCAAGTTCAACATTTATTATTACCTGCGATGGCGCATTTAGAGGTGCAAAAGACATTCCGCTAAAAAGTGTAATTGATGATGCATTACAAAATAACTCCACAGTAAAAAAAGTAATCGTTGCAAAACGCACCAATTGCAATGTTATTATGCAAGCTGATCGCGATGCTTGGTGGGAAGACGAAATTAAAAAAGTTGAATTGCAAGGCAATCCCTTTTGCTTTGCTGAGGAAATGGATGCAGAAGACCTATTATTTATTCTTTACACCTCTGGTTCCACAGGGAAACCAAAAGGTGTGGTACACACAACAGCCGGTTACATGATTTGGGCAAACTATACATTTGTAAATGTATTTCAATATCAGCCGGGACAAGTTCATTTTTGCACAGCAGATATTGGATGGATAACCGGACACAGTTACATTATTTATGGACCGCTTAGCGCGGGCGGTACAACATTGTTGTTTGAAGGCATACCAACTTGGCCTGATGCCGGTAGATTTTGGGACATTGTAGACAAGCACCAGGCAACTATTTTATATACTGCGCCAACCGCAATAAGAAGTTTGATGGGCTTTGGAATCGAACCAATTGAAGATAAAAAATTAAATTCATTAAAAGTTTTAGGTTCAGTAGGAGAACCTATTAATGAGGAAGCCTGGCAGTGGTATTACAAAAATATAGGAAAAGAAAACTGTCCGGTGGTAGATACCTGGTGGCAAACCGAAACCGGCGGCATCATGATTTCGAATTTAGCTGGTGTTACACCTGCTAAACCTGCCTTTGCAACGCTGCCATTACCAGGAGTGCAGCCTTGCTTAATGGATGAAAAAGGAAATGAAATTTTAGAAAATAATATAACCGGCAATTTATGCATCAAATTTCCATGGCCGGGAATGATTAGAACAACTTATAACGATCATGAACGTTGCCAACAAACTTATTTCTCCTCTTATGAAGGAAAATATTTTACCGGTGATGGCTGCCTAAGAGACCAAGATGGAAACTATAGAATAACAGGACGAGTAGATGATGTATTAAATGTTAGTGGTCACCGAATTGGGACTGCAGAAGTAGAAAACGCCATCAATATGCATCCATCAGTTATAGAAAGCGCCGTAGTTGGGTTTCCTCATGAGGTAAAAGGCCAAGGAATTTATGCTTATGTAATTTATGAACGAAACCCTGAAGATGAAGCAAAAGCAAAATTAGAAATAGCCCAAACCGTAACTAAACTTATTGGCGCTATTGCCAAACCCGATAAAATTCAGTTTGTGCCGGGCTTACCAAAAACCCGAAGTGGAAAAATCATGCGCAGAATTTTAAGGAAAATTGCTGAAGGCGATACAACTAATTTAGGCGACATTTCTACCCTACTCGATCCGGCTATTGTAGATGTATTGAAGGAAGGGAAGTTGTAATTTTATACTTTTAAAGAGTAACTTTTGATTACCTATAGTCCAAAAAATTATTTTTTGGAAGCATACTGATCAATTAATTTCATGAAAAATTAGTCAAAATTGAACTCCCAAGCAGAGGTATAACAACCTTGCTCCTCGCAATAATCAATTAACTCTTTGTAAAATGTATGATTGGCAAGTGTTGCGGAATCACCTATCATTACTAGCTTTTTACGAGCGCGAGTAAGAGCTACGTTGGTTCTTCTGATATCAGATAAAAATCCTATTTCACCTTTATCGTTTGAACGAACAAAACTGATATAAATAACATCTCGTTCTTCACCTTGAAAACCATCTATGGTTTTAATAGAGCAATTGTTTTTAATACTAGTTGGGAGTTCTATTTCATGAAATTGTTCGTGCAATGTTTCAATCTGACTTTTATACGGTGCAATAATTCCAATACTTAATGATTCCAAATTTATTGAATGTTGTTGGCATTCATTTATCATAATTTGTAAATGTTTCCAAATTAAATTTGCCTCGGGTGGATTATACAAACTCAACGTTTCCTGATTTTGGAGCTCTTCAAAACCGCAGCCCGCTGTATCAATAAACTGAATAGCTTTATATAATAAAGGCACGTTTTCATCTGAAAGGATAGAAGTTTCTTTTACACTTACATCGGCACTTAATTCATTATTGTAAAAAACTTTGTTCGAAAAATGCATGATAGCATTGTGCATTCTGTACTGAATAGTTAGCAACACAGAAAGTTCAGTTTGCTTCATCATTCTATCAAGAACCGTTTGTTTTAATCCACCTTGTTCGGCCTCTCTACTTTTAACAACCGGAGGTAATTGAAAATGATCTCCTGCTAAAATGATTCGGTTACTTTTTAATAATGGTATCCATAGCATTGGATCTAAAGCTTGTGATGCTTCATCAAAAAATAAAGTAGAAAATTTTTTATATCTTAAAAATTTAGAAGATGCATTAACTGGCGTACATGTTATTACCTGAGCAGTATTCAATGCTTCATCAATAATGTAATCTTCTAATAAATCAGCTTCTTTCACGCAACGTTTGGCTTCGTTGTAATACATGCTTCTTTGTTCTGCTTCTTCCTTACCAAAAGTACGTTTGTATTTGCTTGCCATTTTAAAATATTCCTCAGCAGTTTTACGAAGCGATTTAATGTCTTTATAATACGAACTATTTATTATTTTGCCATCGATGGTTGTCTTTAATAAATCATCTGAAACCCTTGCAGGATGACCAATTCGTAACACAAGAATACCTTCTTCCAATAATTTTTCGGTTAATAAATCAACTGCAGTATTGGTTGGAGCGCAAACCAACACTTGCTTCTCTGTTTGAGTAGTTAATCTTATTGCCTGCACCAATGTTGTAGTTTTACCCGTGCCCGGCGGACCATGAATGATTGCTATATCTTTTGCTGCAAGTACATGCCTTACTGCCCTATTTTGTGATAAATTTAAATGAGGTAAAATAATGTTATCATCCTTTGGGAAAAAGTTTGCTTGCTCGTTACCGTAAATCATTTCTCTCAACTCCTCTACCCGATTATCTTTTGCTTTTATCAATTTTTCCAATGCAAAAAACATTTCCTGATAACTGGTTGAATCAAACTGAAGATTTAAACCAAGTTTGCCATCATATACCCAATCGGGCAATTCATCGGCGTTTACAATCAATTTAATTGAATTGCGGTAAACACTTTTAATGGTACCACCAATCTCAATCAACTCGTTATTTTTATTACTAAACAACGATACATTTTTCCCCGCACCAAACTGATGCGATTTATCCAAATAGGTTGTACGCTCAAGCTCAATCATTACATGTTTGCTACCGGAAGGTTCTTCTGAATTAATAACTATTGGATACCATGTAAACCCGTTTTCTCTTCGCTTATTGATGTCTGCTCGCAAAAATTCTTCTTTAAACAATCTGTAATCCTCTTCTTGTTCAATGGATAATAATTTTTTAAGTTGGGTTAAGTGCGTAATGCTTTTACTTTCATTCATGTACCACAAATTTATTCAATAGTTTAAGTAACTGAATATAATTAAATTCAATTTTTTTAAGTACTGCAATTACTTTTATGATTTAACTATTTTCATAGAGGATAATCAATTAATAATCACTTTTTTTAAATCATTAATGATTTAGTTTTTAGAATATTGAAATTGGCGCAGCAAAGGAGAACAAAAGCGTAAAGAAATGTTAAATCCTTGGAGAGATTTTAGCTTTTGATTGACGTTCGCAATTTATTGCGATTGCCTTGGCAATTTCTTGATTTTTCTTTGATACTGCTCACGCACAACCTGGCTCAAATGTGTACAGCACATTTGCCCTAATCAAGTAAAAGAAAGTACACAATATAAAAACGAAAAACAAGAAGCACTATTACGGTCAAACTGAAATAGTAAAAATTTTTTAATCAAATTTAATGTCTAATAAATGATTTAGTTTAAAGTAAAATTAAACACTTATAGTTCTGATTAACTATCTTTACATGATGCAATTTATTGACACACATACGCATTTATATGCCGAAGAATTTGATGCCGACAGAAAACTATCCGTTGAAAAATGTATAACACAAGGCATAAATAAATTATTTTTACCAAACGTAGATTCTGAAAGCATTTTAAGAATGCTACAATTGGAGGCAGATTACCCTGAAAACTGCTTTGCTATGATGGGATTACATCCCTGCTCGGTAAATCATGATTTTGAAAAAGAATTGGCTATTGTAAAATCATGGTTAGAGAAAAGAAACTTTATTGCAGTTGGTGAAATTGGCATTGATTTATATTGGGATAAAACTTTCATAAATGAACAGCTACATTGTTTTGAAACTCAAATTCATTGGGCACTGGAATATGATTTGCCTATTGTGATTCATTGCAGAGATGCCTTTGATGAAATTTACAATGTTTTAAAAAAATTCTCAACATTACCAAATGGCATTTTTCATTGCTTTAGCGGAAATATAGAACAAGCCAAAAAAATTATCGACCTCAACACTTTTAAATTAGGTATTGGCGGGGTGCTTACATTTAAAAATTCAGGACTTGATAAAGTAGTAGAACAGATTGATTTAAACCATTTGGTTTTAGAAACAGATTCGCCCTATTTAGCTCCGGTTCCGTACCGTGGCAAACGCAATGAAAGTTCGTATTTACTACTTGTAGCTGAAAAATTAGCTGCACTAAAACAAGTAGCCCTGGAAGAAGTAGCAGAAATAACAACCCAAAATGCACTAAGTGTTTTCAAGATTTAATGCATGTATAACAACCGATTTGTAAAAACAATTGTTTATGGAAGTATATTAATTTCTGTTGCCGGATTATGTCAGGTAATACTTACACAACGAATGTTTGATATTACGTTTAACTACCGTTCACTCTCCTATCAATTATTTGTATTACTATCTACTTTTTTGCAGTATAACATGCAGCGTGGTTATTCTCTCATTCATAATCAATATAACAGCGAACGCTACCAATGGCTGTTGATCAATAAAAAACAAATGATGATTGCTATGGGTGTATGCTTAATTGCGGTTTTATTTTTGTGCAATTGGCTCAGCTGGACATCCATCATCATTATGATTTCTGCAGAATTAATTTCTACATTGTATTATCTAAAACCTTTCAACCTCAGAAAATACGGTTACTTCAAACCATTTTTAATTGGACTAATTTGGGTGATTACTTGCACAGTTGTTCCGCTCATTGAAGAAAATTTATTAAACAATAATGCTTGGTTTTTTATTATAGCTCAATTTTTATTGGTATCCGTTTTATGTATAGTCTTTGATATTAAAGACACCTTATGCGATATGCAAGATGGTATAAAAACTTATGCCAATACTTTGGGAATTAAATTTACAAAAAGCATATCTGTAATTCTTGCCATTATTTACTATTCATTAATTTATTTACTCAATGACAATGACTTTTTAAATCTAACAAATGGTTTATTTACTTTATTACTTATTACAGCTATTGTATTTGCACAAGAAAAACGGCATTCGTTTTATTATTATGTTTTTGTAGATAGCTTATTAATACTACAGCTCATGATAGTAGCTTACCTAATTTAGTTTGAATAATTAAATCACTTGCTTGAACTAAAAAATAAAAAAATTAGTTTAAATCAAAAAAACTATACAATTGTTATGGCATCTTTCACGCTAAAACTACCAATTGCTTCTCTTCTTAGTGAAGTTAAATGTGCGCCGCTATTTAATGCCAATCCAAAATCACGCGCAATGGAACGAATGTAGGTGCCTTTACTGCAAACAATTTTAAAGGAAACGTAGGGAAATTCTATTTTAGTAATTTCAAATGCTTCAATTTCAATAGTTCTAGATTTCAATTCCGCTACTACACCTTCACGAGCAAGTTCATAAGAACGCTTACCATTTACCCAGATGGCAGAGAATACAGGAGGTACTTGTTCTTGTTTACCAAGAAAAGTATGAGCAGTAGTTAAAATCAAATCGCTTGTTATGTGTTCAGTTGGAAAAGTAAAATCAATTTCTTTTTCCAAATCGTAACACGGAGTAGTTGCACCTATAAAAAATGCACCAGTATATGTTTTTTTTTGTTGCTGAAACGATTCAATTTCTTTCGTTTTTTTTCCGGTACAAATAATTAATAAACCAGTTGCCAAAGGATCGAGAGTACCTGCATGACCAACCTTAGGCTTTAACTTAACCCCATCTTTTTGAAACGACGAATGATGTTTAATACTGTGTTTTATTTTTGACACTACATTAAAAGATGTCCAGGTAATTGGTTTGTCTACTAAAAGTACTTCACCGGTTGAGAAATCTAGTAAATCATTATTAATGTATTCTTGTAAAGTCAACACTTTTTTTTTGAGTGGGCAAAGTTAAGTTTTTCTTTGAATGTTTCATTTTTTTGGTCATTAGTCTTGAGTTGTTAGTCCAGAGTGTTGAAAAATCATCCATATCAAACAAGAAATCTCAAATTAGTTTTTGAGATTTCTACTATCGTCGAAATGATAAATTATTTTCAATAACAATATTTTAAATCCTAAAATCGTAAATTACTTAACCCGAATTGATAAATAAATTATAATTTAAACAAACATTTTTATTAAATTTGAATCATTGCCAAATGGAAGATAAAAAACAAAATACAAATCCAATAGAAAACACAAACGAAACAAGTGTTAACTCCACCCCTTCTGAAAATAGTATTGAGAAGTATAAAGACACAACTGATAACTCTGCCTTAAAAACTGAAGAAAAAGAAAGCGCAGAAACAACACCAAAGGAAGTAGAGCTAACTACAGAAAACGAACCGGATTTTTTTGATCGATTAGGAAAAAAAGCCATTTGGCTAGCTTTGGGTTTAGCAGTTTCCATTGCCACTTATGTGTATTGGGATTTTTTGATTTTTGAGAAAGTACTATTATTTAAAGACATTGGGAGTGATTCAATTAACGAAACATGGCCTTTTTTTAGCTATTTAGCAGAAAACATTAGAGAACATGGCATTGTGTTTTGGTCTCATCAATTTGGCATGGGCGATACTATGTATTTATTTTACGGTGATATTTTTAACTGGATTGTAATTCTATTTGGCAAAGAAAATGTGCCATTTACTCTTGTTTATGCACAAGTTATAGCAATACTTCTAACATCTATTTTCGGCTTTAAATATCTTCAAATTTTAGGTTTAAGTAATTTTGTTTGTATTGTAGGTGCTCTAACACTATCATTTTCAGGATATGCTATTTTGGGTTCATCAGGATGGTTTATGACACCACAAATTTTATACTTTACTTTAAGCATTTATTCAATAGAAAAATTCATTAAAAAAGAGAAAATATTGCTTGTTGTATTATCATCATTCATTTTGGCAAGTTACAATGCCATATTATGCATACAAATTTTCTTATTCTTATCTTTTTATCTTTTTATTCGACAATATAATTCAGAAAAAATTAAGAAAATATTATTTCAACAGGTTCTATTTACACTCCTTTTTTTAATTGGTTTTTTTACTGCATCCATTTTCGTGTTTAATTATTTTGAATTAGTTTTTTCAAGTGGAAGAGCTGCATTAAATAGTCAAGCAACTAGCTTATCTGAAAACAATCCTTTTGCCTTTTTGCCAAAGGATGAATTAATATCAGTAATAAGTCGTTTTTTCTCAAACGATTTACTGGGTTCAGGATCCAACTATAAGGGTTGGCTAAATTATTTGGAATCACCCCTAGTTTACATTGGCTTAGCTACAACAGTTATTTTACCATTCTACAGTCTGATTGTTAAAAAAGATAACCATCAAAAAATGAATTTGTTTTTAATATTACTTGTTATTTTATCTTTAACTTTTCCATATATCAGATATGCTTTTTGGGGATTTCAATTGAATTATTATAGAATATTTAGTTTTTTTATTGCATTTATTTTGTTTTTTATTTCCATTAATAATCTTGAAATTATTTTTAAAGAGAAAAAGTTTAACAAAAGATTTTTACTATTCGTTTCAATCATAATAAGCGTAATTCTTTTTACCGATTTAATACTACCACAAGTTTTAATTGAAAAAACAATAAGGAATAAAGTTTTCTTATTTATTCTTTTTTATATGGCAATATTTTATTTTATTGAATACAAAAAAAACATCCTTGAAATAAAATTATTGTTTATATCTGCCTTATGTATTGAATTAGGCTCGTTATCTTATTCAACCCTAAATATTAGAAATTGCGCGACAAAAGACGAACTAAATAGCAAAAGTTTATATAATGATGCTACAAATGATGTAATTAATTATTTAAACAAAATTGATAAAGATAAATTTAGAATAGTAAAGTTATATTCAAGCGGTGGGGCAATACATAAAAGTTTAAATGACGCACTTATCCAAAATTATATGGGTATTGGCTGTTATAGTCAATTTCAAAAAAAAGGTTATTTAGGATTTTTGGAGTTGAATGGATTATTTGATCATAATAATAATGATGACTTAAAATGGTCATCTAAAATCCTTGGTAATCCAAAAGTTTGTTCACTTGCAGGTGCAAAATACTTTTTAGACAAGACACCATTAAACAATTTTGATTCTACCATATTTGAAATGGTAACAAAAATATCAGACATACATGTTTTAAAAAACAAACTGGCTTTGCCGTTGTTTTATTTTCAAGAAAAGCTTATAAAAGAGAATGAATTAAGAAAAATAGATCCTTATAAACGAATAAATTATTTATATTTTGCTGCGTCAGTTAAAGAAAATAATAATTTTGGATTTGATAAATTTATAATTATTAATGATAGTATAACACAAAATAAAAACAATCTCCTTAAAAGAGCAAATGAATTAAAAACACATAAAATTTCACTGAAAAAATTAATACCAAATTCCGTTGAGCTAAATATTAAAACTTCAAAAAAAGAAATTCTATGTACAAGTATTCCTAACCATAAAGGATGGTCTATATACATTAATGGGAAAAAAGCTGAAAAAATAATAGTCAATGGTGGTTTAATTGGATTAATTATAAATGAAAAGGGAAATCATATTATTGAATTTAAATTTTTGCCGCCTAAATTGCATCTAAGCATAATATTCAGTACTTTGTCTTTGTTATTATTATTAATTATTATCAAATTGAATTCGAAATTTAAACTTCTAGAAAAGTATTACAATATTTAAAATGATTAATGTTACCAAGTCATATTTGCCTCCATTCGAAGAATACACTAAACTAGTTGAGAGTATTTGGAATAACTATCATTTAACAAATAGAGGGCCTTTGGTTCAAAAACTAGAAAAAGATATTATTGAAAAATTAAATCTAAATAATCTTTTATTTGTTTCAAACGGCACAATTGCTATACAGTTAGCTATTAAAGCACTCAATATTAAAAATGAAGTAATTACTACACCTTTTTCATATGTTGCAACAACTAATTCATTATTGTGGCAAGGATGTACTCCTGTTTTTTGTGATATATCACCCGAAACCTTTTGTATTGATGCTTCAAAAATTGAAGAACTTATAACATCAAAAACTACAGGTATACTAGCCACACATGTATATGGTATACCTTGTGATATAGAGGCTATTGAAAAAGTTGCAACAAAGTATAACTTAAAAGTTATTTATGATGCAGCGCATGCTTTTGGAGTTGAAGTAAATGGAGTAAATATCTTAAATTTTGGAGATGCGAGCACTTGTAGCTTTCATGCAACCAAATTATTTCATACTATTGAAGGTGGATCAGTAACAACCAAAGACTCTGGTGTTTCTAAACAAATCACACTTTATCATACTTTTGGGCATTTAGGTGATGATTACTTTACGGAAGGAATTAATGCTAAAAACTCTGAATTTCATGCAGCCATGGGTTTATGTAATCTACCTAAATTAAATGAATTAATTGCTGCAAGAAAAAACCATTCCGATTATTATAGCTCTCTTCTCTCATCATCAAACATTAACCGGCCTAAAATACCTTACGGCACAACTTATAATTATGCCTATTATCCGGTAGTCTTTGAGAGTGAAAAATTACTATTAGCAGTAAAAGAAATGTTGAGTGAAAACGGTGTAAGTACACGCCGTTATTTTTATCCTTCTCTAAATAAACTACCTTTTTTAAATGAACATAATTATTGTCCAGTTTCAGAAGATATTTCTAAGAGGGTGTTATGTCTACCTTTATATCATGATTTAGAACACGAAAACATTAAAAAGATTTGTAACATCATTGATCGGATATAGTCAATGAAAATAGCTATTATGCAACCATATTTCTTTCCTTACATTGGTTATTTTCAATTAATAAACGCTGTCAAAGAGTTTGTAATATATGATAACATCCAATTTTCTAAAAAAGGATGGATAAACCGAAATCGAATTTTAGTTAATGGTACAGATGCATACATTACTCTGCCTTTAAAAAAAGATTCCGACTATTTAGATGTAAAAGACCGATATTTATCCGACGACTGGCATATAGAAAGAAAAAAACTATTGAATAGAATTACGGAATCGTACAAAAAAGCACCGCAATTTTCAACAGTATTTCCTATCATTGAAAAAGCGCTCTTGTTTGAAGACAAAAATTTATTTCAATTTATTTTTAATTCATTGAAGTTAGTAAATGAATATTTAGAAATAAAAACACCTTTTGCAATATCATCAGCCATTCAAATTGATCATCAATTAAAAGCCGAGAAAAAAGTTATTGCGCTTTGTAAAGCACGAAATGCAAATACTTATATCAATCCAATTGGGGGTATGGATTTATATAATAAAGAAAATTTTAAAAATGAAGGTATAAATCTTCAGTTTTTAAAAGCTAACAACATTATCTATCCTCAATTTAAAAATAATTTTATACCTTCTCTATCTATCATTGATGTATTAATGTTTAATAATTTAACAACAGTAAAAGATTTTTTAAGTTTATATAAATTCCAATAATATGCAAAATAAATTAGACTCACAGGTTAAGGCTTATCAGGGTAAGTTTATTTATGAATTTGATAACCAAATTCAAATGAACTGGTATCCGAAAAGGATTATGAATTTTTCAAAACCAGAAAGCTCTGTTTTAGAATTAGGGATAGGTCATGGAATTTCAACAAACTTCTTTTCGAATTTTTTTCAAAAGTATTTAGTAATAGATGCGTCCCCAGCTGTTATAGAAAATTTTAAAATAGCTTTTCCTGATTGTAATGCGGAAATTAAAGAATCATATTTTGAGCAATTTGAAACTGATGAACAATTTGATATAATAATTTTAGGATTTATCATGGAACATGTTGATGATCCAAATATAATATTAGATAAGTATAAAAAATTCCTTAAAAAAGGAGGAAAAATGTTTATTTCAGTTCCAAATGCTGAAGTTATGAATAGACGATTAGGTAACTATGCTGGCGATTTACCCGATATGCAATTGTTATCAGAGCATGATAAAATATGCGGACATAAAAGATATTATACAGTCCAAACATTGACGGAGCAAATTATTAGTCACGGATACACAATTAAACGTTTAGAGGGGATTTATTTAAAGCCATTAGCTACATCTCAAATGATTTCAATAAACTTAGAACAAAAATACATTGATGCTTTATGTGATTTAGGCATTCATTATCCAGAGTTATGCTGTGGTATTTTAGTTGAATTTACAATATAAAATATATAATTATGTTTAAATGGAAAAAACTAGGGCAAACATTTGACCCTACAACTATTAAAGATCGACCTTGGATGCATGAATTCGCGCAATGTACGTCTACATTAATTTTTGATGATTTTGTTAGAGTGTATTTTTCTTGTAGACCGCCAAGGGATGAAAATGGTCAATTTGTTAGTTACACATCATTTGTTGATTTTGATAGGAAAGACTTAACAAAAATAGTTAGGGTTGCAGAAAAACCGATATTAGAATTAGGAGACTTGGGGACATTTGATGAATTCGGTGTGTATCCAAGTTCTGTTATTAAATTCAATAATCTTATTTATTTTTACTATGCAGGTTGGACCCGTCTTGTATCAATCTTTTCCGATGTGGCAATTGGTGTTGCTGTAAGCGAGGATGGTGAAACATTTCATCGATTAGGGAAAGGACCAATATTAAGCAGAACATTAAATGAACCTTTTCAAGCTAGCGGACCAAAAGTTAGATTTTTTAACAAAAAATTTTATATGTATTATATTGCCGGAGAAAGATGGGTATTAAATAATTCAGGCAAATCGGAGTCTATTTATAAAATTAGATTAGCGATATCAGAGGATGGTTTAAATTGGAAAAGAACTGGTGATAACATAATCCCAACCATATTAGAAGATGATGAGTGTCAAGCAGGTCCAGATGTATTCTATCACAATGAAAAATATCACATGTATTTCAGTTATAGGTATGGTTTAGACTTTAGAAACAACGACAGAGGGTATAGAGTAGGGTATGCTTATTCTAATGATTTGATTAATTGGACTAGAGACGATGAAAATGTAGGGATTAAACTTTCCGAAATAGGTTGGGATTCAAAAGATATGCATTACCCTCATGTATTTGAGCTTGATGGAAAAACTTATATGTTATATAATGGAAATGAATTTGGTAGGTTTGGTTTTGGTCTAGCAGTTTTAAATTAAATAAGTAGTAATTTATGAATATTCTTGGTAAAAAAGTGAAACTTAGAGCTATTGAGGAATCAGACCTCATTACTCTACACAAATGGGCAAATGACCCTCAAACTCAAGATATTATTGGGAATATTCATTTCCCTAGTTCTTTCGAGTATCAAAAAAAATGGTTTAATGGATTACAAAATGACCCGTTAAATCAACGTTTTGCAATTGAAGTCTCAGATACAGCTATAATTGGAATATCAAGTATAATGAATATTGATTGGAAAAACAACCATGCTTGGCATGGAATTGTATTAGGCGATGTTGATATTAGAGGTAAAGGATATGGGATTGACACTGTTATGGCAACAATGAAGTATGCTTTTGATGAATTACATTTGGAAAGACTAGATGGTTCAATAATTGAGTATAATAAAACTTCACTTTCATTTTATTGTGATAAATTAGGATGGAAGACCGAAGGTATAAGAAGAAATTATTACTACAGAAAAGGAAGATATTGGGATCAAATAGTTGTAGGTATTACTAGAAAAGATTATGAAGATTTATTACAAAAAACAAAATATTGGGATTAACCATTTAAACATTATACATGAAAAATGTAAGAGATTATAATACAGAGTTAAAAGACGCAAAAGATCATAAATATGGATACTCATTTGATTATGATGTTTTACACCCATATATGATAAAATCATTTGCCCCATTTTTTAAAGACGGAAATTTTTTAGAACTAGGAAGTCATAAAGGAGCTTTTACAAAAAGATTTTTGCCTTTTTTTAATGATATTACCTGTGTAGAAGTATCGGATGAAGCTATAGAAATCGCAAAAAAGGACTTAGGCCAAAAAGTTAAATTCATTAATTCATTATTTGAAACAGCCATTCTTCCAACAAAATACGAAAACATTGTATTAACTCATGTGCTAGAGCATGTTGATAATCCGGTAGCTATTCTAAAAAGAATTAATGATGAATGGCTCTCTGATAATGGACGATTCTTTTTAGTGTGTCCAAATGCAAATGCGCCATCTCGTCAAATAGCTGTTAAAATGGGATTAATAACTCATAACTCTGCAGTTACACCCGCAGAAAAAGAGCATGGGCACAACATAACCTATACGTTAGATACATTAGAAAGAGATGCTAAAGCCGCTGGTTTAAAAGTAGTACATCGTTCTGGAATATTCTTTAA
Source organism: Bacteroidia bacterium (assembly GCA_044352985.1). Lineage (GTDB taxonomy): Bacteria > Bacteroidota > Bacteroidia > B-17B0 > Aurantibacillaceae > JADJDM01. The sequence continues at coordinate 71,201 of JBILCU010000015.1, forward strand.
GGCATTAGCAAATTTTCAGTGGGATAGGCTATTACAAACTGATATAATTTCGCAAGAGTATCTTGAAGGGTGCTATGAATTAGGACAACAATATCCTGATTTATGCAGCAGTATATTTTTAATGTGTGAAAAAGGACCAAAAAAATAATTTTTATGAGTCATATTACTGTTTGTTTTGCAGTATATCAAAATCAAGGCGCTTTAACTCGATTGTATGAGGAAATCACTTATGAATTAACCACTCATTTTCCAAACGATACGTATGAATTATTATTCGTAAATGATGGTTCAAAAGACAGCTCTTTAGACGAACTAATAGCACTTAATAAAAAAGACAATCATGTTAAAATAATTTCTTTTTCACGAAATTTTGGTCAAATGGCTGCCATATTAGCCGGGTGGAAAAACGCAACGGGAGATGTAATAATCAATATGGCGGCAGACCTACAAGATCCTCCAACGCAATGCACTAAAATGATTAAAGAATGGAAAAACGGAAATGATATTGTAATTAGTTACCGAAATTCCCACGGAACATCTACCGCAAAAAAAATCACATCAAAGTTGTTTTATAAATTAATTCTTCCAAATGTACCTCCCGGTGGCTTTGATTTTGCTTTGTTAGACAGAGCTCCAATGAATGCAATAAATTCTTTAACCGAAAAAAATCGTTTCTATCAATACGATATTTTGTGGGCAGGCTTTAAAACAAAATTTATTCCTTACGATAAATTAGAAAGAAAAATCGGAAAATCTCAATATGATTTTTTGAAACGTTTCGGGAATTTTTATTCAGGCGTTTTAAATGTTAGTTATTTACCTTTGCGTTTACTTACAACAATTGGTGGAATAGTATCTATAACTGGTTTTTTGTATGCGGTTAACATAGTATTAGCTTACTATGTTCATAAAACACCATTTAACGGTTGGGCACCTATTATGATAGTCATTTTAATTTTAGGCGGATTAATAATGTTAATGTTAGGTGTATTGGGAGAGTATATTTGGAGAATTCTCGATGAGGTCAAAAAAAGGCCTAATTATATTATTGATAAAAAATGGGAATAGATTCCATTTATTAATTATCTTATAATTAATAAATGGCTTTAAAGTTTTATGAAAAAAATAACTTTTTAACATAATTCTGTGTATAAATTAAACTTGAATTTAAATTGTGTTTTTAAAATATCTATTTATTGGAAGTTTAAACTTTTTAAGTTCTTTTTTAATTAATTATATACTATACTTTGTTTTTGACATTAATTATACCATATCTTTTATAATAACATGGCTATATGGAATTTTGTTTACTTATATAATTAATTTTATTTGGGTATTTAAGCCAAACGAGAAACTTTTATTCAAAAAAAGGTTTTTAAAATATATTTTGGTCTATGTGTAAGCTTCCCCATAATTCGGCCATTTAAAAATAGAATAAAACTCGTTCGCGGCGGTAAGCGAACGAGAATGTTTTAATAATTTTAAATGCAAATAAACAATGAAAAAATCACAGTTTACAGAAAGCCAAATTATTGCCATGTTGAAGCAACATGAGCAAGGAGTTAAAGTTCAAGATATTGCTAGAGCTAATGGCATATCAGAAAAAACAATTTATCGCTGGAAAATTAAGTATGGCGGAATGGATGTCTCGGAACTAAAACGAGTTAAGGAGCTTGAACTAGAAAATTCAAAGTTGAAAAAGATGTATGCTGAATTAGCTTTACTCAACAATGCCCTTCAAGATTTAATTGAAAAAAAGCTTTAGCGTCATGCGATAAAAGAGAAGCTGTCAGTTATTTAATTGTAGATCATAAAATAAGTGAACGTATGGCGTGTAAAGCAATGAGGCTTCCCAGAAGTAGTTTCTACTATTGTCCGGTAGATAAAGAGGATAACAAGTATATAAACCAATTAAATGATTTAGTAGAAAAACATGTGACTATTGGTTTTTGGCAAAGTTATCATCGCATAAGAAGGACGGGTGATAAAATAAATCATAAGAAATTATATAGAATATACACTCAAATGAGATTAAATATTAGAAGACGTGCAAAAAAACGATTACCTGCAAGAGTTAAGCAGCAGCTTTTTCAGCCATCAACAATGAATGAAGTATGGAGTATTGATTTTATGAGCGACTCCTTATGGGATGGAAGAAAGGTTCGATTACTAAATGTAATAGATGATTTTAATCGTGAGGTTTTGGCTATAGAAACAGATACATCTTTACCTACTTTAAGAGTGATAAGATGTTTGCAAGAAATAGCCCAAAGAAGAGCTTTACCAAAAATGCTACGAGTAGATAATGGGCCTGAATTTATCAGCTCTAAATTAGATATGTGGTGTAAGGATAATAAGATACAATTAATATTTATTCAACCAGGAGAGCCAACGCAAAATGCTTTTATAGAGAGATTAAATGGAACTTTTAGAAGAGACGTACTAAATGCTTATGTGTTTAAATCATTACAAGAAATAAGGAATATTTCTGAAGAGTGGATGTATGATTATAATTACAATAGACCACACAAATCATTAAATAATAAAACACCTATGGAGTACAAATTAAAGTAAAAAATTCTATTTTTGAATGGTCCGAAAAAAAGGGAAGCTTACATATG
>JBILCU010000016.1:0-73362 GCA_044352985.1 Bacteroidia bacterium
TGACAAAACCACTACATGTCATCCTGAACATAGTGAAGGATCTGATTAATGATTTTTACTTCAATAGTTCCCTCCTTCGTCGGGATGACAAAACCACTACATGTCATTCTGAACATAGTGAAGGATCTGATTAATATTTTTTTATTTCAATAGTTCCCTCCTTCGTCGGGATGACAAAACCACTACATGTCATCCTGAACATAGTGAAGGATCTGATTAATATTTTTTTATTTCAATAGTTCCCTCCTTCGTCGGGATGACAAAACCAATACATGTCATTCTGAACAGAGTGAAGGATCTGATTAATATTTTTTTATTTCAATAGATCCCTCCTTCGTCGGGATGACAAAACCACTACATGTCATCCTGAACATAGTGAAGGATCTGATTAATATTTTTTTATTTCAATAGATTCCTCCTTCGTCGGGATGACAAAACCAATACATGTCATCCTGAACATGGTGAAGGATCTGATTGATGATTTTTACTTCAATAGTTCCCTCCTTCGTCGGGATGACAAAACCAATGCTTGTCATCCTAAACAAAGGAAGGATCTGTAAAAAATGCTTCCTGCATCAAACATAAAACTACCCCAATTATGAGGTGATTTTTTATGCGTGTAAAAAAAACAATAAAAGCTATTTTAGAATTAATAATTCATTGCTATTAAACCTAAACAACATTACTTATATTTGTTTTACTATGGTAGCAAGCGAAACAAAAATCAGGGTACGATACGGTGAAACCGACAGAATGGGTTATGTATATTATGGCAACTATGCCGAATACTATGAAGTTGGCCGTGTTGAAGCATTAAGAAAACTTGGCTTTAGCTACAAGGAAATGGAAGACCAAGGCATTCTTCTTCCTGTTCTTGAATTTTCAATCAATTATAAAAAACCTGCATTTTACGATGATGAAATCACTGTAAAAACATCCATCAAAGAAATGCCCGGTATAAAAATTACCTTTCATTACGAATGCTTTAATGAAAATCATGAATTACTGAATTCAGGAAAAGTAACACTTGTTTTTGTTAACAAACAAACTAACCGGCCTTGCCAGCCTCCAGAATGGTTTGTTAATGCTATTGCACCATTTTTTAATTAACTAAAAGTGAAGTAATGAAAAAAAAAAGCTTTTTCTGTTTTTTATTTATTTTCTCAATTCACTTATTTGCACAAATTGAACAACCCATTTTTTTAAAAAGCGAAGTAGATCAATTACCAGAAAATTATGGAGGTAAACCTGAATTTATTCGTTTTATAAACGAACAACTAATTTATCCTTCTACAGCTTTAGAAAAAAAAATTGAAGGAAAAGTAATGATTGTTTTTCTATGTAACGAGTTAGGAGAAATTACTAAATTCAACATTCAAGCATCAGAAAATGAATTACTGAATAATGAAGCTATTCGATTATTTAAACTATTAAAATGGCATCCGGCCCATAAAAATAAAAAGCCAATTTCATTCCACCATTTCATTGAAATTCAATTTAGTATAAAAAAACACAATAAACAACTTAAGAGAAAGCACACCTGTTTACTTGTAAATATACCTGAGGATAGCACATTTACAATTTATTTAAAAGCAGATCAACCAGCTGAATATGAATTTGGAAAAGATTCATTAGTTAAATTTATTTCTGCAGAATTAGAATATCCACACGAAGCATTATTACAAAATATTGAAGGCGATGTAAAACTTGGCTTTATAGTAGAAAAAAACGGATTAGTTAGTAACATTCACTTACTAAAACAACTTGGAGGTGGTTGCCAGGAAGAAGCAATACGAGTGCTTGCTGAAACAAAGTGGAAACCTGCAATTAAAAATGGCAAAAGAGTTCGCTTTCAGATGGATTATACATTTTATTTTAAATTGAATAATCAAGTAAAAGACAACCTCATGAAATCACAAAGTAATAGCCAATATTAATATTGCTTTAAGTTAAAATGAACTTTCACAAAAAATAATATAATTTTTTACCTTTATTATTTGTTTCGGCAAAAGCAATTTTGAATTGAATTAAAAGTGCTTTTAAAATTTATTAATAATGTATTTTTTATCCTTTATTACTACAAAATAAATTAGATTTAAATTAAAAAATAAATAAATTTGAATACTCTAAAATTAAACAACCAAAAGTACAATGGCTATTTATAGATTTAAAGTAAGTTTTGAAGATTACGATGAAGTAAACCGAATTATTGAAATAAAATCAACGCAAACCTTTTTAGATTTCCATCATTGTATTCAGGAATCTATAAAATTTGACAATAAACATGCTGCTTCATTTTTTGTGAGCGATGATTTTTGGAGAAAAAATGATGAAATTACTTTATTAGAAGAAGATGCCGATTCTGAAACAAAACTAATGGCGAAAACCAAAATTGCAAGTCATATCGAACATCCTTATCAACGTTTTATTTATTTATATGATAAAAATGTGCAGTGGAGTTTTTTGATTGAATTAATTAAAATTGAAAAAGAAAATCCAAAATCAAAGTATCCTTCTTGCGTTAAATCAAATGGAAATGCTCCAAAACAATACAAACAAAATTTAATTCAATCAGAAACACCCTCCATTCAAGACCCTATTCTTGCCGCTTTAGCAGGTGGAGCTGCAGCAGATATGCTAGTAGATGATGAACTGGAAGATGAAGCATATAATAAAGCAAACGAAGAAGAAGACATGGGATTAAACGAAGGTGATTTAGACTTTGCCCAAAGTGAAGAAGGAGAAGAAGAAGAAAATGAAGGAGAAGAAAATGAAGAATCAGAGAGTAGTGAAGATGATTACGGATTTAATGAAGAATCAGGCGATGATAATTATTAAAATGTGTTGCAAAATTCTTCTAATAAATATTTAATCATTATTGCAGGCCCAACTGCAGTTGGTAAAACCTCACTTTCCATTCAACTTGCAAAAAAATTAAACTGCGATATTATTTCTGCCGACTCAAGGCAAATTTATAAAGAAATAAGTATTGGAACTGCAAAACCTGATTCTCTTGAAATGGATGGCATTAGACATCATTTTATTGACCATCTTTCTATAAATGAAGATTATAATGCCGGTGCTTTTGAAAGAGATGTGATTGATTTTTTAAATCAGTACTTCAAAAAACATAATTACATTATTATGTGTGGCGGTACAGGTTTATATATTGATGCTGTTTGTAACGGCATGGATAATTTAAGTCAAATAAACATTGAATTAAGATCAGAAATAGAAATCAATTACAATCAGTTTGGATTAACCTGGTTACAAGAAAAAGTAAAACAACTTGATCCAGAATACTATTCGATTGTTGATCAAAAAAATCCTGCACGATTAAAACGTGCGTTGGAAGTTTGTTTATCTAGTGGAAAAAAATATTCTGAACAAAGAACTTCGCCATCAAAAGAAAGAAATTTCTTACCCATTAAAATTTTATTGAATGAAGATCGTCAAATTCTATATGAACGAATTAATAATAGAGTTGATTTAATGATGGAAAAAGGACTTTTAAATGAAGCGAAACAGCTGTTTCATTTAAGACATTTAAACGCATTGAATACGGTTGGATATAAAGAGTTGTTTGAATACTTTGATGGTAAAACAAGTTTAGATTTTGCCATAGATGAAATCAAGAAAAACAGTAGAAGATATGCTAAACGTCAAGTTACCTGGTTTACCAAAACCAATGAATATAAGCAATTCGGAAATAAAAATATTGAAGACATTTTAGTTTATCTAAATACTGAATTAAAATAGATTTTAGTTTAGTCTACAAAAATTTTTATAGTTTGTAATAGCGCTGAATTTTGTTTTACCAGAACAAAATACAACCCTTTATTTAATTGTATATTTATAAAACTCATATCCTGATGTATTGATTTTTGATTATATATATGCTTACCTAAAGCGTCAATAATTAAAAAATCCAATTCACCTTTTATAATTGTATTTTGATAATAAAAATAATCCGAGGCCGGATTAGGGAAAATAATTCCTTGATTAGTATAAGCAGTTGACTCCTTAATTCCAATATATAACCCACCGCTAATACTTACCATAAAATCTTCTGTTTCCCCGCTTGAAAAATTAGTACAGGATTGAGTATTAGTAATTGGAAAAGAACTGTTTCTGCTTCTTACTCTCATTCCTGTTAATCCATTATAAGCGGTTGAAGGTATGCTCAACGAAAAGGTTTGCACTCCGTTGGTAACCGAATTAATACTTAAACGCGTCCATTCTGAAACTTCATAAATACCATTATGATTGTAATCAATCCAAAGTGATGAATAATTATTACCTGTTTGACGAATGGTCACACTATAAGTTTGCCCGGCAGTTAATGTGGCCGTAGCTGCACCAATTGGAGAATAATAGGAATAATGTGAGCCTGCATTATTTTCACAACCAGTTAAAGACATAGCAAACGTAGTATTTTGAATACTTAATGAATCTATGGAATACCCATTACAATTACCTCCCAAATTATTTGTACAATAACAATAAACCGGTAATAAATTATTTATATGTACAATTGGAGTAATTGATGAATCAATACCATTACAAAACACTATTGCTCTTAAATAAGTTAGTGTATCTATAGTTAATTGAATAGCATTACCACTTTGATTAATAGATGTCCAGCTTTGCTGATCAATAGATTGTTGCCATTGATAGCTAATACCAGAAGAATTGCTTTGCCCGGAAATAAAACAACTTGTTAAAGCACCTTTACAAACTGCAGTATCATTTAACTGAATTGTTCCTGAATTTGGAATACCATTACAAACAGTTGCAACTGAATATTGCAGTTTAATATTCGGACGAAGTGTATCTAAAGTGCCAGCTCCAATTGGTTCAGTTTGATCCTGTTGCCAATATTGAAATTTTTTGACACCTGTTGTTTTAAATCGAAAACCTTTAGATAAGGAACTTTCATTACCAGCACCTCCGGCGTTGGTTTCAATATAAATTTTTAAATTGGCGTTAATAGGTAATACAAAACCAGAATTGAAACCAATGGTAATCCAGTTGTTTTCTGAAAACTGCGAGGCAGTTAAATTTCCATTAAACACCAATGAAGCATTCAAAATTTCGTTTGAATATATTGTTGGTGCAGCAAACAAACTATCATTACTTGCTTTTAAATAAATCTTAACAGAAGTTGTTGGTGCAATTAATGAATTAATTGAATCACAAAAAAAAGATATGCCTTGTATTGTAATAGCTGAAGATTGATTTAACTCTTCTTTTGTAAAAACAAATGCGCTACGTTCATAGCCATAATACGAACCCAATGGTTTTCTTTTAAGCGAACTATTTGTTATTGCGTTTGCTGAATTATCAGCAGGTATTGTAATTTCTTGAGCATGAATAATAATAGAATTAATCATTAATAAAAGAAAGCTCAAATTATGTAGTAGTGACTTCATGTTTAATTTTAAATAATTTTTCCGTTAAGTATCATTTTATCCACCGGATTTGAACCAAATGAATAGGCAATCATATCCAATGAATTCATTTTTTTAGTAATGATTAAATTGGCTTTTTTTCCAATGGTAATACTTCCAACTTCTTGTTGAACATTCATTGCAAATGAAGAATTAATAGTAGCTGAATTTAGGCATTCGTTGGGTGTCATTTTATATTGTATGCAACAAATTGATTGCATTAAATTCATATTACCGCTTGGGCTGGAGCCCGGATTAAAATCACTTGCAACCGCAAGTGGCAAACCGGCATCAATCATTTGCCTTGCAGGAGGATTAGGTAAACTAAGAAAATATGCCGCACCGGGCAAAATAGTTGGTATTGTATTGCTATTTAGTAGTGCGTCAATCTCATTTTGCTGAACATATTCTAAATGATCTACACTTATTGCTCCGCATTTTACACCGGCTAAAACACCGCCATAATTACTCATTTGCTCTGCATGTACCTTTGGTATTAATCCGTATTTTTTGCCGGCGTTAAGAATTTGAATTGTCTCTTCAGGTGTAAAATAATTTTGTTCGCAAAACACATCTATAAAATCAGCCAGTTTTTCCTCAGCAACTTTTGGAAGAGTTTCATTGATGATTAAATCAATGTAAGCCACATTATTTTGTTTAAATTCAGTAGGAACAGCATGAGCTGCCAAAAATGTAGATTTAATAGTAAGTGGTGTAAGTTTTTTTAGTTCACGTATAACACGCAGCATTTTTAATTCAGAATCAGGATACAAACCATAACCACTTTTAATTTCAACTGTTCCTGTTCCCTGCGAAATGATTTCGTTGCAACGAACCAAAGCTTGTTCAATTAAATCTTCTTCGGAAGCATTTTTTAATTTTTGTGCAGAATTTAAAATTCCTCCTCCACGTTGTGCAATTTGCTCATAGGTTAAACCTCTTATGCGATCTCCAAATTCGCCTTCACGGCTTCCAGCATACACAATGTGTGTGTGACTATCTACCCAAGCAGGAAGTATAAGTTTACCATCTGCATCAATTATTTCCAAGCCTTTCCAATCAGATATGCCCGGAAAATCTTCCATCTTGCCATAATCTGCAATTATACCGTCATCAATAGCCAACCATGCATTTTCTATAGCCGGGACAATATCCAGCTCTTTTCCTTTAATGGGTTCGTTTGTTTGTTCACGAACTTGAATAAGTTGATGAATATTTTTAATTAGAATTCTATTCATGGAGGACAAAAATATAATTAATAAAGGTATTTAGAGAATGATACTAATTTTAATTTTCTAATCATCTTCCAATTCCCACACGCGGCGTATAAGCAAACCCAAAACTAAAAGGTATAATACCTGCCTGACCTTTATTTTTCAAAAAAACTTCAGTCAATGAATAAAATGCAGTAATGTGAACTTGCTCCCATCCAAAACGAATTGTTGGACCGTAACGTAATGGATTAACACCATAAATATCGAAATATTTAATCTTTCCATTTTGATCAAATGTTTTCTTAAAGGTTTGCAATACATAACCCACTTTAAAACCTGCCATTAATTTAAACTGATAATTGGTTTTAGTTCTGATTCTAAATTCAACAGGAAGTTCTATTATTTTAAAACCAATTCTGTTTTTTTTGTAGGGCTCTTCTCTTCTGGAAATAGCTAAAAACTGAACCCCTCTGGTTAAAGGATCTAATTGCTGATTAAGATTAATTGGGCCATGTATATTGTGCGAACTTAAACCAATTCCCCAGGCGAGACTGAATCTGCTTTGTTTGATTGGATAATCAAAAAAAAGAAAAATATTTACACCTCCGGATGTAGATTTTTCCTTTAATCCATTTGGCATTCCTAGCCAACCAGTATGATTAATTTCTAAAATTAATCTATCTTGAGGCGTTGGTTTATAATTATAAATACTGAATTCATTTTTACTTTCCGTTTGAGCAAAAACAAAGGTGCTGAAGGCACAAAATAAAACTATGAGTAGTACTTTAATCATTTTATTTTCACAAATTCATAATCCAAATAATCTACAAAATCGTTAACCTTAATGGTGATTGATTTTATTTCTTTTGCAATGTTATAGATCTTTAATTTTTGAATGCCCCATGTTTTATAACTGTATTCACATAACATTAAATTATTTCCCATATAACTCAATTTACCTTTCGCATCAGTATGTTTAGAGAAATAAATAATTTGCTCAGCACCAACATTTTTAATTTCTATCTCACCATAAACTTCGTTATAATATTTCCCGACTAACTGGCTGCTAAGTTCAAACTTAGATTTGTTTTCTTCGGCAACTTTTTTCCATTGTCTAATTTCATCAACTTGCTGTTTGTTTTCTTCCAAGTTACTCATAAAGTAATTTTCACTCAAATTTTGATAAGGTTTATTTAAATAGCTTTGAATAATTTGTTCTCTTAATGCAAGAAACAAAGTATTTACATCAGTATTGGTAAGCACCACTATTCCTAAGTTAAATTCAGGTATTACGCAAACAGAAGTAACAAAACCATCTGCTCCCCCAGTGTGTTCATACATTACTTTTCCGTCAACATCTTTAATGCCCCAACCTAAACCATATAAACTAAAATGGTTCCCGGGATAATTTGGGTTTCCACCTCTACCCGAAATCATATTAGGTGTTCGAGTTAATGAAATTGCTTTGTAAGGGATAACTTGTTTTCCATTAAATCGTCCTGAATCTAACTGACACAATAACCAATTGCTTAAATCTTTAACACATGAATTCATAGATGCTGCAGGTCCAATATTATCAATATTGGCATATTCAAGCAACTCCATTTTATCATTTAAAATAGTATAAGGTTTTGCCGCATTTTTATCTGTAGCAATTTTTTCATGTCGGGTTGAACTTCTGGTCATGTTTAAAGGATTCAAAAAACGATGTTGAATAAAATCATCCCAACTGGTATCAGTTGCTGCTTTTATTACCTCACCCGCAACCAAGAAAGCCGAATTGCAATAGCCGTATTTATACCTGAATGGGTTAACTGGGCTAACTGTTTTCATTGCTTTAATAAGTTCTGTTCGTGATAAATTGCAATTCCAGTTTAAAAAATCACTTTGAAAAGTTTGAAAACCAATTCTGTGACAAAGCATATCTTTTACTGTTGCTTCATTTGCAGCATACTGGTCTTTTAAATCAAAATAAGAAATCCATTTTTTTACTTTATCATCTAAGGATATTTTTTTGGATACATCAAGCATAGCTAGAGCTGTACCAGTAAATGCTTTTGAGTTGGATGCAATTTGAAAAAGAGTTTGTTCGTCTACTTTATTTTTTCCATTCAGCTCAGTCGTTCCAAAACCTTTACAAACAATAATTTTCCCATCTTTTACTACAGAAACAGCTACACCCGGAATTTGCCATTTTTTCATTTCACGCTGAACGTAAAGATCCAAACTGTCATTAATAAATGAATTTTGTGAGTAAAAAGAAAGTGCGAAAAATGCTAAAATGATTGAAAAAAATATTCTCATAGATTAAAGTTATTTAATTACGTTTATCAATTCCCCACATTAATTTATCTCTTAATGTTTTAAAGAAATCCTGCGAATCAAGGCTAATCAAATTAAATGTAAAATCAGCTTTTTTTAATTTTATTTCAAACGAATTACTGATTGTAGTATGCTTAGAATCAAGTGATAATAAATAATCAGGACTTCTGCCGTGAACTTTTAATGTAATTTCACTATTGCTTGAAATGATTATTGGACGAACATTTAAATTATGTGGCGCAATTGGAGTAATCACAAAGTTATCTGCATCAGGCACGATGATTGGTCCGCCACAGCTTAAAGAATAAGCAGTAGAGCCTGTAGGAGTAGATATAATTAAACCATCAGCCCAGTATGAATTTAAGAATGCCCCGTTAACGCTTGCATCAATATTAATCATGGCAGAGGAATCTTTTTTAAGAACAGTAAGTTCGTTCACTGCCCAATTTATATCTCCAAAAAAACCTTTGGGTTGAATTAATTCAATGATTGCTCTTTTATCAAGTTTGTATTTTTTAGCTAATAAAAAATCAATTGCTTTACCAAAATCTTCTTTATAAACACTGGCCAAAAAGCCTAAACGTCCTGTATTTACACCTAAAACCGGTATACCAGAATCTTTAACCAAATCAAGTGTTTCTAATATAGTACCATCGCCCCCAAGCGAAATAATACAATCAACTTTATTTTTAACACACTCATAAGATTTAAAGGTTTCTATATCAAGATTAAATCCAAAATTAGATTTTAAAAAAGAATAATAAGGATCAAAAATAGTTAGCTGTATATTTTCTTTATTTAATTTGGTGCTTAATGTTTTAACATAATCAGGATGATTATCTTTTACATTTCTAGCATATAAAGCAATTTTCATATTCTTTTTAAAAAAGTGAAATTAGTGAAATACTTAGAAATTCTATTTTAAATGACACAAAAAATTAAATTCGAAGTAGAAGAAAAAATAAAATTTGACTTTGAATTAAAAAATACTAATTTAGAAACGAACTTATGACAAAAATTTATTTCAAAATTGTTTAAAAAAACAGTTGAAATAATTAATTTTGGCATGAAATTTTCTTTTAAAAATTAAAAATCAACATATGAAGAAAACAATAGCAATTTTAGCCGTTTTAATTAGTTCATTTTCTGTTATTGCACAAGAAAATCCATCACCTGTAAGCAATGCAGACATCAAATTTGAAAAAACCACACACGATTACGGAACGATCAAACAAAACGCAAATGGTGACTGCGAATTTACTTTTACTAACACAGGAAAAGACCCATTAATTATTAGCAATTGTGCAGGAAGTTGCGGTTGCACTGTACCTTCTTGCCCTAAAGAACCAATTTTACCAGGCAAAACTGGATCAATAAAAGTACATTATGATACCAAAAGAGTTGGGCCAATAAGTAAATCTGTTACTGTTAATTCAAATGCAAAATCAGGAACAGTAATGTTACAAATTAAAGGTACTGTTGAAGCTTTACCCGCTGAAGAAACTTTCCCAGCTCAAAAATCAAATTCAGGAGCTCCATTTGAAAAATAATGGCACAAAAATTGTTTAAATAAAAGCAAAAAATAATCATGAAAAAAATAGCAATTACTTTAGGTTTTTTAATCTGCCTGGTTTTAACCGGAAACGCGCAAGAAGTTCTTTCAACACCAAACATTGATCCAAATGCCCCGGATTTAAAGTTTGAATCAGAATCAATCGACTATGGCACTTTAGATTATGACGGAAACACATTAAGAGAGTTTAAATTTAAAAACACCGGAAAATCTCCATTGATTTTATCAAATGTGCAGGTTCAATGTGGTTGTACAAATGTTGACGGATGGCCAAAAGAACCAATTCCTCCTGGAAAATCATCAAGTTTTAAAGTAAAATACGATAGCAAACGTGTAGGTAAATTTGATAAAAAAATCACTGTAACCTCAAATGCTAAAAACCCTTCGGTTGTTTTGACCATTAAAGGTGAAGTTAAGCCTGCTGCTACTGAGGCTGCACCAACAAAATAAAATTACATTTCAAAATCATAAAACAAAAAACCACTCCTGAACGAGTGGTTTTTTGTTTTATGCAAAAGTTCAATTATTTGAAAAAAATTGAACTTTGAAGTTATTGAATAAAAGCTTGTTTAATTCTTGTTTTTATTTATAAATTTGCCACGTCTTAAGGGGTGCTTTTTTATTTTTAAATAAAACGGCTGAGATTATACCCTGTAAGTTTGATGATCTGCTATCTCAAACTTACGGACCTGATCAGGGTAATGCCTGCGTAGGGAAAAATAAATAACAAACAGATGTCGTCCCTGCATTTGTTTTATTTATTAATTAATTATAAAAGATAAAAAATGAAAAAGCGTTTTATCGTTTTTGTAGCAATTTGTGTTTCTAATACAACATCAATTTTTGCTCAACAACAATTAAAAGGTAAAGTTACTACCGAAAATGGAGAACCCATTCCTTTTTCTGCAATTAGCATCCAAAACACATTACTTTCAACAGCAAGTAAATCAGATGGAAATTACGTGTTTAAAAACTTAAAGAACGGCAAGTATGTATTGGAGTCGTATTGTCTAGGCTACCAAAAACAAACAGATACCATTGAAATAAATGGATCTGATGTGGAAAAAAACATCGTATTAAAACAATCGCAGGTTGTAATTGATGAAGTACTTGTTCAATCTACCAGAGCTAATATGATTTCAGGATTTGCTACTTCGTTAATGAATAAAGAAGATATTCAGAAACAAAACCTTGGACAAGATGTTCCTTTTTTACTCAACAATCAAACATCCGTTGTAAGCACTTCTGATGCAGGAACTGGAATTGGTTATACCGGTTTACGCATACGTGGTAGCGATGCAACACGTGTAAACATTACTGTTAATGGTATTCCCATTAATGATGCTGAAAGTCAGGGTGTGTTTTGGGTGAATATGCCTGATCTGGCATCAAGCACCAACAGCATTCAAATTCAGCGTGGAGTTGGTAGCTCAACCAATGGTGCAGGCGCTTTTGGAGGAAGTGTAAACATTCAAACCAATACTTTACAAACAAAACCTTATGCCGAAATAATCAATAGCGGAGGATCTTTTAATACATTACGAACCACATTGCAGGCAGGTACAGGTTTATTGAATGATCACTGGGTATTGGATGCCCGAGCATCTCGCATAACAAGCGATGGCTTCATCGATAGGGCATTTTCAAAATTATATTCCTGGTATTTATCCGGTGGTTATTATGGTAAAAAGACAACTATTAAAACCGTAATCTTTTCAGGAAATGAACAAACTTACCAGTCATGGTGGGGTGTGCCGGAAACAAAATTGTTAGGGCAACCAAAAGATAGTTTGTTTAATTACCTCTATAATAATTTAAGTTTCGTTTCGCCACAAGATACATTGAATATGCTTAATGCAGATCCAAGAACATACAACATTTACACCTATAAAAATCAAACAGATAATTACAAACAAGACAATTATCAATTGCATTTTATTCACGAATTCAATAAAAAATACACACTTAATATTGCAGCCCATTATACAAAAGGAAAAGGCTATTACGAAGAATATAAATACAATCAAAATTTAAGTGATTATAAAATGGATATTGTCTTCACCGGAAAAGATACAATTACTCAAAGTGATTTAATAAGAAGAAAATGGCTTAACAATGACTTTTACGGTGTTGTATATTCTTTAATCGCTCAACCTACAAATAAACTTCAATTAATTTTAGGAGGTGGTGCTAACAACTATATTGGTCAACATTATGGGAATGTAATCTGGTCGCGTTATGCATCAAACACTGAAATTAATCACCGATATTATAACGATACTGCTTTTAAAACCGATATTAATAATTACTTGAAATTAAATTATCAAGTAAATAATCGTTTCAGTGTTTTTGCTGATATGCAACATCGTTACGTTAATTATAAATTTGTTGGGATAGATTATAATTTCTTAGATTCAACACAAACAAAAACATTTCAGTTTTTTAATCCTAAAGCTGGATTCTCTTTTCAGCTAACGGATAACAGTCGTTTTTATGGTTCATTCAGCAGAGGAAATCGTGAGCCAAGCAGAAGTGATTTTACTGAAAACAAATTCAATAATCAACCAAAACATGAAGAGTTGAATGATATAGAATACGGATTTAATCAGCAATTCCGAAATGTAAGTTATGGCATTAACGTTTATCACATGTTATATAAAAATCAGCTTGTATTAACAGGTGAATTAAATGATGTTGGAAACCCAAGAAGAATGAATGTAGATAAAAGCTCAAGAAACGGAATAGAGTTGGATGCAAGTGTTCGATTTAATAAGTATTTCAGTGCTTTTGGAAACATTACATTAAGCCAGAATAAAATTAAAAACTTTAAAGAGATCGTTTCAAATTATGATACGGCAGATGGCCTTGATACCATCTCACATTCATCCACAGACATTGCATTTTCTCCTGCAACAGTTGCTGCTTTAAGTTTAGTTGCACAGCCAATTAAAAACGCAGAAATTACATTGCAAAACAAATATGTAGGCAAACAATATTTAGACAATACAAGCAATGAAAACAAAATATTGTCGGCATATTTTGTTACTGATTTACGATTAGCATATATAGTTAAATTTAAATCCGTGAAAGAAATTAGATTTACAGTTTCTCTAAATAATATTTTTAATCAACTTTATAGTTCTAATGGTTATACTTATGGTTGGATTTTTAATGGAAGAACAAACACCTACAATCATTTCTATCCGCAGGCAGGAACCAATATTTTTGGAGGAATTAGTTTCAAGTTTTAGCAATGGTTTAAACTTCTAACTTTTAATTTCTTCAATTGATAATTTGAGCTAATTTTAGACTTTAATTAATCATTGAAAACATGTGTGGCTTTTCAGGTTTTGTTCATCATGATTTTAAAACAGATTTAGATGTTTTAAAAAACATGAATCAATCTTTACATCATCGTGGACCAGATGGTGGCAAAGAAGAAGTAATTCAGCTTGAGCATGCTCAAATTGGGTTTGCCCATCGTCGCTTATCAATTATTGATTTGAGTAATAATGGCTCACAGCCAATGACATATAAACACCTCAGCATTGTTTATAATGGTGAAGTGTATAATTTTTCAGAAATAAAAAACAACTTAATACAACTTGGTCATCAGTTTGTAAGCAACTCTGATACAGAAGTATTGTTACATGCTTTTTATGAATGGGGTATTACATTCATCGATAAATTAATAGGCATGTTTGCATTTGTGATTTTAGATAAAAAAAATAACAAGGTAATTGGTGTAAGAGACAGAGCTGGTGTTAAACCATTTTTTTACTATCAAAAAGAAAATATTTTCTTGTTTGCATCAGAGTTAAAAGCCTTTCATCAGCATCCTCATTTTGATAAGAAAATCAATGCAAATGCATTGGCTTGTTTCATGCAATTTGGAAATGTACCTGCCCCCTACTCGATTTTTGAAAACTGTAATAAACTTCAACCTGCTCATTATTTTGAATATGATTTAAAAAGCAAATCGATTCAACTAAAAAAGTATTGGGATGTTTACGATTACTATAATCAACCAAAATCAGCGCTTTCCTTTGATGAAGCTAAAAAAGAAACGGAAAAAATTTTAAGTTCAGCTGCAGAATATAGAATGGTAGCTGATGTTCCTGTTGGTGTTTTTTTAAGTGGTGGTTATGACAGTACCTGCTTAACTGCACTACTTCAAAAAAACAGAACCACAAAACTAAATACCTACACAATTGCTGTTCCAGAAATTGGTTTAAATGAAGCCCCATATGCTAAAGATATTGCAAAGTATTTAGGAACAAATCATCATGAAATGGATTGCAATTCAGTAGAGGCTATTCAGCTATTAGATAACATTCCATATTATTACGACGAACCTTTTGGAGATAGTAGTGCATTACCAACCATGTTAGTATCAAAAATGGCTCGAAAGGAAGTTACAGTAGCTTTAAGCGCAGATGCAGGAGATGAAGTGTTTGCAGGCTATAACAGATACGATTACCTGATGCGATATGGGAAAAATTTAAAAAAAATACCACCCATTTTAAGAAAGACAATGCATGGCTCCATGAAATTGATAAGTGCTGATAAAATTCCATACTTCAATAAAACATATAATTTCCCTAACCGATACGAAAAGTTAAAAAACTTATTACTTAATCCAAGTGATTATGAAATCATGATGAGTTTAAGCAAACAATTTTCGGATGAAGAATTAACTAATTTATTTAGGATTAAATTTCAATTTCCAGACACAAATTATTCCAGAAAGAAATTAAAAGATGAATATTACTCGTCACTTTCATATATGATGGCAATTGATTATGAAACCTATTTACCAGACGATATTTTACAAAAAGTGGATAGAGCAAGTATGTCGGTAAGCCTGGAAGCTCGCGAGCCTTATTTAGATCATCGACTAATAGAATGGGCAGCTCGTTTGCCTAATGAATATAAATACAACAAAGGCATAAAAAAATACATTTTAAAAGAAATCACTCATCAATATATACCTCAACAATTGATGGATCGTCCTAAAATGGGATTTGCTATACCAATTGAAAAATGGCTGCAAAACGAATGGAGAGATAAAGTGAATTACTATTTAGATGAACAACGAATAAAGCAACAAGGAATTTTTAATTCAAACATCACCACACTTTACCTCAAACAGTTTATGAATGGTAAAAAAGAATTCGGTTTAAAAATATGGTATTTATTGATGTTTCAATTATGGTATGAGAAGTGGATGAACTAAAGTTAACACATCTATCTTTAATCAATCACCACATGTTTTAATAAAATTTAAACTTCAAACATCCAACAACCAAACAGATCACACCAACATCTCCAAAAACTCATCTTCTGAAATCATTTTGATTTTTAAGGATTCTGCTTTTTTAAGTTTTTCAGGTCCCATGTTATCGCCTGCTAATAAATAACTTGTTTTTCCGGAAATAGAACCGCTGTTTTTGCCGCCGTTTTGTTCAATCATGTTTTTTAATTCGTCGCGACTGTGTTTGGCAAAAACACCAGAAATAACAAAGGTCAGTCCTTTTAATTTATCGCTGCTTGCTTGTAGCTGTTCTTCGCTTAAGCTAAATTTCAAGCCATGTTGTTTTAATCGTTCTATGATTTTTTTGTTGGATTCTTGAGAGAAAAAATCAATAATACTGTCAGCAATAATTTCTCCTACTTCTTCAATTTCCAACAATTCTTCTTTTGTTGCTTTTTCAAGGACATCAATTGATTTTATTTTACGCGCAATTTTTTTAGCAGTGGTTTCTCCAACATGCCTTATGCCGATTGCGTAGAGAACACGCTCAAAAGGGACTAGTGTTGATTGCTTAATTCCTTCAATCAAATTATTTGCTGATTTTTCGGCCATGCGCTCTAGCGGCAACAATTGTTCTTTTTTTAGATCATAGATGTCGGCAATATTTTTTAATAAACCTGCTTTATATAATTGATCAATTGTTTCGGCACCCAAACTATCAATATTCATTGCTTTTCTGCCTACAAAATGTTCCATTTTTCCTTTCAGTTGGGGTGGACACGCATTTTCGTTTGGACAAAAATGCTGAGCTTCTCCTTCGGTTCGATTAAGGGTAGTACCGCATTCCGGGCAGTTTTCAATATAAATAGTTTCTGCTGTATGTTCAGGTCGTTTTGATAAATCAACGCCAATAATTTTAGGAATAATTTCTCCTCCTTTTTCCACAAAAACAGTATCACCTACACGAACATCCAGTTTTTTAATAATGTCGGCATTGTGCAAAGATGCACGCTTCACAATTGTTCCAGCTAATGCAACAGGTTTTAAATTGGCAACCGGAGTTATAGCGCCTGTTCGTCCAACCTGGTAGGAAATGCTTTCTAATATTGTAGAAACTTGTTCTGCCTTGTATTTATATGCAATTGCCCAGCGTGGAGATTTTGCGGTATAACCGAGCTGCTCCTGGTATTTTACATTGTTCAGTTTAATTACGATGCCGTCAATATCAAATGGTAAATCACTTCGTTTTTTATCCCAATAATTAATAAAAGCAACTACTTCATCAATTCCTTTACAAACCTTACTGTATGAAGAAATTTTAAATCCCCATGATTTTGCTTTTTCCAGATTTTCGGAATGGGTTTCAAAATTTATTTTTTCTCCCAACACGTAATACATATAACAATCGAGTTTACGTTTTGCAACAATGGAAGAATCCTGCATTTTCATAGTTCCGGAAGCCGCATTTCGAGGATTAGCAAATGGCTGTTCGCCTATTTCCTCTCGCTCTGTATTAATTTCTTCAAATGTTTTATGAGGCATAAAAATTTCACCACGCACCTCAACATGTTCCGGAAAATCTCCTCTCAATTGCAAAGGGATAGATTTAATTGTTTTTGCATTATTGGTTACATCATCTCCCTGCACACCATCGCCGCGAGTAACGGCTTGTTTAAGTTGACCATGTTCATATATTAATGAAATGGATAAACCGTCAAACTTTAATTCACATACATATTCAACATCAACTCCAAATAAAGTAGTACTTTCTAAATTCAATCCCTTTTTTACACGCTCATCAAAATCCATAATTTCTTCTTGGCTGTAACTGTTTGCCAGTGACAACATGGGATATTGATGTTTCACCGTTTTAAATTCTTTGGTAATTGCTCCTCCAACTCGTTGAGAAGGAGAGTTAGGAGAAAGAAATTCAGGATATTGTTTTTCTAAACGAATAAACTCTTCCAACAACATGTCAAAATCATAATCTCCGATTGTGGGATGCGATAGAACATAATAGTTGTAATTATGTTGTTCAATTTCTTTGGATAATTCCTGTATTCTTTTTTCAGCAGATTCTTTGGTCATGGCAATTAATTCGATTGCAAAAGTAAGTTACTATTAAAAAATTAACCAGGTTGAAACGAATTATTTATTAGGATGTTTTGATTAAGTTTAAACCTGTTTTTTATGAGAATATTGAATTTCATTTAATTTTATTTAAAATAATTCTAAATTATTTTTTTTCAATTGATGATATCCAATAAAATCGTTAAACTTACACTCCAATTTTAACATAAATTATATGGGTTCAACAAATACTCCAACCGACTATATTCCAATACTTTTAATGTTTTTAGTGGCACTTTCGTTTGTCGTTGTAACCATGGTAGGAACACACTACCTAGGGCCAAAACGCAAATCTAAGGTTAAGGACGCTAGTTTTGAGTGTGGAATTGAAACACAGGGAAATGCCCGCTTCCCATTTTCGGTTAAATATTTTTTAGTTGCTATTTTATTCGTATTGTTTGACGTGGAAGTTATTTTTATGTATCCATGGGCAGTAAATTTTAAAGAATTGGGGATGCTCGGAATAATTGAAATGTTTACGTTTATCGCATTATTATTAGTAGGTTTCTACTATTTATTGGCGAAAAAAGCATTAAAGTGGGAAGATTAATTGTTTATTAAAATAAAGATTAGAAAAAATGGGAAAACAATTAGCAAAAAAATCAAAAATTGAACTAGCAAAATCTCCTGATGGTCTTGAAGGACCTGGTTTTTTTGCGACAAAACTAAATGATGTTATTGGTTTGGCTCGTGCCAATTCATTATGGCCTTTACCATTCGCAACATCATGCTGCGGAATAGAATTTATGGCAACCGTGGCTTCCAACTACGATTTAGCTCGTTTTGGGATGGAGCGTTTAAGTTTTTCACCTCGTCAGGCAGATTTATTAATGGTAATGGGAACCATTTCTAAAAAAATGGGACCAATACTTCGTCAGGTTTATGAGCAAATGGCCGAACCAAGATGGGTGATTTCCATTGGTGCATGTGCCAGCAGTGGTGGAATTTTTGACACTTACAGTGTTCTTCAGGGAATCGACAGAATTATTCCGGTTGACGTGTATGTTCCAGGTTGTCCACCAAGACCGGAGCAATACATTGAAGGTATCATGAAAATTCAGGAATTGGCTAAGAATGAAGATTTACGCAGAAGAAACGCCCCTGAATATAAACGTTTATTAAACAGTTACGGAATAGAGTAAGAATGATGATTTTAATTTCTATAATCAGAAATCTAAAATCTAAAATCACAATTAAAAATGAGTCAGGAATTATTAAATAAGGTTTCGGAAAAATTAAAAGCAAATTTTGGAGCTGATGTTTTATCAGCTGAAATGCATTATGATTTTCCGGTATTTGTTATTCATCATCATAAAATTCATGATGTGTTATCTTTCCTAAAGAATGATGAGGAACTTAATTTTCATTTCTTAACTGATTTAACAGCGATGCAAACTGCTGATGAAAAACAATTAGGTGTTGTTTATCATTTGCACAACATGATGAAAAATTACCGTGTTCGTTTAAAAACATTTGTTGATATCAGTAAACCCGAAGTGCCAACAGCTACTGATTTGTGGCCGGGGGCAAATTGGATGGAAAGAGAATCGTATGATTTTTATGGTGTTCGTTTTACCGGACATCCAAATTTAAAACGTATTTTAAATATGGATGAGATGGATATCTTTCCATTACGTAAAGAATATCCGTTGGAAGACCAAACAAGAGATGATAAAAGTGATAAAATGTTTGGAAGATGATGTGGTTTTAAAAAATATTAAAACCAAAAATTCAAAAACAAAAACATGAGCAAAAAAGAAATTCATAAAGAACAGGCAGAAGAAAAAGAGTATTCCATTTTAAATCTTGGACCAACTCACCCTGCTACGCATGGGATTTTTCAGAATGTATTAAAAATGGATGGTGAAATCATTGTAGAAGCTGAACCAACCGTTGGCTACATTCACCGTGCTTTCGAGAAACTGGCTGAACGCAGACCTTATGCTCAAATTACTCCTATTACAGATCGATTGAACTACTGTTCATCGCCAATCAATAACATGGGCTGGCACATGACGGTTGAAAAATTATTGAAAGCCGAATTACCAAAGCGCGCAGAATATATGCGTGTAATTGTAATGGAACTTTCAAGAATAGCTGATCACATTATTTGTAATACGGTAATTGGGCAAGATACAGGCGCAACAACCGGATTTTTATACTTGTTTCAATGGCGTGAAAAGATTTACGATATTTTTGAAAACATGTGCGGCGCTCGATTAACCACAAATATTTGTCGTATTGGTGGTTTCGACAAAGAATGGAGCAAAGCAACCTGGGATTTAATTCATGCTTTTATTGAAGGTTTTCCAGGTGCTTTAAAAGAATTCACAAACTTATTAGAGAGAAATAAAATTTTTATGGATAGAACCGTAAATTGTGGTCCAATTTCAGCAGAAATGGCCCTTTCTTACAGTTTTACCGGTCCAAATTTGCGCGCTGCAGGCGTTGACTATGATGTTCGTGTTGCCAATCCCTATTCTTCCTATCAGGATTTTGATTTCATTATCCCTGTTGGAACAAGTGGCGATACTTATGATCGCTTCATGGTTCGTCAGGAAGAAATGTGGCAATCGTTAAGCATCATCAAACAAGCAATTAAAAATTTACCTTCTGGCCCATGCCATGCAGATTTACCAGATTTCTTCTTGCCTCCAAAAGAAGAGGTGTATAACAACATGGAAGCGTTAATTTACCATTTCAAAATTGTAATGGGTGAAACAGATATACCAAAAGGAGAAATTTATCATGCAGTAGAAGGAGGAAACGGAGAGTTAGGTTTTTATTTAATTAGTGATGGAGGCAGAACGCCTTATCGTTTGCATTTCCGTCGTCCTTGCTTTATTTATTATCAGGCATATCCGGAAATGATTAAAGGAATTATGTTAAGTGATGCGATTATTACTATGAGTAGTATGAATGTAATTGCAGGTGAATTAGATGCATAAAACGAATATGAAAAAGATAATAGGAATATTCATATTGATTGCTTTTGTTTTAACCTCATGTAATTCCGGAAAGAATGCATTAGTAATGAAACATCGTTACACTAAAGGATTTTATATTGCAGGAAAATCGAAGCATCACAAAATCAAAAAAACGGATGAATTAGCTAACAATAAAAAAAATGAAACGGCTCAATCTACCACTGCTCCTACTCTTCAAACTATTGAAAATAACATAACAACTGAAACTAACTTTGAACATTCCACAGCTAGTTCAGTTATTACAAGGCCCGAAAAATTAGTTTCAGAAAATAAATTAAGCGCAAAAAAATCGGAAAAAGAATTTAAAACCACTGTTTTAAATAAAACATTTTCAAATATAAAATCCATTGCATCAAGAAGTACATTATCAAACAAACATGTAATTTCTAAAAAAGGAAAATCATTGAGTTCCGATCAAATTGTTCAACTCATTTTAGCATTATTTCCTATTTTGTGTTTGATCGCTGTTTATTTAAAAGATGGGGGAAAAATCACAAATAATTTTTGGATAACACTTGTACTGCATCTTACAGTTTATTTGGAGTGTATTTTTGCAGTATTGGTTGTATTAGACATAATAAATTTAGCATAGAAATGGGATCACAAGTACACGGAACACAAAATTTTGATAAAGCCAAACGCGCTGAAATTAAATTCAGTGAGGAGGCCATGAAAACTGTTCAAACCATTATCAGCCATTATCCTGCGGGAAAACAAAAATCTGCTTTATTGCCTGTTTTACATATTGCTCAGGCAGAGTTTGGTGGTTGGTTAAGTTCAGAGGTCATGGATTATGTTGCAGAAGTGCTAAACATTAAACCAATCGAAGTTTTTGAAGTAGCTTCATTTTATACAATGTATAATTTGAAACCGGTTGGCAAGTGCACACTTGAAGTTTGCCAAACCAGTTCATGTTGGTTAAATGGCGCTGAAGATATCGTACGTTACATTGAGAAGAAATTAAGCATTAAAGTAGGAGAAACCACCAAAGATGGTATGTTTACATTAAAAGTAGCCGAATGTCTTGGTTCTTGCGGAACTGCTCCAATGTTACAATGTGGTGCTTCATTTCATGAAAACTTGACTTTTGAAAAAGTGGATTCAATCATTGAAAAATATAGATCAGAAGATAGATTAAGAAGCTACACGGATTTAGATTATCAAAACACCATTTAAGATTTGGAAAAATTAATAGAAATAAGGGCTTTGGAAAACTATCATTTAAAATTAAAATATAATGATGGTGTTGAGGGCGCTATTGATTTATCTGAACTTGTTGGTAAAGGAATTTTTAAGAAATTTGAAGATGTTGAGTTTTTCCGAAATGTTTGGATTGGAGAAAGTGGAGCTCCAACTTGGGAAAATGAGTTGGATATTGATCCGCTACAACCCTATTTAGAGATTACCGGAAAAACATTTGATGAATATTTGGCAGAAAGAAAACATAAAAAAGCTTCTTGATGCCTCCGATTAGTTCTTTTTATGGTATAATAATTTTTATGTATTGGAGAGATCATAATCCTCCTCATTTTCATGCAAAATATGGAGATGAAGAAGTAATTATTGGGATCAATGATTTTTCAATCATAAATGGATGGTTTCCTCCAAGAGCTTTGGCATTAGTTGTTGAGTGGGCGTCAATACACAAAAATGAATTAATTGAAAATTGGGAAAAAGGAATTAAACAAATGAGTTTTAATAAAATAGAGCCTTTAAAATAAAATGGGTAAAAAACTATTAATACATAACGATAAAGTTCCAAACATTCATACATTGGAAGTTTATCGCGCGCATGGCGGATACGCGTCTGTTGAAAAGGCATTAAAATCAATGACTCCCGATCAGGTAACTGACGAAGTTAAAAAATCAGGACTAAGAGGTAGAGGAGGCGCTGGTTTCCCAACCGGATTGAAATGGAGTTTCTTAGCAAAACCGGAAGGCGTTCCACGTTATTTGGTTTGTAATGCTGACGAATCAGAGCCAGGAACATTTAAGGATAGATATTTAATGGAAAAAATCCCTCATGCATTAATTGAAGGAATGATTACTTCTTCTTATGCCCTGGGAGCCAATTTATCTTACATCTACATTCGTGGTGAATATTTTTATGTTGCACGTATTTTAGAAAAAGCCATTGAAGAAGCTTATGCGGCTGGTTGGCTGGGAAAAAATATTTTAGGAACCAATTTTTCACTTGATCTTCATGTTCAAGTTGGTGGCGGCGCATACATTTGCGGAGAAGAAACTGCCTTATTGGAATCATTAGAAGGAAAAAGAGGTAATCCACGTATTAAACCTCCATTTCCTGCTGTAGCTGGTTTGTGGGGATGCCCTACTGTAGTTAACAATGTTGAAACCATTGCTGCCGTTGCGCCAATTGTAAATATGAGCGGCGAAGAATACGCTAAAATCGGTGTTGGAAAATCTACCGGAACAAAATTAATTTCCGCTTCAGGCCACATTAATAAACCTGGCGTATATGAAATTGAACTAGGAATTACCGTTGAGGAATTTATTTTCAGCGATGAATACTGTGGAGGAATTCGTAATGGCAAAAAAATGAAAGCTGTTGTTGCAGGTGGTTCTTCCGTTCCAATTTTACCAACCGAATTGATTTTAAAAACTGCAAAAGGCGAACCTCGTTTAATGACTTATGAAAGTTTGGCAGACGGTGGATTCCAAACCGGAACCATGTTAGGTTCAGGTGGATTTATTGTAATGGATGAAGACACGAGCATTGTAAAAAATCTATTTACATTTTCTCGTTTCTATCACCACGAATCTTGCGGACAATGCTCTCCATGTCGTGAAGGAACAGGTTGGATGGAAAAAATATTAAAGAAAATATTAGACGGAAGAGGAACAGAAGCAGATGTTGATTTGCTTTGGGATATTCAAAGTAAAATTGAGGGCAAAACAATTTGTCCGTTAGGTGAAGCTGCTGCATGGCCTGTTGCTGCTGCGTTGCGACACTTTAAACAAGAGTTTATGGTTTATGTGAAAAATCCAAAAAACATTAAGGATGTAAAGCATTATTTTAGATTGAATAATTTACAGGAAGCTTGATAGTAAAAGACAAAAGGGAAAAATCAAGAGCCAAAAGTAACTAGACGATAGAAAAAATAAAAGATAAAATAGAATAAGGTAATTTTAATAAAATTCGTTCATTGATAGAAAAAGTTAAATATGAATATGATATTAAAGAAAAATCATTAGAATTTTCTTTGAAATTATTGCAATATTTAAATAAAATTGAAAAGCAAAGAATTATTCTTCCTATTGTTGATCAGTTGGTAAGATCAGGGACCTCGGTTGGAGCAAATATTCATGAGGCACAATCAAGTCAGTCAACAAAAGAATTGTCTAGGTATTACAGGATTGCTTTAAAATCATCAAATGAATCTATTTATTGGTTTAAGTTACTTGATAGTAGTATAAATGAAAGTGAAGAATTAACTCTATTGGTTAACGAACTAAATACGATTAGAAATATACTTGGAAAAGTTATAGTTAAATTGAAAGAAAAGGAAAATAAATTAAAAAAATAATAAAGTCAATATAAAGCCTTTTGGCTTTTAGATTTTGGCTTTTTACTTTGATATAACATGAAAGTAACAATTGACGGAATAGAAATAGATGTGCCAAAAGGCACCACCATTCTTCAGGCTGCCCGTATGATTGGCCCGGAGGTGGCTCCACCAACCATGTGTTATTACAGCAAACTCAAAACGAGTGGCGGATATTGCCGTACTTGTATTGTTAAAGTAACAAAAGGTTCGGCGCAAAATCCAAATCCAATGCCTAAACCTGTTGCTTCATGCCGCACAGAGGTAATGGATGGAATGGAAGTGCAAAACATTACTTCTCCTGAAGTATTGGAAGCAAGAAAAGGCGTGGTGGAATTCTTGTTGATGAATCACCCATTAGATTGCCCGGTTTGCGATCAGGCTGGCGAATGTCACTTGCAGGATTTAGGTTACGAGCATGGTTCCGCAAAAACACGTTACGAATTTGAGCGCCGCGAATTTGATCCAATTGATATTGGAGATAAAGTTAAGTTACATATGAACCGTTGCATTTTATGCTACCGTTGCGTAAAAACTTGCGATCAAATTACCGATAATCGCGTTCATGGTGTTGTTCACAGAGGCGATGCCGCAGAAATTTCAACTTATATTCAAAATGCCATTGAAAATGATTTTTCAGGCAATGTAATTGATGTTTGTCCGGTTGGAGCATTAACCGATAAAACATTCCGTTTCAAACAACGCGTTTGGTTTACCAAACCAATGGATGCGCACAGAGATTGTAATAACGAAAAATGTAGTGGTAAAGTAAGATTATGGTTTAAAGGTGAAGATATTTTGCGTGTTACCGCGCGTAAAGATCAGTGGGGAGAAGTAGAAGAATTTATCTGCAATACCTGTCGTTTCGATAAAAAGAAAAAATCTGATTGGGTAATTGAAGGTCCAACACAGGTTGAAAGACATTCTGTTATCTCACAAAATCATTACAATCACCTTAACGAATTAAAGGTGAAAATAATGAAACAGCAAAAAGCATTAGGATTCATGGACATTAATAAAAGACCTTAATTATGTTAGTTATCTGGAGTTACTTTATTTACAAAGCAATTATGTGTGTGGCAGTATTTGCTGTTTCACTCGGAATTGCTGCTTACTCAACCTGGTGGGAAAGAAAATTTGCAGGTTACCTGCAAGATCGTTACGGACCAAAACGTGCTGGACCATTAGGTTTACTTCAACCTTTAGCAGATGGAGGTAAGTTGTTTTTCAAAGAAGAAATAATTCCCAATGTTTCAAATAAATTTTTATTTATTCTTGGCCCTTCTTTGGTAATGATTACAGCATTAATGACAGGTGCAGTTATTCCATGGGGAAGAGCACTGAACATTGGAGGAACAAGTTATAACTTACAAATTACTGATTTAAATATCGGATTCCTTTATTTGCTAGGTGTTGTTTCTGTTGGCGTTTACGGAATTATGATTGGTGGTTGGGCTTCAAATAATAAATTCGCATTGTTAGGTGCAATTCGTGCTTCTTCACAAATGATCAGTTATGAAGTGGCAATGGGCCTATCTGTTATTGCATTGGTTATTACATGTGGAGGTACATTAAGTTTAAATGAGATTATTACTTCGCAAGGCGATGGAGGAATGGCGAACATCGTTTGGCAACCTCTTGGTTTCATTATTTTCTTTGTTTGCGCTTTGGCAGAAACCAATAGAGCACCATTTGATTTACCAGAGTGTGAAGCAGAATTAGTTGGTGGTTATCATACCGAATATTCTTCCATGAAATTAGGTTTGTTTTTATTCGCTGAATATATCAACATGTTTATCTCTTCTGCAATAATGGCTGGAGTGTATTTCGGTGGTTACAATCTGCCTGAATGGTTCGAAAACTTATACAGAGGAGCTGTAAGTGAAAATGTATTTGCAATTATCGGAATGCTGGCTTACTTCATTAAAATTTTCATTTTCATTTCTGTATTTATGTGGATCAGATGGACAATCCCGAGATTCCGTTACGACCAATTGATGAATTTAGGATGGAAAACATTAATTCCTCTTTCATTATTCAATCTTGCAATAACTGCAATTATTCAGGCATATAAACAAGGAATTCTTTAAAAATACTGTATTATGCAACTAACTAACAGAAAAAAAGTAGTATCCAATAAAGAGCAAACACTTGTTGAAAGATTATATCTTCCGGGTTTGATAAAGGGTATGATGATAACAGGCAGTCACTTGTTTAAAAAACGTGCGACTGTTGATTATCCAGATGAGAAACGACCAATCGCTCCAATTTACAGAGGTCAGCATGTGTTGAAACGTGATGAAAATGGAGCTGAACGTTGTACTGCTTGTGGCATGTGCGCTGTTGCTTGTCCGGCAGAAGCAATTACCATGGAGAGCGCGGAGCGTAAAAAAGGCGAAGAGAATTTGTATCGCGAAGAGAAATACGCGAAGATTTATGAAATCAACATGCTTCGTTGTATTTATTGTGGTTTGTGTGAAGAAGCATGTCCGAAGGAAGCCATTTTCTTAACTGACAGAATTGTTGATGCTGAATACGAAAGAGGAGATTTTGTTTACGGAAAAGACAAGTTGGTTGAAAAAACAAATGAGCGAATTGATGTAAGTAAACGTCAAACTCCTGAAGTTCTTGAGTTCAAGAAGAAACCGGGATTAAAACACAACGAATTGTTTGATGCAAAAAAAATTGATTCGAAAAAACATTAAATCTCAAAATTGTAAATCGTCAAATCGAAAAATATAAAAAATGAATACACTTCTTCTCAATATTCCGGTTACACAATATCTGTTTTATTTTCTTTCGTTTCTTGCATTCCTTTGCGCCCTAATGGTGGTGATTTCTAAAAATCCAATACATAGTATTTTATATTTAATCATTACTTTTTTTGCCATTGCAGGTCACTACTTGCTTTTAAATGCGCAGTTTCTTGCTGTGGTTCATATCATAGTATATGCCGGCGCTATTATGGTGTTGTTTTTATATGTGTTGATGATGATGAATTTGAATGTAGATAATGAGCCACATAAAAATACTGTCCTTAAAATTGCAGCTGTGGCTTCTAGTGGAATGTTACTTTTAACACTAGTTGCTTCGCTTAAAGGTGCTGACTCATTGGTTCCCGCAGCACCATTAGATACTCAGGTTGGTTTAATTAAAAACCTTGGTAAAACTTTGTTCGGAGAATTTTTATTCCCTTTTGAAATCTCCTCTGTTTTGTTGCTTTCAGCAATGGTTGGTGCTATCATGATCGGAAAAAAAGATCCTTCTAAAACTTCAAATTAATTTTCACACAATTGAACTCAAAAATCTAAAATCTTAAATAAAAATGTCCGGAATTCTTTTACAGTCAGCAATCATATCTACTCCAATTGAGTGGTATATTTTATTGAGCGCGGCTTTGTTTACCATTGGAGCATTGGGTGTAATGTTTCGTCGTAATGCCATTATTATTTTTTCTTGTATTGAGCTTATGCTTAATGCCGTTAATTTATTATTAGTAGCATTCTCAAGTTATCACAGCGATGCCTCAGCTCAAGTATTTGTGTTCTTCATTATGGCTGTTGCTGCCGCTGAAGTTGCAGTAGGTTTAGCCATTTTAAGTATGATCTACCGTAATGTGAAAAGCATTGATATTGATGTGTTAAGCAGGTTGAAAAATTGACGAATTAAAAGATTTACGATTTGACAATTTATAATCTAATTATAAAAATAAAAAAATGATAATGAAGCTAGATAGTTGTTTTGAATTAAAAATATGTCAGTTCGAGCGAAGTCGAGAACTGTCTATTTCGACTACGCTCAATATGACAGTTTGAATGAAAAAATTAAAAAAATAAAATTGTAAATTATAAATATAAAGTATGATAAAGTTAATCGGTTTAATTCCACTGTTTCCCTTAATCGGTTTTTTAATTAACGGATTCTTTGGAAAGAAAATAAGTAATGGTTTATCCGGAACAATTGCGGCTACTTCCATTTTGGCTTCTTTTGCTCTTGCAATAGGTGTGTTTCTTCAAGTAAATTCTTCTGTTGAAAAAACACATGTTGTTCACTTGTTCTCATGGATTAACTCCGATACATTAAATATCCCATTTTCATTTTTGGTTGATCCACTTTCTTCCCTATTTTTATTAATCATTACCGGTATTGGATTTTTAATCCACGTATATTCTATCGGTTACATGCACCACGATGAAGGTTTTTCACGCTTTTTTACTTACCTAAACCTGTTCGTTTTTTTCATGTTGTTGTTAGTGTTGGGTAACAATTACCTAATCATGTTTGTTGGTTGGGAAGGTGTTGGTTTATGTTCTTATTTATTGATTGGTTTCTGGTTTAAAAATAACGAATACAACAATGCTGCTAAAAAAGCATTTATCATGAACCGTATTGGTGATTTAGGTTTTTTACTAGGTATCATTTTGATTTTTGTTACGTATGGTTCCATTTCTTACGGAGAAGTGTTCAGCAAAGCAAGTATTGCAGGAGACAATACTATTACTGCTATTGCTCTTTTGTTGTTTATTGGCGCAATGGGTAAATCGGCGCAAATTCCGCTTTATACCTGGTTACCTGATGCGATGGCTGGTCCAACACCTGTTTCTGCATTAATTCACGCTGCAACCATGGTAACTGCGGGTATTTATATGGTAGTGCGTTCCAATATTTTTTATTCTATTTCCGAAGAAGCAAGCGCTTTTGTTGCTATTGTTGGTGCAGTTACTGCCCTAATGTCTGCAATAATTGGTTGCGCTCAAACAGATATTAAAAAGGTGTTGGCTTATTCAACCGTTTCTCAATTAGGTTTAATGTTTTTGGCCTTGGGTGTAGGCGCATACAGCACTGCCGTATTCCATGTAACTACGCATGCATTTTTTAAAGCGTTGTTGTTCCTTGGAGCAGGTTCTGTCATCCATGCCATGAGTGGCGAACAAGACATTCGTAAAATGGGCGGACTTAAAAAAGCATTGCCAATTACTTACTTAACTATGGGCTTGGCAACATTAGCCATAAGCGGAATTCCGGGTTTTTCAGGATTTTTCAGTAAGGATGAAATTCTTGCGCATGTTTATGAAGAAAACAAAGCGCTTTGGTTCGTTGCTTCTGTTACTTCCTTACTGACTGCGTTTTATATGTTCAGAATGTTCTTCCTTACTTTCTGGACCAATTTCCGTGGAACAGAAGAACAAAAACACCATTTACACGAATCTCCAAAATCAATGACAATTCCTTTAATCGTATTGGCTGTGTTATCGGTATTCGGTGGTTTAATGGGAATACCTGAAGCATTACACGGCAACAATTGGATTGCTGAATATTTAAGTCCTGTTATCTATCGTAAAAACCCTTCAACGCTATCTCATTCTACAGAATACATGTTGATGGGCTTGGCAACATTGGCTGCTATTGCAGCAATTTACACCGCATACAATGTTTATCAGAAATCAAATGTTCTTCCGGCAAGTTCCGAAAAAACAATGCGTCCATTTGAAAAACTGGCTTATAATAAATTTAAAGTAGATGAATTTTACAATTCAATCATTACAAAACCATTGGATATTTTATCTGCAACCTTGAAATACTTGGATACTCAAATATTGGATAAGTTTGTAGATGGCATTGGTGTTGCCGTAAACGCAATTAGTTCACTGGTGCGTCAGTTACAAACGGGTAATATCGGTTTTTATATTTTCTCCATGGTTTTAGGAGTTATTGCAATTATTTTTTGGAACGTTTTAAAATAACATTAATATAGAATTATGCTTACAGGTTTATTGATAATTATACCGCTTATTGCTTCACTACTTGTTTTTTTAACGAAAGGAAAAACAGCAAGAAGCGCTGCTTTGATTTTATCCATTATTGAATTTGCTCTTTCATTGGCTGCACTTGCTGTGTTTAAAACAGCTCCGGCAAGTAAACAACTTATTCTTGACTGCACCTGGGTAGAAAGTTTAGGAATCAACTTCGCTGTTTCATTGGATGGAATGAGTTTGTTGTTGGTATTATTAACGACTTTTCTTACGCCACTGATTATTCTCTCTTCATTCAATAATGAATATGAAAAACCAAATGTATTTTACGGGTTGATTCTGATGATGCAAATGGCATTGGTAGGCGTATTCATGGCAAATGATGGATTTTTGTTTTATGTGTTCTGGGAGTTGGCTCTTATTCCAATCTATTTTATTTGTTTGCTTTGGGGCGGTGAAAACAGAGCAAAAATCACCTTTAAGTTTTTTGTTTACACTTTATTCGGTTCATTGTTTATGCTGATTGCTTTGGTATTCTTATACCAACATTCAGGAATGCAAACCGGAATTAAATCTTGGGCAATTAATGAATTATATGAAGCCGGACGCGGATTAACTGCTTCACAACAAGGATATGTTTTCTGGGCAATATTTTTAGCGTTTGCTATTAAAATGCCTGTATTCCCTTTTCACACTTGGCAGCCAAACACCTATGTGAATGCTCCAACGCAAGGCACCATGTTGCTTTCGGGAATTATGCTAAAAATGGGAACTTTCGGGATGATAAAATGGTTATTACCAGTTGTTCCATTAGGTGTTCAGCAATACGGCCATGTAGCCATGATACTTTCCATAATCGGAATCATTTATGCTTCATGCATTGCTATTGTTCAAACTGATTTTAAACGTTTAATTGCTTATTCTTCTATAGCTCATGTAGGATTAATAGCAGCGGGTATTTTAGCATGGAATCAACAAGGTGTTCAGGGCGCGCTAATACAAATGGTAAGTCATGGTATTAATGTAGTTGGCTTATTCTTAATTGCTGATATTTTATTACGTAACGTAGGCACGCGCGACTCTTCAAAATTGGGCGGTATAAGAAATATTAACCCACAATTCGCAATTTTATTTTTGATAGTATTATTAGGTTCTGTTGCCTTACCATTAACCAATGGATTTGTAGGCGAATTTTTATTGATTACTGGTGTATATCAATACAGCGCTTGGTTGGCAGCATTTGCAGGTCTAACCGTCATTTTAGGTGCCGTTTACATGCTGCGTAGCTATCAGGCAATAATGTTGGGTGAAGCCAATGAGTTAACTAAAAAATTTGTTGCACTTTCTTCACACGACAAAGCAGTTTTAATTATCATTTCTGCTGCAATCATTGCGTTTGGTGTTTACCCACAACCATTAACAGATTTAGCAGAACCTGCAGTTAAAAATTTATTAAGTAATATAAAATAAATAATTGATTAAGAATCGAAAATAAATTCAATCAACAGCATTAAATTAAGATAGAATATGAAGGGACTTTTTATAATTAGCGGATTAGGAATTATAGCCATGCTGGCTGAGATTTTTAAATTCAAGAAACTGGTTTATCCGATTGTAATTGTTGGAATACTTGCTGCTTTGGGCTTAAATATGACAGAGTGGAACAACAACATGTCAATTTCTGTTTTCAATAACATGATTGTGTTTGATAATTTTGCGCTAGCATTCAGTGGTGTTATTTTAGTTGTTGCGTTTTTCTGGTTCATTATTGCGCAAGATTATTTTTCTAACAAATCAAATGTGGTAGATTATATAGCATTACTGTTATTTGCACTTACAGGAGCATTAATACTTACTGCTTACAAAAACATGACGACTTTATTCTTAGGAATAGAAATTATGTCCATACCACTTTACGTATTAGCAGCAAGCAATAAAGATGATGTTAACTCCAACGAAGCAGGGTATAAATATTTAATTCTTGGTTCATTTGCAACCGGATTTTTACTTTTTGGAATTGCTTTAATTTACGGAGCAACAGGCACCTTTGATATTATGGCAATACGTTCAAGTATTTCTGCTGCGCAAGGAGAAATGCCTTCTTTCTTTTATGTTGGGGTTATGATGATGTTGGTTGCCATGGCATTTAAAGTTTCAGCAGCACCTTTCCACTTCTGGGCACCAGATGTTTATCAGGGTTCTCCTACAGTTATCACTGCTTTCATGAGTACAATTGTAAAAACGGCTGCATTTACAGCATTCATTCGTTTGTTTTTAGTTGGTTTTGGAGGCATCGATGAAAGATGGAACATGGTTATGGCATTTATTATTGCCTTATCATTAATAATTGCAAATATTACCGCTGCTTCACAAAACAATGTAAAACGTATGCTTGCCTATTCTAGCATTTCGCATGCAGCATTTATGCTGATGGGTATTTTAGCAGTAAAACCGGGTATGTCAATTCCTAGCATATTATATTATTCATTAGCTTATTCGATTGGTTCCATTACAGCATTTACCATTATTTACCTCATCGCTAAAAAATCAGATGAAAAAATAGATTCTTTTAATGGTTTATCAAAAAGAAATCCATTGATGGCATTCTGCATGTTAATTGCAATGTTATCACTTGCAGGAATTCCTGTCACAGCAGGTTTCTTTGCTAAGTATTATATTTTCACCACTGTGATGACAACGTCTTTCAAATGGTTAACGGTGTTAGCTGTTTTAACTTCTGCAGTTGGTGTTTATTATTACTTTAAAGTAATCATTGCTATGTACTTTAAACCGGCAAAAGATGATAGTGCTTTTACTTTGGATTCATCAATAATTAAAATAGTATTAGTGGTTACTACAATCATTACATTAGTTATCGGTTTTATGCCAGGTTATGTAATTGATGTGTTGTAATAAATTACTTCAATACAAAAAATTATTGTAAGGATAACGTTTGATGTGTAGCTCTTTTACTTTATCGTAGACAATTTTCTTGAACTCTTCAATATTTTCTTTATTGCTTGCTGATATAAAAACGCAAGCGTTATTTAATTTATTCATCCAGGTTTTTTTCAAATCATCCAAAGATAAAACATCAGATTGCTCAAAATCGATTGATACACCAACCACTGGTAATGGCTTATAAGCATCAATTTTATTAAAAACAATGATAATAGGTTTATCTGAAGCTTTAATGTCTGTTAAAGTTTGAGTAACTACCTGAATTTGTTCTTCAAAATTTTTATGTGAAATATCAACAACATGAAGCAATAAATCAGCCTCTCGAGCTTCATCCAAAGTTGATTTAAAACTTTCAACTAGTTGGTGAGGTAATTTCCTGATGAAGCCTACGGTATCAGATAGTAAAAAAGGGATGTTGTCAATTACCACTTTACGAGTTGTAGTATCTAATGTTGCAAAAAGTTTATTTTCGGCAAATACCTCACTTTTGCTCAACATATTCATTATGGTTGACTTACCAACATTGGTATAACCAACTAAAGCAACGCGAATTAATTCACCTCTGCTTTTACGTTGAGTTACCATTTGCTTATCTATTTCAATTAGTTTCTCTTTAAGCAATGATATTTTATCGCGTATTATCCTTCTGTCAGTTTCAATTTCCTTTTCCCCTGCTCCACTTCGTGTTCCCGTACCTCCACGTTGTCTTTCCAAGTGCGTCCATAAACCAACTAAACGAGGCAACATGTATTGATAATACGCTAAATCAACTTGTGTTTTAGCATAAGCTGTTTGAGCACGTTGAGCAAAAATTTGCAGAATTAAAAAATTACGATCTAGTATTTTTTTCTTCAGCTCTTTCTCTAAATTTTTTTGCTGAGCAGGTGAAAGTTCATCGTCAAAAATCAACAATTGTATATTGTTTTGTTCAATGTATTCTTTTATCTCTAAAATTTTTCCTTTACCAATATAGGTTGATTTATCAGGCCTTTCAAGTCGTTGAATGAACCTTTTTTTTGTTTCGGCACCATATGTTAATGCGAGAAATTCTAATTCATCCAGGTATTCTTCAATTTGTTCTATATCATCCCGTTTTCCTGCAACGTTAATTAATATAGCACTTTCAAGTTCACTTGAAGATTTAATTTTATATTCAATCATAATTTAAAATCAAGAGAAATTACCATACATGTTTTTCAGCATGGTATGATGAGCGAACAAGAGGTCCGCTTTCAACAAAACGAAAACCTTTACTTAAAGCTGACGTTTCAAAACGTTTAAATTTATCAGGATGAACAAATTCCGCAACCGATAAATGCTTGTTGGTAGGTTGTAAATACTGACCTACCGTGAGTACATCACAACCTGAATTACGAAGATCATCCATTGCTTCATAAACTTCGTCTTCGGTTTCGCCTAATCCAACCATGATACCTGATTTTGTTTTTAAACCGGCATCATGAACACGTTTGATTAACTCCATGCTACGATCATATTTTGCCTGAATTCTTACTTGTGCAGTTAATCGTTTTACGGTTTCAATATTATGTGAAATAATATCAGGTTTAACATCTATGATTCGCTGCAGATTTTCCCATTTACCTGCAAAATCTGGGATTAATGTTTCAAATTTTGTTTCAGGGCTTTCTTTTCTAATTGCTTTTATAGTCTCTGCCCAAATGATAGAACCACCATCTTTTAAATCATCTCTATCAACTGAAGTAATAACACAATGTTTTACATTCATCAACTTCACACTATTTGCAACGCGCATGGGTTCATCCCAATCAACTGGTTTTGGTCTTCCTGTTGCAACAGCACAAAATCCGCAAGACCGTGTACAAATGTTCCCTAATATCATAAATGTAGCTGTTCCTGCTCCCCAGCATTCACCCATATTAGGGCAATTGCCACTTTCGCAAATGGTATGTAGTTTATGTTTAGATACAATTTCCCTAACATTTAAATATTCTTTTCCCGTCGGCAATTTAACTCTCAACCAATCCGGT
Organism: Bacteroidia bacterium; assembly: GCA_044352985.1. Lineage (GTDB taxonomy): Bacteria > Bacteroidota > Bacteroidia > B-17B0 > Aurantibacillaceae > JADJDM01. Next base: position 35,220 of record JBILCU010000016.1, read on the forward strand.
TTACGAGGTTTTTCTATTTTGTCAGCAACTTCCTTCATACAATTAAAACCATTTTTTTCCAAAAACAAAAGATAAATACAAGGTAATAAAAACCTGTTCCTGTGGAATTTTAGCCATAGTAGCTACAGGCAATGGAAACACATCAACTAAAACTCCTGTTTCTATTGCTTTTACTTCATTAGAATAATCACCATACTCGAAACTAAAACCTAATTTAGCGTAAGCTCCAGGTCGAACTGTTAAATTGCTAAATCCAAATAACATTGGAGCCCTTCCTGCAATATTTGATAAATTGTGTTCTATAGGATTGTATCGTTCTATAATCGGGGTAATTAAATTATCTTTGAAAACATATAGGTAAACCGGCTTAACCAAAGCTAGGTTGCAACCTAAAACTGTTGACATTCTAACTTCTAAACTTTTTCTTTCTGACCTCTCATACAATATTTGCTGTATGCCTATTCCTGACCTAAGCATAATTAAAGAATTTAATTTACCATAGTAAAAGCTTTTATTTCCGCTTATGCCTTCATATTTTAATTTATATTCTTTAGGATGCTTCATGTTAGCTACTGAAAACTCTAAGATTCTTTTTCTGGTACCTGTAACATGTTTTAAACGGGCATACTGAATTCCCCATCCTCTGGTATGTGCAAAAACAGAACCGCAGGCTTCATTTCTATATAGCACATTTAAATCCTGCCCCTGATCTAATGGTGATGTTGCAATTTGCGAAAACAAAATGCATGGCAAAAAATAAAAAAATATAATTAAGCGCTTTATCATTGTATAGATAAACAAATATAAGCCATTAACAAACTTTAAATACAAATTTATTTGTTAATTTGTAATAATTTACAAAAAATGACTTCAACTGTAGAATACAAAGAAAATTTAAGAACAGAAGCTGTTCATATTGAATCGGGAGCCAAAATTATAACCGATGCGCCAAAAGATAATCATGGGAATGGTGAGTCTTTCTCGCCTACTGACTTATTAGCAACTTCATTATCTGCATGTATGTTAAGTATTATGGGAATTGTAGCTAAAAGAGATACTATTTCAATAGAGGGATTAAAAACTGAAGTAACAAAAGTAATGTATGCTGAACCCAGAAGAGTTGGCGAAATACACGTTAAGCTTTATATGCCAAAAGGTTTACAGGATAAAGAGAAAAAAATCCTAGAAAATGCTGCATTTACTTGCCCTGTAGCCAAGAGTTTGCATCCTGACATTATTCAAAAAATTGATTTTATCTATTCGTAAAATCTAAAAATGCCAGAATTAATTAAACAAATAATAAGTATTCAATTACTTTTCATATGCTTATTTACAACAAACCTTAGTGCGCAAAAAGTTGGCTTGGTTTTAAGTGGTGGCGGTGCAGGTGGTTTAGCTCACATTGGTGTTCTAAAAGCACTTGAAGAAAAACAAATATCTTTAGATTATATAACAGGAACATCAGTAGGTGCTTTAATTGGTGGGCTTTACGCTTCAGGCTATAGTCCTGATCAAATTAAAGAGTTTGTATTAGATGAAAAATTTCAGAGATACACCAAAGGCGAGTTAGAAAAGAAATATAAATTTCATTATAAAAGAAGCTCCGAATCTGCCTCCTGGTTTACATATAATTTTGGTTTAGATAGTGTTTTAAGCACTAATATTCCAACCAACATCATTAATTCCATTCCAATTGATTTTTATTTAATGGAATTATTTACTGCAGCCTCAACCCAATCAAATTACAATTTCGATAGTTTATTCATCCCATTTCGATGTGTAGCATCTGATATTGAAAACAAAAAAGTGGTAGTTTTTAAAGATGGTAATTTACATTCGGCCGTTAGGGCTTCCATGACTTATCCTTTTTATTTAAAACCCATAACCATTAATGGAAAATTATTATTTGATGGTGGATTGTATAATAACTTCCCCGTTGATGTAATGAAAGAATCGTTTCATCCTGATTTTATAATTGGCAGTGTTGTTACAGATAATAACCCGATTCCAAATGATGAAAATTTATATGTTCAGCTCAGAAATATGTTAATGACCAAAACAGATTTTGGAAATAATATTGAAAACGGCATAATTATAAAACCATGGAGTGATATTGGTGTGTTTTCATTTAATGAAGCAAACCGTTTAATTGATAGTGGTTATTCGGCTACTATTAAAGCTATAGAAAATTTAAGTCCATCTTTTGTTTCAAAAAACAACAAAATAAAATCGAGACGTGAAACCTTTAACACGAAATTGCTTGCAACAATTTTTGACAGTATATCTATTAGTGGAGTAAACATTAAACAACAACAGTATTTAAAAAAATCAATTTTTTCAAATGAAAAAATATTAAGCATTGATAAATTAAGAAAGCGGTACTTATTATTAACCGATGATGATAAAATAAAATCATTATTTCCTAGCGCAATTTTTAATCCAAAAACAGGAAAGCATACGTTGGAAGTTATTGCTAAAAAAGAAAAAAATTTGAAACTGGAATTAGGTGGTAATTTCTCAAATCGTCCTATTAGTGCTGCATTTATAGGCTTACAATTTAATCACCTTGGCAAAAGAGCATTAACAATTTATTCTAATGCTTATTTTGGTAAATTAAATACATCTCTGTTAGGCAAAATTAAAATTGATTTCCCAAGTAAAGTTCCTTTTTATTTTGAAGCCATTGGCTTGTATAGTAAATGGGATTATTTCAGAAGCAGTACTTTATTTTATAATGTTTTGCGTCCGGCATTTTTGATTCAGGAAGATGCATTTACCGAATTAAGTACAGGAATACCATTTGGTAATAGAGCAAAAATATCTCTAGGTGGTGGCATTGCCAATATGGGAAACATATACTATCAAAACTATAACTTTAGTGATAAAGACACCGCAGACCGTACTGACTTTACTTTTAATTATGCTCGTGCGGAATACGAATTAAACACCTTAAACAGAAAACAATATGCCTCGGAAGGATTGTATGTTAATGCTCGTTTAAAATACTTCAATGGATTTGAATATTATAAACCCGGTACAACTTCTTTCGATACCTCAAAATCAATTATTTTTCACGACTGGCTTCAGTTTAATGCTAAAATTGATTATTACTTAAAAACCAGTAATTTTTTAAAGATTGGAATTTTAGGAGAAGCAGTTTATTCTGATCAGGATTTTTTCAGAAACTACACATCAACTATTCTATCGTCCCCTGCATTTATGCCTACCCCAGAGAGTAAAACCTTATTTCTTGAAAAATTTAGGGCACATAAGTTTATAGCAGGCGGAGCAAAATTAATTATTAACCCTATTAAAAATTTAGACTTACGTTTAGAAGGCTATATATTTCAACCCATACAAAGCATAGTAAAAAACAATACCAATAAACCGGAATACAGTATTAATTTTTTATATCGCTACTTAACCGGAATGGCAGCTGTTGTTTATCATACCCCAATTGGTCCAATTAGCACATCTGTAAACTATTATCTGGGTGAAAAAAATCCGATATCTTTTTTATTTCATTTTGGATATACCATTTTTAATAAAAAGGCAATCGATTAAAGCTGATAATTATCAATCCAATAATTATTTCCATTTAAAAATTTATATTTGTATAAGAAAATTAAATCGTATGTTAAAACTTAAAATTTCAACAGTTACCTTATTATCAGCATTGTTATTTTCTTGCGGTAATAACGAAGAAAACATGGAAGAATCAGTAAAATCTGATTCGCTTGCTGTTACTACAGATTCTGTAAAAGCAGAAGCAGAAGATGAGAAATCATTTTCACTCCCATCACCTCTTCAAGTAGCTTACGTATTTAAAAAATCTGGTGCCGGTTTCAATGCCTCATTAATAAGCGATGATGCTAATGCAAGTAAGTACAATACAAGCAATTTTAAACGTGCCGCTAATTTTGGTATTTACAGCTCTGATTTAGCTTATTGCATATTTAATAAAAAATCTCAAGACGCAAAAGATTATTTAAAAGCTTGTAAAATATTAGGCGAAGCACTTGGCTTAAATCAAGCTTTTGAAAGCGATAACATGGCTCAACGTTTTGATAAAAATATAGGTAACGAAGATTCTATAGTAAAACTAGTTTCCGGTTTACAACTTAAAACTGACGCTTTGTTAGAACAAAACAAACAAAGACATATTTCGGTAATTGCTTTTACAGGAGCTTGGATTGAAAGCATGTATGTTGCATCTGAAATTTATGCCAAAGAAAAAAACAAAAAAGTACTTGCTAGTTTGTTGGAGCAATTATCTTTTAGCGAAACAGTTGTAAAAGCATTGTCAGCTACTGAAAAAGCAGATGCTGAAATTGCCGGAATCATTCCAGGAATCAAAGAACTTGATGCAAAATTTAATTCATTACCTTTTATTAAAAATGCCTTTGAAAACGATGAAGACATTGACTTTCAAAAAATTGTGGTTGATGAAAGTGAGCTAAATGCCATTAAAACCAGTATTAAAGAACTTAGAACCAAATTAGTTAACTAATCAATTGATAACAAACAATAACTAAATTATTTTATTATGAAGAATTATATAAAATCAATTTCACTTTTTTGCCTTTTCATCGTAATCGTTTCATTTCAAAGTGGCGACGTTCTTTGCAACTCAAAAGATTTAAAAGATAAGGCAAAGAAAGGATTAGACCCTTATAAATACGATAATTTTGAGTTAACACGCATCATGTACAAAAACAAAGAAACGTTTAAAGAAATTGAAATCCCATTGTTTATTGGCGAGAAATATCGTTTAATTTTTGAAATGGAAGCGCTACCTAAAAAAGTATTGGTAGAAATTTACAATAAGGAAAAAGAAAACAAAAAACGTAAATTACTTTTTTCCTCTAAAGATATTCCAGATGATAAAACAGAATTTGTTTATGAAGTTTCAAAAGCACGTAGAATTTACGTTAACTACATTATACCTGCAGGAGATGAAACCGCAAAAAGCGGATGTGCATTATATATGATTGGGTATAAGTAATCTAATTATTATTTTAATCCCAATTATTTTCAATACTCCTTTATTTGCACATACAAATTTATACCGATGGCGCTTGTAGTGGCAATCCCGGACCTGGCGGTTATGGTGTAGTTATGATGGCTGGTGAACATCGAAAAGAGCTTTCGGATGGATATCGTTTAACCACCAATAACAGAATGGAATTGTTAAGCGTAATCGTAGCATTGGAATCTCTTAAAAAACAAAATTCACAAGTAACTGTTTTTTCTGATTCGCGTTACGTAGTTGACGCCATAGAAAAAAAATGGCTGAACGGCTGGATAAAAAAAGGATTTTCTAAAATCAAGAATCCAGATTTATGGTTGCGTTATTCACGTATTGCATCAAAACATCAGGTTAATTTTGTTTGGGTAAAAGGACATGCAAACAATGAGCATAATAATTATTGTGATCAATTAGCTGTTGCCGCTTCAAAATCAAAACAACTTAAAATTGACGAAGGTTACGAAGCACAAAAAAATTCTTCCACTTTACTTTAATGGCGGGTATTTACGTTCATATTCCATTTTGCAAGCAAGCTTGTAATTACTGTGATTTTCATTTTTCTACACAATTAAAAAATGTGCAGCCCCTTGTAAATGCCATTGCAGAAGAACTTGAATTAAATAAAACATATTTAAAACATCAAGAAATTGAAACCATTTACTTTGGTGGTGGAACCCCTAGTGTATTATATTCCGCACAACTTGAAATCATTATTAATACAATTTTCAAAAATTACAATGTAAAAAGCAACATCGAATTTACGCTTGAAGCCAATCCGGATGATCTTGATTTAATAAAATTAATCGAGTTAAAATCACTTGGCATTAACCGATTAAGTATTGGCATACAAAGTTTTATTGATGAAGAATTAAAATGGATGAAAAGAAGTCATAGTGCTCAACAAAGTAAAGTCGCTGTGAAATTTGCTCAATCAATAGGAATCGAAAACATCAGTGTTGATTTAATTTATGGTTCGAAATTTCAAACGTTAGAAAGCTGGAAAAAAAACATAGATAAAATTATTTCCCTTGATGTACCTCATATATCTGCCTACAATTTAACCATTGAAGAAAAAACAGTTCTTGGAAAACTTTATGAGAAAGGAATAGAACCAGAAATTAAAGATGATTTTAGCAAAGCGTGTTTTGATATGTTGATGACAGAAATGGAACATGCAGGTATTACACATTATGAAATTTCCAATTTTGGAAAAAAAGGTTTTTTCTCACAGCACAACAGCAATTACTGGAAGGGCAAACATTATATCGGGGTTGGTCCATCTGCCCATTCCTTTAATGGGGATAGCCGTCAGTGGAACATTAAAAACAATACGGAATACATCCGAAGCATTGAAGATGCTAAATTGCCTTTCGTAATAGAACATTTAACTTTGACCGATAAATATAATGAATACGTAATGACAGGATTACGAACAATGTGGGGTGTAGATGTAAATGAAATTTTTAAGCGTTATGGAAAAATATTGGGACAACACTTTTTAAGTGAAATTTCAGTTTACCTCAATCAATCCTATTTTAAAATCAACCAAGGGAATTATATTCTTACTAAAAAAGGGAAGCAATTTGCTGATAAAATTGCTTCCGATCTTTTTTATGTTAGTTAAACAAATTAATGTTTAATAACACCTAATTCCTTACCTACTTTTTCAAAAGCTGCAATTGCTTTATCTAAATGTTCTTTTGTATGAGCAGCAGAAAGCTGAACTCGAATTCTAGCTTTATCTTTTGGAACTACTGGATAGAAGAAACCAATCACATAAATTCCTTCCTGTAATAATTTTTCGGCAAATTGCTGAGATAAACGTGCATCGTAAAGCATTACCGGAACAATTGCAGAATCACCGTCTTTAATTTCAAGTCCGATAGATTTTATTCCATTTTTAAAATAGTTAATATTCCACTCCAATTGATCACGCAATTCAGTCGTTTCGCTCAATAAATCAAAAACCGCTATTGAAGCTCCAACAATACTTGGTGCAAGTGAATTGGAAAATAAATATGGACGAGAACGTTGACGAAGCAATTCAATAATTTCTTTTTTGCCTGTTGTAAAACCTCCCATTGCTCCACCCAATGCTTTTCCTAATGTACCTGTGATGATGTCTACTCTGCCCATTACATTTTTTAACTCTATGGTACCTCGGCCTGTTTTACCAATAAATCCGGTTGCGTGGCATTCGTCAACCATAACCAAAGCATTATATTTATCTGCTAAATCACAGATTTTATCTAATGGGGCAACATAACCATCCATCGAAAAAACTCCATCGGTAACAATTACCCTAAAACGTTGCGCTTGTGCTTTTTTTAATTGTTCTTCCAAATCCTGCATATCCGAATTTTTATAACGGTAACGCTGTGCCTTGCACAAACGAACACCATCAATAATGGATGCGTGATTTAATTCATCAGAAATAATTGCATCTTCTTCGGTAAATAATGGTTCGAAAACCCCGCCATTTGCATCAAATGCAGCGGCATATAAAATAGTATCTTCTGTACCTAAATACTTTGCTATTTTATACTCTAACTCTTTATGTATGTCTTGTGTACCGCATATAAAACGCACTGATGACATTCCAAAACCTCTTTCATCAAGGGCTTTTTTAGCACCTTCAATCACTTTAGGATGTGATGAAAGACCTAAATAATTATTTGCACAGAAAATAATAACTTCCTGCCCATTGATTAATTTAATACTTGCGTCTTGTGGGGTAACAATAATTCGCTCTCTTTTGAATATTCCTCCTTCTTCAATAGAAGTAAGTTCTTTTTGTAGATAATCTTGAAATTTTCCGTACATACTTTTTTTTCCAAATGTAAAAAAAATGATTGTATGGTGTGGAAAATAGACTTAAGATTTGAAGCTTGTTTAAAAGAGTAATTAATTTAGTCAGGTATAACTACATCATCTTCTTCTGGATGATGATTAAACGACTCGCCAGAAACTGCAGGGTTTTTACGTTTTTTCTTTTTAGACTTCACTTTTTTATTCTCTTCATTATTTCTGCGGTGCTTTACACTATCATCATCCGATTTTTTAACTTCAGCCTTACTTTCCTTATTCTTTTTTTCAGATTCATTTACATTATTTTCGTTAGCAACTACCGTTTTAGACACTGAATCGTTGTATTCTTTATTAGTTAGAGTACTATCAATAGTAGTTGAATCTGAGACTAATGTATCAAGCACAATCGGTTTAGAAATTATCTTTTTTGGTTTCTCAGGTGTCTTAATAACTTCTTCAATTAATTTTTGCTCTACAATCTCATCTTTTTTATCTATAAAAGAATTGGTTGTTATATTCTGACTTTTAATGCTGGTGACTGATAAATAAACTATGCTGGATACAACTACTAAACCTAAAGGAAAAAGTAAAAACTTAGCTTCAAATTTAAAACTAACATCTGAATTTTTTTTCTTACTACTTTTGTGATATTCTAAAAAATCATTCCAAACATCCTCATTAGCATGAAAAGTAAGCTCAGCAAGCTTATGATCAATCTTTTCTTTATTTAACTGATTTTTATTAGGCATGACTCATTATTCTGTTTTTATTAATGTTTTGATGAAACAAAAAAGTTGCTTTATCTAAATTAATTTTTGCGGTATCAATAGTTACATCAAGTATTTCTGCAGCTGTTTCTAACTGGATTTGATCAATAGTACACATATTAAACATAGATCGAAATGATGGGGGCAACTCCTGAATAGCTAATAAAACATCTTTACCTGTTAAGGATATAGCTTCTTCAACAGCATCCGATTCATTAAAAACACCATGCGTTTTTACTTCTTTAAGATGCACAGTTGTTGTTACATAATACTCTTTTTGATTTTTCAAATAATTTACTGCACTTGATATAAATTTATCCTTCATCCATTGATCAAAACTTATAGTTGTTTTTCCAAAGTCATTAATGGATGATAGAATTGCACTATAACCACAAAATAAAATTTCTTTTGCTTGGTCTTCATTTTTTGCATACCTCAAGCTTAAATGCATTAACCAATTATAGTTAGTGTCAAAAAGAGTTTTTTGAGCCTGCTTATTGTTTTTCTGACACTGGCGTATGATATCAGCTTCAGACATAATTAATAGAATAGAATTTATTTCAATTTTACGACATGAAAATGCAATTATAACATTGAAACTAATGAAGTTATTAAAAGTGCCTTGTTAGTTTAATCTATGCGATTAGCGTAATAGATTTTTAGCATATTGCAAAAACGACTGATCTTTCCAGTTTACAGCACCAACTTTTTTATAAACCACTTCACCATTTGAATTAATGATGTATGTAACGGGTATAGAGTGAATAGCTAAATCTGAAAAAGATTTTTCTGTTTTGTAAAATTGAAAAGGATAATTTTTTTTTGTTTTAAACGAAATTAATTTATCCATAGATTCATCAGTAATACAAATAACTGAAGTGTTTTTCAATTGAGAGTAAATTACATTTAATTCATTTAATTCCCTTATACAGTCACCACACCAAGATGCATAAAAAGAAACTAAGCATGCATTACCCTTATATTTTTCTAAGTTGCAACGATTACTTTTATCGTCTAATAATTCTTCTTTAAATAAAGCTATTGTGGGCGCAGATTGAAAACGTTTATAAAGATAAACTGCTAACAAGCCGGAAATAAATAGCACAAAAAAAAGAAATATTTTTTTTAATTTATTCATTGTAACATCCTAATAAGTAATTTCATATTGCACGACAAAGATGTTAATTAGTATTCTAATATTAAGAAAATGACTTTTTAAATTTAGTTAATTTTGTAAACTATGTTTTCTGTTTTTAGAAAAATATTAAAAATCCTAATGTGGTTTTTTATTATTTCCATCGGAAGTGTGGTTGCTTTTAAATGGATTCCTGTTCCTTTTACACCATTTATGATGAAACGTTGCATCGTTCAAAAAATGGAGTGTGAGGAGATGAAATTAAATAAAGATTGGGTAAGCTTGGATGAAATTAGCAATCATCTTCAGCTTGCAGTTATTTGTTGTGAAGATCAAAATTTTTTAAAGCATCATGGTTTTGATTTTAATGCAATAAAAAAAGCCATGAGTGAAAACGAAGAGGGAAAACGATTACGTGGTGGAAGTACAATTAGCCAACAAACAGCAAAAAATGTTTTTTTATTAGATGGCAGAAATTACATCAGGAAAGGGTTTGAGGCTTATTTTACTTTTTTAATTGAATTGATATGGGGCAAGGAAAGAATTATGGAATGCTACTTAAATGCTATAGAATTTGGCAACGGAATTTACGGAGCCGAAGCTGCTGCTCAACACTATTTTAATAAATCGGCAAAAAACCTTACTAAAGAGCAGGCTGCTACTTTAGCTGTATTATTGCCTAATCCAAGAGTTTACGGGAGAAATTTAAACGGTAAATATGTTCAGCATCGAAAAAATTGGGCGTTAAAACAAATGAATTATTGGGGCAATAAATTTGATTTTGAAAGAGAGGAAAAAAAATCCAATTAATTTTTTTTTGGCATTAACTGCTTCATAAATTCAGAGGCATAAATAAAATCAAGCATCTCTTTATTATCTGTAGTTAATACTTCATCTTTATTTCCTTTCCACCACATTTTACCTTTATATAAAAACATGATGTTATCTCCAATTTCCATTACTGAGTTCATATCATGCGTAATAACAACAGTAGTAATATTATAGTCTTCAGTAATGTCTTTAATCAAATCATCTATAACCAAAGATGTTTTTGGATCAAGTCCGGAATTTGGCTCATCGCAAAACAAATATTTAGGCTGATTAGCAATAGCCCTTGCCAAAGCTGCTCTTTTTTTCATTCCACCTGACAACTCTGCAGGATATAGTTTATTTCTTCCTTCAAGATTAACTCTTTCTAAACAAAAATTAACCCTGTCTGTTTTCTCTTTTTTGGTTAGGTTAGTAAACATATCCAAAGGAAAAGCAATATTTTCTTCTACGGTCTGCGAATCAAATAATGCACCGCCCTGAAATAACATACCAATTTCTTTTCTAATCAACTGTTTTTCTTTATCGCTGCTACTGGTAAAAGACCTGTTATTATAAAACACCTCTCCTACATCGGGTTGATGTAAACCAACCATAATCTTTAAAAGTGTTGTTTTACCAGAGCCACTTTCTCCTATTACCAAATTCGTTTTTCCGCTTTCGAAAAGAAAAGAAACATCATTTAGTACATTTCTATCGCCAAAAGTTTTACTAATATTTTTTAATTCAATCATGGAACTAACATTAATTCAGTGATGACTAAATTGGCAATCAAAATTAAAATACTATTATAAACCACTGATCGCGTGCTTGCTTTTCCAACTTCCAAAGCACCTCCTTTAGTATAATAACCCTGATAAGCTGCAACAGAAGTAATGATAAAAGCAAAAACAACTGTTTTGGTTAAAGAATAATAGATATTAAAAGGCACAAATAAAGTTTGAATACCAAAAATATATTCATAAGAAGAACATGCTCCAGTAGTAATACCCATGATATAACCTCCAAACACTCCTAAAAACATACTGATAACTACTAAAAAAGGATTAATAAATACAGCTGCTGTTATTTTAGGAAATATCAAATAACTAGCAGAATTTATTCCCATAATTTCTAGTGCATCTATTTGCTCGGTGATTCTCATTGTACCTATTTCAGAGGCGATGTTAGACCCAACTTTTCCGGCTAAAATTAAACTGATAATAGTTGGAGAAAATTCAAGAACAATTGATTCTCGAGTACCCAAACCAATAGCATAAAGTGGTATAAACGGACTATTAAAATTATATGCAGATTGGATGGTAATTACGCCACCCATAAACACAGAGATAATAGCTATTAGACCTAAAGACCCAATTCCTAAGGAATCTATTTCTAGTAAAATTTGTCTGTAATAAACTGAAAATTTCTGTGGCTTGCTAAAAACTCGTTTCAGCAATAAAAAATAATTTCCGATGTGATAAAGCAATTTCACGTTCTGCTAATTTACACAAATACCAATTACCAAATTCAACCACTCAATTACATTTTTATTAAATTTACCATTGAATGAAAAAATGGCTTATCACTTTTATATTATTATCGGTTAGTATAACAATTACAACTTCTTGTTCTGTAAAAGGTAAAAAGAAAGGCTGTGATTGCCCAAGCTTTAAAGGAAAGCATTAACATAACTTTGAGTATTTTTAAAAATAAAGTCATCTGGATTACAGGAGCATCTTCAGGAATTGGTGAAGCTGCTTCTGTTGAATTTGCTAAACAAGGAGCGAAACTCATACTCTCTGCCCGAAGAGAAAGTGAACTTATTCGAGTATCAAAAAACTGTTATTTAGCTAGTGAAAATTGTTTGATACTCCCTTTTGATTTAAATGAAATATCGAAATTCAGTACGATTACTGAAAAAGTAATTGCCAAATTCGGCCGAATTGATTATTTATTTAACAACGGTGGCTTCAGTCAACGTAGCGATGCTGTAAATACTCCGCTTGATTTAGATCGTAAAATAATGGAAGTAAATTTTTTTGCGAATATCGCTTTATCAAAATCCGTGCTCCCATATATGATTAAACAAAACAGCGGACAAATCATTGTTGTTAGCAGCATTGCAGGAAAATTTGGTTTTTACCTTCGGTCGTCTTATTCTGCAGCAAAGCATGCCTTGCATGGTTTTTATGAATCGTTACGTTTAGAGAATGAACACAAGGGAATTAAAATTTTAGTTGTTTGTCCAGGAAAAATTAAAACCAATATTTCATTAAATGCATTAACTGAGCTAGGTACAACTCACAATAAAATGGATGAAAGCCATATTGATTGCATGACAGCCGAGGAATGCGTAAATGAAATCATTAGTGGGATTTTAAAAAACAAAGAAGAAATTTTAGTTGGCGGTAAAGAACTACATGCTGTTTGGATCAAACGTTTTTTTCCAAAATTATTTAATAAAATTATCAGAAAACAAAGTCCTTTTTAAAATCGACTAATTACGGACAAGTTTTGTCGAATCTAATTTTTTTCAACTTAGGTGGATAATTACTCACGGCATATTTTATCCTAACTAAAAAATCATAATAATCCTCATTAGGATTTGTGTAACGTTTATCCTGCCATTTTTTATAATAATCCACGCAATCTTTCCAGGATGTGTAATTAATGTAATTTTTATTTCTGAAACCAAAAATATTGTTTTTCGACATCAAATATTTTGACTTTAACCATCCTGTTTCTAAGATCACTTGCCTCATAACAATATTGGGATGTTTAATTTTCAATGAGCATACGTATTCAAAAATGCTATCCAATAAAACTAAATTTGCAGGACGTTGAGCTTTAACAGGCTTATAAAAAAGCAATGCAACTATCAAAAAAGAATAGAAAAAAAATATATGTTTTGTTTTTTCCATACTTAAGTAATGTTAAGCAAAATAAATGATTTTTACAACTGTAAAGTTACCGTGCCGGTAAATATTTCTTCTTTACCAGTAAATTGTTTTGTAACAATTCTATAAAAATATACTCCTTGAGAAACGATAGCAGCATCTTGTTTTCCATCCCAGGCTTTTATCAATCCATTATAAGAACTAATTAAATTTCCCCAACGATTATATAATTCAACATTAACCTGCGACATGCAATTTACTTTAAACTCCCATAAATCATTTATTTTATCTCCATTCGGAGTAAAAATATTTGGAATTAAAATTTGAGATACGCTGTCTGATGCAGTTAATTTTATGAGTGTATCAATCGAACAATTATTTGCGTCTTTTATTTCAATTAAATAATCACCGGATGATAAATTGGTTAGTTGATTAGAAGTAATTAAATTTCCATTTAATAAGAATTGATATGGAGGTATAGAGCCACTTACAGTAAATTCAATAAAACCTTTCTCCCCACATTTTGGATTTTTAATATTAAAACTTGTGTTCAAACCCGCTGGTTCTGTAATAATTATTGTAGAATCCCAATTACAATTACCTGCGTCATTTATAGTTATTGAATAAGAACCTGCATATAAATTATCTGGATTTATTCCTGAAATATTGCCGGGATTAGTTAAAATAGTATATGGCAAAATTCCACCGCTAACAATCATTGACACTGAGCCATCGTTGAAATTTGCACAAGATACATCTTGAACAGTCAACGCTACAATTAATGGATCAGTAGTAGTAATTTGAAAAGTGTCTTTCTTAATACAGTTATTCTGATCAGTAACTATTACACTGTATTCTCCTGCTGAAATATTTATTAATGGATTTGAAGACTGATTATTTTGCCAAACGGTAGCATATGGACTTATTCCACCACTTATGTTAAGCGAAATAGCTCCATCCGAACTTCCGCAATTTGCATTTGTAACTGTTGACGAAATTTGAATCTCATTAGGTTGAGTTATTGATACTGTAATCGTTGCTAAACAATTTAAATTATCACGAATAGTACAAGTATAATTGCCTGCAACTAAATTTGTTGCGATAGAATTTGTTCCGCCTGAAGGTGCCCACTGATAGGCGTATGTAGGATTTCCTCCTGTAACATTTAAATTTACAGTACCGTTTGAATCCGAATAACAACTCACATTTACTTGACTTGAAATATTAGCAACAGGGCCATTTATAGCATTTACTGTAATGGTTCGTGTTATAGAACACGAACGAGCATCATTAACCTGCACAACATAAACACCTGAAGAAATATTATTTTGAATTGGTCCGGAACCTAAGTTGGGGGTCCAATTATAAACATAAGGAGCAGTACCACCCGAAACAGATATACTTGCTGTGCCATCAGATGAGCCGCAATTTGCATCAGTAGATGTAGTTGCTGCAGTTAATTCGGCGGGTTGAGAAATAGTGAATGTGTAAGTTCCGGCACATGAATTTTGATCGGTTGCATTAACAGTATATGTTTGCGCCGATAAATTAGTGAGTGAACTACCACTTAAATTTCCGGGTTGTGTAACATAATTGATTGCTCCTACTCCACCTGATGAAGTAAAGCTTACACTTCCGCTAGATCCTCCAAAACAGGAAACATTAACTAATGCTGAAGTTGAAATTGCAATTGTTGGACAAGGATCGTTAGTGCAATTTGGAACTGTTGTTGGATCAAAAGTTAAACTTGTTCCAGATGCATCAGTAACTCTAATTTGATTTGATGATGTGCTAATAGATACATTTTGGCTATTAGCAAAGTTTGTCCAACTTGCAGGTGTAGCGCAATTTGTTACCGGCAGAATTCCATTGAGGCATTGACCAAAAAACCAAGTGTATCCGCATGCCTGACATTGAGCCTGTGTGGTAATAGGCGTTGAAGTAGCTGGCACAAAATATTCCCAATTGTATGCAGCAACACCATTTGAAACAGTAAATGTTCCGTCATTTTCACGGCACACTTCTAAGTTTTGACAAGGAGAAACTACAACAGTAGTTGTTGCAACAAATCCACAGTTAGTATTTAATGTAATAACATGTGAGCCTACTCCTGCAACTGATGGATCAAATAATCCATTTGTATTCACCCCATTTCCGCTCCATGTTCCAGAAATAGTGCTAGCGCATGTTGTTCCAGTTCCGGAGGTAAAGTTCAACTGCTGCGGTAAATCATTAATACAAAAACTTTCAGTTTCAGTAATCTCAGCAAAGCAACACGGACTAGGAATTACACTTACATCGTCTACAAAATAATAAGCATATGGATTTGTAAATCCGCCGCCTGGATTATTAACAATTGTAGTATTTGAATTATTAAAAAAATTCCCGATTACAAAAAACTGTTCACCGCCACTCGCAACGTAATCCCACTGCAACCTTATCCAATTAGTGGTATCGATTATTGGTCCACAATCGTAATTTAAATGAGGCGTAATGTTTATTAACGAATTGGTTTGTCCAGGGCAGGCATTACGTTGGTATAAAGAATTAAAAAAATGCATACCAATGTTATCGGTTGCATAAGCCACATCATTTGCCAAACTCACATAAAATGAAACGCAGTAGGTTTGTCCGGCAACCATAGGCGAACTTAATTTACCTTCAATGTATTCTCGGTATTCGTCCAATGCTTCATGAGAGATAAAACCTGCATGTCGTGTACCTGTTCTTGAATACTGATAGCCCAAAATGGAGTTAGGCATTACTGTTGCAAAAATATTACACGTTGAAAATAAATCCGGAGATGAACAGGAATCCGCTCCTGAATTGGCATCATCCCAATCTACCAAATCTGTTGTAAAACCTTCTCCGCCAAAGTTGGCACAATTTGATGTGGTTATTTCAAAACTTGGATTTAAAACAAGGTTTTGAGAATGAAGAATATTAATAAAATGCAATAAGGAAAATAGAACAAATAAATTATATGTTACTTTTTTCCTTACCATATTTGTAGAGAAAATTAAAATTATCTCGATTTCTCGTTTTCTTTATATTGAACTCTGTCTGATTTGCCAATTGCGGCTTTTAAATCATTTATGAATTTTGCTTGTTCAGCAGTTTTAAATTCTTTAAGTGAAAACATAAAATCAACTTCTCCTTCTCTGCCCCATCTTTTTTGTTCGAATGCAGGTTTTTTTGGATGCTCCTTAACAAATTTTTCTAATTTATTGAATGCATCTCCGTCAACTCCGGTTCCGATACTAATAAATGACACAATAAATCTGTAAGTTTTAGGTGCATTTGCATCTGCTGAATTGACAGTTGAATTATTCTCATTAGAATTAGCAGTTGCTTGTTTTGATTTACATGCAAAAAACAAAACCGAAAAAATAAATGCTGAGTTGATAAGTAATGTTTTCATAAAAAACGAATAAAGATTATAAATTTAAAATGTAAGTTTAAAAATAAAAATTAATTAAACAATTGCCGTTCGTCAAATTCAATACCAAATTCTTTTAATTCATTTAAAAGCGGGTTATAAATTTCTGGAGTACTTGGTATACAAACTCCTTTGCAATTTAATTTGCCAGTTAAAATATTTTTAACCGTAATGGCTAGAGGCAAACCTACTGTTTTTGCCATCGCAGTATGCGATTCGCTTTCACCTTTTACAACTAAAGACGAAACAATAGCTTTTTCCTTTTTATTTTCCGTGTACCCAAAATAATGTTGCATCACAATCATGTCTTTATCCCCACTATTTAATTTCCATTTTTCTTCTAATAATGATTGTAAAATTTGTGCAGGCGTGGCATTTGAAATTTTAATTGGCAATTCTTCAAAAATACCAAGCCATTTAAGTTTATTCATTACAACTTCATCAACCTCTGAACCTAAAAATTGTTTTAATTTTTCTTCAAGTGAATTATTCCCTTCAGGAAGAAAAGCATTTATCAATTGAGCCCAAGTTAGTTGATCAGAGTCATGAATTTTCCAGGTATCATCAGTCAACCCTAATTTAACAAATGCATTCCATGCCTTGCAATACCCTGGCATTCGTAAAGTACCACGCAACATGGTTTTAATATTATGTAAACCATAAATTTCTTTATAACCTACTGAATCCCGATTGGCATAGGCATCAAACTTACCGTAATTTTCAACTTCTATAGTTTCAGTTTGAGTATAAATTCGGTTGTAAGGCAAAAACTTCATTTTTCCATTTTCTAGATATTGTGCAGTTCCTTGTCCGGCTAAAATAACATTCCGTGGATTCCAGGAAAATTTATAGCCCCATGGATTATCATTACTTTCTGGGGCAACTAAGCCTCCACAAAACGATTTAAAGGTATGAATGTCGCAACCATTTGCTTTTAATTCATCTATAATTTTTAGCGCGGATGCATGATCAATGCCAGGATCTAAGCCAATTTCATTTAATAGGATAATGCCTTTATTTTTTGCTTCGTTATCTAATTCCTGCATTGTTTCAGATACATAACTAGCTGTTGCCATATGTTTTCCTAAACGAACACAATCTTTAGCTACATCTCCGTGCATAAAAGCAGGCAACATAGAGATAACTATGTCTGATTTTGATATTTCTTCTTCGCGTTGTTTAGCGTTATTAATATCAAATGCTATTGCTTTACCATTTGAATGGTTATTAATTTTTGATTTCGCCAATTGAATATCAACATCTCCAACAGTAATTTTCCAGTTAAACTGAGTTGATTTTTGCAATAAATATTCAATTAAATAAATAGAGGAGCGACCGGCACCTATGATAAGAATTTGCTTCATAAAATTTAATTACTGTCCAAAATTAAACTTATTTTAGAACCTGTAATTTAATCATTAAAAAAACGATTGTTTTTAGTTACTTTATTTGAATCTTTTTTTGAATTTAAAATCAAACAACCAAAATCGCAATGAAAAAAAATAATTTTATAATCGCTTCTTTTTTTGGAACAACTGCAGTTGCATTAGGAGCTTTGGGTGCACATTTTTTAAAATCAAAAATGCAAGCAGGAATAATTACTGCAGATCAATTCTCTGGTTTTGATACCGCCACCAAGTATCAGCTATTTCATGCCATTGTTCTGCTTATCATTGCTTTTTTACAAACCGATAAACAACAAAAATGGCTAAATTATGCCAGATATAGTTTTATTTCAGGCATTCTACTATTTTCCTTTTCCATTTATCTATTATCTACTCGTAATTTAAATGGACTGGAAAATATTAGTTTTTTAGGGCCTGTAACTCCACTTGGAGGTTTATTTTTAATGTCAGGTTGGATTTGTTTAGGAGTTCATGGAATTAAAAATCAAAATTAAAAACAACAGTACTTATGAATTATTCAAAATATAAAATTCATCTTCAAAAAATTGCTGATGTTGCCTATTCCATTGCTTTATTAAGTTGGGATCAGGAAACCTACATGCCTGAAAAAGGAGCTGAAATAAGAGCTCAACAAATTTCTACACTTTCCGGTTTACATCATAAACTCTACACCGATAAAGAATTGGAGGTACTATTAGAAAATTTAATTAATGACAATTCTTTGGATGAAAAACAAAAGAAAAATGTTTTGCTTACGATAGAAACATTCGACAAACAAAAAAAGTATAGTACCGAATTTGTTGAGCTGATGAGTAAAACAATTTCCAATTGCTTTCAGGCTTGGCAAACAGCAAAAGAGAAAAATGATTTTAGCATTTACGCGCCAGAACTAGAAAAATTACTTGTATTAAAAAGACAAGAGTGTGAAATTTTAGGGTACAACGAACATCCCTACGATGCTCTTTTAAACGAATATGAAAAAGGAATTACTACTAAAGATATTACACACCTTTTTGAACAAGTAAAAAAAGAGCTCGTTCCGTTTGTAAAAAAAATCAGTGAAGCCAAACAAGTAGATGATTCTTTTTTCTTTCAGAATTTTGATAAAGATAAACAGTGGGATTTTGGTATTGATTTATTAAAACAAATGGGCTTTGATTTTAGTTCAGGTAGGCAAGATAAATCATCGCATCCATTTACAACCAGTTTTAGTACGCACGATGTTCGACTTACTACTCGAATTCAAGAAAATGATTTAAGTGAAATGATTTGGAGCTGCATACACGAGGGCGGACATGGATTATATGAACAAGGCTTACCCGTTAATGAATATGGAATGCCATTAGGAGAAGCTATTTCACTGGGCATACATGAATCGCAATCGCGCTTGTGGGAAAACAATGTGGGGAGAAGTTTATCGTATTGGAAACACAACATTAACCTAATTAAATCTTATTTTCCTGATCAGTTAAAACAGGTTAGCGCCGAAGATTTTTATTTTGCCATGAATAAGGTTACGCCTTCTTTAATTCGCACCAGTGCCGATGAATTAACTTATCATTTCCATATCATGATACGATTTGAAATTGAAAAAGCTCTATTTGAAAATACCATTCAGGTTAAAGATCTACCAATAATTTGGAACGAGAAATACAAAAACTATTTAGGCATTGATGTTCCTTCGGATGCACAAGGAGTTTTGCAGGATATTCATTGGAGCCATGGCTCATTTGGATATTTCCCAACATACAGTATTGGTAGTTTTTACGCTGCTCAATTTTTTGCTCAGGCAAAAAATGAAATCAACGGACTTACTCAACAAATTGAAAAAGGAGAATTAACTCAATTGCTAGATTGGTTAAGAAACAAAATACATGTTCACGGAAGATTTTATACTTCTACTGAATTATGTAAGGAAATTTGCGGAGAACCTTTAAATGCGAATTATTTTATGGATTATGCAAAAGAAAAATATAGTAAAATTTACGATTTGAGTTTTTGAAAAAACAGAGCTTAAATTATTTTACCTAATTCTATCAGCTGATCTTACTAATTCCTCATCCTTTTTTATAAATCGAATCGCAATCAATAATAAAATAATTGAAATTGGAATTAATGAAATTGGCCAATTAAACTGTTTTACGATTTCGTGAGATTGATTTAATGGAAAAGTTAAAAAACCAATCAATAATAAAATTGAACTGATAATAGAATAGCTGCATATTTTTATTTGCTTTTTTCTGTTTTTAAACATAAAAAGTGCGCTAAAAGATGTTCCCAAAAAAAGAAGATTGAAAACTAACAATAAATAAACCCAATTCGTACTTTTACCTAAATCAGACAAAGGATTTAAAGACAATCTAACAATTTCATTTCCAACACTATAATTTACAGTTGGCAGCAAGAATAAAAAGAAAGAAAACACTATGCTTATGCCGATAAAAATGGATTGTTTACGTTGAATCATTTGTTTTTGATGCGAATTTACATTCAATTTTGAATAAAAACGCTATAAACTATCTTAATAATTAAATATATAGTTAATTAATTTATTGATTGAAATTAGAATTCTACAAATTAAACCTTTGTTATTTAAAACAATAACCCTAAATTTGCGCCCGAATTAAAAAAATTATTTAAATAAAATATCATGTCAAAACAAGTAGGAAAAATTGCTCAAATCATCGGACCGGTTGTTGACGTTCGCTTTGATTTGGACGGAGGTAAATTACCAAACATTCTTGACGCTTTAGAAATTGTTCGTGGAAATGGTCAAAAATTAGTATTGGAAGTGCAACAACACACTGGTGAAGATACAGTACGTACAATTGCAATGGATAGTACAGATGGCTTAAGCAGAGGAATGGAAGTTACTGCTTCAGGAAATAAAATTACTATGCCTACAGGTGATAAAATTAAAGGAAGATTATTTAATGTTGTAGGTGAAGCAATTGATGGTATCAACACTGTATCAAACGAAAATGGTTACGCTATTCACCGTAATCCACCAAAATATGAAGAATTATCTACTTCTACTGAAGTACTTTTTACAGGCATTAAAGTAATCGACTTAATTGAGCCTTATGCAAAAGGTGGTAAAATTGGTTTATTTGGTGGTGCTGGTGTTGGTAAAACAGTGTTGATTCAGGAGTTAATTAACAATATCGCAAAAGGTCACTCTGGTTACTCTGTATTTGCAGGGGTTGGTGAGCGTTCTCGTGAAGGAAATGACTTATTACGTGAGATGATTGAATCCGGTATCGTAAAATACGGCGAAGAATTCTTACATTCTATGGAAAAAGGTGGTTGGGATTTATCAAAAGTTGATTTAAAAGAATTGGAAAAATCTCAAGCAACATTCGTTTTCGGACAAATGAACGAGCCTCCAGGAGCTCGTGCTCGTGTGGCACTTTCCGGACTTTCAATGGCTGAGTATTTCCGTGATGGTGAAGATTCAGGACAAGGAAAAGATATCCTTTTCTTCATCGATAATATTTTCCGTTTTACACAAGCAGGTTCTGAGGTATCGGCATTATTAGGTCGTATGCCTTCAGCAGTAGGTTACCAACCTACACTTGCAACTGAAATGGGTTTAATGCAAGAGCGTATTACTTCAACTAAAAAAGGTTCTATTACTTCTGTTCAGGCGGTTTACGTACCTGCGGATGACTTAACCGATCCTGCTCCTGCTACAACATTTGCTCACTTAGATGCAACAACAGTATTAAGTCGTAAAATTGCTGAGTTAGGAATTTATCCTGCTGTAGATCCATTGGATTCTACTTCAAGAATTTTATCTCCTGCAATTTTAGGAGATACACATTACAATTGTGCTCAACGTGTAAAAATGTTATTACAACGTTACAAAGAATTACAAGACATCATTGCCATCCTTGGTATGGATGAGTTAAGTGAAGAAGATAAATTGGTTGTTCACCGTGCACGTCGTGTACAACGTTTCTTATCTCAACCTTTCCATGTTGCTGAGCAATTTACAGGCTTAAAAGGTGTATTTGTAAGTATTGATGATACCATCAAAGGATTCAACATGATTATGGATGGTGAAGTTGATCAATATCCTGAAGCTGCTTTTAACCTTGTAGGTACAATTGAAGAAGCAATTGAAAAAGGTAAAAAATTAATGGCTGAAGCTTAATTAAAACTTCAAAAAAATGAAATTAGAAATCATTAATCCTGATAAAAAATTGTTCGAAGGCGAAGCAAAAAGCATCGTTGTTCCTGGATCAGAAGGTTCGTTGGGAATATTAAACAATCATGCTCCAATGATTGCTTCTTTAAAAAAAGGGACAATTAAAGTTACCGATTCAACTTCTCAGATTCATAAATTTGATGTCAATGGAGGAGTTGTTGAAGTTTTGAAAAACAAGGTGATTGTTTTATCAGAATAAATTTAATTCGAAAAATTTAAAAAACCCGAATAATTTTTATTCGGGTTTTTTTTTGATTTAATACCTCAAAATAATTACTTACTTATAATCAACTTTTCATATTGACGAGTATATCTCCCTTCAATAATAACCTGATAAATACCCGCAGAATAATCTGATAAATTGAATTGCAAGTTGGTATCACCTTTAACTTTTATTGATTTAATGATTTGACCAATTGAATTTATAATAGTAACTGTGTAATTTTCATTAGCAGTTGCTCCAAATTCAATATTAAAAATGCCTGCACTTGGATTTGGATAAACATTGGCTCTTGACACTAAAATGGTTTCTTTAATTCCGATGGCTGAATTTAAGCACAACTCCAATCCCCATTTATTTAACGTACCGCCATCAGCATTAGCATTGTCTTTAACTGAGAATGTCCAATTACCTGTAGGACTTTGACCGTTGAATAAAGATAACAAACCAGTAGGTTTATAAATTAAACTATCAATTGGCGGACAAGGAAAAGTAGTAAGTGCTGATGCGTCATCAAAACCAAAAGCAAAATTTTCTTCACTATTACAAATCTGATCTATCAAAGTTATATTTGTATTAGATGGACTTTTGATGGATAAAGTAAGATCATTAATATAGGAATGCGTTCCGTAAACATTAATTACATTAATATCCGTTATGGTACCTGTTGCAGTTATTGATAACGTTGATGTAACTGTGGATGGAGCACCCGCTGATATTGCAACCGGTACATTAGCAGCTAAAGTTGAACTACAATTACTGGTTGTAAATTTAAACACATCTGAAAAAACAGAAGTTGCACATACATTTTCTGCTTTCACTCTCCAGAAATAGGATGTTGACGAAGTTAAACCGCTTACATTGTAAGAAGTTGTAGTTAAAGCTACAGCCGAAGAAACAATATTGGTAAACAAAGAATCAGATGCAACATCAATAGAATAAGTAATACCAGAACCAGGTAATGCATTCCAGCTCAATGTAGATGATGAATTTACACCACTAGAATTATTTGAAGGAACAGCTAACAATGGTTGTAAAAGTGAAGTATTTAACACATTGAAATTTAAACTCGAGTTTTTAACTGTACTTGCAGATGTACCTGTAATAATGATGTCATAGGATCCGGCCATGGTTTCATTTAAACCACTTATCGTAACCGTAACTAATGTGTTGTCGGATGTTGCAGTTGTTGGATCAATTGTTATGGTACTTCCTACTGGATTTCCCGTTGCTGAAAAGGCAGTGATTTCGTTAAAATTCAAATACGTATTATAAGTAAATGTAAATGTGTGATCATTAGGAGGACATACTTGCTGATTTAATGAACTTGGTGTTATGGTAAATTCAGCGGATTGAATGGAAATTGTTCCACCATTGATATCAAAAAAGATATTGCCCGAACCTCTAACCATAATTCTGCCGTTTGTTGTAGTTACCTGAGGCACATTAATGCTTGCAGTTCCTGAATTCGGCAATCCCGTTGCAATAGTTATAGGGTAAGTATATCCACCATCAGTACTTAGAAAAACATCTACGTTCTGGCAATTAACAGGAGCGTTAGTAGTATTGGCAACATTCCAGGTAATTGTTTGAACAGTTCCTGCATTCCAAGATGTTGCAGTGTTTTGTGAGGTAATTACAAACGGCCCTGAGTTTCCGTCAACTGTTACTTTCATTAAATCGGATGCTGTTTGTCCACCTTGGGCATCGTTATCTCTAACTAAAAAAGAAAAATTCATTACTCTTCCAACGGAAGGTGTTACCTCCCAAGTTGGTGTTAAATTACCTGCTAATACATTAACTAATTTAGGCATAAACCTGTTTGGTGAAGTAGTTGGTGGAAATGCTCTGTACATTGGCCCAACTGAATAAGTTGCTAAAGGTGCAGCATTACCTGGAGATTGCGCTGGATCATTCTGTGACCAGCTGTAAGTTAATGTATTTAAACCATCTGGATCTGTTGCATTACCCTCTAATACATAAGCTGTGCTTTTTGGAATAATATAATCGTTTCCTGCGCTAGCTGTTGGCGGCTGATTCGTTAAATTGGTTATTTGAGCGCAAGTACTGTTTCCTGTTTTTATATTTGCTGAAATATCACGAACATTTACATAATTAAAATCATCATGACTACTTGATTGCACATTACTTGAGCAAATACCAGCATACCCCATGATTGAACTTCCGCTTGCTGGTTCAACCTCTGTTTGTCCGCTACCGCTTCTGCTGCAGGTATTCATAACATGATAACCACCAAACTGATGTCCCATTTCATGAGCAACGTAGTCAATATCAAATGGATCACCAACAGGGTTAGAGCTTCCGGTGTAGCCTCTTCCTTTATGTGTAGAGGTTTGGCTAGTACTTAAACAAACACATCCAATGCAACCTGCATTACCTCCCCCCGAAGTATTGAAGTTATGTCCAATATCGTAATTAGCAACTCCTACTCTTGCGTCAATAGTTTGAGCAGTTTTTGTATTGTATTCATTCGACCATGGATCAGCTGTTGTGCTTCCGAAAAAAATCAATGTATCGTTATTGGCTATAAAATTCATATGAACAGCTAAATCTCTTTCATAAACTCCGTTTACACGAGTCATAGTTATTGTCATTTGCGCCTGAATGTCTGCTTTTTCAGTTCCAGGATTGGTTGCAAAAATATTTCCATATTCTGCATTGCACGATTGTGCTAATCGGTAAGTTCTTAATTTTTGATCATTGGTATTAAGCAATTGATTTGGACCTGCTTTTTCATTTTCAAGAGAAGGCAAATGAATATCATCATCCATGGAGCATTCAAAAGTTCTGCTATCAGAGCCCAATGCTGATTTACTATAAACCATAAAGTAATTATCTTGTTTGGAATAAGGATCAATATAACAAGTTGTTGTTTTACCTGACAATATCATAGCATGTAAGCCAAACTGTGTAATTGAAAAACGCATGGTAGCAGTTGGATCATCTATACCTTGAGCAGCATATGATTTTATCATCGGGTATTTTGCAGCTAATTGCGGGTCCATTATACTCCATTCAAATACCGCGAAACGCTGAAAACTACCATCTGCAACTGGAAACGAAATAACTAAATTACTCATCCCAAAAAACTCTCCTTGTTTTGGAGCCTGAATTAACAATTGCTTTAACTGATCTAAATCAAGCTGATAGGTATTATAATCATCAGGGAAATTAGGTTTAGGAATTATACTAACATGATCGGTTAATTTAGAATCAACTTGTTTCCAAAACTTCAAATTGGATTCCTGAGAAAAAGTGATTTTGCACATAAGTAAAAGTGTAAAAATCATTAATAATTGTTTTAGCATATTTCAGTTTTTTGAATGATATTATCCAAATGTATTAAAATCATTAAAAAATGCAAATTATTGAACAATTGATTTTAATATTTGCTAAAAAACAAAACTTACTTTTTAAACATAAAATGTGAATACATTATTTCAAAAAGTGATTTTAGCTGTGTTATTTGTTATTATTTCGTAAAAGACAATATTTGTAAAGTGATAAAATACATATCCAAAAAAATAACAGAGGGAGTTTTAGTTTTATTTGGTGTTGCAACTGTTATCTTTTTTTTATTTAATGTTTTACCTGGTGATCCTGCAACTGTTATGCTAGGCCAGAGAGCTAATAAAGAAGCCATTGAAGCAATTAATAAAGATTTAGGTAGAGACAAGCCTTTAATTACTCAATACCTTATGTACATTAATGATATATCATTGATTTCTTTTCATTCAAACAGCAATACAGAAAGTGCTTTTTATCTGGATAAGGATAAATATAGTTTTGTACCAGTTGTTTCTGTTTCTGATTGTAGCGTGATTTTAAAAAAACCTTACTTAAGACGATCCTACATTACAAAAAGAAAAGTAGCAGAAGTAATTACAGAAACATTACCAGAGACTGCTGTATTAGCATTTAGTTCAATGCTGCTAGCTTCCATATTGGGTATACTTTTGGGTGTTTTGGCAGCGATTAATAAAGATAAATTTATAGACAGATTAGCATTAATACTTTCTGCCTTAGGAATGGCTGCTCCAGCATTTTTTGTAGCTATTATTATATCCTGGTTATTTGGTTTTATGTTATCAGAATATACAGGATTAAGTCCTATTGGAAGTTTGTATACCGACGATGTTTGGGAGGGAGAAAAACTGGATTTAAAAAACCTTATACTACCTACAATTACAATGGGAATGAGGCCTTTAGCTGTAATTGTACAATTAACAAGGAGTTCGTTATTAGATGTATTATCTCAAGATTACATCAGAACCGCCAAAGCCAAAGGATTAAAATTTAGCAAAGTACTATTTAAACACGCATTAAAAAACGCATTAAACCCAGTTGTAACAGCTATTTCAGGTTGGTTTGCGGGATTAATGGCCGGAGCAGTTTTAGTAGAAAGAATTTTCAGTTGGAAAGGAATAGGAAATGAAGTTTTTGATGCTTTATCAAAAAATGACTTGCCTGTTGTTATGGGCTCAACCTTGGTATTTGCATTAATATTTGTATTAACCAATATTGTTGTGGACATAAGCTATGGATTGTTAGATCCTCGTGTTAGAAAATCCTAATTAAATTTCAGCTTCAATATTTAATTTGAAAAAATAAATTTCAAATTAAATGGATTAATAGTGTAAATTTACATCCTCTTTTCGGTGAGGTGTCAGAGTGGTCGAACGAGCAAGCCTGGAAAGTTTGTATACGGGAAACCGTATCGTGGGTTCGAATCCCACCCTCACCGCAGAAAGTCAAAAAAACATCCCGCAAATGCGGGATGTTTTTTTTCATTTAACCAATCAATAATTAACAAAAAAGAATTATATGCATTTATAAAGATCTGTTTAAAATCTTTATAAATTTATCAGAACTCAGCACTTTTTGGAGTTCTTGGAAATGCGATAACATCTCTAATATTTGTCATACCGGTTACAAACAATACTAAACGCTCAAAACCTAATCCAAATCCGGCATGCGGACAAGCCCCAAATCTTCTGGTATCTAAATACCAATACAATTCTTCTGTTGGAATATGCATTTCGTTCATTCTTTTTTCCAATAACTCCAATCGTTCTTCACGTTGTGAACCACCAACAATCTCTCCAATACCCGGGAAAAGAATATCCATTGCTCTCACCGTTTTCCCATCTTCATTTTGGCGCATGTAAAATGCCTTAATGTTTTTAGGATAATCAGTTAGAATTACTGGTTTTTTAAAATGCTTTTCTACTAAATATCTTTCGTGTTCACTTTGTAAATCAACACCCCATTCATTAACTAAATACTGAAACTTTTTCTTTTTATTATGATTACTTTCTTTTAAAATTTCAATTGCTTGCGTATAAGTAATTCGTTCAAATTGATTATCGATACAAAATTGTAATTTTTGTAACAGAGACATTTCACTGCGATCTTGTTGTGGTTTTTGTTTTTCTTCATCCAACAAACGTTGATTTAAAAACTCAATGTCTTCGCGATTGTGTTCCAAAGCATAACGAATTACATAATGCAATAATTCTTCTGCCAAATCCATATTATCATTCAAATCATAAAATGCCATTTCGGGTTCAATCATCCAAAACTCGGCTAAATGTCTTGTTGTATTTGAGTTTTCAGCTCTAAAGGTTGGACCAAAAGTGTAAATTTCACTTAAAGCCATTGCTGCTAACTCTCCCTCTAATTGCCCAGAAACAGTAAGATTGGTGGATTTTCCAAAGAAATCTTGTTTAAAATCAATTTCGCCACTTTCGTTTAATGGTGGATTTTTAATATCGAGTGTGGTTACTCTAAACATCTCCCCTGCTCCTTCTGCATCACTTGCAGTAATGATTGGTGTATGAATATATACGAATCCTTTTTTATTAAAAAATTCATGAATAGCAAATGCTAAAGCATGGCGAACTCTAAACACTGCTCCAAATGTATTCGTCCTGAATCTTAAATGAGCAATTTCACGCAAAAATTCCAGAGAATGTGCTTTGGGTTGAAGGGGATAAACATTCGGCTTAGTAACATCAGATTCTGAATCACCATAAATTTCAATTTCTGAAACTGAAATTTCAACTTTTTGACCTTTACCTTGTGAGGCAACTAATTTCCCTTTAACACCAATACACGCACCAGGCGTAATTCGTTTTAAAGTAGCTTCATCAGTTGTTTCAAAGTTTACAACAGCCTGTAAATTATTTATGGTTGAGCCATCATTAATGGCAATAAATGAATTATTCCTGAACGTTCTTACCCAACCTTTCACCAAAACATCTTGTCCTGCTGGATCGGTTGCTAAAACCTCTTTTATTTTAATGCGTTTGCTCATAAAATTTCAATTTTAAAGTGGCAAATTTAATTTAAATTGTTGAAACAGATTTACAATTTATAAAGCGTTTTTATTTTTATCCAAAGTGTATTTTTTCTATTTGGAGTTGTAAATCTAAACCTTACTTTTGTTGAAAGAAAGATTCTACTGATGAACCCAAAAATCATACTTGAAGGCGAACAGCTTGAGATTACGATAACTCGACTTTGCCATCAGTTAATTGAAGTTCATGATGATTTTAGTCAAAGCGCAATTATTGGCTTGCAGCCAAGAGGCGTTTTTTTAGCTAAACGCATACATCAAAAATTGTGTTCTATTCTTAAAACAAAAAAAATTAATTACGGCGAATTGGATATCACTTTCTATCGCGATGATTTCAGAAGAAAAGAATTGATTCCTAATAAAACCAATATTGATTTCATCATTGAAGATAAAAACATCATTTTGATTGATGATGTTTTGTTTACTGGAAGAACCATTCGAGCAGGACTTGATGCCATGCTCGCTTTTGGAAGACCCAAGGATGTTGAATTATTAGTTTTGATTGATCGTAGATTTAGAAGACATTTGCCTATACAAGCAAAATACGTTGGCAAAACAATTGACTCTATCGAATCACAAAATGTAAAAGTAGAATTATTAGAGACAGAGGGAAAAGACAGAGTAACTTTATTAAATGATTAAAAAATAAAATGAGCAGTTTAAGTGTTAATCATCTTTTAGGAATAAAATACATCAACAAATCAGACATTGAATTAATTCTAGAAACTGCAAAGAATTTTAAAGAAGTCATTAATCGCCCAATAAAAAAAGTTCCTTCATTAAGAGATATTACAGTAGCCAATTTATTTTTTGAAAATTCAACTCGAACCAAATTATCTTTCGAATTAGCTCAAAAACGTTTATCTGCAGACATCATCAATTTTGCAGCATCTTCTTCATCAGTAAAAAAAGGTGAAACACTTGTTGATACGGTAAATAACATATTAGCCATGAAAGTGGACATGGTTGTTATGCGCCATTCTAGCCCTGGTGCTGCAGTATTTTTATCTAAACGCGTAAATGCAAAAATTATTAATGCCGGAGATGGTGCGCACGAACACCCTACTCAGGCATTACTTGATGCGTTTTCTATTCAGGAAAACCTAGGCACATTAAAAGGAAAAAAAGTGGTGATAGTTGGAGATATTCTTCATTCACGAGTTGCGCTTTCCAATATTTTTTGTTTACAAAAAATGGGGGCAGAAGTAATGGTGTGCGGTCCACTTACCTTAATTCCAAAACACATTGAAAGTCTTGGTGTAAAGGTTGAACTTGACTTAAAAAAAGCATTAGAATGGTGCGATGTAGCAAACATGCTTCGCATTCAGTTAGAAAGACAGGATATCAAATTTTTTCCTTCACTAAGAGAGTATACCATGTTGTATGGTTTAAACATGGAAATGCTAGATAAATTATCCAAACGAATTTTAATCATGCACCCCGGCCCAATAAACAGAGGAATTGAAATTACCAGTGAAGTTGCCGACAGTGAACAATCCATTATTTTAGATCAGGTAGAAAATGGTGTTGCTGTTCGTATGGCTGTTATGTTCTTATTAGCAGGCAGAATAAATAATTAAAAAAAATAGTCTATTTTTTCACTGAATTAAATTAATTCAGGTGAAATTAATTTAATTAAGATATTGTTCAAAACACGTGTATTGTTTTTAATAATTATTTTCAGCTCACGGATGAATTGAAATAAATACATTTGATAAAATTTTCTATTGTGATGAGTTCTACCGAAAACAGAAACAGACCTAAACTAAAAAACTTAAATTACACCCCTATTTTACTGGATGGTAAACTACAACCTCAAGCTGTTGATTTAGAGGAAGCTGTTCTAGGTGCCATGATGCTTGAAAAAGAAGCATTAAGCCAAGTAATTGATATTTTAAAACCTGAATCGTTTTATAAACCTTCTCATCAATCCGTTTATCGGGCAATTGTTGATTTATTTACCAACTCTGAACCGGTAGATATATTAACAGTTACTAACCAACTTCGTAAAAATGGCGAACTGGAAATTGCAGGTGGTGCTTACGCAGTATCTCAGTTAACAAACAAAGTAGCTTCTTCAGCAAATGTTGAGTACCATGCACGTATTGTTGCGCAAAAATTTTTACAACGCGAACTAATTCGTTTAAGTACTGATACGATTCATAAATCTTATGAAGAATCAACAGATGTGTTTGATTTGTTGGATACAGCTACCAAAAATATTTTTGAACTGGTAGATGCCAATGTGCGTAAACAGCATGATAAAATGAGTAACCTCGTTGCTGAGGCATTAAAACAAATTGAAAACGCTGGAACCCAAACTTCTGGTGTAACTGGTGTTCCAAGTGGTTTCACGGCATTAGATAGAGTTACCTCCGGATGGCAACGCAGTGATCTAGTTATTTTAGCCGCTCGTCCGGGTATGGGTAAAACAGCATTTGTATTAACTATTGCCAGAAATGCTTCAGTTGAATTTAGTAAACCTACAGCCGTATTTTCTTTGGAGATGTCCTCATTGCAATTAGTAAATCGTTTAATTTCAGGTGAAGCAGAACTACATCAAGATAAAATAAGAAAAGGAAATTTAGAAGCATATGAATGGCAGCAGTTAAATACTAGAATTGGCGCATTAACCAAAGCACCTCTTTTTATTGATGATACCCCTGCTCTATCCATTTTTGAATTAAGAGCAAAAGCTCGTCGATTAAAAGAGAATCATGGCATTGAAATTATCATCATCGATTATTTGCAATTAATGACTGCCGGCTCTGACAATAAAGGAAATCGTGAACAAGAAATCAGTTACATCTCTCGTTCATTAAAAGGTTTGGCAAAAGAATTAAATATACCAATCATTGCACTTTCGCAGTTAAGTCGTAATGTTGAACAACGTGCAAGTAACAGTAAGCGTCCACAACTAAGTGATCTCCGTGAATCTGGGGCCATTGAGCAAGATGCTGATATGGTAATGTTTATTTATCGTCCGGAATACTATGGTTTAACTGAAGATGAAAATGGTAACTCCACAAAAGGTAGAGCTGAAGTCATTATCGCTAAACACAGAAATGGTTCATTGGAGGATATTCCTTTAAGGTTCATTGGTCAATATGCAAAATTTGCTGATTTAGATTACCAGGAAGACACTAGCACACAATACAATTCCAATTCAGGAATTGCACCTGCAGATGATTTTTTAAATAATGTTCAAACCAAAACCATTGCATCTAAAAAATGGGATGATGAACAACCTGATGCTCCTTCAACAGATATTAAAAGAGAAAACCCAAACCACGATATAGAAGACCCATTTTAATTTTTGAATTATGTTTACAATAGATACACACACGCATATTATCCCAAAAGAAATTCCTGATTTTTCATCTAAATTCGGGTATGGTGAATTCATTCGACTCGATCATCATGTCGAAGGAAGAGCGTGGATGATGCAAGGCGAAAATCGTTTCCGTGAAATCATTGCCAATTGTTGGGATACGGAAGTTCGAATAGCAGAAATGGCCGAACATCAAGTTGATATGCAGGTTATTTGTACCATTCCGGTTATGTTTTCATACTGGGCAAAAGCAAATGATACCTTGGAATTGTCAAAATTTTTAAACGATCATATTTCGGATATTACAACAAAATATCCCGACAAATTTATTGGTTTATCAACCATACCGCTTCAGGATAATAAACTAGCCGTGCAGGAGCTAGAGCGAAGCATAAAAAATGGGCATAGAGGCGTGCAAATCGGCTCAAACATTAATAATAAAAATCTCAACGAGCCTGAGTTCGATGAGTTTTTTGCAGCATGTGAAAATTTAGGTGCAGCAGTATTGGTTCACCCATGGCAAATGATGGGTCAAGAACACATGAGCAAATATTGGCTGCCATGGTTAGTTGGCATGCCTGCTGAAATAAGCAGAGCAGTATGTTCCATGATTTTTGGAGGCGTTTTTGAAAAATACCCTAAACTAAAAGTTTGTTTTGCGCATGGCGGAGGTTCTTTTTTACCTACCATCAGCAGAATAGAACATGGCTGGGAATGCCGTCCGGATTTGGTTGCCCTTGATAACCCTAAAAACCCAAAAGAATATTTAGGCAAGTTTTGGGTAGATTCTCATGTGTGTGATCACAAAATGCTTCAATATGTAATTGATTTGGTTGGTGCAGACAAAGTAATGCAGGGCTCAGATTATCCTTTTCCTTTGGGGGAGGCAATTCCGGGCGAATTAGTAAGAAATGCCCCGCTTTCAGAACCGGATAAAATTAAAATTTTAGGCACAGCAGCTAAAGACTGGTTGGGTATTTAAATTTTGAAGCTAACTAAAGTTTCTTAAAATTAAGAAAAGCTTGCCGTTCTGTTTAATTCTAACAGATCTATTTTCTACTAGACGCAATAAATAATTAGTTGGCGCCCTCTCCGATTGTCATGCTGACGAAGGAAGCATCTGTTTTCTGTCATGCTGACGAAGGAAGCATCTGTTTTTTGTCATGCTGACGAAGGAAGCATCTGTTTTTTGTCATGCTGACGAAGGAAGCATCTGTTTTTTTAAGATTCCTCCTTTCGTCGGAATGACAAAAAACAATTTCGACTTTAGAATTCTGATTTAGGCTTGTTTGTTATGCTGACGAGGGAAGCATCTGTTTTTTTAGATTCCTCCTTTCGTCGGAATGACAAAAAACAATTTCGACTTTAGAAGCTTAATTTATTTTTGTTTGTCATGCTGACGAAGGAAGCATCTGCTTTTTTAGATTCCTCCTTTCGTCGGAATGACAAAAAACAATTTCGACTTTAGAATCCTGATTTAGGTTTTTTTGTCATGCTGACGAAGGAAGCATTTGATTTTTTAGATTCCTCCTTTCGTCGGAATGACAAAAAACAATTTCGATTTTAGAATCCTGATTTAGGTTTATTTGTCATGCTGACGAAGGAAGCATCTGTTTTCTGTCATGCTGACGAAGGAAGCATCTGTTTTTTTAGATTCCTCCTTTCGTCGGAATGACAAAAAACAATTTCAATTTTAGAATCCTGATTAGGTTTGTTTGTCATGCTGACGAAGGAAGCATCTGTTTTTTTAGATTCCTCCTTTCGTCGGAATGACAAAAAACAATTTCGACGTTAGAATCCTGATTTAGGTTTTTTTGTCATGCTGACGAAGGAAGCATCTGCTTTTTTAAGATTCCTCCTTTCGTCGGAATGACAAAAAACAATTTCGACTTTAGAACCTTAATTTATTTTTGTTTGTCATGCTGACGAAGGAAGCATTTGATTTTTTAGATTCCTCCTTTCGTCGGAATGACAAAAAACAATTTCGATTTTAGAATCCTAATTTAGGTTTATTTGTCATGCTGACGAAGGAAGCATCTGTTTTCTGTCATGCTGACGAAGGAAGCATCTGCTTTTTTAGATTCCTCCTTTCGTCGGAAAGACAAAAAACAATTTCGACTTTAGAATCCTGATTTAGTCTTGTTTATCATGCTGACGAAGGAAGCATCTGTTTTTTTAGATTCCTCCTTTCGTCGGAATGACAAAAAACAATTTCAATTTTAGAATCCTGATTAGGTTTGTTTGTCATGCTGACGAAGGAAGCATCTGCTTTTTTAGATTCCTCCTTTCGTCGGAATGACAAAAAACAATTTCGACTTTAGAACCTTAATTTATTTTTGTTTGTCATGCTGACGAAGGAAGCATCTGCTTTTTTAAGATTCCTCCTATCGTCGGAATGACAAAAAAATCTTCCATCTAAAATCAGAAATCTAAAATTGTGTTTACTGCAATACAATTTTTCGGGTTTCGATAGTAACGCCCTGCGCATTGATGAGGTTAACAAAATAAATACCATTGCCACCCCAAGTGCTCATATCCACATAAAATTGTTGTTGTGTAATGGCAGACTGAAATACTTGTTGCCCCAACGCATTACTAATTTTAATTTGGTACCCAGTTAAATTAGCCAAGTTGCCATTATCAATGGTAATATGATCGTTAGTTGGGTTTGGCCAAATTTTAATAGTGTTTTGGTAAGTTACCGGGTTAAACCCTGTAAAGTTAGTATTAATTAAAAGTGTATCAGTAACCGTAATAGTTTGAAAACAAATATTGCCGTTATATAAACCTGTAATTTCGCTAGGTGTTAATGCGCGATTCCAAATACCAATATCGTCGAGTTTACCAGAAAAAAATCCAACCCATCCAAATTGACTCATCCAAGCACCAAAAGCAGTGTTTGTTGAAGTGTTACCTAAATTACCAGAAACAACATTGCTAATGCCTGTAGCACTTATGCCAGACACTTGAATTCCATTGATGTATAATTTCATTCTGTTTAAATCTCCAATTAAATTTCCATTAAATATTACAGCAACATGGACCCAACTGCTATTAGAAATTGTATTTGTAGTGACTACTGATTGGCCGCCATCAGTTCCTCCTCCAAGTTTATTGGAGCTTAAACCAATAATTATTCCGCAAGGGTTTCCACCAGTTGCTTTCCAATTAGAAAATAGTCCACCAGTACCATTTGTGAAATCCTTTATAAATCCACTAAAACTATATTCTGTAGCATTAATTAAACTCCCACCTAAATTTAACGGTAAATCAATTCTATTATTTACTCCATCAAAACTATAAGCACTATTCGAATTCCCAAATCGATCTGTTGTTAAGGTCGCTCCATTTACAGTTCCATCATTCGTATTACTACTTTCATCAATTGCATTGCCATTAAATGGCCACCAACCAACAAGACCATTTGTTGGTACATAGTTCGGAACAGTTTGAGCAATTGTTGCAGCAGCCAAACCTATAGTTGCTACTGCGGTCAGAAGTAAATTCTTTTTTTTCATAAAAAAATTGTTTTTGTTTTTCTACTCTGCCCCGCAGTAGAGTTAATATAAAAAAATCAGCGTGGGACAGTTACCAAACTTGTCATTGAGGAGGTCGAAGTCCCGTGAAACGAAGTAAAGTAAAGCCCACGCTTTGCGTGAGCGTTTTACTTAAGACTTCCCGTTTCACATGAATTTTCGACCTTTCAATGACGGTAGCTTAGCAAACGCTAATTATGTTATTTCAGCCATCTAGGCTGTGTTTTGTTTTATTTCAATAGTTTTAATTTTATGTATTCAAAAATAGTGTTTTATTTTTTTCTTCAAATCTAAAAAATGAGCGTACTCTTTTACTTCACCCCGCCCATTAATTTTTTAATGAATGGTGAGATTAAAATTAACACTACACCTGCAATTAAAGCATAAATACCTAATTGCTTGTAACCATCTGCATAAATACTTAGTTTCTCCATGTTCGTTGCATTTTCGGATGCGCTTGCAATATTCGCTCCCAATAAACCTGCAAAGTATTGACCATATGCACTTGCTAAAAACCACATGCCCATAATTACAGCTTGCAATTTTTGAGGCGATAATTTGGTCATTACCGAAGTTCCGATGGGCGACAAACACAATTCACCAAAAGTGATGATGAACCAGCCAAAAGCAAATAATCCTAAAGAAGAAATTCCATTTTCGTTGCTAAAAAATTTACTTGCGTAAAAAATATAAAAACCAACAGCCAGAAATAAAAATCCAAGTCCAAATTTCACAATGGTATTGGGCTCAGCTTTTCGGTTAGCCAACCACAACCACAATAAACCTAATGGTGTAGCAAAAATAATTACATACAATGAGTTGGAAGAATTATTTATTCCGTTTGGATCCAGAGGAATTCCAAGAATGGAATCACTTAAATTATTGGCAGCGAAAATGCTTAATGAACCTCCGCTTTGCTCAAAAAATGCCCAGAAGAAAATGGAAAAAACCATAAACAATAAAGCAGCAATTAAACGTTTATTTTCTATTACCGAAAAATTTCGCATTTCAACAAATACATAAATTACAGCTAATGGCCCGATAATATACATGAACCAATCGGTGTATTCTGTTTTGGAAACCATAAACATAATTAATGGAACTGCAATAAGCGATCCGATGAAAGTTAACACTTCTTGGATTAATCTATTTTTTTGAGGCAAGTGCAAAAGCGGTGATAAACCAATGTTTCCTAGTTTTTTTTGAGTTTGCGTAAAGGTGAGTAAACTAATAATCATAAAAATGGAGGAAAGTCCGAAAGCTACATTCCAGCGCACCGATTCAGAAACCAATGAGGATAACATTTCGCCTTTGCCAATGGCAATACAGGCATAACCACCTAAAAAAGCACCTGCATTTACACCTGCATAAAACAACATAAACCCTGCGTCAACTCTATTATCGCCATCTTTATATAAATTACCAACCATACTAGAAATGTTGGGTTTAAAGAACCCAGTACCAACAACATTAAATGCAATTCCTAAAAAGAAAAAAACATTTGGGTTTATGGCCAGTAAAATACTGCCAATTATCATTAAGATTCCACCCCAAAACAAGGAGCGACGTTTACCTAAAATTTTATCGGCAAATAAACCACCAACAAATGTGAAAGCATAAACAAATGCCTGGGTTGCTCCATATTGAAGGTTTGCCACTACTTCATTAAAGTCAAGTTGGTTTATCATAAAAAAAACCAGCATACCTCGCATACCATAGAAACTGAAGCGTTCCCACATTTCGCTAAAAAATAATGGCCAGATTTGTTTTGGGTATTTACCTTTAAAATTTTGTATTTCTTCTATTGTTTGCATACTGTTTTATTTAGGGTTTACTCAAAAAATAATATCTATTCATCATCTACTTTTTTTACTTGATTAAAAAAAGTTGCAAAAAAAATCAAGAACAAACGATTGCTCTCGCTCTCTGCTTTTTTCTTTAAGGTCAGCCATTCCTCCTGGCTGTCCTAAAAAAAACATTCACCCAAATCGGCACCGCGTTTGTTCGTGGCTTACGCTCGGGTAAAATAAAAAATCCGGCCTAGCTTTGTTGATTTCAGGTTCCACTTTTTTTCGCTTCGCGTAGATTTTTGTGCAGCGAAGCCTTGCAAAAATCAGTGAACGAAAAAAATAGTGGAAGGAATCAGCAATGCAGCCGGGAGTTTTTTTGTTTCTTT
>JBILCU010000017.1:0-68688 GCA_044352985.1 Bacteroidia bacterium
AATCGCTGAAACCTTTAAGAAAAAACTAACAAAAATTCAGCAACGCAAATCACAACCTAGTTGTTAAAGATATTTTATTAATAGTTTTTTTTATTTTTTTAAGTCCACTTCTCGACTTCGCTCGAAATGACAAGCGAAAGCAGTTCACTAAATCAAAAAGGGTAAAATGATTAACATTTTACCCTTTTTGATTTACACAAAAACTGTTAGTTGCTAGATGTTAAACTTCACCTTTGGTGCTTTTTCAGCGCCTTCTTCTGCTTGGAAATAAGAAGCTTTTTCAAAGCCCCAGGCAAATAAAGATCCTGGTATTTTACGAATCGATGCATTGAAATCTTTTGCAGATTCATTGAACTTTCTACGTTCTTCTGCAATTCGGTTTTCACAGCCTTCTAACTCAACACGCAAATCTGAAAATGCCTGATTGGCTTTTAATTCAGGATAATTTTCAGTTACCATCAACAATCTTGAAAGTGCAGAGGAAAGTTCCCCCTGCACTTTTTGATACTTAGCTATGGATTCTTCATTTAAGTTATCGACGTTTAAAGAAACCTTAGTTGCAGCTGCTCTTGCCTCCACAACTTCTTTCAATGTTTCTTTCTCAAACTTTGCCTGTCCTTCTACAGTTGCAACAATGTTTGGTATTAAGTCTAAACGGCGTTGATACTGATTTTCTACCTGTTGCCATTGCGCTTTTACCTGCTCTTCTTTATCAATAAAACTGTTTCGTTTGTTACAACCGTACATTCCGAAAAAAGCAAGTAATACTACAATTGAAAGTCCGATGATGGTTCCTTTACCTAAGTTCATTTTTTATTTTTTAATTGATTATTTCTACACTGCGTTTGATGAATTGGGTAAGATCATCGCCTTTTAATAAACCTTGTGAAAGCAATGCCAAATCAGCCACCTGTTTCGCTAATTGATTTTGCTTTTCGGTATCTTTTTCTGCTAATATTTTTGATACCAATGGATGATTGCTGTTTACAACCAAGTTATACATGTCAGGCATATTTCCGTAAAAACTCATTCCGCCACCCATTGCGCTCATGTCTTTCATACGGCGCATAAATTCAGGTTGCGTAATCAACATTGGAACATCTTTTTCGCTCATGTTTTCAAACACTACGGTAAATTTCTCCTTTGGAACAACTGATTCGATAACCGGTTGCAAGGTTTTTTTATCGTCTTCGCTCAATTTAGAAACTACTGAATCCTCTTTGTTAATCAATTTATCAACGGTGTTAGAGTCAACACGCACAAATGATGTATCTTTTAATTTACTTTCTAAATGATTAATGTAGTGAGATGATAACGGTCCGTCAATTAACAAAACATCATAGTTACGTTCTTTTGCTGCAGCAATAAAACTGTGCTGATCAACCGCATTTGTAGAATAGATATAAATGTTTTTTTTGTCTTTATCAGTTTGTAAAGTACTTACATGATTTTGATATTCTTCAAACGTGAAGTATTTGCCATCTGTGTTTTTAAATAAGGCAAACTTTACAGCTTTTTCGTAGAATTTCTCATCGCTTAACATTCCGTATTCCACAAAAATTTTGATATCGTCCCATTTCTTTTCAAAATCTTCACGGTCTTTTTTAAATAGTTCTTCTAATTTATCAGCCACTTTTTTTGTGATGTGAGAAGAAATTTTCTTCACATTTGAATCTGCCTGCAAATAACTACGGCTAACGTTTAACGGAATATCAGGGCTATCAATTACACCTCTAAGTAAGGTAAGGAAATCAGGAACGATGTTTTCTACATTATCGGTAACAAAAACCTGGTTGCAATACAATTGAATGCGATCTTTCGGAACTTCAAATTTATTGGTCAGTTTAGGGAAATATAAAATTCCGGTTAGATTAAAAGGATAATCTACATTTAAATGTATATGAAACAATGGTTCTTCAAATACCATTGGATACAATTCGCGGTAGAAATTTTTATAATCTTCATCTTTTAATTCAGTAGGTTTTTTAGTCCATGCCGGATTTGGATTATTGATGATGTTATCAACTTCAATTTCGGTTTCTTTTTCTTCGCCTTCATTTTTAACGAAATCTTTTTTGGTTCCAAACTTAATTTCAACAGGAAGGAACTTACAGTATTTCTTTAATAAACCATCAATTCTTGATTCTTCTAAAAATTCTTCGCTGTCTTCTGCAATGTGCAAAACGATGTTTGTTCCACGTTGTGAACGGTTGCTTATTTCTTCGATTGTATATTCAGGGCTTCCATCACAGCTCCAGTGAACTCCTTTAGCTCCTGATTGATGAGAAAGGGAGAAAATCTCCACTTTTTTTGCAACCATAAAAGCAGAATAAAAAC
This sequence comes from Bacteroidia bacterium, assembly GCA_044352985.1. Classification (GTDB taxonomy): domain Bacteria; phylum Bacteroidota; class Bacteroidia; order B-17B0; family Aurantibacillaceae; genus JADJDM01. The sequence continues at coordinate 2,338 of JBILCU010000017.1, forward strand.
CTAAACCAAAATGACCAATCATGGCATTTGCTTCTGCTTTGTCTTTGTATTTCTGAACAAACTCTTCTGCCCCGCTGAAAGCAATTTGAGTGATGTATTTTTCAACTTCATCTTTAGTTAAACCAATACCTTTATCTTTAATGGTAATAGTTTTAGCTTTTTTATCCAATTCAAGTTCAATTTTTAAATCACCTAATTCGCCTTTAAATTCACCTAATGCGCTAAGTGTTTTTAGTTTTTGGGTAGCATCGGTTGCATTACTTACTAATTCGCGTAAGAAAATTTCGTGATCGCTGTATAAGAACTTTTTAATGATTGGGAAAATGTTTTCCGTTTGAACATTTATTTTTCCTGTTGTTGACATGGTTTAAATAATTTTCCCGCGCGTTTTCAAATACGGTGCCATTAACTTTTTAATGACAATTTGACCAATTATTATTTTTTTGACTAAAAAATTGTCATTTTTTGTTTTTTTCCTTTATTTAGTTAAAATTTTATTAAAATGAATTTTAAAAATCTAATAAAACATTGTTTAGTATTAAGCGCATTTAGTTCAACTGCATTTGCACAAGTTGGTCATACCACAATAACATTTAATGATCCAACAAGAACCGGAGGCTTTGGTTCAGGTGGTGGAGCGGGAAGACAAATTCAAACTGAAATTTATTATCCGGCAGCAAGTACAGGAGACAATGTTCCTGTTTTTGGCACAAATTTACCCATTATCATTTTTGGACATGGCTTTTCAATGGGATGGGATGCCTATGCAAATGTTTGGGAATCTTTAACCGCTGATGGTTATGTAATTGCATTTCCGAGAACAGAAGGAAGTTTATCACCTACACATAGTGAATTTGGTAAAGATTTGGCTTTATTAGTAAGCAAATTGCAAAATTTAAATACCACTTCTTCATCTTTATTTTTTGGAAAACTAGCAGCTACATCAGCCATTATGGGTCATTCGATGGGTGGAGGTTCATCTTTTTTAGCTGGACAAAACAATACCGGAATTACAACCATGGTTACATATGCAGCAGCAAATACAAATCCTTCTTCTATAACAGCTTCAAGAAATGTAACGGTTCCGAATTTAATAATTACCGGACAGAATGATTGCGTAGCACCTCCGGCAAATCATCAAAACATTATGTATGATTCTTTAGTAGCATCTATAAAAACAGAAATTACAATTAAAGGTGGCGGACATTGTTATTTTGCTAACAATAATTTCAATTGCAGTTTTGGAGAAGGAACATGTACACCAACACCAACTATTACAAGAGCGCAACAACAAGATGCCACATTAGATTACACAAAAATATGGTTACGTAGATTTTTGAAAAATGATTGTACAGCAGGATCTATTTTTCAGGATTCTTTAGCTTTAAGTAACCGCATATTGTATCGCCAATCCATTTCAATTGCTTGTGGTTCAGTTGGAATTAATGTAAACACATATGATTTTGTAATTAAATTACAACCTAATCCTGCTGATGATCAATTAAATATCAATAGTAATAAAGATATTAAAACCATTGAAATATTAGATATTACCGGAAAAACGATTCAAACTTTACCAACAATTAATAAAACCAATTTTATTGATGTAAAAGATTTAGCATCTGGATTATACTTTTTGAAAATTACCGGTGTAGAAGGTAAAGCGCAAACAGTAAAGTGGATAAAAAAATAAATGCAAAAGATTCTTTTACACATCAATCAAATTAATAACCTATTTTAATTGATTTTGTCTATAATTAGTTAAAAATCGATTAAAAAGAATTAAACTAGCTTTTCAATTTTCGTTATCTTCGTTTTCTTTTTAAAAATGTGGAAAGCACTTACTAAATCTTTACTTAGAAATCGGCTGATTTACATTTCAGTGATTTTTATTTTAACCTGTTTTTTTGGTTACGAAGCCACAAAGATTGAACTCTCTTACAATTTTGCCAAAATTTTACCACAAAACGATTCTTCGTTTATAGCTTATCAAAATTTTAAAAAGAATTTTGGTGAAGACGGAAGTGTAATGGCTGTAGGAATTCAAACTCCAAATCTATTCAAGCCCGAACTTTTTAATGATTGGATAAATGTTACTCAATCCATCAAAAAAATAGATGGGATTAAAGATGTATTATCACTTGGAAACGCATACAAGGTTAATTTTGATGATTCATTAGAAAAGTTTTCTATTGAACAATTAATTAAAAAGAAAAGCCTTAACAATTTAGAAATCAAAAATTTAGAAGAAGAGATTAATTCATTACCCTTTTATGAAGGTGTAATTTACAATAAGGAAAAGCAGGCCACTATTTTAGCCATCACATTTAACGATAAAGATTTAAACTCTTCTAAAAGATTAAGTATTGTAAAAAGCATTGAAGAGGTTTGCAACGAATTTTCAAGCAAGCATCAAACTGAAGTTCATTATTCTGGAATGCCTTACATCCGATCAGCAGTAATGAAAAAAGTATCGGGTGAAATGAAATTATTTTCATTGCTCGCTATTTTGGTTACCGCAATTGTTTTATGGATTTTCTTCCGCTCGTTCAGTACCGTAATATTTTCATTATTAGTTGTTTTAATAGGCGTTGTTTGGTCGCTTGGCATTATGTATTTGATGGGGTACAAAATCACCATTCTATCCGGCTTGCTTCCTCCACTCATTATTGTAATTGGCATTCCAAATTGTATTTTCTTCATTAATAGGTATCACCGAGAGTATAACAAGCATAAAAATAAGGTGAAAGGAATTTCCAGAATGGTACAAACCATGGCAATTACTTTATTCCTTGCTAACATTACTACTGCTATTGGCTTTGCAGTTTTATATTTTACTAATACTGAATTATTAGTAGAATTTGGTAATGTTTCTGCCATTAATGTAATGGTTACTTACTTAATTACTTTGGTATTGATTCCAATTATTTTAAGTTATCTGCCCGAACCCAAAGCAAAACACACCAAACACATTGATGCCAAACGCATCAGCTGGTTTATTGAATTGGTAAATGATTTAGTAATTAATAAACGTAAGTTAATTTACACCTTAACAATTATTATTACCGGCATCGGAATCTGGGGTATGTTAAAAATAAGTGTTGTTGGATTTGTAGTTGATGACTTACCTGAAAAAGATAAAGTATATGCTGATTTAAAGTTTTTTGAAAATAATTTTAATGGAATTTTACCTTTTGAGATAACCATTGATACAAAAAAACCAAATGGTGTTTTTAGCGAAAATGCTAAAATCATTTATAAAATAAAAGCGCTTCAAAAACTATTATCCAAATACCAGGAACTTTCCAGTCCACTTTCCATTGCCGAAGGTATTAAATTTTCTTATCAGGCATTCCGGGGTGGAGAAGATAAATATTACATGATTCCAAGTATTGGGGAATTAAAAAAATTGAGCGATTATTCCAATACAATTAAAGGCAAAGAGAATAAATTTTCTGCCTACATCGATTCTTCAAAACAGATTACGCGTGTAAGTTATAGAATGAAAGATATCGGTTCACTCGAAACCAAAAAATTACTTAAAGAATTAAAACCAAAAGTAGATTCGATTTTCGAAGGTTCTGACGCCAAAGTTTCTTTTACGGGGCATAGTTTAACCTTCTTAAAAGGCAATGATTATTTATTGAATAATTTAATTGAAAGTTTAATTATTGAAATAGTACTGATAGCATTAGTTGGTTTGGCACTTTTCCGTTCGTGGAAAATTATAGTACTATCAAAAATTCCATGTTTAATTCCTCTAATCATCACTGCCGGCATTATGGGTTTTATGGATATTCGGTTTAAGCCATCCACTATCTTAATTTTTAGTATTGCATTTGGTATTGCATCTGACGGCACCATTTATTTTTTAACCCGTTATCGTCAGGAGCTTAAAAACAATAAAAGTATTAGTGTTCCCGATGCCATTTCTATATGTATTAAAGATATGGGAATCAGCATGGTTTATACTGCAATAATATTATTCAGTGGTTTCTCCATATTTATCTGGTCAAGTTTTGGTGGTACAGTTGCTTTAGGTGTTTTAATTTCGCTTACACTTTTAGTTTCCATGTGTACCAACTTAATTTTATTACCTGCAATTTTAATTTCGCTTTCAAATGTAATTTCCAGAAAAGAAATTGAAGAAAGTGATGCGGTAATAGATGAAGAAGAAAATGATTAAATAACCTTAACGTATATTACATGATAGTTGTTACTGGTGCTGCAGGATTTATCGGAAGCTGTTTAGTTGCAAAATTAAATAAGGAAGGATTTAATAACCTATTGCTTGTTGACGATTTCTCAAACGAAGAAAAAAACAAAAATTTACTTAACAAACACTTTACTACTAAAATTGATCGCGCTGAATTTTTAAATTGGTTTGAAAAGAACCCAAGCGAGGTTGAATTCATTTTTCACATTGGAGCAAGAACTGATACCACTGAGTCTAATATTGAATTACTAAACCAACTGAATTTACATTTCACCCAAAAAATCTGGGAAATATGTTCTATAAATTCAATTGGTATGGTTTACGCTTCATCAGCGGCAACTTATGGTTTAGGAGAATTTGGTTACAGCGATGAAGATGATTCAGTTATTGAAAAACTAAAACCACTCAACGCCTACGGCGATTCAAAAAACGATTTTGATAAATGGGCATTAAAACAAAGTGCAGCGCCATCAAAATGGATTGGATTTAAGTTTTTTAATGTATATGGTCCAAATGAATTTCACAAAGGAAGAATGGCATCTGTTATTTTCCATTCCTTCAATCAAATCAATCAGCAAGGATTTGTGAAGTTATTCCGATCTCATAACTCCAATTATAAAGATGGCTGTCAGTTAAGAGATTTCGTATATGTGAAAGATGTGGTGGATGTACTTTTTTATGCCTACAGCCATTCCGTTAAAAATGGAATTTACAATTTAGGTAGTGGTAAAGCACGTACATTTTTAGATCTGGTTAATGCTACGTTTTCAGCAATGGGCAAAGAACCAAAAATTGAATTTATTGATACACCAATTGATATCAGAGACAAATACCAATATTTTACTGAAGCGAAAATGGACAAATTAGTTAAATCCGGTTACTCAAAAAAATTCACAAGTTTGGAAGAAGGCGTTCAGGATTACATAAAAAATCATTTGTCAGCAAAAAATTATTTCTGACTTGATTTTTTAGATATTACTTGCATGATATCACCTATGCAATTAAAATCGCTTACTTCATCAAACGTAAACTGAACATGAAAATACTCTTCTAATTCTGCAATTACGGTCATATGAGTTAAGGAATCCCAGCCATGTATGTCTTTTGCCATAGTAGATTCAGTAATGATGATTTCATTGGAATGAAACACTTTTTTTAACACCAGTTCAATTTGGTTCAACAAATCATTTTTCATTTTCGAGGGCAATTTTAATAAGGTTCACTTAAAAGTATTATTAAATAATATTCTACTTTTTTTCTTGATAAAAAAAGTAGCAAAAAAAATCAAGAACAAACGATTACTCTCGCTCTCTGCTTTTTTCTTAACGGTCAGCCATTCCACCTGTCTGCCCTAAAAAAAGAATTCATCCGAATCGGCACCGCGTTTGTTCGTTGCTTACGCTCGGGTAAAATAAAAGATCCGGCCTAGCGTTTTTGATTTCAGGTTCCACTTTTTTTCGCTTCGCGTAGATTTTTGCGCAGCGAAGCCTTGCAAAAATTAGTGAACGAAAAAAATAGTGGAAGGAATCAACAATGCAGCCGGGAGTTTTTTTGTTTCTTTTTTTGACGACAAAAAAAAGAAAAAACAAATCTAATAATGCAAAGGTTTTTAATGTTTTAATAAAAATATCTTGCATGAATCTTTAAGATTTCAAGTTAAATTACATTTAAAATTGATTAGCAATTTTTATTAAGTGTTTCCGATCAATTTTTCCGTTTGAATTATAAGGGAACTCCTGTAAATAAATTACTTTTTTTGGAAACATGTAAGCAGGTAAATTCAAATTCAATTCTTTTAGTTGATTTTCATTTTCAGTGGATTGAATAAAAGCAACAAGTTGCGGAATTTTGTTGAACTCAACCGCAATAACCTTGTTATTGAAACCGTATTGATTTGAAATCACTTTTTCTATTTCTAACAATTCAACTCTAAACCCATTTATTTTAACCTGCTCATCTGTTCTGCCAAGGAAAACAAAATTCCCATTTTCATTTAATACTACCCAATCACCGGTTTTATAAAATATATCTTGATTGTGCATAAAAAATCGATGCGCTTCTTTATTTTTCAAATAAGCATTAATTACCTGTTCTCCTTTGATGCACAACTCTCCTGCCCTGCCCTGCTCTAAAAAACAGTTTCCGTTTTCATCCATCAATAATGCAAAATGATCTGGAAATAATTTCCCGATTGGTACAATGTCATTCATACTTTCACTTTGCGAATTTTCTTCTTCCCAAATGTATCTGGAACAGACAATTGTTGTTTCTGTTGGACCATAAAAATTATGAATCACCGAATTCGGAATACATTTTTTCCACATTGCAGCCAAACTGTGTTTTAAAACATCACCCGAAAAAAAAGAATAATGTACTGATGGCAAATGTATTTCCGGCAGGTATTTTTCTAGCAATTGCAAAACACCCGGCACCATGGAAACAACAGTTAATTGATGATTACGAATGATTTTGATGATTTCAATCGGTTTATTGATTTTATACGGAACAACATAAACAGATGCCCCGCAATTCCATGCACAAAACATAGAAAAAACCGATACATCAAAACTTAATTCATAAGGTTGCAAAAACCGATCGGAAGGCGTAAAGGAATATTCGTTTAAGTAATACTTAAAAAAAGCATTCACATTTTTTCTGGAAACAGGAACACCTTTGGGTTCTCCGGTGCTGCCAGTTGTATATAATACATAGGAAATTTCTGAGTTGGAAATTGAACAATCAATCTCACTAGATTGATTGTTTTGTTTGGAAAAAGTAAAATCCGACTTAATCAACTTGACATTCTTCGATTGTATTTTATGAAATTCCTCATTAAAACAAATCACATATTTTAATTCAGCATCCTCACAAATTTTTGAAATTCGTTCAATCGGAAACTTTGAGTTTAATGGCAAATAAGCAGCTCCCAAAAAACTAACAGCTAAAATATGGGCATAACTTTCAATGTTATCGGAACACTGAACACCAATGATTTCATCTTTGAGGTGTTTGATGTTTTGATATACAGAAAAAGAAAGTTGAAATAATTCCTTATAGGTATAACTCTTTCCGGAAACAAAAATAGCGATAGCATCCGGTGTTTTTTTTAGCCAGTATAAGAATCCGGCTGAGATAATTGAATTATCATCAACAAAATAATTTTCATCACGTAATTTTGAGTTGGCCGACATTATTTTGTAAATTTCGATAAAATAAATGAAACATGAATTCATTAAAACACTTACATCAAACGAAAAAAATCATTTTCATTATCGTTTTTATTTTTTCAATAAACAGCATGTTCTCACAACAGGGGAAATTCAATTTTTATTTGCTGAACGAATTGCATCAAAACAAAAGCGGTTTAATTGATGTACTTGTAAAATCGAATCATGAACTTTCAATAACTTATTTTAATCAACTTAATTGTAAGTTAATTAATCACTCCAATAACATCTATTCTATTCGCGCAGAACGTTCAACCATTTTAAAATTGGCAAAACAACCAGAGATTGTACGCATCGAAAAAATGAAAAATAATTTTAAAACATTAGATGATACTTCAATTATCCGAAACAATATTTTACCTATTCATCAAGGCCTAGCTCCTATTCCACCTATGGGTTACAAAGGGAAAAATGTAGTGATAGGTGTAATTGATACCGGCATCGATTTCGGACATCCTGATTTTAAAGATTCATTAGGAAATACCCGCGTAAAACACATTTGGGATCAGAAATTTTCTGCTGCTGCAAACACGCCTCAGCCTTATAATTATGGTCAGGAATGGGATAGTTTACAAATTATGCAAGGATTGTGCACTTCAGTAGATAACCAATATGGAAGTCATGGAACAAAAGTTTCAGGCGTGGCAGTAGGTAACGGAATTACTGCGCATCAATACCGTGGCATTGCTCCTGAAGCTGACATTATAGTGGTTGCATTGGATTTTAATAATTCTACTAATTCTGTAATTACCGATGCGGTAAAATACATTTATGATAAAGCAGCTTCCATGGGAAAAGCATGTGTTATCAATTGCAGTTTGGGTGATTACTATGGTTCGCATGACGGTAAAGATTTGCAGGCAAAATTGATTGATTCGTACATTAATGAAACCAACGGAAGAGCCTTGGTTGCTGCTGCCGGTAACGGAGGCGAACTTCCAATACATTTGGGTTATTCTTCGATTAACGATACTAGTTTTACCTGGATGAAAAATAATACCAATGAAATTTATTTGGATGTGTATGCTGATTCGGCTGATTTTAAAAACCTTAATGTAAGTATTGGTGTTAGTGATAACAATTATACTTACAAAGGTAATTTCGGGTTCCGTTCCGTTGATTCTTCTTTGTTTACAGTTGTTTACGATACCATTTACAATAACGGTAACCGAATTGGAACAATTTTGACTTATACCGATTACACTGATGGAGTTTATACATTTTCGAGTTTAATACAACCAGACAGCTTAAATTATTTATGGTCGTTTGAAACGGCAGGTACAGGCAAAATAGATTCATGGAATTTTGATTTTATAGCAAGTGGTTTGCCTAGTTTTACACAATTATCTGCAATGGAAAAATACAAACGACCGGATACGCTACAAACAATTTGTTCGAGCTTTCAGTGTAGTAATGAGGTAATTTCAGTGGCTAATTATGTTGGAAGAAAAACGCATCTGGATTCGAGAAATTTAATTCATGTGGCAGAAGGCACAGTTGACAGCATTTACAGAACTTCAAGTTTTGGCCCAACACGCGATTTGAGATTGAAACCAGACATTGCAGCATCTGGAGAAAACATTATTACTGTTGGTGAAAGAGGTTTCATGAACTGGCTGATTGCCAACCAACCGCATATTGTTACGGCAGACAGCATGCACATGATTTTTGGTGGAACATCTGCCGCTGCACCAATTGTTGCAGGATTTGCAGCCCTTTATTTTGAGGCATTTCCAAATGCAAGCAACGAACAACTGAAACAAGACATCATCAATTGTTCTAAAACCGATTTGTTTACAGGGGCAGTTCCTAACTACCATTGGGGAAATGGTAAGCTAGATGGTTATGGTGCCATTACATGCAACTGGCCCCAAACAGTTGGTTTAAACAAACAACAAACTCTTCAAATGTTTGCCTATCCAATTCCATTTAAAAATGAACTTCACTTACCAATTCAGCATGCAATAAATGGTTTAGTGCAAATTTCCGACATCAGTGGAAGAATAGTATATGAGCAACATATAAACTCAAAAGGCAATGAAGTAATCTCAATTAATTTATCCGATTTAAGTTCCGGAGTTTATTTGTTAAACATAGATGGTACTAATGAATCATTCAGGCAATTAGTGATTAAGGAATAATGAAATAAATTTACACTATTTGGTGGCTGAGCATAGTCGAAGCCACATTTATTAAGTCGGGGGTTCGATTTCGCTCAACCGCCTTAATTTCTTCAATTTAAAGTCTAAAATTACACGAATGTTTCGGTTTTCTTTTTGATTTATTATCATTTTGAACGAAGTGAAGAATCTGGTTTAGCAAAATTAGTAATTCAAACAAATGAAATATATATCAAAATCGAGTAGTACTACTTATGTTATATTTGAAGCTGATGATGTATATTTGAAAACAGTGAAGCATATTAAAATAAATTTAGAAACAATGGGGTTTGGAAACATAAATACAAAATGATAACTAATTTCAATTAAAATCATAGACAATAAAAACCCTATGAGAAATAATTGTTTTCCAAATCAGTTTGCTTAAAAAAACAGTTATAACAAAATTAAAAACAAATAGAATGAAAAACATTATACTTCTATTATTGGTAACTTTGATTTTTATGTTTTCATCTTGTAAAAAAGACGAACAAGAACCATTAATAACCAAAGATGTTATAAATGGAGTTGCTCAAAAAGGCCCATTTCTAAATGGCACTTCCATTGGTGTTTATGAGTTAAATGATCGCTACTCGCCCACAGGTAAAATTTATACTACTCAAATACTTGATAATTCAGGGCAATTTCAGTTGAATAATATTTCATTAATTTCTCAATATGTTTTATTAAAAGCAGATGGTTATTATTTTAATGAAGTAACTGGAGCAAATTCTGTGTCGCCTATAACACTTTATGCATTAACTGATATTACAAATAAAACAACTATCAATGTAAATTTACTTTCTAATTTAGAAAAAAGCAGAATCGAATATTTGACATCAACTGGTCTATCTTTTTCAACTGCCAAAAATCAAGCAGAACAAGAAATACTTCGTGTTTTTTCTATTGTAAAGCCTGACATTATTGACTCGGATTTATTAAATATCTCGCAAGACGGCGATAATAATGCCATTTTACTTGCTATATCATTAATCTTGCAAGGCTACAGAACAGAATCAGACCTGAGTGAATTATTAGCAAATATTAGCACAGATATTAGGCAAGATGGAATTCTTAATAGTCCAGCTTTAGGAAGTAAATTAATAAATGATGCTAAGTTGTTTAATTTGCCTCAATTACGATCTAATATTGAACAGCGCTATACAAATCTTGGAATGACTGTTACAATTCCAAACTTCGAAAAATACATAAAACTATTTGTTGATAGTACATCTTATCAATTCACTAATAATATTATGTATCCGGAGTTTAGTGGATATGGTGAAAATATTTTATTTGAAAACAAAACTAGTTTTACTTCTGGTTTGAGTTTAGCTGCAAATTTACCAATGGGAACTTCTTTAAAAATAATAATTCGTACAACAACTAATAGCAGTACATGGGCAATTCGGTTAATGCCAAATGGACCTGTAAATTGGAATTTTACACCATACGATTTTGCATCGATGAGTCAAGAATTTACCGCCACTGCTCCTGGAAGCAATAGTGATTTATATATTGAATTTACTCCAGGCAATTATTCTATTGAGTATTATGAAAATAATTCAATTACTCCAACAAGAGTTAAAAACATTGTATTTTAATAGTATTGGCAAAAAAACTATTAGCGAAAACAGTAACGGAATTATATTTAATTTGTCTTGACCTAAACCAAAAGGAACATCTGAAAAAGATAAAGGCATTAATAGTATCTTTTACACTAAACGCAGTAATTTATACTTGTTGTACAAACTGAAAAAGGTAATATTAGTAAGAAATTGGTGATTGAGAAATAATTAAAAAAAGTATCAATTGAACTAAGAGCCTGTTTAAAATTCATCTAATCTCTTTGTTATGCTTTTTTTTGGTTGCGAATTCGTTGGATTTTTTCGTCAGAACTATTCTATTATGACTGCAAAATCCGCCTTTTCTCACTCAAAAAAAAACTATAACAAATTCATTTTATAAAATTTAAACAGGCTCTAAATAATTTTACAATTAAAGTAATTTTTTTTGTCAACCTAAACGCATTAATAAATCTTCAAAAAATAGCTAATTCATTAGTTAGTCATAAATATTTAATATTATTTTTATATACTTAAAAAGTAAATTTTAGCTAATAATTTTACAGTGAAAAAAACACACAATCTAAAAGTTTTTCTTATATTCTTATTTATTACTCAAATCTGTAATGCTCAAAACTTTTCTGAAAATGTAAATCCGTTTATTGGCACAAATGAACATGGGCATACTTTTCCCGGTGCCTGCATGCCTTTTGGCATGGTGCAATTAAGTCCGGATACTAGAAACGATGGTTCCTGGGATGGCTGCAGTGGCTACCATTACAGCGATAGTTTAATACTGGGTTTCTCGCACACTCACTTAAGCGGAACTGGTTGCAGCGATTATGGTGATGTGTTGATTCGTCCCTTTAATTTAATAAACCCCGAAGCATACGATACACTTTTAAATGTTCCTGCATTTAAGTTAAATCATAAAAATGAAAAAGCAGAAGCCGGTTATTATTCTGTACAACTCGAGAATGGAATAAAATGTGAACTCACCGCAAGTAAACGAGCAGGAATTCATCAATATACTTTTCCCGTGGCTACTTTTCCTGCATTTATTATTGATTTAAAACATCGCGATGAAGTTTTATCTACCTACATTAAAATTACAGGCGACAGAACTTTTGAAGGCAAGCGAAGCAGTAAAGCCTGGGCAAACAATCAGGTTGTTTATTTTTCGGGAGAGTTTTCGGAAGCGGTAGACTGGGATATTTTCATCAGCGATAAACTAGTTGCCGACCAATGTAAAAAAGGATCCTTGTTCAATGGAAGAAACTTAAAAGTTGTTGCTCGTTTACAAGACACCACTCAAAAACAAATCTTACTTAAAATTGCCATATCGCAAGTAAGCACAGATGGAGCAACCTCAAACTTAAAAGCAGAAGCCAATTCGAATGAGTTTGATCATTACGTAAAACAAGCGAAAAAAGAATGGAACAACGAATTATCAAAAATTAATATTAAAACAACGGATAAAAATCAATTGAGTATTTTTTATACTTCACTTTACCACTGCATGATTCATCCCTCATTGGCAAGCGATGCAGATGGCAAATATTTAGGGAGAGATTTTAAAGTGCACCAGGCAAAAGATTTTGATTATTACACCGTGTTTTCACTTTGGGATACCTATCGCGCTTTACATCCTTTGTTTACATTGATAGATAAAAAACGAACACTGGATTTCATTAAAACATTTATTGCCCAGTTTGAACAAGGAGGCCGATTGCCTGTTTGGGAATTATCATCTAACGAAACCGATTGCATGATTGGTTATCATTCCGTTTCGGTGATTGCAGATGCTTTTGCAAAAGGCATTAATGAGTATGATAAGTTAAAAGCTTTGGAAGCCATGCTGAATAGTGCCAATGAAGATCGATTAGGGTTACATGCTTTGAAACAAAACAATATGATAACGATTGATGACGAATCCGAATCGGTGTCACGTACATTGGAATATGCCTACGATGACTGGTGCATTGCGCAAGTGGCAAAGGCGTTGAATCAGGAAATAGAATACCAAACTTATTTGAAACGTTCGCAGGCATGGAAAAACCTGTTTGAACCTCAAACAGGTTTTTTCAGGGCACGTAAAAACGGAACATGGTTAGAACCATTTGATCCAAAGCAAGTGAACAATCACTTCACCGAAGCCAATTCATGGCAATATTCATTTTATGTGCCACAAGCCATTCCCGAATTAATTAATAAACATGGTGGAAAAGAAAATTTTGAAAAAAAACTGGATGAATTATTTCATGCCACAACAAAAACAACTGGCAGAACACAAGCCGATATTACAGGATTAATTGGACAGTATGCACACGGAAACGAACCAAGTCATCACATTACTTACTTGTATAATTACACCGGCAATTATTCAAAAACAGCTCATTATGTTGATACCATTTGTAATTCGTTTTACACCAACAAAGCCGATGGTTTAATTGGCAATGAAGACTGCGGACAAATGAGCGCTTGGTATGTGTTCAGCACACTAGGCTTTTATCCGGTTTGTCCGGGAGCAAATGAGTACGCATTAGGTAAACCACAAGTTGATGCCATAACTTTGCAATTGCACAATGGTAAAAAATTGGAAATCGTAAAAGATGCCAAGTTTGATGCTACAAAAAATTATTCCTTTTCATTAAACAAAGCTCCTTTAAATACGTTGTTCATTTCTCATAATGAAATTATGAATGGTGGAAAATTAACATTTTCCAACTCACCAAAACCAATCAATTATCAATTGCCACAAATGAGTATTTATGCTCTTGAATTGCTTACTACGCCTATAATAAATTGTACGCAACAATTGTTTACTGATTCAACAAAAATTGAAATTAAATCATTGGAGAAAAACGGAACGATTTATTACAGCATTAATGATTCTCTACAATTCAACATTTATAAAGAACCGTTTTATGTAAAACAAAATTCGATCATTCGAACCTATCTTCAAAAAGAAGAATTAAAAAGTAGCATTGGAATTTCGTCCATTCACAAAAAACCAAACAGCTGGAAAATTTCTATTATAAATCCTTACAATTCGCAATACACTGCCGGTGGCGATATTGGATTGATTGATGGATTGAGAGGAGAAATCAATTGGAAAAAAGGGAACTGGCAAGGCTATCAACCGCATAATATGGAAGTGATTATTGAATTGGATTCTGTAAAAGATATTCAACGAATTACAGCAGGTTGTTTGCAGGATACTCGTGCATGGATTTTCTTTCCGGTTAAAATGGAAATACTTACATCATCCAACGGATTTTCGTTTAAACCAGCTGCCGAATTTGAACTTTCAGAAGAGGAAAGTAATGAGGTAGAAATAAAAAATATCGGAGGGGAAATCAACCAATTTAATAAGCAGGTAAAATTTGTAAAAGTGATACTAGAAAACTATGGCAAACTACCCGACTGGCATCCCGGAAATGGTGATGATGCATTTATTTTCGTTGATGAAATTGTGATCGAATAATAATGAAATCAAATAACATAAACTATCTAGTTTTTCTTTTTCAATTTCTGTTGCTTTCAACTCTTAATGCTCAACAACTTTGGCAAATTAACAAAGACACCATTATTCAATGGCATTATGTAGATGGAGATGAGTTCAATGATTCAGTTGTAAATACAAATAAATGGTCCTATCAATTTGGTTGGGCACGAAGCATTGCAGCAAATAAGGAACAACAATATTATACAGATGGTGAAAATCACAAATTAAAAAATGGTTGCCTGAATCTAATTGCTACTAAAAAAACAAAGGAAGCAAAACTGATTGATTATTTACCTGAAAGTGATTCCATTTTCATTAATGAAAATTTTAATGGATTAAACAAAAGAACGTTTGAATACCTATCTGGAATGCTGCAATCGAAAACAAAATTCCAGTATGGTTATTTTGAAATTAAATTAAGGTATCCAAAAGAAAAAGGATTTTGGCCCGCATTCTGGTTATATGGTGGCATACCAAACGAGGAAATAGACTGGTTGGAAGGTAAAACCGAAAAAGCGAATAAAATTCATGTAGGCCGACACAGCAAAATAAAATCAGAAAATAAATACCGACATGGTTTTTCCATTAAGAAAAAATGGTGGGGAACATGGATAAAATTTGATGGAAATTTAAATGAAGGATTTCATATTATCTCAGGAGAATGGGATAAAAATTACCTTAAATTTTATTTAAACGGTGAATGCATAGCTTATAGCAAACTTAAAATGGATGAACCCAAGCACCTAGTAGTAAATTTAGCTGTTCCTTCAAACGATGGTTCGTTTAAACCCGGACCAGATAAAAATTCTACAGAATCGATAATCTTTGAAGTTGACTACATTCGAATCTGGTCAGGAGAAAAAAGCAATTCAACAAATTCTAAAACCAATTTTACAAGTACTACTAGTGAAATCCCAAAAACAAGATTAATCAGTAAATCAAGTATGCATTATGGTAAAAAAGCTGATCATGATAACGAAGGAATTATTATTAGTTTATTCCCAATTACTGAAAATGAATTTGAATTAAGAGTACTTGGAAAAAAATTACCTAGCGATGCAAAAATTAAAATTGTAGAAAATGAAAATGTAAAATGTATTGAAGAACTAAAATTCTGTACAAAAAAAATAATTATTGGTGAGCATCAAAAAATAAAACTCGAAGCTTACGGTAAAGAATTTACGATTAAGTAAAAATCAAATCAATTCCCATGTAAAATCACTTAACAGTTTTACAGATTGAACAAATTGCAACTCTTCGTTTTTGCTTCTGCCCCACTCGTCAGGACCAATCATCATTAAATGGTAAACAGAATGTTTTTCGTATAAATGATAAACATGTCCTATAAAAGGCTCAAACGACATTTTAGACTGATAAATTTTTTCGCTTATTTCTTTTCGTTTTTGAATTTCGTTTGCCTGATGAGCCAATAATTCCAATTGCTTTTGAATTTGATGCAACTGCGAATTGGTTTGTTCATACATGGCCGAAAGTGCTCTTGATTTTATTTTACCCTCATCTTCCGGCTTTACCATAATACTGCCAATGTTGTGAGGATAAGCTAACAATCCTGGGAATTCAGCTACTTTATCTTTATCAATCGGGTTAATCATTGTTTTATTTTTAAATCAAACAATTAAACAAAATTAAAACCTAAATAACTTAAGAATTCTTTTTTGGTTTCTGGCAATAAAAATTTACCGCCATAGTAAGAAGTTACAGTTGATGATGTATCATCTTTAATACCTCTGGAAGAAACACACAAATGTTTTGCATCAATAATTACAGCAATATCTTCCGTTTCTAAAACTCTTTTAAGTTCATTTGCAATTTGTATCGTTAAGCGTTCCTGCACTTGAGGACGTTTAGCAAAGTAATTTACAATACGATTTAATTTAGATAAACCAATTACTTTTCCGGATGAAATATACGCCAAATGTGCTTTACCAATAATAGGAACAAAATGATGTTCGCAATTACTATAAAACGAAATATTTTTCTCAACCAGCATCTGGTCGTACTTGTACTTGTTTTCAAACAATGCTACACAAGGTTTATTTTCAGGATTGAGACCTGAAAAAATTTCCTCCACATACATTTTAGCTACCCGCTTTGGTGTACCTTTTAAACTATCATCATTTAAATCTAAACCCAATGTGGTCATTATTTCTCTAAAATGAAACTCAATTTTTTGAATTTTTTCTTTATCACTTAATTGAAACGCATCCTGTCTCAAAGGTGTTTCAATAGATGTAAATAAATGATTGTCTCCAATCTCCTGATCATCTACAACTGTTAATTCAATGCCTTTATTATTTATCAACTCATTAATTGAAATTTCATTGCTATTCATAATTAAAGTGTTTAATTGGTTAATCTTCTTTTCACAAATATACACTTTTTTGTTTAATTTTTAAATTAAACCGTTAAACAATTGTTTTTTTCACAAGAAACGATATTCTTATTTTGAAAAAGAAACACAGAACAAGTTACTGACATTACGCATTAATAAAATAAGAGTTTAAGTCTTCAATTTAAATGCAACTGACTTTACACTTTTAATAAGTTTTGTGTTTTCTTTCTTTATTATCAGCATCTTTTGGGATTGCGGTAAACTCAAAGCCTCTTTAATATTTCTTATTTTACCAATTGGAATTGAAGCAGCGAGAGATTTAGAATATAAACTCTGGAAATTAATTTCATTGATTTTTAATTGCAGTTTTTTAGCAATATAATCTCTTTTTTTTACACGTAATTGATTTGATGAACATTTATTTAGGTCAATATCAAGATCAAGAATTTTGATTAAACTATAAAACTGTTTATCTGTACCAATTGCAAAAGTTATGTAGTGCTTATCTTTTGTAATAAAAATTTCACCATAAGGTGCAATATTGGGATGAACAGAACCTTGCTGTTTAGGTAATTCTCCAGCAACTAAGTAATTTGTTGCTTGATTAGCCAACGAAGCAATTGCCGAATCAAATAATGAAACTGAAATTTTTTGTGCTTTTTGCAACAGCTCTCTTTGCATTAAAGCAATTAAAATTGCCTCTTTTAATTGATGCCCAGCAAGTAAATCTATTAAAGCTACAGGCATTTTTAATGGTTTAGATTTTTTTTCACCATTTATGCTCATAAAACCTGACTCTGCCTGTAAAATTAAATCATAAGCAGCTCGGTCATCATTTTCGCCAAATCCATTAATTGAGGCATAAATAATTTTTGGTTGTATTTTTTGTAGAGATTTAAAATCGAGTTTAAATTTCACATCATCCCCTTTTTTAAAATTAGTTATAATAATATCAGCTTTACTAATTTCTTTTTTACACAATTCAAGATCTTTCTCATTTTTAAAATCTAAAAAAAAATGCTTTTTAAAGCGATTAACCGAATAGAAATAAGCTGAAGTTTTATCTAAAGGATTCTCTGATGATAGTTTCCATGATCGGGTTACATCTCCCCCGATTGATTTGTTTTCAATCTTAATCACTTTTGCACCGAGTTCAGCGAAAAAGAAACCAACGGATGGTCCTGCCAAAACAGAAGCTAGTTCAACAACTTTTAAATTTTTAAATGGTTTCAAGATATAAATAGAAAAAAATTAATTTTTAAAATTAGGCATTAATAAGTGAATATTTATAATCAGAAACTGAACTTTATGATTCATAAATTATTGCTAAATACGCACAGGAAATCATAAACGCAAAAAACTAAGACTAAACAATTTAACTTCCAACACAACTTTGATTTATAATTAATTTCCTTTTAAATAGGATAGATTAATGTTGAATAATAACAGTTTTATTAAATGTTGCATTTCCCATTTCATCAAAAATCAACAATAGGTAATTACCATTATCCCATTTTGAACAATCTAAGCTAAATTCTAAATTGTCTTGTGTAGTTATTGTTTCATCAATAATTGTTTTACCAAACAATGAAATAACTTTTAATTTATATTTTAAATTTATTTTAAACATAAAATTAAGCTGATTTTGCGCAGGAACAGGGTATACAGAAACTAATGGCACATCTATATCTTCAACAGTTTGTATATTCTCTTTTGTTGAAATGCGAACAGTACTTTCTAGTTGGCAACCATTTTCATCTACTATTTTAACTGCATAGTTTCCTACGCCTACTCTTATCAACTCCTGATCATTCGTATCACTGAAATCTTGCCAATCGTATTGATATGTTCCTACTCCACCTTTTACACTTATTATTGCTTTTCCATCATAACTGTACTCATTACTTGGATGCTCTACTACAATACTTGTTGCCTCCATTTTTTCAGGCTCATTTACTGTTATTGTTTTTTCACTTATTTTGCCACTTGCATCTTTTACTTTTAACTGGTACGTTCCTGCATATAATGCCTCTATTGCGTGTATGCTATTTATTTCCTTTAAAACCAATAAAATCAATAATTTTATAATCAGCCAAAATCGTTTAGGACGCAATTGTATTGAAAAACAACTTTATACTTTTATCACTTACAAATTCAGTTACGCACAAATACCAATAATTTTACATCAATTCTAATTTTACCTTAGCGCAATAACATTATCTATTAATCTTATTTTACCACAAAAAAGGGCAATTAAAAATACCACCTCATTTTCCTCTCCTGATAGTTCATGTAAATTAGTGGAATTTCTAGCTTCAAAATAATCGATACGAAATAAATTTTCTTTTTTTGTTTCTTCAATTATTGAAGCTTTTATATCCTCTATTTTATCACCAATTTTAAACCTAGAAACGGCTAGGTTTAGTAATTGCGGAATCGTTGTTGCAGCTTTTCGCTCATCAACAGATAATAACTGGTTTCTGCTACTCATTGCCAATCCATCCTCTTCCCTCGAAATTGGGCAACTTTCAATTTGTACACTTAATTTTAATTGCTTAACTAATTCTTTAACAATTAAAACCTGCTGAAAATCTTTTTGACCAAAAAATGCAATATCAGGATTAACAGCATCAAATAATTTACTTACAATTTGTGCAACTCCATTAAAGTGACCAGGACGATGAAGCCCATCCAAAGTATTTCCTAAAAACCCAAAATTAAATTCTCTTTTATCCTCAGCAGGATACATCTCATCTATTTCAGGTTGAAATAACACATCACAAAACACTTCTTCTAACAAAACAATATCCTTATCCAATGTTCTTGGATACTTAGCTAAGTCATTAATATCATTAAACTGAGTTGGATTTACAAAAATGCTACAAACTGTAATGTCTGTTTTTAGTTTTGATGTTTTAATTAAAGATATGTGCCCCTTATGCAGCGCACCCATCGTAGGTACAAAGCCAATTTTTTTACCTTCTTTTTGAAATTGACTTAAATAATTTATTAGGTCAGATTTAAGTTTAAAAAGAATCAATTTTTTTTATTTTTTAAAATAATTATCAAAACTAATAGAAAAGTCTTTGAAAATTGGATTTTTTTTTATTAATTTTGTTAATAGGATATTAAAATTCCGTAAAACCACTATGAAAAAAGCAAGAGTTCTTTTCGTTTCTCAAGAAATAACACCTTATTTAGAAGAAACCCCAATGAGCCACATCGGCAGATTTTTGCCTCAAGGAATACAAGAAAGAGGAAGAGAAATCAGAACTTTTATGCCAAGATACGGCTGTGTTAATGAACGAAGAAATCAACTTCATGAAGTTATACGCCTTAGTGGCATGAATTTAATTATCAATGAGAACGATCATCCATTGATTATTAAAGTAGCTTCTATTCAGTCTGCCCGTATGCAGGTATACTTTATTGATAATGAAGACTATTTTAGCAGAAAACAAGTACTTACAGATGCAAAAGGAAAGCATTTTAATGATAATGATGAGCGATCCATCTTTTTTAACAGAGGTGTAATCGAAACTGTTAAAAAATTAGGTTGGTCACCTGATATTATACATTGCCATGGTTGGTTCAGTGCATTAATGACTCTTTATATCAAAAAAGCATTTGCAGATGATCCTTTGTTTGCAGACACAAAAATTATTTATTCTATTTACAATGATGAGTTCCCTGGAACATTAGACAAAAAATTTGCGAATAAACTTCCAATTGAAGGAATTTCAAGCAAAGACTTAAAACATGTTGCTACCGAACCAAGTTTTGTAAACTTAACAAAATTGGCAATTGACAATTCTGATGGTGTAATTTGTGGGGCAGAAGAAATTAATGCTGATGTTTTAAAATACATTAAAAAATCAGGTAAACCGTCTTTATCTTTTAAAACACCGGAAGAATATATAGATGCATATTCTGAGTTTTATACTGCTGTTTTAGAAGGTGCTGAAGTATTAGCTTAATTTTTTAATCTTTTATGCAGAAATTTAATTTTCTGCATGAAATGATTAATTTCGCTACGTGAAAAAATCACTATTTGTTTATTTATTTTTTTTTCTAACTTTTTTATCTTGTAAAAAAGAAGAAAATACCGTTGGTAGAGAAATATTACCAAACGAAGACTTATTGAATGCTACATATTGCGATTCTTCAACAATAATTGCCTATACCATTTTAGATGACTCATTAAGAACTGATGAAAGCTATATTGGGTACATTCCTCAATTAGTTGGCTCAATGGCTGACCCAGTATTTGGAAGGACAGATGCTTCATTATTTATGAATTTCACAAATCCGAACAATACAACCAATATTGGATTTGGTCCTGACCCAAAATTAGACTCTGTAGTACTAACACTTGCCTACCAAAAAGACAAATATTATGGTGATAAAAATGATGCTTTACAGTTTAATGTATACGAATTAACACAATCTATTTATTTTGATTCGGCATATTATTCTTATTCAAATGCCAATTATAATCAAAATGAAGACATTACTTATACTGGTAATGGCCTATCTACAATTATTGATCCCAGCACTTCAGTTTATGAAGGCGATGTAGCTTTTTCACCTCATTTAAGAATTCGATTAAAAAATGGAATTGGCCAACAATTTATTGATGATACAACTAAACTTGCCAACACCACCTCATTATTAAATTACTTTAAAGGTATTTGTGTAACCACAAAAAACACTACAATTAGTTCAAACGATTATGGCTTTATGGCATATTTTGATTTAACTAGCCCATTATCAAAAATTACCATCTACTATCATAACGGAACTAATGCAAGCACTAAAAAATTAGACTTAACCATACGTAATAATTCTGCAAGATTTAACAAATACAATCATGATTATAATTTAGCAAATCCTAATTTCATACAACAACTCTCGCCTCAAAATAATTTTTCGCTTGGCAAACAAAACTTATTTATGCAAGGTATGGCGGGCAGTAAAATTAAAATTGAGCTACCATATATTGATCGCTTAAGTGATTCGGGTAAAATTGCTATTAATAAAGCAGAGCTAATTTTAAAAACAGATAAAAACAGTAGTTTTTACGATGCAACTAAATTTTTTGCGCCATCAAGGGCAATGTTAGAAGGCGTTAATAGTAATGGAACAACTTACGGGCTAAATCTTGATCAGTCATATGACTTAACCGGTTTATGGGGTTATTATGATGCAACTAATCATGAATTTCATTTTCCAATCCCCTACACCATTCAAAAAATGGCAAATAAAATACAAGCAAATAGCTTTACTTTACGAATATTTCAAAACCATTCTATGCCAAGCAGAATTGTTTTAGGTGGCAGCAATAATACTACGTATCCGCTAAAATTAAAATTGTGGTATACAAAAGTGGAGAAATAACCAAGCTCACTTCAATTCCCAAGTTACTCTATTTTTATATCGTAAAAGGTTAATATTGTAAATTGAAAATTTATCTTTCAATGTTTTGACTTCAATAAATTTGATCAATAAAATGGTTTGAATTATCACACATTGCTATTTCTAAATTAGTTTAATTGATAACGTCAATAAATTAAATAACCAATTAATTTTTAATATAGGTTACATGCATTTTTCTTGTTTAAACTACGTTTAAGAGTTTTGGTTGAGGATTTTTTTTAATAAAAAATTAAAGAATATAAAAAATCAGAAGATTATTATTTAAACATTTTCTCGAACAGCTTTGATAAAATTAGTTACAAATCATCGTATCATTATCAAAACTTGTAATAATAAACTAATCACTACGTTAAACTAACATTGAGTTGTTTAAAATTATCATCTTCCATTAAACAAAGACAATACACGGTAAACTACTTTAGCAATGAAATAATTTAAAATCATGAGTGGAATTTTATTACAAGCATTAACTACTGCAGCTGATACTGCAGCAGCAGTAACAACAGGAATCACATCAACTACAGCAGTTCCTCAACAAGCAATAACACAAGATTCAATTTTACTTTTTTCAATGATTGTAAAAGGTGGGGTAATGATGATTCCTCTCGCACTCATGCTTGTGTTAGCCATTTATGTTTTGATTGAACGATTGATCGTATTAAGCAGAGCCGCTAAAAAAAACGATGCCATGTTGTCGGGGTTAAAAGATTTAATTCACAAAGGAAATATAGACTCTGCAAAAGCAATGTGCACTGCATTAAATACTCCTGAAGCAGCTATGCTTGAAAAAGGCTTAAATCGTATAGGACAACCTATTCAAGATATAAGAGAAGCGATGAATGAAACTGCTGAAGTTGAAATTGGTAAACTTGAAAAAAACATGGGCATTTTAAATATTACAGGAAGAATTGCTCCTATGTTTGGCTTCATAGGAACAATAATTGGTGTAATTAAAATCTTTTACGACATCGCTTTAGCCAAAACTGTAGAGATTGAAGTAATATCAACCGGTTTATACCAAAAAATGATTACATCTTGCAGTGGCTTAGTAGTTGGTGTATTGGCATTTGTAGCTTATCACTGGATGAATACCAAAATTGATAAACTGGCTCATCGCATGGAAGAAAGCAGAATGAAATTTCTAGATATATTAAACGAGCCAACAAACTAATCAATTAAACTAATTAAAGTGGCACTAAGAAAAAGACATCGTGAAGCTGAAGTAAGTACCGATTCGTTAAACGATATCATGTTCTTTCTTCTTTTATTCTTTTTAATTTTATCAACCATGGTAAGCCCTAATGCCATGAAGGTAAATTTGGCAAGTTCTAAAGACAAAAAAAGTATTGATACAAAATCAAAACCTATACATCTTGCAGTAACATCAGATCGTAAATATTTTTTAGATAGTCAAGAATTATATTTTAACGACCTTGAACCTGCAATAGCTGCAGCAATTAAAGGGAATAATGACCCGAATGTGATTTTACATATTGATAAAGATTTGAGTTGGCAAGATGCTATTGATGTAATGCAAATAGGAGATCGATTAAAATGTAAAATGATTGTAGCAACAAAAGCATCAAACGGAAAATAATTAATTGTGGAAGCTAAAGTACAACAACCAAAAGATAAATGGATTGCAGGTGGAATTTCACTTGCGGTTTTAGCTCTATTATTTTTATTTTTATTTCTATACCGAATTGTAACTCCCAACCCACCTTTCGAATTTTCAGGAGAGGAAGGAATGGAAATGAATTTCGGCACATACAACGAAGGAACGGGTGAAATTGAAAACGACGGAATTGGTGATGTTACAAGTGTTGTAACCCAATCTGAGTCTGCACCGCCACCAAGCTCAAGCACTGAAGAAAATACTGATGAAGCTTTTGAAAACGGAGAAGCTGTTTTAGAAAACACTGATAAACCTAAAATTCAAAATAACACTACTTTAATTACTCCGGTTAAAACAAATACTGAAAACACAACAACTAATTCACCAACTACACCTACCAACACGAACAGCGCACTTTTATCGAACTTTTTAAAAAATGGTAATAAAAAAGGTGGAAGTGGTGGAGATGGAAATTCGGGACAAGCAGGTAACGATGGTGTTCCTGATGGAAACCCAAATACAAATGGCCTAGGTGGGCACGGAAACAACCCACACCACATTGGTAATGGTGGTGGTGGTAAAGGAGGAATTCAACTTTCAGGCAGAAAAATCATGAATCCACCTTGCCCTGTAAATGATAGTAAAGAAGAAGGGGTTGTAGTAGTTGTAATCACTGTAAACAAAGACGGTAAAGTAATTGAAGCAGATCCAAACGGAAGAGGAACAAATACGTCTAGTTCTGTATTAAAATCTAAAGCAAGACAAGCTGCTCTTTGTGCTATTTTTTCAAGTGCTACAAATGGGCAAGAAGAACAAACAGGAAGTATTACCTTCAAATTTGAATTTTAATAAAATTCAACTCTTAAGTTATCTGATTATTTAAGTGTAAAAAAAGTAAAGCACATGCATAGGTATCAGCTTTACAATACTCAACTAAATCATGTTCAGCTGTTTTTTTTAAAATTTCATTTTCTTCTTTTTGCAATGCGTTATAAGTATAAGATGCTTGAGTTCCTGAGCTAATCTGTAATGGATCAAACAAATTCTCACCTGTAATTTTTAAACTTAAATTTTTTAACGTAAACGAGCCTATACTTGATGGATTAAAATAATTTAACTGAGTAAAAACAGGTGCTATATCTATTATTTTATTTCTAATTTTTTCCAATGCAGTTTGATGCTGAGGAAAATATCTTATTAAAGCATTAATCACATTACGTTCTAAATTATCATCATAAACAATAATGGTATTAACATCTTTTAATTTTTCAATACACGCTAAAACAAAATCCTCTCTAGGATCATTCCCTGGTTGTGCATAAAAATAATCGTGCTTTAATTCAAGATTTTGGCCATTCAAAAAATGGACAGAAAACAAAAAAGGTAATTGCTGATAAGGTTTCGTTCCATTAAAAACAGGCACCGCAGGTGTATAAAGTTCAATATCGAAAAAGGCAACAGGATAATTAACTTCTTGTATAAAATCTGAAATTTTATCTTTATTAATAATTAGCTTTTGTTGCTGATAAGATTTAATTTGTTGTTGAAGTAATTCCGGAATTCCATTAAAATTAGTTACTTCTTTTAAATCTATTACTCCTTCATTATATAATTCCATTTGCTTTTCAATGCCTAAACTATTCAATGAAAAAATATTTTTTTCGGGAATAGACTTCCAGCAACTTCCGAAAAAATCACACACATAGGGCTTAAAACAATGTGCGCCAACTTTTATATCAGGTATTTTTGGATTTTCAATAATTGTTTTTGCAGAAATAATTCTATTTTCTATAAACTGTAAATTTCTTTTTACATCTACCAAAACACTTTTCTTTCTAAACAATTCCTGAATTTTCAATTCTTCATTTAAAACATAATCCGGATTTAAGGTTACAATAAAAAAATCTTCCAATTCGGGCAAACAGTTTTTAATAACGTAGTATTGTAAACTCGCATCAAGAACATAAGCGCCACTAATTTTTAATGAACTTTTTACTTCAAAAGCAAACCACTGATTGTTTTCTTTAACTAATAAATCAACCGCTACTAATACTTCATTAAAAATAAATGCAGCCTCGTAAATAACAGTTGTTCCTGAATCAATCAATTGTTTCGTATGTTCTACCGATTTATCAAACTCGCGAATAGATGAAGGAGAAACATCAGTGCCGCCAGGAAATAATTGTTGTGCAAGTTGTCCAACATCTATTCCTCTGCTAAAAATAGCTTGTTTATCTTTACTTAATGGATCTTTTAAATAATAATGATGTTTGTACAAATGAAATGATTTCAAACATTGTACACTTCTTACAAAACTTGATTTACTGAGTAAATATCCTGCCACAAATCGAAGATAATAAATTATTCAAGTACCGAAAGATCTCCAAGTCCTTCACGTATAACTTCCACTTCATCGTTACTTACATTAATAACTGTTGTTGGATAAATATTTCCATGTCCACCTTCTATAATGGCATCCACTTGATCTTTGTATTGCTGATAAATATTCTCCGGATCGGTAAAATAATCTATCATCTCATCATCCAAATTATTTAATGATGTGGAAATTATTGGATTTCCTAAAGCGGTTACCAATTCCTTACAAATTGCATTATCAGGAACACGAATACCCACTGTTTTTCGCGATTGTTTCAATAATTTAGGTACTTGTGAGCTTGCTTCCAAAATAAATGTATAGGGACCGGGCAATGCTTTTTTAATGATTCTGAAAATCGAATTTGGAATTGGACGTGCAAACTGAGAAAGTAAACTTAAATCTGAACAAATAAATGAAAAAGTAGATTTTTCGGGTTTTATATTTTTAAGACGACATAAACGTTCTACCGCTTTTTGATTCATCATATCGCAACCAAGCGCATAAACTGAATCGGTGGGATAAATGATAATGCCTCCAGCTTTTAAAATTGCTACAACTTTTTCTAATTGATTAAAATCAATTTTATCCGGATTTATTCTTATGAACATGCACAAAGTTAAAAGTTTATTACATGCAGTTTGCAATAACATTTCTCATTTTATTAATTTTAATGTATTAATTATGATAAAACTTGTTACAATAATTGGTGCCCGACCACAAATAATAAAAGCAGCTGCGTTAAGTAGAGCAATTAAAAACAACTTTTCGAATCAAATTTCAGAAATCATTGTGCATACTGGTCAGCATTATGATGAAAACATGAGTCAGGTTTTTTTTGATGAACTCGGAATTCCAAAACCAAACTATAACCTACAGGTTGGAAGTGGATCGCATGGTTTACAAACGGCTAACATGATAATTAAAATTGAAGAAATTTTACTTCATGAAAAACCAAACGCAATTGTATTATATGGCGATACCAATTCAACACTGGCAGGTGGAATTGCTGCATCAAAAATTCATGTCCCTGTTATACATATAGAGGCTGGACTACGTTCATTTAATAAAAGTATGCCCGAAGAAATAAATCGTATACTTTGTGATCATGTTTCTACATTGCTCTTCTCTCCTACGCTAACAGGATATAGAAACTTAGTAAAAGAAGGATTTAAAGAAAACAATAAAGCTCCCTATCGTGCTGATAATCCTAAAATTTATCATTGCGGAGATATTATGTATGATAACAGTATGTATTTTTCACAAGTTGCCGAAGCAAAAGTGGATGTAGAGGATAAATACGGTATTGAAAAAGGAAAATACATTTTGTGTACCATTCACCGCAATAACAATACCGATGATGAAATTAGATTAACCGCTTTGTTTGATGCGCTGGATACAATTTCAGAACAAGAAAAATTGCCTATCATTCTTCCACTTCATCCACGCACTTCCAAACTATTAGAAAAAAATGTTGAGAAAATTATTTTGAAGAATGTACAAAACAATCCTTTAATAAAATTAGTTAATCCTGCTTCCTTTTTAGAAATGACTGCTTTAGAAAAAAATGCCCAGCTAGTTATAACCGATAGCGGTGGGGTACAAAAAGAAGCTTTTTATTTTAATAAGCCATGTATTGTTTTGAGATCAGAAACCGAATGGCTTGAACAGGTTGCTTGTGGGGCAGCAATTATTGCTGATGCAGATAAAGAAAAAGTAATAGCTGCTTTTAATGCATTTAAAAACAATACCAATGTTCAATTCCCTTCTTTATATGGAAATGGTAAAGCAGCAGAATTTATTTGCGAAGAAATAATTAATCATATTACCAACTGATGATATTGATTTACACACATAAAATCACGTTAAGAAGTAAATATATTTTTAATTTCTTCTTTACTGACATGTATGAAATTCCGTATCAGTTAACGCAGAATAAGGAAGAATTTTTAGCCTATTCCGGACCAAAACTGAATTATAGTAATAACAAGTTGGGTGATGAATTTTTTGTTAAAGCATTTGGATTGATTCATGAAATTGGCATCAAGGAACAAAACATTCCGGTTGGCATGTGGAATGATGAAGTGATTTTGTTTAAGAACAATCCTTATGATGAAATTCCTTTCGATATTTTTTCTGCAGCATTTTATTTAATAACTCGTTACGAAGAATATCTTCCGCATATTACTGATTTACATAATCGTTTTGAAGCAGAAAGCAGTATTGCTTATCAACACGAGTTTTTACATAAACCTTTAGTGAACTATTGGTTAAATGACTTTAAAAACATACTATTAAAACGATTCCCTCAACTTATATTTAAACAACATCAGTATTCCTATATATCAACGATTGATATTGATAATGCATACGCATTTAAACAAAAAGGAGTAATGCGTACTATAGGTGGTTATGGAAGATCTATTGTTAATTTTTTCTGGGAAGATTTTACAGAACGTACAAGGGTTTTATTTGGAAAAATGAAAGACCCTTATGACACCTACGATGAGCAAATCGAAATTCAAAAAAAATATAATCTTAAAGTTATTTACTTTTTCTTATTGGGTGATTATGGAGTTAACGATAAAAATCTACCTTCCAATAATAAAAAATTTCAAGCTTTAATAAAGCACTTGAACGATTACGCAGAAGTTGGTATTCATCCATCTTATGGATCAAATGATAATTATAATCAAGTAAAAAAAGAGATTAATCGCTTATCAACTGTTGTGCATAGAGAAATATTTAAAAGCCGACAACATTTTTTAAAATTAAAATTTCCTGCCACCTACAAAACCTTGGTTGAAAATGGAATTACCGATGACTACACTATGGGTTATGCAACAACTTTAGGATTTAGAGCCAGTGTGTGTATACCTTATTTTTGGTATGATTTAGATACCGAAACAGAAAGTACATTAAAGATTCATCCATTTCCTGTAATGGAAGCTACCTTACGTTTTTACATGAAAGAAACACCCGAACGTGCTATTCATCTTATCCATCCACTTATTAATGAAGTGAAAAAAATGAACGGGGAACTTATAACATTATGGCATAACGAATCAATGAGTAACTGGCGCGAATGGAAAGGTTGGGAAAATTTGTATGAAGATGTAGTGAGAATAGCGAGTAAAAAAAATTAACAAACTACTATTTCTTATCCTCTTCTACCCCAAACCAAATACACGCATAGCCATTTAAAATCCCAACACCAATTGCATTCCAATCCATAGTTTTCCAAATGCCCCTGTTTAATATTACTTCATTGTGTGGCTTACTTTTTTTCCAACCTTCTAGTGAAGATTCAGCTGTTGCAACATAACCTCCTGTTCCACCATGAGCACACTCGTAACCATAGCCTTTATAACTGGTAAGTTCGCTTGGTTTAAGCCACATGCACGAATATGTTTTACTGTTACCGGCATCATATTTACAAGTACTCCAGGCGTGAGTTAGGTACCCAAGATTTTCAACCAAATCTTTACAATGCATCTGAGCGACTAAGGTTAATGAACTTGAAAATTGAATTTCCTTTAAGTTGTGTTGTTTTCTGTATTGGTTAATCAAACTGTATAACTTCATCTCCTCGGGTGTGGCTCGAACGGTAGATTTTTGCTGAGCATGAGCTGTTAAACCGATCATTAATAGTAAAAGAAAAATTATTTTTTTCATACTTGTGTTTTTTAACTTTAAGTTTTATTCATTCAATTCAATTTACTTTCTTTTAATAAAAATATCTCCTGAAACTCGTTCAATGTAATTTTCTTTTTTATTGTTTTGTAATTCTAAATTTTGAAACTCTATTTTAATCTGTAATTTTTCACAAGAGTCCATTAACATCATTGATGAGATAGGAACATGATCATTTGAATTATTATTGAATTTATTTTTAATATCAATAACAAACTCATTCATTTTAAAATTGATAATTTCGCTTTTGCTTTTCAATGTCAAATTAACTTTTGAATTATAGGAAATGATTAATTGATATTCTATGGAATCTAATTTAAAACTAGAAATTTCATATTCTTTTTCTTCGCCAGAATAATAATCAAAATTGATGACATAATCGTATCCACTTACGTTTTTTAATAAGTTATCTCTAATTGAAATAAATTCTAAGTTTGGATCATTTTCTTCTACTTCAACATATTCATAATTTAGACCTAAAGATTTCATATAAACTCTTGCTTCATTATAAAAACGAACATCTTCCTTATTTTTTACAATTGAAGTACTAATTAATGAATCAATATCTTGTTTGTACCATTCCCTAATCATTGAAAATCCATGATGATTGTCTAAATAATCTAGAATGGAAATAACTTCATTGTGCAAAGAATCGGTTAATTTATTATCGTTCGTTAAATCAACTTGATTAAATAATTCAGGAAGGCTATCTTTTATCCATATCGGTTCATTTTGAACTTTATTATCAAGCAAAATATTTGATTTTTCTAAAATGGATTTTAATCGATTAACCTGTGATTTTTCACTAACCGAAAACATGCCCCAAGGTCCGAACGAAACAAGTAACATTAATACAGCGAGCGATGTTGGTATAAATTTGATATTGGTTTTGCCAATTGCTGTGTAAATACAAACAATGGTTAACCAAATGCCAAGTAATAAAATTACATATCTGTTAATTGTAATTCCGTATTCGTTAATACGAATAAAAACAGCAATAAAGAATACGATCAATAATGGAAAAAGTAAAAAATAATAACTCTTTGATGCTTTTTTTATCCAGGCATGTTCTTTTAGTTCGCCATATGGATGGATTAATAAAAAAGTGAGTATACCTAATACTGAAACACAAATAATCATGTACGAAACTATACCGCGTGGCCAATTCCATGTCAATACTATTTTAGAGCCATAGGAATACAATATCAATAAATAAAGACATAGCAAAGGCAACAGTACAAACTGCGAGAAAACACGTAACCCTTTAGGATAATCATCATTGGTTTCCAATTCATCAAAATCTTTTGGAATGCCTCCAACAAAAAACCATGTATTAAATAGGGAAAGAGTAACTATCCAAATCTCTATAAATAGTTCATCATGTAAATCAACATCAAATAATAATTTTAAAGCCGTTAATGCAAGTATTAAACCTAAATAAATAAATCCTGAATAAATAAGCGACACTAAAAACCTAACAAATAAAATTTTATTGTAATGCCAAAAAGCATTGAGTTGATGAGTAAATGCAAAAGGCACAAATGAAACAAAAAGGTGGCAAGTGATATTGTATATGGCATATTTGATATAAGGTAAACTGGTATTATGTGTAGATTGTTCATTTGGTAACGTAAAATAAATTACTACCAAAAGAAGCGAAGCAAGAACATTAAATAACAGATATTGTTTTTTTGATAGGCCTTTTTTATTTGAAATAATGGTAACACAAAAAAACAATGGAATACCAATACTCATACATAATAATGTATTTAAATAAGGGAAAAAATTATTAATTTCTATGGTGTATTCTACAAGGTAAATACCCAAACAAGCTGTTAAAAAGGAAACTGCAATGGTTAACGGAAATCGCAATAATGATTCCGTTGCATTTTTAATTAGATAATTTATTGAAGGAAGTTTCATGCTGTTTTTTTAACTAATACTATTTTCACAATTGAGGTATAAATGTACAAATCATTATTATTTATATTTCCGATTATATACAACAATTAATTGCAAAAAAAAAGCTGCCAAATTATGGCAGCTTTTTTAAGATTGTTAAGGATTTGAATTATTAAACTTCAACGTCTTCTTCTTTAGAAGCCATTAACGCTTCGTATTCTTCTTTTGAACCAACTACGATTTTTTCGTAATGACGAACACCGGTTCCTGCAGGAATTAAATGTCCAACAATTACGTTTTCTTTTAATCCTAACAAAGAATCTACTTTTCCGTGAACTGCTGCTTCGTTCAATACTTTTGTAGTTTCCTGGAACGATGCCGCTGAAATCCAGCTGCTAGTTTGTAAGGAAGCACGTGTGATACCTTGAAGAATAGATTCAGAAGTTGCAGGAACTGCATCTCTTGATTCTACTAATTTCATTGCTTTACGTTTTAAGCTTGAATTAATATCACGCAATTTTCTTGCAGTAATAATCTGACCTGCTTTTACTTCATCAGTATCTCCTGCATCAGTTACCACTTTTTTACCAAACATATTGTCATTTTCAGTCATGAAATCAGCCTTGTTCACAATTTGTTTTTCAAGGAAAATAGTATCTCCTGCATCAACGATTTCAACTTTACGCATCATCTGACGAACAATTGTTTCAAAGTGTTTATCATTCAATTTCTGACCTTGCAAACGATATACCTCTTGGATTTCATTTACAATGTACTCCTGAACAGCAGTTGGACCTTTAATTGCTAAGATATCACCAGGGCTAACAGCACCATCAGATAATGAATCACCTGCCTTAATAAAGTCATTCTCCTGAATTAAGATATGCTTAGAAAGTGGAACTAAATATGTTCTTCTTTCCCCAGTTTTAGCTTCAACAATTACCTCACGGTTACCACGTTTGATTTTACCAAAGCTTACGATACCATCAATCTCAGCAACAACAGCAGGATTACTTGGATTACGTGCTTCGAATAACTCAGTTACACGAGGTAAACCACCAGTAATATCACCTGTTTTACCAGTAACACGAGGAATCTTAACTAAGATTTGACCTGGTTCAATTTTATTATCTTCATTTACAACGATATGAGCTCCTACAGGAATGTTGTATGTTTTTAATACATCACCTCTTGAAGAAACAACCTTAATCATTGGACTTAAAGTTTTATCTTTACTTTCAATAATTACTTTTTCTTTAAATCCTGTTTGTTCATCGGCTTCTTCACGGTAAGTTACGTTTTCTTTGATTGATTCAAATTCTAATTTACCACCAAATTCGGAAACGATTACAGCATTGTACGGATCCCATTCGCAAATCAAGTCGCCTTTTTTCACTTTTGAACCCGGTTTAATATGTAATAATGAACCATAAGGAATATTTCCTGTTGTTAATGTAATTCCGGTATTTACGTCAACGATTCTTACTTCTGTTGAACGACCAATAACTACATTTACTTTTTTACCGTCAGTATTTACACGCTCAACTGTTCTTAATTCATCAATTTCAGCAATACCATCATGCTTAGCAATAACAGAAGAAGAAACTGCAATGTTAGATGCGGTACCACCCACGTGGAACGTACGAAGTGTTAACTGTGTACCTGGCTCACCGATTGACTGAGCAGCGATAACACCAACAGCTTCACCTAATTGAACTAAACGTCCGTTTGCAAGGTTACGTCCGTAACACTTAGAACAAACACCCTGACGAGATTCGCAAGTTAATACTGAACGAATTTCAAGGGTTTCAATTGGTGATTTTTTAATTTCATCTGCAATTTTTTCATCAATTACTTCACCTGATGTAGCAAGAATTTCACCTGTGATTGGATGATAAACATCATTCAATGCAACACGTCCTAAAATTCTATCGTGTAATGATTCAACTTCCTCATCATTTTTCTTCAATGCTGAACAAGTTAATCCACGTAATGTACCACAATCCTCTTCAGTAATGATAACATCCTGAGCAACGTCAACTAAACGACGAGTTAAGTAACCTGCATCAGCAGTTTTTAACGCAGTATCTGCTAAACCTTTACGAGCACCATGTGTAGAAATAAAGTATTCTAAGATAGATAAACCTTCACGGAAGTTTGATAATACTGGGTTTTCGATAATCTCTGAACCTGTACTACCTGCTTTTTGAGGTTTTGCCATCAATCCACGCATACCACTCAACTGCTTAATCTGTTCTTTAGATCCACGAGCACCTGAATCAAGCATCATGTAAACAGAATTGAATCCTTGTTTATCGCTGCTTAATTTATCCAATACTTTTTTAGTTACTTTGGAGTTAGTGTGTGTCCAAATATCAATGATTTGGTTATAACGCTCGTTGTTTGTAATGAATCCCATGTTGTAGTTAGCCATAACTTCAGATACCTGTTCATTTGCATCTTCAATAATGGTAGCTTTTTCAGCAGGGATTTGAATATCACCCAAATTAAAGGATAATCCACCACGGAAAGCAGTTTTAAATCCTAAATCTTTAATATCATCAAGGAAATGAGCTGTTTTAGCCATACCAGTTTTCTTCACAACAAAACCTATGATATCTCTTAATGATTTTTTAGTTAATAATTCATTGATGTAACCAACTTCAAAAGGAACAACCTGATTGAATAAAACTCTACCAACTGTTGTTTCAATTAATTTTGGAACTAAATTTTCTCCATCAACGAAATTGTTGATTCTCACTTTAATCATTGCATGTAAATCAACACGTTTTTCGTTTAAAGCAATGATTACCTCTTCAGCAGAGTAAAAAGTCATGCCTTCGCCTTTAACAGCATCGTTAGGCATGTTTTTCTTAGCTTTGGTTAAATAGTACAATCCAAGAACCATGTCTTGAGAAGGTACTGCAACCGGAGCACCATTTGAAGGGTTTAAAATATTATGAGAAGCCAACATTAAAATCTGAGCTTCCAACACAGCAGCGTTTCCTAATGGAACGTGAACTGCCATCTGGTCACCATCAAAATCGGCGTTGAACGCAGTACAAACCAAAGGATGCAATTGAATCGCTTTACCTTCAATTAACTTCGGTTGGAATGCCTGAATACCTAAACGGTGAAGTGTTGGGGCACGATTTAAAAGAACAGGATGTCCTTTTAATACGTTTTCTAAAATATCCCAAACTACAGGCTCCTTACGATCAACAATTTTCTTCGCAGATTTTACTGTTTTTACAATTCCTCTTTCAATTAATTTACGAATAATAAATGGTTTGAATAACTCAGCTGCCATTTCTTTTGGTAAACCACATTCGTGTAATTTCATTTCTGGTCCAACAACAATTACAGAACGCGCAGAATAATCAACACGTTTACCTAATAAGTTTTGACGGAAACGACCTTGCTTACCTTTTAATGAATCTGATAAAGATTTTAAAGCACGGTTACTTTCTGTTTTAACTGCATTTGCTTTTCTTGAATTATCAAATAATGAATCAACAGCTTCCTGTAACATACGTTTTTCGTTACGTAAGATTACATCCGGTGCTTTGATTTCAATTAAACGTTTTAAACGATTGTTACGGATAATGACACGACGGTATAAATCATTTAAATCTGAAGTAGCAAAACGACCACCATCTAATGGAACTAATGGACGTAATTCCGGTGGAATAACAGGAACCACTTTTACTACCATCCACTCAGGACGATTTTCAACATTTAAGTTTGCCTGACGGAAAGCTTCGATAACTTGCAAACGCTTCAAAGCTTCGTTTTTACGTTGCTGAGAAGTTTCGTTGTTAGCTTTATGACGAAGTTCGTAAGATAATGAATCTAAATCTAATCGGTTCAACAAATCGTTAAGTGCTTCAGCACCCATTTTAGCGATGAACTTGTTAGGATCGCTGTCATCTAATAATTGATTATCTTTTGGTAAAGAATCAATAATATCCAAATATTCTTCTTCGGTTAAGAAATCAAGGTAATTGATTCTGTCTCCTGCAGCTCCTGAATTAATAACTACGTAACGTTCGTAGTAAATAATCATATCCAACTTTTTAGTTGGTAAGCCTAATAAATAACCAATTTTGTTTGGTAATGAACGGAAATACCAGATGTGTGCAACAGGAACAACCAAGTTGATGTGCCCCATACGTTCACGACGAACTTTTTTCTCAGTAACTTCAACACCACAACGGTCGCAAATAATGCCTTTGTAACGGATTCGTTTGTATTTTCCACAATGACATTCGTAATCTTTCACCGGACCGAAAATACGCTCGCAAAACAACCCATCTCTCTCAGGCTTGTATGTACGGTAGTTAATGGTTTCCGGCTTCAACACTTCACCACTTGAACGCTTTAAAATAGCTTCAGGTGCTGCAAGGCTGATGGTAATCTTTGTAAAGTTCGATTTTAATTTCGATTCTTTTCTAAAAGCCATATTGATGTGTTTAAATTTATTTAATTTTTAAAATTGAAAAAGCAAGCAGTGTAATTTTTACAATTACACTGCTGAATTTTGTTGATTATTCCATTTTTACATCTAATGCAAGACCTCTTAACTCATGTAACAATACATTGAAGGATTCAGGAATGCCTGGTGTTGGCATATTTTCACCTTTAACAATTGCTTCGTAAGCTTTAGCACGTCCAACAACATCATCAGATTTAATGGTAAGCATTTCCTGAAGGATGTTAGCTGCGCCAAACGCCTCAAGTGCCCAAACCTCCATCTCACCAAAACGCTGACCACCAAATTGAGCTTTACCACCCAATGGTTGTTGTGTAATAAGCGAATAAGGTCCGATTGAACGAGCATGCATTTTATCATCAACCATGTGGCCTAATTTCAACATGTAAATTATACCAACAGTTGCCGGCTGATCAAAACGCTCTCCGGTTCCACCATCAGTTAAGTAAGTTTTACCGTACTGAGGAATACCTGCTTTTTCTGCCCATTTATCAAGATCATCCGAGGATGCTCCATCAAAAATAGGTGTTGCGAACTTCATTCCTAATTTTTGTCCTGCCCATCCTAAAACGGTTTCGTAAATCTGTCCGATGTTCATACGAGAAGGTACACCTAATGGATTAAGAACAATATCCACAGGAGTTCCATCTTCTAGGAATGGCATTTCTTCATCTTTAACAATTTTAGCAACAATACCTTTGTTACCATGACGACCAGCCATCTTATCCCCTACTCTTAACTTACGTTTTTGAGCGATATAAACTTTAGCTAATTGTACGATACCTGAAGGTAGTTCATCGCCAACTGTTAATTGGAATTTGTGACGCTTGTACTGACCAAGTAAATCGTTGTACTTAATCATGTAATTGTGTAACAAAATACGGATTGCGCCGTTTTTGTCTTCGTCAGTTGTCCAATTTGTTGGATTAACCTCTGTATAATCAATTTTTTCTAATAATTTTTGAGTGAATTTTGTTCCTTTTGGAATTAAATCCTCTTTTAAACTATTGCTAACACCTTGAGAAGTTTTACCATTAACTAATGCAAATAGTTTTTCGATTAATTTTTGTTTTAATTCAGATACACTTGCATCGTTTTCTTTATCTAATTTTTCTAGTAAAACTTTCTCTTCTGCTTTCGCTTTTTTATCTTTAATTGCACGAGCAAATAAACGTTTGTCGATTACAATACCTTTTGCAGATGGAGGTAATTTTAATGATGCATCTTTAACATCACCTGCTTTATCACCAAAGATAGCGCGAAGTAATTTTTCTTCCGGTGAAGGATCAGTTTCTCCTTTTGGAGTTATTTTACCAATTAAGATATCACCTTCTTTAACTTCTGCACCAATTCTGATTAATCCGTTATTGTCAAGATCTTTTGTTGCATCTTCACTTACGTTTGGAATATCTGCAGTTAACTCTTCTAAACCACGTTTTGTATCTCTAACTTCTAATGAATATTCATCAATATGAATACTCGTAAAGATGTCATCACGTATGATTTTTTCAGATAAAACAATCGCATCCTCAAAGTTGTAACCTTTCCATGGCATGAAAGCCACTTTTAAGTTGCGTCCAAGTGCTAATTCTCCACTTTCTGTTGCATAACCTTCGCTTAATACTTGTCCTTTAGAAACCTTATCTCCTTTTCTTACGATTGGTTTTAAGTTAATACAAGTACTTTGGTTGGTTTTCTTGAATTTGGTTAATTTGTATGATTTTAAATCACCATCAAAACTGATTAATTTCTCATCTTCAGTTCTGTTGTAACGAATGATAATTTCATTAGCATCAACATACTCAACAATGCCTTCACCTTCTGCGTTAATTAAAACACGAGAATCACGGGCAACAGTTCCTTCTATACCTGTACCAACAATTGGCGCTTGTGGGCGCATTAATGGAACAGCCTGACGTTGCATGTTTGAACCCATCAAGGCACGATTAGCATCATCATGCTCCAAGAAAGGAATCAATGAAGCTGCGATAGATGCAATTTGGTTTGGAGATACATCCATTAAATGTACTTTCTCTGGTTCCAAAATTGGGAAGTCACCTTCGTAACGAGCCTTAACTCGTTGCCCAACTAATCTTCCTTTATCATCCATGTCTTCATTTGCCTGGGCAATGTTTTTCAAATCTTCTTCCTCAGCAGTTAAATAAAGAACATCTTTATTAATATCAACTTTAGAGTTAGAAACGGTTCTATATGGAGTTTCGATGAAACCTAATTTATTTACTTTTGCGTAAACACACAATGAAGATATCAAACCAATGTTTGGACCTTCAGGTGTTTCAATTGTACATAAACGACCGTAATGTGTATAGTGAACATCACGAACCTCGAAGCCAGCACGTTCACGGCTCAAGCCTCCTGGCCCGAGTGCCGATAAACGACGCTTGTGAGTAATTTCAGCAAGTGGATTGGTTTGATCCATGAACTGAGATAACTGATTGGTTCCGAAGAACGAATTAATAACAGATGATAATGTTTTTGCATTAATCAAATCAGTTGGAGTAAATACCTCATTATCACGAACGTTCATTCTCTCACGAATGGTACGTGCCATACGCGCTAAACCAACACCGAATTGTGCATAAAGTTGTTCACCAACAGTACGTACACGACGATTGCTCAAGTGATCAATATCATCCACATCCATTTTAGAATTAATCAATTCAATCAAATATTTAATGATTAAAATGATATCTTCTTTTGTTAAAACACGTATGTTTGAAGGAGTATCAATTCCTAATTTTTTATTGATTCTATAACGACCAACTTCTCCTAAATCGTAACGTTTATCCGAGAAAAATAATTTATCAATTACGCTTCTTGCTGTTTCCTCATCTGGTGGCTCAGCATTACGTAACAAACGATATATATGCTCAATTGCTTCTTTTTCTGAGTTAGTAGAATCTTTTTGAAGTGTATTGTAGATAATTGCGAAATCAGATGTATTGATGTCTTGTTTGTGTAAAATAACAGCTTTTACACCTGCATCAACGATTAAGTCAATATGGAAATCTTCAAGAATAGTTTCACGCTCAATTAAAATTTCATTTCTTTCAATTGATACAACTTCTCCGGTATCCTCATCTACGAAATCTTCTAACCATGTTTTTAAAACACGAGCTGCTAGTCTTCTACCAACTTCACGTTTTAAACCTGCTTTTGAAACTTTTACTTCATCAGCAAGACCAAATATTTCTAAAATTGATTTATCAGATTCAAATCCAATAGCACGTAACAATGTAGTTACAGGTAATTTTTTCTTACGATCAATATATGCGTACATCACACTGTTGATGTCTGTTGCAAATTCAATCCAAGAACCTTTAAAAGGAATTACACGTGCTGAATATAATTTAGTACCATTAGCATGACGGCTTTGCCCAAAGAATACACCAGGTGAACGATGTAACTGAGAAACAATAACACGCTCAGCTCCATTAATAACAAATGAACCTTTTGGTGTCATGTATGGAATGGTACCTAAATAAACATCCTGAACGATAGTTTCAAAATCTTCGTGCTCAGGATCGGTACAATACAATCTTAATTTTGCTTTTAGAGGTACGCTATACGTTAAACCTCTTTCGATGCATTCATCTAAGCCATAACGTGGCGGATCGATGAAGTAATCCAAAAATTCTAACACGAAATTATTTCTCGCATCAGAAATAGGGAAATTTTCTGCGAAAACCTTAAATAAACCTTCGTTTTGACGATTTTCTGCAGTAGTTTCCAACTGGAAAAAATCCTGAAAGGATTTTAATTGAATATCCAAAAAATCTGGATAGTCGATTGGGAACTTGTTTTTAGAGAAATTTACTCTCTGACTTTTTACATTCTTTTGCACGTACAAAAATTTA
The DNA here is from genome assembly GCA_044352985.1 of Bacteroidia bacterium. Classification (GTDB taxonomy): domain Bacteria; phylum Bacteroidota; class Bacteroidia; order B-17B0; family Aurantibacillaceae; genus JADJDM01. The sequence goes on from JBILCU010000017.1 coordinate 42,756, forward strand.
AACGGTAAGACCTAATGTGAACTGACCCAAACTGACTAAAATTAAAAAATTTTAAAAGTATACAAATAGGCATAGGCCCCCATTATTATGGAGACCTAAAACCTATCAGTTATTTTTGAAATTACTTAACTTCAACTTTAGCACCGGCTTCTTCAAGAGCTTTTTTAATAGATTCTGCTTCTTCTTTAGCAATACCTTCTTTTACAGCTTTTGGAGCACCGTCAACTAAATCTTTTGCTTCTTTTAAACCTAAACCAGTTAAGTCTTTTACAACTTTTACAACACCAAGTTTACCTGCACCTGCTTCTAACAAGATAACATCAAAACTTGTTTTTGCAGCAGCAGCTTCTCCGCCGCCTGCACCACCAGCAACTACTACAGCTGCTGCTGCCGGTTCGATTCCGTATTCATCCTTAAGGATAGTTGATAATTCTTGCACTTCTTTTACAGTTAAATTTACTAACTGTTCAGCAATTGCTTTTACGTCTGCCATTTTATTTGATTTTAAAAATTATTAATTAATTGATTTACTTTTTTCTTAAACTATGTTTAAACCATTAAGCTGCATCTTTTTTCTCTGCATGATTTTGCAAAGCAGAAACAACTCGTTTTGCAGGAGATTGAAGTAATGCAACCACATCAGCGATAAGTTCATTTTTGCTCTTGATATTAGCAAGAGTTTCTAAATTGTTATCTCCAATATAAATAGTTTCTTCAACGTAAGCGCCTTTTAAAATAGGACGATCAGATTTACCTCTGAATTCCTTAATAATTTTAGCAGGAGCATTACCAACTTCGGTGAAAATTAATGCAGTTGCACCTTTTAAAGCTGGAATTAACTCTACTAACTTACTATCAGCTGCTCTTTCCAATGCTTTTTCCAATAAAGTATTTTTTACTACAGTAATTGATACATTTTTTTCAAAACATTTTTTTCTTAATTGGTTAACTTTTTCCACAGTTAAAGAAGAGCAATCAGCCAAATAGATTTTGTTGTTTGCGTTCAACTTTTCTACCAGCTCATTGATCACTAGCGTTTTTTCTTCTTTTTTCATTTTTTACTGTTTTTTGATTTTAAACCAATGCTTTAGTTTCAACTGAAATACCTGCACTCATAGTACTTGACATGAAAACACTTTTCACATAAGTACCTTTTGCAGAAGATGGTTTTAATTTGATTACCGTGTTGATTAATTCATTGGCATTCTCTTCTATTTTTTGAGCATCGAAAGATACTTTACCAACAGAAGCATGAATGATACCTGCTTTATCAACTTTGAAATCAATTTTTCCACCTTTTGATTCAGTTACTGCTTTACCAATTTCCATGGTTACAGTTCCGGTTTTTGGATTTGGCATTAAACCACGAGGACCAAGAACACGACCTAAAGCACCTAATTTACCCATTACTTGAGGTAAAGTGATGATTACGTCAACATCCGTCCAACCGCCTTTAATTTTCTCAATATACTCATCCAAACCAACGAAATCTGCACCGGCAGCTTTTGCTTCAGCTTCTTTATCTGGTGTAACCAGTGCTAAAACTCTAACTGTTTTTCCGGTACCATGTGGTAAAGAAACCGTTCCGCGAACCATTTGATTAGCTTTACGAGGATCAACTCCTAAACGTATAGCAACATCAACTGAAGAATCAAACTTTGTTGTTGTGATGTCTTTTACAATTTTTGACGCCTCAGACAAAGAGTAACTCTTGTTTTGGTCGAATTTAGCATCGGCTGCTTTTCTTTTTTTAGATACCTTACTCATTGTTTAAAAATTTTATTTTTTAATTGGAGATTCACCGGAAACTGTAACTCCCATACTACGGGCAGTTCCTGCAACCATACTCATCGCTGATTCAATAGTAAAACAGTTCATATCAACCATTTTATCTTCCGCAATTTTGCGTACTTGATCCCATGAAATTGACCCTACTTTTTTACGATTACTTTCAGCAGATCCACCTTTGATTTTTGCATGCTCCAATATTTGTACTGCAACAGGAGGACGTTTGATAATAAAATCAAAAGATTTGTCACTGTAAACATTAATGATTACAGGTAAAACCTTACCGGCCTGCTCTTGAGTACGCGCATTGAATTGCTTGCAAAACTCCATGATGTTAACACCTTTGGCACCTAATGCGGGACCGATTGGTGGTGATGGGTTGGCTGCCCCTCCTTTAATTTGTAGTTTTACAATTGCTGATAACTCTTTTGCCATTTTATTTTATTTATTTATTTGTTTAGTTACAAGTTTTCATTCAGAGAATTAGGTTTACTTGAGTTTGGAAGCAGCAAAGCGCTCTCTTATAAACTTATGAATTACTTTCTTGTAATATTTTATTCTCTCTCTACTTCTCCGAAACCTAGTTCTACAGGAGTTTTGCGTCCGAAAATTTTAACTGTTACTTTAATTTTTTTCTTTTCTTCGTTAATTTCCTCAATGATTCCATTAAATCCATTGAAAGGTCCGTTAATAACCTTAACACTCTCTCCTACTACATAACTGTAACTCAATGTTCCTTCAGCTTCAGTTAATTCATCAACTTTTCCTAATATACGATTTACTTCAGAAACTCTCATTGGAACAGGTTCTCCACCTTTTGTCTCGCCTAAAAAACCAATAACTCCTGTTATATTTTTTATTATATGAGGAATTTCACCAATTAATGAAGCCTCTATTAATACATATCCTGGATAAAACGATCTTTCCTTAGAGATTTTTTTACCATTTCTGATTTGAACTATTTTTTCAGTTGGAATTAATACTTGAGAAACGTAATCTTGCAAGTTTAATCTTGTAATTTCCATCTCAATGTAGTGCTTAACCTTTTTCTCCTGACCACTAATAGCTCTCACCACATACCATTTTTTCGCCAAGGTTTCGTTTTTTAAATTCTCTGTCATTAATTTGAATTTTTATAAACTGTTAAAAAACTGATAAGCCAATTCCATTACATAATTAAAACCTGTATCCATTAACCAAACTAATAATGCAATGATTACAGAAGCAACCATAACAACAATAGCACTATTTTGAAGCTCTTGCCATGTTGGCCATGAAGTTTTATGAACTAACTCGTTAGTTGTTTCCTCGAAATATGCTCTAATTTTACTCATTTTAAATTCTTTTATTTGCACGGGTGGAGAGATTCGAACTCCCATCAACGGTTTTGGAGACCGCTATTCTACCCTTGAACTACACCCGTATTTTAAACAGCAAAAGGCTTCCTGTTAAGAAAGCCATTTACTGTTTAAAAAATTGATTATTTTACGATTTCAGTTACCTGACCAGCACCTACAGTTCGGCCACCTTCACGAATAGCAAAACGTAAACCTTTATCCATTGCTACAGGAGCAATTAATTTTACTGTAATAGTAACGTTATCTCCAGGCATAACCATTTCACGACCTGCTTCTAATTCAATTTCTCCAGTTACATCAGTTGTACGAAGATAGAATTGAGGACGGTATTTATTATGGAATGGAGTGTGACGTCCACCTTCTTCTTTTTTCAAGATATACACCTCTGCTTTGAACTCAGTGTGTGCTTTGATTGAACCAGGTTTTACGATAACCATACCACGACGGATATCTTTTTTATCGATACCACGTAATAATAAACCTACGTTATCTCCAGCCTCACCGTAATCTAATATTTTACGGAACATCTCTACACCAGTAACAGTAGATGTCAATTTTTCTTCTTGCATACCCATGATATCAACTGTATCACCCGAGTTGATAACTCCTGTTTCAATACGACCAGTTGCTACAGTACCACGACCAGTAATAGTAAATACATCTTCAACCGGCATTAAGAAAGGTTTTTCTTTTTCACGTGGAGGAAGAGGAATAAAAGTATCAACAGCTTCCATTAATTCCATAATTTTAGGAACCCAATTAGCATCTTTATTTAATCCACCTAATGCAGATCCACGGATAATTGGAGTATTATCACCATCAAATTGATAGAAAGATAATAACTCACGAACTTCCATTTCAACTAAATCTAATAATTCAGCATCTTCAACCATGTCAACTTTATTCATAAACACAACGATTTTAGGAACACCAACCTGGCGAGCTAAAAGGATATGTTCACGAGTTTGAGGCATAGGTCCATCAGTTGCAGCAACTACAAGGATAGCACCATCCATTTGAGCAGCACCAGTAACCATGTTTTTTACGTAATCAGCGTGACCAGGACAGTCAACGTGAGCGTAGTGACGGTTTGCTGTTTGATACTCTACGTGAGACGTATTAATGGTAATACCACGTTCTTTTTCTTCAGGAGCGTTATCGATTGAAGAGAAATCACGAACTTCAGCTAAACCTTTATCTGCTAATACAGCAGTGATTGCAGCTGTTAATGTAGTTTTTCCGTGGTCAACGTGACCAATTGTTCCAATGTTAACATGTGGTTTGGAACGGTCGAATTTTTCTTTTGCCATAGCTTATTTGTTGTTTTTGTTTGTTATTTATTATCTATTTATTAACCTTAATTCTATTTTTATCTTTAAAAATTCTCAATTTACTAGAGCTGTTGAGCAGGATTGAACTGCCGACCTCTTCCTTACCAAGGAAGTGCTCTACCACTGAGCTACAACAGCTTAAACCGTTATATTTCAATTTTTTAAAGAACTAATTTCATTCAGCACAAAAAGTCCCACTTTCGGGACTTAAAAGAGGATTAAATTACCCTCTAAAAATTGTATTTTCCAACAACACCAAAATATTTTTTTTCTTTTCTAAAAACCCTTCTAAAAAAGAAATCAGTGAGCGGAAGACGGGTCTCGAACCCGCAACCTCCAGCTTGGAAGGCTGGAGCTCTACCAATTGAGCTACTTCCGCTTATTTTTTGTAATAAATTACAAAAAAAAGCAATGTGGGGAGAGAAGGATTCGAACCTTCGAAGCTTTCGCAACGGATTTACAGTCCGTCCCATTTGGCCACTCTGGTATCTCCCCGGCCAAAAAAAAGAGCCGAAGAAGGGACTCGAACCCCCGACCAGCTGATTACAAATCAGCTGCTCTACCAGCTGAGCTACTTCGGCTTTTAATTTTATACAATTTTAAAGAACGAATTCAAAAAATTGGAGTGCAAAGGTATTAAAAGATTTTAATCTGCAACAAAAAAAAACATAACATTTTGTGTTTTTTTTTAATCTTACCATAACTGACTGTATTTCAAATAAATTATTATTTAAAAAAAACATTAATTATTAATGTGATCAAAAAAAATCAACATCTCATCTTCTTTTTGTCTCATTATTTTTTTTTCATTAATTGATTTGTCTTTAAAACCACACAAATGTAAAATACCATGAATTAAAACTCTGTTTAATTCATTTTCAAATGGCGCTTTTTCTTTTTGTGCATTTTCAACTACTCGCTCAATACTGATATAAATTTCACCATTTATCGTGTTTTTTTCACAATAGTCGAATGTAATGATATCAGTATAAGTATTATGACTCAAAAACTGTTGATTGATTTTTAACAACTCTTCATCATTAGAAAAAGTAAAATAAATTTTACCAGTTTTAAATCCTTGTTTTTCGATTACATTTTTTATCCAAAGTTTAATTTTTGATCGGTTTTTAAACTTAAAATCCGTAGTGGTTTGATTGAAGTGTATGGCCATAAAAAAGTCCCGCTTTGCGGGACTAAATTAAGTAAATAATAAGAAATTAGCTATATTAGTTAAGGTTAAAGCGAAGCACCACTGTTTTTCCACCATCTTCAAACTCAACCTGATCAGCCAAATGCTGCATCAAAAAAATTCCCCTTCCGCTATCTTTCTCCAAGTTTTCTAGTGCAGTTGGGTCTGGTAAAGTTGTGTAATCAAAACCGGGACCTTCATCCTGAATAACAAATGAAATATCAGTTGGTGAAGAACGAAATGCAATGTTAAATTCTTTTTCAGGATTTCCTTGATTTCCATGCACAATGGCATTGTTAACAGCTTCTGTTACAGAAACTACAATATTTCCATATTTTTCTTCATTAATGTTATAAAGCTCACAAACATCCTCAACCATTCGTTCAACCAACATTAAATTTTGTGAGGTGGAAGATAATTTTAGTTTTTTATTCGGTGCAATAATCATTTTGTATTTAAAGTATTACTAAAGTTATTTAAATATATATTTACCTTTTGTTTATAATAAGGGTTTAGAGAAGCCGGAACTGTTTTTAGCAATTCCAATTCTTGCTCTTTTAATCGTTTATACTCTAAAAAAAGATTTTGGTTACTAAAATTTTCATTTTTTGATTCATTTGATTGTCTTTTTTCGTCCATTTCCCTCTCCCGCTCGGCTTTTTCGTGTTCTAAAAGTTTTGTTAAAATTTCTTGCTGACGCTTAATTGTTTCCTGTGTAATCATTTTATTCACCAAATCGGTTTCCGTTTCTTCCATTTTTTTGGCCAAATCACCTCCCGGCTCATTTCCTTCTTTTTTCTGAATTCCTTTCATGGCTTCCTGAATGGCTCTTCGAATGGCTTCTTGCTGTGCTGCCATTTTTGCAAACTGCTCGCTATTTCCTCCTGGCATCATTCCTCCATTCCCGGTTTTTCCTCCTGGTTTGTTGCCTTTTTGTTCTCCCGGTTTTTTACCATTCGGATTTTTGCCTTGTTCTTCAAGCATTTTTTTCATCTGTTCCAATTGTTTATTCAAGGATTGTTGCATTTCTCGAATATTGGATGTGCCTGGTTTTCCTTGTTTGCCACCTGGTTTTTTGCAAGAACCACTTCCTGGTTTAGATTGCTGTTGTTTTTGTGCCTGCATTTGCATTTGCTCAAGCGATTCATTTAGCAACAAAGCAAGGTTATTAATCGAAGTCATTGCATTTTGTTCTCTCACCAATGCTTCACCGGTTTGTCTTTCGGCAAGAGCTGCAATGGCTTTTTTCATATTCATTTGAATGGCTGATATTTCACGGTTGATGGAGGCAGAAACCATAGGATTTCTTTTGCTTAAAGCCAATAAAGAATCTTCAATCATTTTTGAATCGTCCTGCAATTTCTTTTGTTGCTGGGCAATTTTATTGTATTGAGGATCGTTAGTTTTTATCTTCTGCGATTTTTTGATCAATTCTTCTTCTTCAAACGAAACATGCATTAAATTTTCCATCACTTGCCTAAGTGATTGTATATCTTCTGAATTCTGATCCTGCTCCATTTGCTCCATTGCATTTTCCATTTTCTCGCTCATGCTTTTCATTTGTTTTGCTGCATTTTTCTGAGACTTGGAAGCATTTTTTTTGTTGTTCTGTTTCAATTGGTCACTAGCATTTTGCTGTTCCTTATCTACATTTTGTTCTTCCTCTTTCATATCCGGAATCATCATCGGATTTTCGAGTTCTTTATTAAGTTCATTTAATTCTTTTGCATCCTCTTTAACCTGATCAAATAACTTATTCAATTCTTCTTGTTTTGTATTCAGTTCTTTTGAATCGGAGTTTTTATTATCAGATTGATTAGAAAGTTCGTCTTGTTTTTTTGAAAGCTCATCTAATTTTTGGGCTAAATTTTCCATTTTTTGCTGGGCTTCCATTTCCTTAAATTGTTCTAAGGTTCTGTCCAATTCTTTTTGAATGTCTTTGTTTGAAAGATCCATTTTTTCTAAGGTTTCCTGCACTTTATTCTTATCCATTTTCTCCATTAATTTCTGCAACTCTTCAAATAGTTTTTTCATCTCCGGAGTCATTATGTTTTCAAACAATTGTTCTAATTGCTGTTGCTTTTCAAGAATAGATTCATCAGGTTGCTGAAAACGATTTTGGTTCTGCTGATTGATGTCGTTTTGTTGTTGAATTTGCTGAATCTGTTCTTCCAGATTTTTTTGTTTATCTATTAAATTCTCCAACTTTTTTTTCTCTTCCCAACCCAATTGTTTTTTCTCTAATACATTTCTATTCAAGTCTGTAATTTGTTTTTGTAAGTCTTTCGCTTTTTTAATGCTTTCGTCTAAATCATTTTTAATATCTTTATTTTTTTCAGAAAGTTGGTTTTCCATTTCCTCCAAAGTAGGCGCTTTAAAAGTGAGCAATTGAGATTTTGCCGATTTTGGTCCGTGCACTCCATCGTTATCAAACACTTCAAAATAATAATCAATTCTGTCGCCCGGTTTTAATTGTAATTTTTGAAAATCACTCGCAAATACAACGCTTTGCGAACTTGCATTTTTCTGAATAGATAATAATTCATTAGTTGATTTCACAGTAAGTTTTCCGCTCGAATCTTTTGAAGAAATGGTAGTAATAAACTGAAAACGATTAAAACCGTAATCATCTTTTATGTTTCCTGAAAAATAACTTATGCCTTCTCTTAATGAATCTTTTGTTTCGGACATCATAATTTCAGGATAAGCATCTTTTATAACCTGAATGGAATAATTTACAGAATCAATCCCTTTAGCAAATTGGTTACCAGCCACTATGGCGTAATTGCTCGATTGAAGAAATAATCTGCTCAATGTAAATTCATTTTCTCTAACAGGTGAAATTCTCATATTGGTATCATCAAACAACAATTGCAATTCGTTGGCATTTTTTGTGCGAAGTTTCCAGGTAATTTTTGTTCCTTCGGGCACAACCAAATCACCTGTATTAGCAATAGTTTCATCGCTTCTGTTTAAGTAAGCCGGATAATCCAACATGCACGAAAAATCGGATAAACTTGGTTTAGGTAGCACATTGAGTAAATACGAGTTTGAAGTGAACCCAGCTCCATTCAAACTAAATGGAATGGATGACTGAACATTTTTAAAGGTGTATGAAAAAGTAGAATTGCTTTCTTTTTTTAATTGGTATTCCGCTTGGTTAATTGTGATGAAAAGTTCATTCGGAAATTCGTCTCCACTCAACTCAACTTGCAAATCAAAATCCTTTTGCTGAAAACAATCTAAATTTTTGTTTTTGATAGTGAAACGAAAAGGAGCTTGTTTCTCGAACGTACTAGTGTGATTAATGATTCGTTCGGAACCAATACTTAAAATTTTTGGTGCCACAATTGAGATAATCAAAAGTAGGAATAATGGAATGAGCGCATACTTTAAGTAGCGAATATTCTCCTTAAAATCAATGGCTGAAGTAAAAGCTAGCGGTTTTAATTCAATTATTTTTTGTTGAATGCCTGCTTGTAAAAGTTCTTGTGAATAAACATCTGATTTGTTTTGTTGAAGTTGAAGTACATTCAATAATTTATCCTGAACACTACCGAAATGCTTACCAATTATTGTTGCTGCTTCTTCATGGGAAATTACTTTACCTAATTTGTTAAGTTTTAAAAGCGGCAGAACAATAAAATTAAAAACCACATAAAAACCACTTAGTAAAAAGGTATAAAATAAAACAGTTCTTATTTCTATTCCAAATTCACCAAAATACTCGGCTGTGATTACGAACAAAAAAAGTAAAACTAATATACCTGAGGAATAAATAACTCCTTTCAGCAGTTGGTTTTTGTAAAACTTTCTGATGAATTCATCTAACTTATTAATAATGATCTTTTGCTCCACTAATCAAATTTAATCCGAAGGTTAAATTTAGTCAAAATACTGCAGCTTTAATTATCTAAAAATTAAAATTTCATAAATTCTACCATTTAAACTCATTTAACAGGTCTTCTATACGATACAACCTGGCTTTTTGGAAAAGGTTTAAGACAAACAGATCCATCCTGATTTCCCCCATAAGCATAAATCAAATGATTTAATTTATCTTCTCTAACATAAAAGGCTACATGTCCCTGCCAACCATTTTTTTTCCCTCTCCAAAAAACAACTACATCACCAGGTAAAGGATTTTTTATTTCTATACCGGTTTTTAACCAATCCTTTGCCAATAACGAATGGGAATAGTTATATCCATTTTTCTTTAAGCAATAATTTACAAATGCAGCGCACCAACTTATGTCATCGTCGTGAATACACTTAAAACCAATATCATGAAAAAACTCAATAATCTGAGGATTATTTTTTTTATTCGGATAACGGCTCACGCAATTATACTGAAATGCAGTTTTAAGCACTATTTTTTGATCAATAGTTAATTTGGCATCACACATTTTTTCAATTGTATCTGCAAGATAAATTGTTTCTATTTTTTCTTTTACATAAATCAATTGATTGTTTGTTTTTACATCATTAATTTTATTCACCAATACAGAATCCTTAATCTTTTTTTGAATTTGATTTCGGTTAAATTCTTCTAATTTATAAACCTTGTAAATTTCAGCTGTGTCACCATAAATTGCAATCAATGTTTCTAAGCGTTTAATTGATTTATTTGGAAATTTCTTGATTTCTTCCTCAGAAAACTCAATCGCTTTATCTTTAATTTTAGATAAAACCGACGAATCAGCAGAAGTTAAAGTCAATACATGATCATCTCTTTTTAATCTAGATATTTTTAAATAATTCAAAACACGATCTAAAACAGTAAGCTTCAATTGTTGTTCCTGAATTTTAAATAAGCTCAATGCATAACAATAGCTAATTAATGGCGAGGTGTTTTGACCTTGTAAATTATTTTTAGCAATTAAAAAACTACGCTGGTATTTTCCTTTTTGGTAATTATTTTTTACCCTAAATTCATTAATTGTAAGATCTTTTGCAATTAGCAAACTATATAAAAAAAACACCATTATTGTTACCCCTAATCTCATATGTATAATTCTAAAATGTTGGAAATTCAATTCATAATTAAACAGCTTAAGTTTAATTAAACAGTATTAACAGGACTTCTTAAAAAACATATATAATACAATTGCTTATCTTACTTTTATAACGCAATTCCTTTAAAAGAATTACAATGAAAATTTAGATTATCTAATTTTATTTTATGGAATAAAATTTTAGGCTACCATTTTAAAGTTCAATTAGTGTTGATGATAACTTAAATCGTAGATTCGTTTTTAAAATCAAATCAAATACTTTATTTTTGATTTCCTTAAAATTGTACTATTAAAAAAACTATATGATTAAAAAGAGCAACCTTAAATTTATTCCACTAGCATTAGTTTTCATTGCGTGCCAAAACAATCAAAAAGACATCAGTGAAATTTCAGATCTTCAGGTAACAGATACTTTAAAAAACATTACTGTAGATTCAACATCTGCATTTCAATTTCAAGCGGAGCAATTTGCTGATTTAAGAATATTACGCTACCAGGTTCCAGGCTTTGAGGAATTATCCTTACAGCAAAAAACATTAATTTATTATTTATATGAAGCAGCCTTGTGCGGAAGAGATATTTTGTGGGATCAGAACTACAAATATAATTTAACGGTACGTAAAACCATTGAAACCATTTACAACAGTTATAATGGAGAAAGAACAAACGAAGAATTTAAAAAGTTTGAAGTGTATGCTAAACGCGTATGGTTTTCAAATGGAATACATCATCATTACAGTAGCGATAAAATACAACCTGAATTTTCTAAAGAATATTTCACCGATTTAATTTCAAAATCCAATTCTGCAGACTTACCATTTGCTAATGGTGAAACTTTGGTTCAGTTTGAGCAACGAATTTCTGACATTGTATTTAATCCAACTCTTGCTGCAAAAAAAGTAAACCTCGATCCTAAATTTGATTTAGTTTCCTCATCAGCTGTAAATTATTACGAAGGCTTAACCCAAAAAGAAGCAGAAGATTTTTATAAAGATGCCAACAAATTAAACGGCAAAACACCGGTTATGGCTGGATTAAATTCTAAACTGATTAAAGAAAACGGCAAACTGGTTGAGAAAACCTGGAAACTTGGAGGCATGTATAATTCAGCCATTGAGCGAATTATTTTGTGGCTAGAAAAAGCCGTTCCGTTTACTGAAAACGAAACTCAAAAAGATGCATTGGTAAAACTCCTCAATTTTTATAAATCAGGAAGTTTAAAAGATTTTGATACTTACAGCATTGCTTGGGCAAAAGATACCCAATCTGCAGTTGATGTGGTTAATGGATTTATTGAAACTTATAACGATCCAATTGGTTATAAAGGAACTTATGAAGCGATTGTATCAGTAAAAGATATGGAAGCATCTAAGCGAATAAAAACGATTGGTGATAATGCGCAGTGGTTTGAGGACAACTCCCCTATTCTTTCTGAACACAAAAAGAAAAATGTTACAGGTATTGCAGCTAAAGTAATTAATGTTGTTATAGAAAGTGGTGACGCTGCCCCTGCAACACCAATTGGAATTAATCTTCCAAATAATGAATGGATAAGAGAACAACATGGTTCAAAATCTGTAAACTTGGGTAACATTGTTGAAGCATACGACAGAGCTTCTGGATCAGGTGTTGTGAATGAATTTTATTTAGGAACGGATGTTCAAGAGAGAGTAAAAAACTATGCTTCATTGGCAGATAAACTACACACCGACATGCATGAAGTAATTGGTCATGCTTCTGGTAAAATTGAAGAAGGAATTGACCAGCCATCTGCAACACTTAAAAACTATGCATCTACTTTAGAAGAAGCAAGGGCAGACTTAGTTGCTTTATACTATTTGTATAATCAAAAACTAGTTGACCTAGGCGTTATGCCTTCATTAGATTATGGAAAAGCTTCTTATGACGAATACATTACCAAAGGTTTAATCGTCCAATTATCCAGATTAAAATTAGGCAATAATATTGAAGAAGCACATATGCGTAATCGTCAACTTGTTTCTGCATGGGTATATGAAAAAGGAAAAAAAGAAAATGTAATTGAAAAAGTTTCTAAAGATAATAAAACGTATTTTGTAGTTAAGGATTACAACAAAATGAGATCATTGTTTGGTGATTTGCTACGTGAAATCCAACGTATCAAATCAAAAGGAGATTACAAAGCAGGAAGAGATTTAGTTGAAAATTACGGAGTAAAAGTAGATCCTGCATTGCATAAAGAAGTTTTGGCGCGTTACGAAAAACTAAACATCGCACCATATGCAGGATTTATACAGCCACGCTTAGTTCCTGTTTTGGATGGAGATAAAATCATTGATGTGAAAATTGAATATCCAAGTGATTTTACCCAACAAATGCTTTACTACGGAAAAAATTATGGATTGCTTCCGGCTGTTAATTAAATAAAGGTTTGAATTTCTGATTTTAGATTTTAAATTTCAGAATTAATAAAAACTGAAGCTATATTTTTTCACTATAAATTTTAATGGTAGGATAAATAAAAAAAATGACAACAAAAAATAAAATTTTTACACCTTACCAACTTTTTGTTGTTGTAATCCTTGCTATACTTCAATTTACTGTAGTATTGGATTTTATGGTGCTATCACCTTTAAGTGATATCCTCATTAAAGATTTAAAAGTTAATACCACTCAGTTTTCTCTGGTTGTTTCATCATATGCATTCAGTGCGGGTATTTCAGGTTTTTTAACTGCAGGTTTTGCCGATAAGTTTGATCGAAAAAAACTCTTATTGTTTTTTTATTCGGGTTTTATTTTAGCAACACTGTTATGCGGCTTAGCACCTGATTACAAATTACTGCTTTTTGCACGTATTCTAACCGGACTTTTTGGCGGCGTAATTTCCTCTATTTCATACGCCATCATTACCGATTTATTTGCCATGGAAATACGCGGAAGAGTAATGGGTTTTATACAAATGGCATTTGCAGCTAGTCAGGTAATAGGCATTCCTGTTGGTTTATTATTAGCAAATCGATTTGGATGGCATTCGCCTTTTATTATGATAGTTGCTTTAAGTTTGGTAATGATTAGTCTTGTATCTTTTAAATTAAAACCTGTGGATGCACATTTGGCTACAAAATCAGAAAAGAAACCTTTTAAGCATTTATTTGCAACCATTACCAATTCAAATTATCTCAAGGGTTTTGCCGCAACATGTTTATTGGCAACCGGAGGCTTTATGCTCAATCAATTTGGCGGGGCATATACCATCAATAATTTACAATTAAGCCAAAACCAATTGCCTTTATTATTTGGAATAACGGGTATATTCTCCATTATAGCCGGCCCACTTATTGGAAAAATAAGTGACAAGCAAGGCAAATACAAGATATTTCTAATAGGTTCACTATTTTGTATGCTAATGGTTGGCATTTATACGCAGTTAGGTCCATCTCCTTTTTGGAAAGTATTATTGGTTCAAATTTTCCTTTTCATTTTTGTTTCAGCACGAATGATTCCATCACAAGCTTTAATGTCAGGCGTGCCAGAACCAAAAGACAGAGGCGCTTTCATGAGCATTAACTCATCAGTTCAGTATCTTGCCGGTGGTGTTTCTGCTTATGCAGCAGGATTTATTGTTTATCAGGATAAAACTGGTGTTTTTTATCATTACGAGCAATTAGGTTATGTTGTTATTGCAAGTATGATCTTCAGTAGTATAATGATGTACTTCATCCATAAAATGGTGATAAAGAAAAACAAAATGAGCTAAAATCAATACTTTATTACCGTACAATACTTTAAAATTAAAATGTAATTCACTAATTTTATTATCTTGATACTAAAACTATGAGAATGAAAATTAAAATTATCTACTTTTTATTTCTCTCGCTTAGTTTGGTCTCATCATTTGCCCAGCCCTATTTTCTTCGAAACGATACCATTCAGGTTTCTAACTTTAGCGTTCCATTAAAAAATCCATGGGCAGGGGGTTTAAACTTTACCGAATGGAATACCATGGATTTGAATTTCGATGGCAAAAACGATTTGGTTGTTTTTGATAAAAGTGGCGAAATCATCCGAACGTTTATTAATGAAGGTGCAAGCGGAGTTGCCTCCTATAAACATGCCCCGCAATTCGAAAGTATTTTCCCTAAAGAAATAAATTCCTGGTTAATACTTCACGATTATAACCGTGATGGAAAAATGGATGTATTTACCTATGCCTTGGGTTTAGGCGGCATACGAGTTTTTAAAAATACCGGAATAGGAAATCAACATGAATTTACATTGGTGAAAAATTTCCTGAAATCGAATTATAATCCTGGTGGCAACCCAAACATCAGCAACACACCATCAAGTGCTGTTGCATTGCCCGCATTGGCAGATATTGATTTTGATGGCGATATGGACGTTTTGTGTTTTCAAACATCTGGAATACAATTTGAGTTTCATAAAAACACCAGCATGGAACGTTTTAGTAACGCCGACAGTTTAGATTTTGAAATGGTGGATGCCTGCTGGGGGAATGCCATTGAAAACAATTGTTCTTCCATTTTAAATTATTCGGCTTGTCCGCTAATGCGCAAAGTACAAGAAGCTCAACAGGCAAACGGAAAAGTAATGCATGCCGGATCTTGCTTAAGTTGTATTGATATGGATGGAGATGCCGACATGGATTTAGTGCTTGGAGATATTTCATGCGACTCGGTTGAATTTTTTAGAAACGGTGGTTCAATTGCAAATGCACATTTTGATTTTACAACGAAGATTTTCCCGAACAATAACAATCCCATTCAATACCATCAATTTCCTTGTACCTATTTTTTTGATGTAAATAATGATGGCAAAAAAGACTTGATCTCTGCACCGAACATCACCACTTCTGAAAACTATCGTAGCGTTTGGTATTATACTAATACAAGCACTAATGCTAATCCAATTTTTCAATTAGTAAAGAAAAATTTCCTGCAAGATGAAATGCTTGATTTTGGAGAGGGCTCCTACCCTGCTCCATTTGATTTTGATGCCGATGGCGACCTGGATTTGTTAATCGGGAATTTTGGGTATTACCAACCGGTGAGTTTATACAACGCACGTTTGATTTTAATGGAGAATATAGGCACAAATTCGCAACCAAAATTTAATGTAATAAATACGGATTACTTAAATTCTTCTACATTAAATCTTCGAAACATGGCACCGGCATTTGGAGATTTAAACGGAGATGGCTCAATAGATTTAGTAATTGGCGACATCACCGGAAAATTAACTTTCTTTAAAAACACTTCCGCTGCTGGCAATCCAGTTAATTTTATTTTCCAATCAGATTTTAACAATGGATTTTTACAAGGCATTGATGTTGGCAACAATGCTTATCCGCAAATAATTGATGTAAACAAAGATGGGTTGAACGACTTATTGGTTGGCGAATACGATGGCACTATCAATTATTTAAAAAATACAGGCACCTCAACTTCGCCTGCATTTACTAATACTCAAAGTAATTTCGGTAATGTACGGGTTAATCGCCCGGGTTACTACGAAGCACATGCCACACCACAATTAATTCGAATAAACAATATTAGTAGGTTGTTTGTCGGTTCCGATAGAGGTTATTTGTATTGTTATGGTAACATTGATGGAAATTTGAATGGTTCGTTTACATTAATCGACAGTACTTACAATGGCATTACATCCGGAGAACAACTTGCGCCTTGCATTGCTGATTTTAATTCGGATGGTTTGTATGATTTGATTACAGGAAACTATTCGGGTGGTTTGCATTTTTATTATGGAACGAATTCCGAAGTTGGAATTGAATACAATTCGGAAGTTTATACTACTATCACTATTTTTCCAAACCCTGCAAGTGATGAAATTACAATTGCATTTAACTCATTTAATTCTCTTGAAAAGAATTGTGTATTATTAGATGGATTGGGAAGAGTATTAAATTCAATAAAAAGTAATAATCAAGAAATAAAAATGATGATAAGCGATTTAAGTTCTGGGATTTATTTTATTGCAACCGAAGTGACTTTACCTAGTGGTGTAAAAATAAAACAGACGAAAAAAATAGTGAAGTATTAATTTCAGAAATTGAAATTTAAAAACAAATAAATCAGCACTATTTTTCTTTATTTATTTTAAGAAGATTAGACATTTACTTTAAGGCAAATCATATCCTTTTAACTTGCTTGAATTTCTCAATTACCAAATATTACAACAAAAAGTTAAAAATAAATAAGTACATTTCAAAAAATAACAAATCGAACATTTAAATGCGAAAATTTAAAAACAGCTTAATTCTTATTTCAGTATTTTTTACGATTGTAATACAAGGTCAGAACATAAATGTAACAGAACGTTCTCATTTAGCATATCCAAATAAACAATGCGCAAACATTTGTGGTTATGTAGATAGTTTAGGTAATGAATATGCCTTAGTTGGTGTTGAAACCGGGATGTCAATAGTAGATGTTACCAATCCTGATTTACCTATAGAAATTAATGCTCTTCCTTGGCCTGCCGGACAAAACCAAATTTGGAAAGAAATAAAAGTTTACAAACATTATGCTTACATCACTTCTGAAGCAGGTGGTGGGTTACAAATTGCCGACTTAAGTAATTTACCCGCATCCAATGTTCCTTATCATTATTGGCAACCTACCATCAATAATCAACAATTAAGCACCATTCATGCTTTGCATGTTGATACAACGAAAGGAAATATATATTTATATGGTTCAAATATTGGAAACGGTGGTGCAATTTGCGCGAGTTTACAAGACCCATGGAATCCAACTTATCTGGGCAGTTACGATTTAAAATATGTACATGATGGATATGTAGATAATGACACCCTGTATGCCGGAGAAATTTTAGATGGTACGTGTACAATTTTAGATTTTACAAATAAAAGTAATCCAGCTATTCTAACTTCATTCAATACACCACTTAATTTCACACACAATACATGGCCAAGCAAAGACAAACGTTATTTATTCACTACTGATGAAAAAAGTAATTCACCATTAACTTCCTATGATATCAGCGATTTAAATAATGTTGTGGAATTAGACAGAATTAAATCTAATCCGGGCACAAACTCCATTGTTCACAATACACACATTACCCTCGATTCTTTTGCTGTCACATCCTGGTACAAAGATGGAATTACAATAGTTGATGTTAAGCGGCCTCACAACTTGGTACAAGTTGGAAATTATGATACCTATCCAACTGGTGCCGGCAATGGATTTAATGGAGCATGGGGCGTTTACCCTTTTCTTCCATCTAAAACTATTTTAGTTTCAAATATTGAAGATGGCTTGCATGTATTAACTCCAATTTACAAAAGAGCTTGCTGGTTGGAAGGAAACATTAAAGATTCAGTTACACTTGCCAATCTTACTAATGTAACGGTAACCATCATCGGATTAACTTCTGCTAATACAACAACACAGCCAAACGGTAATTTTGCAACAGGAACTGTTAATGCTGCCGCATATACAATTCAACTTTCAAAAACCGGTTATCAAACTTTGTTAGTTGACAATGTAACTCTTACCAATGGTGTGTTAACGATTTTAAACAGAAAATTAATGCCAATCGGATTTGGTATTGAAGAGTTTGAAAAAGATAATGCTATTACTTTTTGTAATGAACACCCTTTTCAAAATGAATTATGTTTAACTATTAATTGTAATGAACAAAACAATACAATTTCCATAATTGATGCATTAGGGAAAACGCTTTCATCCTACGAATTAAAAACAGGAACTAACGAATTAAAAATAGGTAAAGAACTAAAGAGTGGAATTTATTTTTTACAACAGAAAGGTCATGCGCCAATAAAAGTAATTAAATACTAAATTTGCAATGTTTTAAAAAGGAATGATTCATGCAATTTGAACTTACCACCGATTATCTTGAGTTGTTACGTTCGGCTATAGCTGAAAAAAATGATCATTACCTTAATGAAAAGCTGAATGATTTATATGCAGCGGATATTGCCGAAATATTTAATCAACTCGATTTTGATGAGGCAAAGTATTTATATGATTTGCTTCCGGAAGAAACCACTGCTGAAGTTTTACCCGAACTATATGAAGAAATGCGTGAGCAATTGCTCGCTTCCTTATCTACTAAGGAAATTGCGGAGCAGTTGGACAATATGGATTCGGATGATGCAGCTGACGTTATCAATGAATTACCCGAAGAAATTCAAAGTGAGGTACTCTCACAAATTGAAGACATTGGTCAGGCCAGCGATATTGCAGACTTATTAAACTACGAGGAAGGGACTGCCGGTTCACTAATGGCAAAAGAATTAGTGAGTGTGCACGTTGGCGAAACTGTTTCTGCATGTATAGAAGAAATAAGAAGGCAAACCGACAATGTTGATGTGATGTATGCGGTTTATGTGGTAGATGAAAACGAACGTTTGGTGGGTATGCTTTCATTAAAAAAACTAGTTATTTCTCAACCCTCAACTAAAATTGAAGGAATTTATGATGCAGAAATTATTTCGGTAAAAACCAATGCAACCACAGCAGAGATTTCTGAAATCATGAGAAAGTATGATTTAGTGGTTTTGCCTGTTATAGATACACTAGGTCGTTTAGTGGGAAGAATTACCATTGATGACGTAGTAGATGTAATTCGTGAAGAAGCCGAAAAAGATATACAACGTATGTCTGGTATTTCTGACGATGTGGATTCATCCGATAAAATTTGGCGTTTGTCAAGAGCTCGAATTCCATGGCTATTAGTTGGAATGTGCGGTGGCATTATTGGATCGCGCATCATTGGAGGTTACGAATCTCAAATCCAAATACATCCTGAAATGGCATTTTTTATTCCATTGATTGGTGCTATGGGAGGAAACGTTGGTGTACAATCATCTGCCATTATTGTACAAGGACTTGCAAATAACACCTTAAAAGGTGAAAAACTTGTTCCTAAACTCATAAAAGAGCTAGGCGTTGGATTAATAAATGGCCTAATTTGTTCTTCATTAATTTTCGCGTACAATATATTAATTAGTGACAGCATAAACCTTGCATCTATAGTAAGCATTGCGTTAATTACAGTCATTATTTTCGCTTCATTTTTAGGCACATTCGTGCCTTTAACACTGTATCGTTTCAAAATAAATCCTGCCTTGGCAACAGGGCCATTTGTAACTACTTTAAACGATATTTTAGGTATAACTATTTATTTTTTAATTGGCAGAATTCTTTATGCTATGATTTAGCATAAAACAAACATTACAATTTTTAATTTTATTTACATCTTAATTCCTTATTTTTGTTTAATGTGGAATTTTTTAAGTCAACCATGGCCATGGTATGTTGCAGGCCCTCTAATCGGTTTAATAGTACCTATATTATTGATATTAGGCAATAAAACTTTTGGCATTAGTTCTTCTTTAAGACATGTTTGTGCTGCTTGTTTTCCTGCTAATATCAGTTTTTTTAAATACGATTGGAAAAAAGAAAGTTGGAATTTATTATTTGTTACCGGAGCATTACTTGGAGGTTTTATAGCTTCAACATTTCTGTCAAATAATCAAGCTATCGATATAAATCCCGAATTAAAAAATGAGTTATCCACTTATGGTATCACTAATTTTAATTCATTAATTCCAACACAATTATTTTCCTGGGAAAACCTATTTACACTTAAAGGTTTTATTTTAATGGTAATTGGTGGCTTTTTAGTTGGATTTGGAACTCGTTATGCCGGAGGCTGTACATCAGGCCATTCCATTTCTGGTCTTGCTAATTTTCAATGGACATCTTTAGTTGCAACGTGTTGTTTTATGGCTGGAGGTTTTTTGATGGCTAATATTATTTTACCTTATATTCTCAAACTTTAAATAAAATGAACACACATTTAAACGAAGATTATGAAGCAAATAGAAAACTCGAAGCTGAGTGTATAAATGAATCAAAGCTAAAACATGCTTGGTGGCATGGAATCAAATACGTTTTAACTGGTGCGCTACTCGGGATCATATTCGTAAAAGCCGAAATAATTTCTTGGTACAGAATTCAGGAAATGTTTCGTATGCAATCTTTTCACATGTACGGTGTAATTGGCTCTGCTGTTATGGTAGCTGCAATTAGTATCTTAGTGATTAAGAAATTCAACATTAAAACCATTTATGGAGAAAAAATTGAATTTGTTCCTAAGCCATTTCAAAAAGGACAAATCATTGGAGGTTTATTATTTGGTCTTGGCTGGGCAATTACCGGAGCTTGTCCCGGCCCATTATTTGCACAAATTGGTACAGGTTCAACAGTAATTATTATCACATTACTAAGTGCGCTGTATGGCACTTGGTTTTATGGTTATATCAGAGAAAAATTACCTCATTAATTCTGATTAATATCAATTTAAATTTAACAATAATCCCTTAATTTTACTTTTAAATTTTATTTCGATTTAATATGATATAGCTATGTGCTTCGCGCACAAAAACAAATGCGTTGCGCTGAGCTTGTCGAATTGAAGATACATGGCGTATAACATATGACAACTAAAAAAAAATAAAAATCAACATATGAAAATAGAACAAATATATACAGGTTGCCTTGCTCAAGGTGCATATTACATTACCTCAAATGGAGAAGCGGCAATAATTGATCCTTTAAGAGAGGTACAACCTTATTTAGATAGAGCTGAAAAAGATAATGTAAAAATTAAATATGTATTTGAAACGCATTTTCATGCAGATTTTGTTTCTGGGCATATTGATTTAAGTAACAAAACAGGTGCGCCAATTGTTTATGGCCCAACTGCTGCGCCAGAATTTGATGCGATTGTTGCAAAAGACAATGAAGAATTCAAATTAGGTAACATTATCATTAAAGTGCTTCACACTCCTGGGCATACCATGGAAAGTACTTGTTATTTATTAAAAGATGAACATGGGAAAGAGCATGCACTTTTTAGTGGAGACACTTTATTTTTAGGAGATGTTGGAAGACCTGATTTAGCTCAAAAAGCTGTAAACATGACTCAGGAAGAATTAGCCGGGATGCTTTATCATTCTTTATATGAAAAAATTCTTCCCCTTTCTGATGATATTATGGTTTATCCTGCACATGGTGCAGGAAGTGCCTGTGGTAAAAACATGATGAAAGAAACGTTTGATACATTAGGCAACCAAAAGAAAATGAATTATGCCTTAAATCAGCCCAATAAAGATAGTTTTATAAAAGCTGTAACCGATGGTTTATTGCCACCTCCAGGTTACTTTGGGATGAATGTAGCCATGAATAAAAAAGGATACAATAGTTTTGATGAAGTCTTGAAAAAAGGATTAAAACAATTAACGGTTACAGAATTTGAAACCGCTGCAGAAATAACTAATGCACTTATTTTGGATGTAAGAAGTGCAGCTGATTTTGCAAAAGGTTTTATACCTCGTTCTGTTAACATTGGCGTAAGAGGCGATTTTGCCCCATGGGTTGGTGCCTTGGTAGTTGATGTTAATCAGCCAATACTTTTAGTTGCTGATGCCGGTCAGGAAGAAGAAACTATTACTCGTTTATCACGCGTTGGATTTGATCATGTTCTGGGCTTTTTAAAAGGTGGATTTGTTTCCTGGTCGGAAGCAAACAAAGAAATTGATACCGTTAACAGAATTACTGCTGAACAATTTAAAAACGAATTACATATTGGCACAAGCAAAGTAATTGATGTAAGAAAAGAAAGTGAATACGAGGCGGAACATGTTGAAGAAGCTTATAGCAGACCACTTTCTTCCATTAACTCCTGGTTTGCAGAATTAAGCGCCAACGAACCATTCTATTTACATTGCGCTGGTGGTTACAGAAGCATGATTGCTGCAAGTATTTTAAAGGCAAGAGGTATTCATAATTTTAAAGAAATTGATGGAGGCTTTAAAAGTATTGCAAACGCAGGTGTTGCAAAAACCAATTTCGTTTGCCAAAGCAAACTAACAAAAAGTTAATTTAAATTTATCTCCTGCCCATTAATTTGGCAGCTTCTTCACCATAAAGTTTTTTTCCGTCGCGGTAAACACAAATAAAGGCATCGGCAATACCAAGTTGTTTAACGGATTCGAGGGCAGGTCGAGCGGCATTCATGTCAATGAATGCCCCGGCACTATACACAAACAATTCATTTATTTGCTGTGTATCAATTTTATAATTCTTAATTCTTGAGAATTTATTTTTAACCTCTTTATTAGCTTGTTTTCTGTATGCTCCAATTTGAATTTTATAGACAATACCTTTTTCTGTTGAAGAAGAATTATCTACTGTACTGTTTGCATTTGTATTTTCTGAAACAGGTTGATTTTGAGCAATTGGTTGAACCGCATTTACATTAGTCAAACTAGAGAAACGAATAGGTTGTTCTGTTGGAAAAACAAATTTTTCGCCGGCATTTATTTTAGAAAGTGCGTCGCTTATTTTAATTCGTTGACCATTTAAGTATGCTGAAACAAATGCATCTTTTATTCCTAAATCAACAACTTTTAAGCGATCTGTTTTAACTCTATCCAATGAAGTGTAAATTCCTGCAGTATATCTAAATGCATTTGATTGTATTTTATCAGTAAACAAAGGATTTAAATTATACAATTTAGATGCAGTTACTTTACCCGAAAACAATCCAACTTGTACCGTATAAAATAAACCCTGCACTTGACTAACATCAGTTGAAACCACTAATGATTCAATTGTATTCCCTCTTAATTCATCTGGAGCTTTATTAGTTAAATTATTAGCGGCAACTTCATTCATTTTAGAAATAATTTCAGTTGCAGGTGGTATGTTTGCTGTGGTTGTAATTCCCGCAGTTTGATTTTCGTCTTGATTTACTGTAATTCCTTTATTTTTTAATTCAACTATTGCTTCGGGTAATGTAATTCTATTACCATCTTTATAAACCACTACAAACGCATCTTTATAGCCCATTTTTTTCAAATCATTTTTTACGCCGTTTGCATCTTCAAATAACTCAAATTTACCTGCCTGATAACGTATTAAGCCTTTCGCTGTAGTTTCTCCTCTAAGTGGAGACAATCCTTTAAATAAAGTATTGGGTATTGGATTTCTAAATGCGCCAATTTGAACTGCAAAAATAATTCCATTAGGAAGTTTAACATCAACAGGAATAGGTTTAGCTTCTGTATAAGCTGATTCATTTAACACTTCAAACCCTTTTCCCTTTAAGTTTGATTTAGATGTTGACGTCGAATTTATAGATGTATTAGTTACTCCTGCTGTTTTTGCATTTTCATTTGTTGCCGTTTGTTTGTTTTCTTTTGTTGTAGATGATTTTTCTACAATGTCGTCATTTGTTGTTGCTTTGTTGCTGTTCTCTACAACAACTGTTTTAACTGGTGTAGTTGTCGCGTTTTGCTTTTCGGTTGATTTTTCCGCAATAACATCATTTGCTGTTGCTTTATTACTATTCTCTACAACAACTGTTTTAACTGGTGTAGTTGTCGCGTTTTGCTTTTCGGTTGATTTTTCCGCAATAGCATCATTTGCTGTTGCTTTATTACTATTCTCTACAACAACTGTTTTAACTGGTGTAGTTGTCGCGTTTTGCTTTTCGGTTGATTTTTCCGCAATAGCATCATTGGTAGTTGCTTTATTACTATTCTCTACAACAACTGTTTTAACTGGTGAATTTGCTGCATTTTGATTAGCTGATGCATTACTATCTTTATTTGAATCTGTTTTTTGATTATCGGAATTAGATCCTGAATTATTCGTTTTATTAGATGCTATTTCTGATTTAGTGCTAATGATATCATTACTTACATCATTTGATTTTACATTATTAGTAGTGGTAACATTATCTGTTTTAGCTATATTATTTTGGTTTTCAGATGCTGAAGCAGAGTCGACTTCATTTTTCACTTTATCAGCTGATTTCTCGTTTGTATTTGAATTAGTAGCTACTGTAATTGGTGTTTCTTTAACTTTGATGTTTTTAATTGAGGTAAGATTGTCTGAAATTTTATTTTCCAAACTTATTTTCTTATTAGATAACTGGCTAACTAAACTGAGGTAATCTTGTTTTTTAACCTCATCATAATTAGATGCAATTGCGTTAATTTGACTTACTTCTTGATTAATGACTTCAATCATTTTATTAATCACCACATTTCTTTTTTCAAATTCTTCTATACTTACATCAGGTTTACCTTTGGCTTCCAATCGATCAAATTCTTTTTCTAGCGCATTTAATTTATTAATATACGATTCCGAATATTGAATAGCATTTGCAGCTTGTTCATCTGATGAATTTAAACCATTATTTCCAGAATTGCCGTTTGATTTATTTTTAGCAACTATGTCTTTTTGCGCTATTGATTTTATTTTATTTAATACATCTTTATCCAAACCTTCAATAAACGCATCATATTCCATACGTTTACTTTCTGCAAAGGCTTTTGTATTTTGTGCTAAATCAAATACCGAATCAGCTTTCAATTTCATTTCAGCTGCTAAATTTTTAAGCTCATTACTTTTTGCTATCTGTATTTTCTTTTCCTCAGCATTTTCAATGGAAGAACTTTTTTCAAATAACACTTCCGATTCACGAGTATATTGTTTTGATTGTTCCATTAAATCTTTGGCTAATTGATTTTCAGAATCAGTTAAATCGTCGTACTTTTTAACATCTTTATTTAATTTGGAATAGGTTATATAATTCTCACTTTGCTTTACTACCTTTTCTTCCTGCTCATTTAAGGCATTTGTTGATTTATTATTAGTTGTATTCGCATCACTTTTATCTAAATCGTTTTTACTGATATCTGAATTTGTTGCATCAATTGTTTTATTGGGATTATT
This sequence comes from Bacteroidia bacterium, assembly GCA_044352985.1. Taxonomy (GTDB): domain Bacteria; phylum Bacteroidota; class Bacteroidia; order B-17B0; family Aurantibacillaceae; genus JADJDM01. Next base: position 68,253 of record JBILCU010000017.1, read on the forward strand.
TACAATTTGTTTGTCTGAAGTGTTATTGTTCTCATTAGCTTTATTGGCAATTTTTTCGTTTTTAACTTCAGTTACTTCACTTCTATTTTCAGCTTTTGAGTTAGTATCAGCCACTTTTATATTTACATCATTATTAGTGCTAGTATTTACCTTACTTTCGGATGACGTATTAGTAGTTGCTGAATTTGATTTATTATTTTCTGTTTGATTAACTTTTGATTTATTGTTAGCCAGTATATCATTCGGACTATTTGTTTTAACACTTTGTGTTTTAGCCGTTTGTTCTGAATTGTTTGTGTTTTGTGTTGCGGCTGCAGAAGTAGTTTTATCTTCCGTTTTCACATTTTGTGTTTTAGCTGTTTGTTCTGAATTATTTGTGTTTTGTGTTGTGGCTGCAGAAGTAGTTTTATCTTCCGTTTTCACATTTTGTGTTTTA
>JBILCU010000024.1:0-20037 GCA_044352985.1 Bacteroidia bacterium
TCGCGCACAAAAACAAATGCGTTGCGCTGAGCTTGTCGAAGTGAAGATACATGGCGTATACCATATGGCAATTAAAAACAAATAATTAACACATATGAAATGGTATACTTTAATAGTAATTTTGATTTTTAGTTCATCACTTAATTTTGCAATTGCACAGGATAAATCAGAAGATAAAACAAGTTGTTCGGTTATTGAAAATAAAAAGGCAAATAAACTATTTGAAAAAGCTCAGGATAAGAAAAAATATAAAAAACAAGAGCGAATTGAAATACTGAAATCTGCATTGGATGAGGAGCCGGAGTTTGCTGCTGCCTACCTTCAAATAGGAATGGAGTTGTTAGTAAATTGCAAATTAAACAATACTTCATTTAACTCGGTTGTACCCTTTTTTAGAAAAGCAATTGATATTTGCCCTCAAATTCATGCTTCGCCCTATTACTATATTGGTTTTGATTTTTATGAAGCATCCAAACAAGATTCAGCAATTTTTTGGCTGCAAAAGTTTTTAGATTTTCACGATGAAGATGAAAATAAATTTGAGAAAGAATACGAAGGTCAAATCTATCAAGCAAAACAAATGATCTTTTTTGCTAAGAAGGATAAAGAATTAAAATCAAAACGAGTTCCATTTAATCCTATTCCGGTAAGTGGCATTTCAACTGTTAATTCAGAGTATTTACCATACATTTCACCTGATGAAGAGTTTTTTTTATATACACGTACTGAGCCCGATAACAGGATTGACAGAGTTTACCAAACAGATAAAGAACGTGAAGTTTTTATAATTAGTGCTAAAAAAACAGATGGAACTTACGATAAAGGAGAACCAATGCCTTACCCTTTTAACCAAAGCAGTAATGAGGGTGGTGCATCGCTAACAATTGATAACAAATACCTTTATTATGCCCAAAGTAATAACGAAGGTGGAAACCGACTTAATACCGATATTTATTTTTCATGTAACATTGGTGAAGGATGGTCAATAATAAAAAAATTACCTAATGTAAACCATCCTATTTATTGGGATTCACAACCAACTGTTTCATCCGACGGAAACTCAATTATTTTTGTAAGCGACAGACCCGGCGGTTATGGTAAATTAGATTTATATATCACTACTAAAGATCCTATTACAAAAGAATGGAGTGTGCCAAAAAATTTAGGGCCAAAAATAAATACTTCCGGTAGCGAAAAAACACCATTCTTACATAGTGATTCTGAAACCCTTTATTACAGTAGTGATGGAATTTACGGTTATGGTGGATTTGATATTTATTACACTAAAAAAGATGAAAAAGGCGAATGGAAATCCCCTGAAAACATTGGTTTCCCAATAAATGGTGAGGGTGATGATGCTGGGTTTTTTGTAAGCACAAATGGTGAGCTGGGCTATTTTTGTTCTTGGGATGAAGGCAAGGTAAGTGGCAAAGGAGTTGGTAAATACGACATTTATCAATTTGATCTTTATAAAGAAGCAAGACCGGATGCAATTACATTTATTAAAGGTGAGATAAAGAAAGAAAGCGATGAGCCGTTGAAAAATTTTAAAGTTGAGTTAAAAAATACCAGAACCAATGAAAAAACTCAGGCAGTTGTTGATTCTACAACAGGTAGCTTTATAGCTGCAGTTAATTTGAAAAAAAACGGCAATGATAAAATTGCAATTACTGCATCAGCAGAACAACATGCTTTTACCTCGCAAATGATTGAAATTAAAAATGATGTCTCATTTAAAAACCCTCCAAAGATTGACAGTATGGAATTGAAAAAAACAGAGAAAGGAAAATCATTTGTTTTAAATAATATCTATTATCAAACTGGTTCTGATGAACTTTTCCCTGAATCAATTATTGTATTAAATGAGTTTGCGTTTTTTTTAAAAGATCATCCTGAAATGAAAATAGAAATTCAAGGGCATACTGATAACACTGGTAACGCTCAAGAAAACATTGAACTCTCACAAAAGCGTGCTGAAAAAGTAATTCAATTTTTGCAAGAAAAAGGAGTTGATAAAGCAAATATAAGAGCCAAAGGTTATGGCGCAGAAAAACCAATAGCAAACAACAATACTGCGGATGGGAGATCAAAAAACAGAAGAACCGAATTTTTAGTTTTAGACTAGAACTAATTTAAACCATGAAAAATGAATTTAAAAGATAAAATCATTCAAGTTTTAAAATCAAAAAACTTAAGTTATTCTGATTTGGCCAATTATATTGGAGTTACAGAGGAGAATTTAAATAAATCCTTAGAAACTCGAACGCTTGAAATTAGAACACTAGAGCTTATTTCAAAAGAATTAAGAATACCATTATATAGTTTTTTCAGAAACGAAGAAGCAATGAAAAAACATTTAAGTGACCAGAATAAAGTTTTTTATGAAACAAATATTTGGAGTGATCAGGAATTGATTTTAAAAAACGATCTTAACGTTTTGTCTGATAAAATTAATGAACTACAGAAAGAATTAGCTCAAAAAAATGAGCTAATTCTTAATCTAGAAAAACAATTGAAAGGGAATCATTAACAGTTTTGTCTATTAAACAAGTACAAGGTTTACTTCGCCAATAATTCTCTTACCAATTGCGATACAATTTTATTATCGGCTTTACCAGCAAATTCTTTTGAAGCTAAACCCATTACTTTACCCATATCAGCAGGAGAACTTGCTCCACTGTTTGCAATAATAGTAGATAAAGCCGCTTTTATTTCATCTTCCGATAACATTTTTGGTAAGTAAGCTTCAATGATGTTTGCCTGAAATTCTTCGGTATCAGCTAAATCAGCTCTGTTTTGATTTTTATATACTTCTGCAGTTTCTCTGCGTTGCTTCACCATTTTCTGTAAAGCTTTCAACTCACTTTCAGGTGTGTGGCCTTCTGCAGATGTTTTAAGCAAAAGTATAGCAGATTTTATTGCTCTTAACGCTTCTAATTTTTGAGCTTCTTTTGCAAGCATAGCTTTTTTAATATCTCCGTTTATAATTTCTTCTAATGTCATGTTGTTTTTTTTGGCAAATTTATAACAAATTCATTCAAAAAATGTCCAAACAAATATACATTATTGGAGGCGGTGCTGCCGGTTTTTTTTGTGCAATCCATCTTGCCGAGAAAAATCCAGATTTTTCAATCACTATACTTGAAAAATCGACAAAGCTACTTTCAAAAGTGCGGATATCTGGCGGCGGAAGATGCAATGTTACACATGCTTGCTTTGAAGCAAAAGAGCTGATTAAAAATTATCCAAGAGGATCAAAAGAACTGCTGGGAGCATTCACGCGTTTTGGTCCAACAGAAATGATTAGTTGGTTATCATCAAATCAAGTAGCTGTAAAAACCGAAGCAGACGGAAGAATGTTTCCGGTAAGTAATAATTCTGAAACCATTGTAAATTGTTTTTTAGATGCAACAAAACAGCTGGGCATAAAAGTAGAATTAGAGTGTTCTGTAATCAGTATGCAACAAACAGAAAACAAAATTTTACTAGAAACACAAAAGCAACACAAGTCTATTGAACAAATAAATGCAGATGCTGTTGTAGTTTGTACAGGTGGGTTTAATCAATTAAAAGCCTATGAGTTTTTAAAAAACACGGGGCATACTATTCATCCACCTGTTCCATCATTATTCACGTTCAATATCCCAAACAATCCTATTCATGGGCTAATGGGATTATCAGTGCCACATGTTAAAGTAAAAATAAAATGTAGTACTTATTTTACCGAAGGTCCTTTACTTATAACACATTGGGGATTTAGCGGGCCGGCTGTTTTAAAGTTATCTGCTTTTGCAGCTCAAGAATTAGCAAAAGAAAACTATCATACAACTGTTATTATTAATTGGTTAAATGATGAACAAAATGATGTCAGAGATCTTTTAATAAATAGTTTTAGAGCAAACACAAAAACACAAATTGCCAACTTGCAAGAATTTAATTTGCCAAAACGCTTGTGGCAATTTTTAATTGCAAAAGCTGAAATCCCTTCATCCAAAGTATGCAGCGAACTCACTAAAAAGGAATTGAATAAATTAGTAGAGCTTTTAGTAAACGATCAATACGAAATGAAAGGCAAAACAACCTTTAAAGAAGAGTTTGTAACCTGTGGCGGTATCGATTTAAAAGAAGTTGATTTTAAAACCATGCAAAGCAAAAAATATGACAATCTTTATTTTGCAGGAGAAATTTTAAATATTGACGGTATTACCGGAGGATTTAATTTCCAGGCGGCATGGACAACGGGATGGATTGCTGCACAATCCATTTAATATATAAACTAGAATTGATACTATAATACTGGAATACTATTTTACCCCTAAGTTCTTTGGACAGCTCCCCTTAAAAAGAGAAATAGCTTTAAAATCATTTCTGTACCACAATTTTTTGAGTTTGTACTAAACCAGATTTCGATTTGATGAGTAGAAAGTAAATACCTTCTTGCAAAGTAGTTACTTCGTAAGTAGTTTCAGTTGCGACAACTTTTTTAATGAGTAGGTTTTTGCCTAACGCATCTGTAAGTTGCAATTCTGATTCCTCTTGCAAGCCTTTTATTAAAAAGTTTCCGTTATTGGGATTGGGGAAAATGCTAATGTTTGCATCATCTGCACAATTTACCATTTGCGGATTGTAATAGGTTGCGCTGCCATTAAAATCTACCTGCTTTAAGCGGTAATATATATTGCCTTCAAAGAGCTGCTCATCATAAGCTGTGTAATTTTGTTGCTCATTTGTGGTACCCTTTCCGTTTACTCGTAAAAAGTTAGCATAACTAAGTCCATCAGTGCTGCGTTCAATATCAAAAAAATCGTTATTGCTTTCACTTGCAGTTTGCCAGTTGAGCTGCACATTTTTATTAATACAATTTGCCTTAAAGTTGAGCAAGCTTACGGGTAGAGGATTATTAGTTGTATTTGACCCCAAAGTAAACGGACTAAAATTAGAAACTATTGCGTTTGATGTTAAAGTACCGTTTCCGGTTACTCCTGTTATTAATGAAGTATTATTCCAATGATTTGACCATTGTGTTCCATTCCACCTCAATACTAACAATTCATTTGGCTGAGTAATACCACAACTTCTTGCAGCTGCATCCCAACTTAAAACAACATGGGCGCTTGCTGACCCAACAACTTTATCAATCATCCAATATTCACATGCGCTTACATTATTAATACTACTTTCTTTAGATGTTCTTGTATAATTTACTGTATTAGGATCTGCATTAAAGTATTCAGCCATAAAATCCGTTGAGCCAGCATTTGGATCAACAATACCTGCAGGAGCATATTTACCGTTTTTACCAATTTGATACATGTAAGTTCCACCGGAATTTGTCACTGCCCATTTTAAAGGTCCGCTAACATAAGCACTTGTTCCGCCACCATTTATAGCACTGGTAGAAGTATTGGCTATGTACAATAAATTACTTGATGTTGTTGTTAAAACACCATTGGTTAAATTAAGTGTGCCGTTAACTGTTTTAGCCGTACTTAAAGTTACTCCATTAGCATTATTAATAGTAAGATTATTTATTAATGCCCCTGTAGTAGGCCACGAAGAATATCCTGAATTATTTGACATGGTACTTCCGTTAATTGTTGTTTGAGCTATTGTTGAATGACTATACACTTCATTAATGGAGATTGGGCCAGATGTCGTTTTAAATCCAAAGCGTGTTCTTAAATATTCCAATAATGTGCCTCCAGAATGGGTATAAGTTTGGGATCCGGTTCCATTAAAATAAATTCCAATATCCCCAGCATTTGTATCTGTTGAAACAATTCCGCCTTCAATAGTAATATTTCCTCCAACAATCAATTTACTGAAACCTGAAGAAGTTGTTTGATTATCTTGAAAATAAAAAGTGCCTCCTGAAACAAGAAAGTTATTCAAAACATTTAAAGTAGCATTAGCATCTCCATTGCTGCCTGAAATTTGAAAAATACCTCCCGTAATTTCAAAACTGCCCACTGTTAATGATCTACTTGTAGCACCACTCATTAAATTTAATTCTCCCGAACCAGTATTAACAACCTTAAATAAGCCATTAACTTGCATACCATTAGGCTCCATACTTGTCATTGTAGATGACCAGTTAGAACTATTAAAAGTAAAATTATAAAATGTCTGATTTAAACCTCCACCGATTGTAGTTGTCCAGCCTGTAACTTCACAGGTTGAACCACTATTCCAAGTTGCGGTGGGTATTATGGTTCCAACCTTTGCTTGTCTAAAAAGCCCTCCATTTTGAACAACAATTTGACCATTATTTGTTAATGTCCCAGCAGATTGAATAAAACTACCAGTTACATCAATATCGTTTCCAGTTCCATCATTAATTGTTAAAATAACTGCGCTATTTAAATTTAAAGTTCCACCAGTCTCAATATTAGTTTGATCAATAGTAACAGATCCGGTTACTGTTACTGAATGTGTATTTCTTATTGTAATAGTTGCATCAATATTAGTAGGGCTATTACTTGCATTAATCCAAGTAGAATTATCGGAACTCATTTCCCATGTTGAAGCACTATTCCAATTACCTGATTGTTTTGTTCTAAAATGATAAAGTTTTGGAACAATTTCACCTGTAGAAAGAATCATTGCTCCAGAGGAATAACCATTAAAATTTATTTGATCTAATTGTGAACTAATTAATGAAGAAGAATTTGATCCTACAAAAATTCGTGCTCCTGTTCCTGCAGAGCCAGGATTACCTTGCCATCCAGTAATTGTCAATATTGCTCCTGCTGTCCATGAAACTAAATTACTTGCACCAAAATTAAAATTTCCACTCGAGCCTAATTCAAATGTTGAATTTGAAGTTAATAATAATGTACCACTTGTAGTAAATCCAAAGTTAGTAGAATTATTGCTTAAGGTGCCGCCACTCATAATTATATTTGATGAAGAAGGGATTGCGTTGGCTATTCCAATTCTTAAGATCCCCGCTGTTATAGTAGTAGAACCTGAATAAATATTTACAGCATTTAATCTAACAACTTGAGTAGTTGTTGTGCTATTAACTTTTAAAGAACCTGTGCCACTTAAAATACCTGAATAAATTATATTACCTGATGCACCGGATATGTTAGCGGTTAGTTCACCATTTAATGCTGCGTTTTGATCAAAAGTTACAGTGCCTGTTGAAGTATTTTCCATAGTGCCTCCTGAACTTCCTATGCCAAAAATTCTGTTAACAGTTCCTGTTGTTGATGAAAACTTTAAGGTTGCACTAGTAGTAGATGAACCAATGCTAAAAGTATTACTTGAGTTCCCGAAATTATTACCAAAACTTGAGATAATAACAGTTCCATTATCAATTGAAATTGTTTTTCCGGCTCCTCCAAATGTATTTGTACCTGATAAAGTTAATGTGCCGGTGCCATATTTAATCAAGCTATTAGCTCCTGAAATAAGTCCACTTAAAGTAATATCGCCCGAACCACCTACACCTGCATCTGAAGCAAGACTAACGCCACCAACCCATGTGCTTGAAGTTAAAGCATTATTTAATAAAGCACCACCGCTAGAAATTCCAGTGCCATTAAGTGTTAAAGCTTCTGTAGCAGAGGAAGTTAATGAAAAGCCATTTAAATCTAAAATAGCACCTGAACTGACTATTGCTCCGCCGGCATTCGTTCCAAGGGGTCCAGATGTGCTTGATGTTGAAGAAACACCTAACTTTAATGTACCAGCGTTAACATTTGTTGCACCTGAAAATGTATTTGCGCCTGATAAAGTCAGCGCACCACCAGTTCCAATTTTAGTTAGTGGTTTACTTGAGCCCGAAATGATTGATGAAATAGTTATACCGCCACTTCCGTCTGTGTTAATAATATTATCTGTTGCATTTCCCAGGGCTAAACTCATCGTTTGATTTCCACTTAGTACATTATTTTGAATTGTTAATAATTGGCTTGAAGCATTTCTTAAAATTGTATTAGCAATAGTATTTAGACTTGCTCCATTTAGTGTTAATGTGCCCGCAGAATTAATAGAAGAATTACCGATTGTAATAGAATTTGTAGTTCTTGAAGCGGTTACTTCAATAGCGCCAATGGATAATGCTCCGCTGAAATTATCTGTACCGGTAAACATATTTATTCCATAGTTAGAAGATGAACCTGAGTTGTTAAATTGTGCTATATGACAAGTTTTCCAATCAGTACTAATTATATTTGGTGTCCAGTTTGTTGAAGTTCCAAATGCGTTTCCCGTTGAAGCATCTGTCCAGGGAATGGTTGTTGCAACCGTACCACTAACAGATACATTTTTAGTTGTAGCGCCTGTACTTGTGCAGCTTATGTTTCCACTTGCAGGGCTTGACGCTTGTGATGCCATTCTAACATATATAGTGGTTGAAGATACAGTACCTGAAGCCGGAGATAGGCTTATGGGTGAGGTAGAAAAACTAGCACCGGAAGTTAGAGAAATTTCAAAACCTGTTGGTGGAGTAACTACTAAGTTTGCTGTTAAATTTGAACCTGAAACTGTAAATGATTGTTGCGAACTAGCTGTACCTGAACAAGAAGTAAATGCATTTAAAGAAGAAACTGACGTAGTAATTGTTGGTGAAAAAGTATAAGTAATTCTTACAAAACCACCACCACCATTACCGCCTGATAAGTTTGAACCAGTTCCTACTCCGCCTCCGCCTCCACCCCTTATACCTGCAGCATCAGGAGTAGAAGAAGTATATGATTTACCGCCCACTCCACCTGAAAGACTTGTGCTCCAAGCACTTCCGCCTGCAGAAGCTGTCCCAGTACATGATGTAGGTGAACTACCATTTCCACCACTGCCAGCCCCACCCCCTCCACTTCCACCATTAGAATTACAACCACCATCTCCTCCAATTCCACCAAACCAATAATCGTCATTAGTTGTAGGAGAAGTTGCATTTATTGTGTATGATGTACTGCCTGGGCCACCAGAACAAACTAAGCTACTAACATTTGTTCCACCTGTTCCGCCTCCAGCAGCAACTATAATTGTACCTGTATGACTTCCTGTTTTAACATAAGATATTCCCCCATCTGTTGCTGTTTGTGTGCCTGTTCCTCTGCCCGTACCCTGTTTACCTACTTGTATATATAAAACGTCATTAGCATTTACTGCAAATGATCCTTTTCTTGCATAAGCACCGCCACCACCAGCAGCTCCAGATCCAGAAGTATTAAATCTTCCACAGCCGCCACCTCCACCTCCCCAAACTTCAACTTGAATTGAAGTAACACCTAATGGTACAGTCCAAGTTGACTGAACATTACTTGTAGATTGCGTTGTTCCATTTGATGGAAATGTTACTATTGTCTGCCCCCACCCCCAATTGGCAAAAAACATAAAAAAAAGGCAGGATAGAAGTTTGGAGTATAAACCGGTGACGTTCAAATTTTTTAACATTTTAACTAATTTAAAGAAACAAATTTAGTTGAACAAAAAATTAATGCAAAACAGTTTGCTTATACTTTACTTCATCATTAAATAAACCCTTATTTGGATATTTAAATATATGTTATACATTTGTTATACAGTAATTAATTCGCTTAATAATCAGGCAAATGAGATTAAATCGTATTTTAATTATTTTCTTTTGTTTAATTGCATTTTTGGGCATTTCTCAAACAAAATACCCATTAATAGAATGGGTGAAAGCTCATGAGCACAAGCAATTAAAAACCTGTATCGATACCCTAAAACAAGCCATAGAAAAAAGCCATGAGGAAAAAGCATTCGAAGAAGAATCTGCTTATTTGCAAAAGCTTTCTAACCTTTTTTTAACCCGTTTAAAAAACTTTAATCGATCGATGGATTACATCGAAAAAATTAAAAACCTAGCAGATGAAAGTGGTAAAAAAGAGTTTTTAATCGATTATTATAATCAATTAGGAGTAAACTATTATTATGAGCAGCTAGATATTACTAAATCTTTTTCCTACTTTAAAAAAGCCCTAGATTTATACAAAGAATTAAACACCAAAAAGAACATTGCGCGTACCCTCAATAATTATGGCTTGGCCTACCTGCAAAAAGATAATATAGCAACAGCCCTCCGTTATTTTAAACAAGCCATAACTACCTATCAGGAAGAAAACAGTTCCGAAGCGCCCATTGAGTATTATACCAATATGGGTGTTGCCTATATTTACGCTGAAAAATATGATAGCTCCGAGTTTTATTTTTTAAAAGCCTTCCAAATCAGTCAAACCACAAAAGCACTGCAAGATGATGCCGAACGCTTGCTTTATCTAGGCATTTTTTATCAGGAAACAGGAAAAAATAAGGAAGCAAGCCAATACCTCAGCAATGCGTTAAACCTTATTAAGGAATTAAATACATATAACGACAAAATCATCCTATTTCAGGGGCTTGCCGATTTAAATGTAGCAACCAACCAATTTGAGCAAGCACACACATACCGCGATATGGAAAAAAAATACCGCGATTCGTTGAGAATTGCCAGCCTCGCTGAAAATGCTCTTTCCTATCAATATAAATCCGAACTCGACTCTTTAAAAAGCCAGAATAAAATTCAAAGTATAGAGCAAAAGCAACAATCAGAGCGTTTTCGGTCGCTCATTATTATTATTGTATTAAGCGTTATTTCGGTAATCAGTATTTTAATTATGGTTATTTTCCGATCTAAAAACAGACAACGTAAACTCGAATTAATAAACGAGAAAGAAAAGCTGGAAAAGTTGCAAGTTAAACTGGAACTGGAAAACAACGAACGTGAGGTAACTAGTAAATCGATGTTTTTATTGGAAAAAGATAATTTAATCAGAAACATCTCACAACGACTAAATTCAACATTGCCTGATTTAAACGATGATGCCAAAAAAGTAGTGAAGGAATTGGTGTCGGAATTAAATTTTTCGGTAAACAATAAACGATGGGATGAGTTTGAATTACGCTTTAACAAAGTGCATCCTAACTTTTATGCTAATCTGGAAAAAGAGCACCCAAAGTTGAGTTCCAACGAGCGTAAATTATGTGCCTTTTTATTAATGAATATGTCGTCGAAAGATATTTCGAGTATTACGGGACAAACGGTACACAGCATCAATATTGCGCGTGGTCGTTTAAGAAACAAATTAAAATTAGTTCATTCGGGCGAAGAATTAACTTTTTACCTTACAAAGTATGCCCAGCAGACTTAATCTAAAATTAAAGTGTGCGTAAAAATTGTTTAGTTGCTATTCTTTTGCTTTTTTATCCTAGAGAAAATCTGTTTACAAAAAATCTAGTTCTGCCTCCCAGTAATCATTTTTTTTATTTCGTTTAACTTCATTAAAGCTTCTACAGGAGTTAATGAATTAATTTCGATGTTGATGATTTCATCACGAATTTGTTCAAGAATAGGATCATCCAATTGAAAAAAGCTAAGTTGAGATTGTTCTGTAATTGAACTCATTTTATCGGCAGTTGAAGTAACAGACAACTCAGTTTCGTGGTTTTTTTCGAGTTTAATTAAAATATCGGAAGCCCTATCAACAACCTGTTTTGGCATTCCTGCTAGACGTGCAACGTGAATACCAAAACTGTGCTCACTTCCACCCTCAGCCAATTTTCGAAGAAAAATAATTTTATTGTTTTGTTCTTTTACACTTACGTTAAAGTTTTTTATTCTGCTGAAATGATTCGTCATTTCATTCAACTCATGATAATGTGTTGCAAATAATGTTTTTGCTTTGTTCTTTGGATGCTGATGAATATATTCGGCAATTGCCCAAGCTATAGAGATGCCATCATAGGTTGAGGTTCCTCTTCCAATTTCATCAAGCAATACTAAACTTCTGTTACTTAAATTATTAACGATGCTTGCGGTTTCATTCATCTCTACCATAAAGGTTGATTCTCCTGAAGAAATATTATCACTTGCGCCAACTCGTGTAAATATTTTATCGATGATGCCGATTTCAGCCGATTGCGCAGGAACAAAACAACCCATTTGCGCCAACAATACAATTAATGCAGTTTGCCTTAGTAAAGCCGATTTACCAGACATATTGGGCCCTGTAATCATCATCAACTGTTGCGTATCATTATCTAAATAAACCGAATTGGAAACATACTCTTCACCTAATGGTAATTGTTTTTCAATTACCGGATGACGGCCCTCTTTGATATTGATAGCGAAGCTATCGTTTAAGATTGGTTTTATGTAGTTATGACTTTTTGCTAAAAACGAAAAAGACAATAAACAATCGAGGTAAGCAACAACACTTGCGTTTTGTTGAATTGGCAAAATAAATTCAGCCATGTCTCTTACAAGTTCTTCATATAAACGAAGTTCAATAGCTGCAATTTTTTCTTCGGCGCCTAAAATTTTTTCTTCATAATTTTTTAATTCAGGCGTGATGTAGCGTTCGGCAGTGGTAAGTGTTTGTTTACGTATCCATTCATTTGGCACTTTATCTTTATGTGCATGCGTAACTTCTAAATAATAGCCAAACACATTATTGAATGCCACTTTCAGCGAAGGTATTCCTGTTTTTTCACTTTCACGCTGTTGAAGTTCCAATAAATAATTTTTTCCTGAACCCGATATTGCTCTTAATTCGTCTAGTTCATTATTAACACCATCACCAATTACATTTCCTTTAGATACGTTAATCGGCGCATCTTCTTTTATTTCTTTTTCAAGTCTATCCCGAAGAGATTCGCATGCATTCAGTTTTTTTGAGAAAGCAATAAGTGTATCGTTATCACTTTCATGAATCAATGTTTTTATTTCATCAATCAAACTCAGCGAACGTTTCAATTGTACTAATTCTCGCGGATTCACTCTTCCAGCTGCAACCTTTGAAATCAAACGTTCCAAATCACCAATAAGTGAAATTTTAGTTTTTAAACTTTGGCTCATGTCTGGATGTTGAATAAAAAATTCAACGCCGGATAAGCGATCATTGATTTGATCAATATCTTTAAGTGGAAGTGCCAACCATCTCTTTAATAATCGCGAACCCATAGGAGATACTGTTTGATCGATAATGTCTACCAAACATTTTCCGTTTTCATGATTGGACCGAAACAATTCCAAATTGCGAATGGTGAAGCGATCGAGCCACACGTATTTTTCTTCTTCAATACGAGAGACTGATGAGATGTGTTTTATTCTATCGTGCTTAGTTTCATTTAAATAAAATAAAATGGCACCGCAAGAAGCAATGGCATCTTTCAGTTCTTCAATTCCAAAACCTTTCAGTGAGTTGGTATTAAAATGTTTATTAAGTTGCTCATAGCCGTAATCGTATGTAAATGCCCAGTCATCAAGGCCGAAGGAATAAAATTTTTCACCAACTAATTCCTGCAATAATCCACGTTTATTTTTCTGAATTAAAATTTCGTTTGGTTGAAAATTCTGTATTAATTTTTCAATATAATTCAATGTTCCTTCAGCAACCAAAAATTCACCGGTTGAAATATCTAAAAAAGAAATGCCCGCTTTTTCATTTACAAAATGAATGGAAGCCAAAAAGTTATTAGAGCGATTTTCTAAAACTTTATCGTTGAATGAAAGCCCTGGTGTTACCAATTCTGTAACTCCTCTTTTCACAATGGTTTTAGTCATTTTAGGATCTTCCAACTGATCGCATACCGCAACGCGATAACCAGCTCTAACTAGCTTAGGCAAATAGGAATCTAATGAATGATGAGGAAACCCCGCTAACTCAATGTATGCTGCAGCGCCGTTCGCTCTTCTTGTTAATACAATGCCTAAAATACTTGAAGCCTTGATAGCATCTTCTCCAAAGGTTTCGTAAAAATCCCCAACCCTAAACAACAAAATTGCATCCGGATATTTGGATTTAATTTCGTTGTATTGTTTCATCAAGGGAGTTTCCTTGTCTGACTTATTTTTTGTGCGTTCAGCCATAGAACCTTAAAAATACTAAGGGAAAATAAAACTCGATAAAATTAGATTTGCAGAGTTGTTAACATCATTAAAAACGCTACGAATTGAACTGAATTTCACAAACTACATATTTGTATAGCATATTTTAATTTTATTATATTTAGCAACTAAATAATTTAAAAAAATGAAAAAAATAATTACAATCATTTCTTTAGTTGGTAGCAGTATGCTATATGCCCAAATACCAAACAGCGGAATGGAAACCTGGGGAACAGCAGGATTTTTTGAGCCTGAAGGACCTTTAAGTTATGTAAGCGCAAATGTTTTTGCTTCTCCTTTAGTAAGCACATTAAATCCGGTTTCGGTATCAAAAGGCACAGGAGCAGATGCTTATTCAGGTTCGTTTTCAGCAAAAATTACAACCGTAAAATTAGTATCAAACCCTGCATCAGGAAGTATCCCCGATACAGTTGGAATATTGTTATTAGGATCTGTTTCCTTAGCATCATCCCCTCCTTTAAAATCAGGCACTTCATGGACCGAACGTTTAACTTCAATCAATTTTCATTACAAATACAGTCCGGTAGGTAATGATAACGGCGCAATGATGGCTTACCTTACTAAATGGAACGGCATAAGCAGAGATACCATTGCAACTGCTGCGTATCCTATTACTTCTGCAGCTAGTTCATTTACTCTTGCAAATGGTCCGTTTGTATACAACAACTCATTTCCTTCCAATGCTACACCAGATTCTCTACATGTATATTTTTTATCAAGCGCGCGACCTTGGCTAAATTCTTCATTGGTTCCAAATCCAGCAAAAATTGGAAGTGCCTTGTGGATTGATGAAGCTGCTGCAATCGGCTTAAATGAGAAATATGAATTAATGACAAAAGTGAGTGTTTACCCAAATCCTGCAAACGAATACATACATTTTAAAAGTGAAAATACAAATGCAAAAACTGTAGAAATACTAGATTTAAATGGGAAGTTAGTGGCAAGCGAAGAATTTAAAGATAAAGCTGTATTATTTTCAACTGATAACCTAACAAACGGACTTTTTATTTATTTAATTAAAGACAAAAACAAAGCTTTAATTTCAGAAGGTAAAGTTGAAGTTTGTAAATAAAAACGACATGTGTTTTTAAAAAAGAAAAGCTGTCCGATTGGACAGCTTTTTTTATGAGCAATTTTTTATGTAACACAATTATTAATCCTGATCACTTTTAAGCTATTAAGCTTATTTGATTTTATCGGCTTTAGCTCTTGCCTCTTCCATAATTTTATCGGCTTTGGCATTGCCTTCGTTCTGCACTTTTTGTGCTTTCTCTTCTGTTTCTTTGCGAAGCTTATCAGCTAGTTTTTTATTGGCTGCCTTTTCAAGGAAGTTACTTCCTTTGTTTGCTAAATCATCGGCTTGCTTATTTCCTTCTGCACGTATTTGATCTGCTAATTTAGCTGCTTCTTCTTTTAATTTATCGGCTTGCTTTTGTGCATCAGCTAATAATTTTTGAGCTTCTTCTGCCGCCTTGTTTTTTACATCGGCAATTACTTCTTGTTTTTTCTCTTCTAATAATTGTTTGCCCTGATCTATCAATTCATTTTTTACATCTTTCATGGCATCTTTCATTCCGGTTTTAATAATCGGTTTAGTAATGGTTCCGCCAATTAAAGCCGTGGCTTTAATTTTATCAGGCACAGCCATGTTTGCACCAGTTGAAGCATTTGCTTTGCCCATCAGCCCTTGCACAACAGAATTAGCTTGTGAACCCAAAGCTTTTGCCGGAATTTCTAAATCCCATTTGTAATCAATGGTTTGATCGAAACCACTACTGCCCGAAATTTCTGCACTTACATCAGCCACTTTGGTTTTAAATGGTTCCACGTTTACTCTTCCATCTTTGAATTTATAATTTACGTTTACATCTTTAAACTCTGTTTTTTTCAGTTTATCCATTTTTAATGCATCACCTAATTTTACAAAAGGTTCAAAGCCTTCAATAATAACAGAAGCAGTTTTCAAATTTCCGCCTCCAGTTAAGGTATTTAAATCCGGCTCCATTTTTTCGTTCAATGTCCCCACTAAATCAGTTAATGAAGTAGAGAATTTTCCTTTTGCATATTTACTTACCGGAGCTAATTTTTGAACGGTATTAAATGCATCAAATGATTTTTGTATATCAAAGTTATTGATGTTTAAATCGAAGTTAATTGCAGGCTTACGTGTGTTTTTAGTGTCGTAATAACCTGACATGCTCATGCTTCCTTCGAGTAAACTCATCTTTAAATTATCCATACTAACACGTGCATCACGTACAGTGATACCGCCTGCAATATCAGTAATGGTTAATTTATCGTATAAAATTTTACCGATGTTAGAATTCAATACAAAGTCAATATTTTTAGGAACTTCTATTACTGTCATTGGCACTGTGTCTGCCGCGGCTGCAGCCGCGGCACCTGTTGTATCAGTACTTGTGCTTCCCATCAATTCATTTAAATCAATGAAAGAAGAATTCAATGCAAAATTTCCTTTTATTAATGAATCCTTAAAAACATACTGCATAAAATCTTCTATTTTACCACTTGCTTTAATGTCCGAATTTCCCATTTTAGAATCGAAGTTGGCTAACTCCACAAACTTTGGCGTGAAGTTCATGCGCATAGCATTAATCATTACGCTGTAAGGCAGAGTAGCTGTTTTATAATTCATTTTTTCGATCTCAATAAACCCGTCAGCTTTAAACTCATCGTATTTCTCTTGTTCAATCATCGACATTCGTCCATTCATGTTTACATTCATGTTTATGGTTCCGTTTAACTCATCACCTTTGTCTAATGGAACGAATTCTTTCATGCTTGCCAATACAATTTTCCCTTTTAGCATCCCATCAATAGCAGCATCGCTTACAGGTGTTTTCACATGCATTACCATATCTACAGGATTACCAGCCATTTCAATATGAAATTTATTTAAATCAATAACCGTTGCATCCGGATTTCCATTAGGATTATTTACATCCAGGTTAATCTGAATATTATTGACTGACTTAGGCAATGATGGATATTTAAACATCGCATCTTTTACTTCTAAATGCACACCAAATCCGGGTAGTGATTTCTCATTATACGTTCCTTTTGCATGTCCGTTTAGCGCCAATTTCCCGCTGGTTTTAATGCTTGCAAAATCTTTTGCATAAACCGCAGGCACAAGAGAAAGCAAGGATTTGAATTCGGCTTGTTTGCACAAGAACTTAATGTCCATATCTATATCTTCTTTAGGCATGGCAATAAAGCCATCTAAACCTAATCCCAGCTCGTTTAAATTAAATTCGTTTTCTTTAAATGTAAATTTAAAATTAGGCATGTCCATTTCCATGTTTACTTTCATGCCCACTTTCATGTTTTTCGCGTAAGGAATGTTTTCATAACTGAAATTAAGCTTGTCGATATCCGATAGAATTTCCATCTGGAAAATATCCTGCGTAAAATCTCCTTTCATTAAGAAATTAAAACTATCTAAACGCGATACCATAGACATCGTAGCATCATCATAACGAATGGTTGCGTTGGTAATTTCTAACTTGTTCAATGCTAAGGCAAATTTTGTTGCGCCTGTATCGGCAGCTTCTGGAGTAACTGCGGCTGTATCGGCTTTTGCAATATCCCAATTTGCTTTGCCATCACTTAATACTTTTCCGTATAAATAAGGTTTATTTAGAACAATTTCTTTGATTTTATATTGTTCGCCTTTAATCACACTCATCAGGTTAAGATCTAAACTCAACTCGTTGATATAAGCAAGCGTGTCTTTTTCAAAATCACCCACGCCAACAACTTTTACCTCTTTAATTTTGAAACGGAAATCAGGAAAAGAGGAAATCAAAGAAATATCAAAATCACCAAAATCAACTTTAGCATTTAAACTCTTGTTTGCCTCGTCTTTTACGGTTTGGATGATTTTATCTTTAAAGATAAATGGCAATAAAATAATCAAAACTATAATTAACAGGAAACTTACACCTGTCCATTTTAAAATTTTACCCAATTTACTTTTCTTTTTAGATGTAGATTTTTCCGACATAAGTATTTAAATTTTACAGCCTACTAAATTAGCTTAGTAAACTAATTAATTAGCAATCATTACTTTAAAAAAACAGATTTTAGTTAACAAATAATAAACCGATTAACAATAACAACAATCATTTTAAACAATAATACCTACACAAGCTATTTAAAACAAAAAACCCCCAAATCATCGATTTGAGGGTTAATACGCTCTATTGATTTAACAAATGTGATCCCGCTGGGATTCGAACCCAGGACCCCTACATTAAAAGTGTAATGCTCTACCGGCTGAGCTACGGAATCTTAACCAACACTTTTCTGTTAAATCAAATTTTAAAAGAACGTTTTAAAGTGGCGGCAAATATAGATAGTATTTTATATTCTGCAAAATTTATTTTTTGTTTTTCGCTATTTTTTTTGAAGTATTTCTGTAAATTTAGTTCATGATTCTGCAACTAAAGCCTTTAATAGGGATAAATGATTTAACATTTGGCGCTTTTCCTGCCGATATTATTAAACAATTTGGCGAGCCTGAAGAAATTGAAGAGCTAAATGATGAGTTACTGGATGACCATGTTTTGGTATATCATTACTGGGAATCAGGCATTTCTTTCTTCTTTTCAACCCGAAACAACAATATTTTCAGTAGTGTAGAAACAGATAATAAAAATGCTATCCTATTTGGTGAAAAAATATTTGAACTGAATGAAAATGAGGTAATCGCTCTCTTTAAAAAAAACAACATAGTTGTTAGTGAAAAAGAAAATCATGAGTGGGGCGAAAAACGAATAAGCTTTGATGCCATTAATATGGATTTATATTTTGCTAATGGCAAACTAAATTCTATTAATTACGGAGTAAACGATATTGATGCAGCTTTCCCTTACAATCCTAATTAGATTGAATGAAAGATTTAATTTTTTTACTAGGAATGCCCGGTTGCGGCAAAAGCACATTCGGAAAAAAACTTGCGGCTAAACTTAAGTGTCCGTTTTTAGATTTAGATAATTACATAGAAAACAAAACCAATTTATCAGTTGCTGAATTGTTTTCGCAAAAAGGCGAACACTATTTCAGGGATTTAGAAACAAGTTGTTTAACCGAAATTATTTCAGCTCAAAACAAATTAGTCCTTTCTTTAGGTGGAGGAACCCCATGTTACAATAACAACATCGAACTCATTAAACAATCCGGCACATCCATTTATTTAGATGCGCCTGTAAAACTATTAGCAGACAGAATAATGAGTTCGGAAAATGTAAGGCCCATGTTTAAACATCTTACAAAAGATGAAACATTAATTAAGCTGGAAGAACTGAAAAAAAATCGCGAGTTATTTTACCAACAATCTGCCTATAAATTTAATGTAGTTGACTTAACTATTAATGAAGTGATTACAACTATAAGCGGTAGCAATTAGTTTTCACAAGTAATCAAAGTAAATAACAATTTAATAGTGTTTTGTTTCTGAATTTAGTTTTGAATTATTTCTATTTACAGGTTATGTATCTGTAATTAGGGTTCGCTCAAATCTCTCTTTTCTATTATTAATGCTTACTTTCTTTTGCTTGATTAGGGCAAATGTTCAGTGCACATTTGATCCAGGATGAGGGCGGCATTAACAAAGAAAAATCAAGAAAAAACAATTGCCCCTGCTCGTTGCTTTTTTAATATGTAGCTAATTATTGTTTTTTTATTGCCATATGTTATAAGCCATGTAACTTAATTAGTGCTTGTACACCTCGGTAAATGGCTATTTCTTAACGGTCAGCCATTCCACCTGTCTGCTCTTTTAGTATTCACTTTTTTATATCTTACTTTTTCTAACTTGATTTAGGGCAAAGATGCAGTGTATCTTTGAGCCAGGTTGTGCGAGAGAAGTAACAAAAAGAGATCAAGAAATTGTCAAGGCAATATTTCAAAAACAATAGTTTTTGAAATACCATTCAATAAAAGCTAAACCGCCTCCAAGGCTTCGGCGGTTCTTAACGCTTTTATTTCATTTTGCTGCGCCAATTTCATTATCAACTTTAAACATGTGAATCAATTTTATAAAAATAAGTAAATCGTAAATGTTAAAGTTGTCAATTTAAATTGACGTTTGT
>JBILCU010000002.1:0-278953 GCA_044352985.1 Bacteroidia bacterium
TGGCCTCACCTCCTTACTCCTCTCCGAGGGAGAGGAGCGATAGATTTGGGATATGTATTTTAGTTATCGGTTTGGCCTCACCTCCTTACTCCTCTCCGAGGGAGAGGAGCGATAGATTTGGGATATTTTTTTAGTTATCGGTTTGGCCTCACCTCCTTACTCCTCTCCGAGGGAGAGGAGCGATAGATTTGGGAATTAAATTTATATCCTACACTAATTGAGAGAGGTGATATATTTCATCATATTTTTTATTTGCGTTTGTCGGTGGTTTGTTGGGGAAATGCTATCAAATTAAAAAGTTCGCGCATGCGAGAGCGTACCCGGTTGCCATAGAGTTTCTCTATTTCACTTGCTGCTAAATTGGTTGTGATGTGCGTAATTAATTTACGACTGATAAATAAATCGTATCGCGTTAGTAATATTTCTGCCATTACATTGCATTCGTTACCAAAGTATTTTAAATTGTTTTCTGTTCCCAAATCATCAAAGCAATAGTTTCGTGGTATTTCAGCCTGCCCGCTTTTTGCAAAACTGTTTTTACCATAACGATTCATGATTTCGTATCCGTCTTTTATAAATTCAAAACTTACTTCGCGACAGGATTTTAAAATGTAAATGGCTTGTTGATGGTTGCTGAAATATTTCATCAGGTGCATTAAACTTGTCTTGCCACAACCCACAGGGCCAGTTAGTAAAATGCCCTTTTGTAAGTGTATTTTTTCGCGAGCACAGGTGTAGGTGTCTTTTAAAAAATATGCGGCCAACTTTTTAATAATGGGATGGTCATTTTCATGCAGTGAAAAGTTTTTTCCGAAATCTTGTCTTCCTTTATTTTGAATAAAATCAAAGACTTTGTTGTAATCATAAGGGCTCATCGTAATTTTTATTTGTTTCTGTATGTAATTTACCAGCCGGATGCTGTTGATTGGATGCTGTATTTGTTTTTGTAAGTGCAAATTGTTTTGAATTCAAGATCCAATTATTTGCTGCTGCTATCCAGTTTTTCATTGGTGTTCTACCACCTACTAACCAACCGTTACTTTCAAAGTAATTGAAAAATTTTTCTGCCTCAGTGGTTGATTGTCCTTTTTCTGTGAAATAAGCCCGCAACTCTTCTTTTGTAGGTTTTTGAAATGAATTAATTTTTTCGTGATTACCGTTATTTTTTTTGTTTGCCTTTTTTTCGCCTTTTGGCAGATCGGCCGGCGCGGAATTTTTTTCTGAGATAGTACTTGTTGAATGTTCTGTTTTTGATAAATCAACTTCACAATTATTTTTTTGTGCTCGCTCATATCCTTTTTTAATATTGTTTGTTTTGTTTTTTAATTGTTTATTATTGTTTATATAAGGTCGCACATCTTGTACACCTGTTGTATCAGTTGTTGTATCATCTGTTTTATCACTTGTTGTATCAGTTGTTGTATCAGTTGTTGTATCAGTTGTTGTATTAAAAGTGTACATGTAAATTTTGCTTCCTACATGGTAACTGTGCGAAGGCATGTATTTAATATACCCCCATGTATGCAATTCTTTAAGGCATTTACTATACGTATTTGCAGAGCCAATTTTACTCAGGCGCATGACATCATCTCTTGCAACAGAAATCGGGTTCCTAAATTTTGCACCGTTCCATTTATGGAAAAGTGCCATGTACAAACTGATGTGAAATGGTGTTGCTTTTTCTTCTGCATTAAAACGCCGGAACGAATTATTTAAGTGCAGTATATAATTCGTACTCATGGTTTAAACAGGTTTTATTTTCGTATGGCATTATCATAACCGGATGATAAGAGTTTATTAATTTCTTCAACACTGTAAAAAATGGTTCCGCCAACGCGAGTGAATTTTATTTCGCCATTATCTCGCATGTACTGAAGTTTACTTAAAGAAATGCCCATCATTTTGCAAACTTCTTTTGTACGCAGCCACTCTCTTTTTTTATCGGCTTCCTGCTTGTGTTGTTTGTGAAATACCTGCCTCAATTCGCGAAACAATTCTTCTTTGAATTGTTTTAAATCGTCAGTTGTTAAAATGTTTACAGCCATATTTTTTTGTTTTTGATTACCACCGCAAAACTGCCAGATTGATTTTGAAAAAGTTCACCATGTTGAATTACATGGTGAACTTTTTTATTGGTTACTGTTTGAAATGAACTGAAACAGTGTGTTTGACATTTCAGTTAGAAATAATCCATCGCGCTTTCTTTTTTTGATGTATTTCATTGACTGGGCATAGTCTCTTAAATCGATGTTTAATGCCTGACCAAATGTTTCAGTAATTTCTTTTAATGTTGCTTTGCCGTTATTGATTACGTTAAGCAGGTATAAGGAGTAACATATTTCAACGCATTTAGAAATGGCTGTTGACCAGGTTAGCCGGTGGTTGAAGTTAATTTTAGGTTCGGAAACATATTGTTTCGCAGGAACAAATTTACCTTCATTTATTTTTTGGTTGAGGTATTTTGAAATAAGTATAAAAGCCTCAAATTCTACTGCAATGGTATTATTCAGGCTACTTTCACGATAAATAATTTCATCCTGAGTTGTATCATTTTTAAGTAAACCGGAAAATAAATTTTCTTTTTTTTAAAGTCGGCGTTCAGTTTAAGTACACAGTTTTTATAGGTTTTTATTTTTAGTTCATCGTGTGAAATAAACAGCGATTGCTCAACTTGAAGGAGGTAATGAAAATACAATTGCCATTTTGCAACAATTGGATAACATTCTTTGTAATAACTTATTTCTTCTTTTAGCGTGCGGTTTCGGTAAAAGCGGTCGTACTCTTTTTTTAATTCCTGAACGGCTATTGAACATACTTCTGCATTTTGATGATAGTTTTGAATCGGGAAATCTGCAAACATAATCTGATGTTCTTGAAACGTTTTTATCATTCGTTTTTCCAGGTTTAAGGCAAAATTTTTCATAATTAATATTTTGGTATTAACCTGAATGTAGTATCAGCCGCCAACTGCGGATTGTAAATTAGCGCTGTTCATTTTTGCTTTTAATCCTTTCATTTCTGTGCTTAATTTACTTTGCACCACTTTGGCATAAATCTGTGTGGTTTTAATGCTCGCATGCCCCAGCATAGCGCTAACGCTTTCTAATGATATGCCATTTGCAAGCGTTACCGTTGTTGCAAATGTATGCCTTGCAATGTGCGAGGTAAGGTGTTTGTTGATGTTGCATAGTGCAGCGATTTCTTTTAAATAGGCATTAAAATGCTGGTTACTTATAACAGGTAGGATACAACCTTTGGCTATACAAGTTGGATGTGTTTCATATTTTTTTATTATTTCAAGTGGGATATCTAATAACATAACATTTTCTTTCATGTTTGTTTTAACCCTGTTTGTATGTATCCATGTTTCTCCATCAATACCACGTACTATTGAGCTTGGTGATAAGGATGCTACATCACTAAATGCATAGCCAGTATAGCAAGAAAATATAAACATATCTCTAACCTGTTCTAATCTTGCATTTGGCATTTGTTTGTGATAAATTAAATCAATCTCTTCCTGATTTAAAACTACTCTGTCGGGATTGGTATAGGTACACTTAAACGAGTTTAAAGGATTTGAATTAATCCATTCGAGAGTAACAGCGTAATTGATTACCTGTTTCAAAATTTTGATATACTTCATTGTGGTATTACTTTGAAGTTTATGGTGTACAGTTAAATAATGTTCAAAATCAGCCGCAAATGATAATTTAATGTCTTTTAAGAAAATATCTTTTATTTTCATTTCCTTAGATAAAAAATCAAGTATTTTCTTCTTGCCAATATCCAATCTTCTCCAAGTTTTCATTGACATTTTGCCAATAGTTGCTTTTTCTTTGATTTTGGAATTATGAAACTCAAAAGTTTCGATTAAAGAATGTGATTTTGCGGTTACAACTTCAATTCCTAAAAATGCATCCCTAACCATTTCCGGTGTTACATTTTCATATTTAGTTGTTAAAATATTAAAATGTGTTTGAATATCTCCACGAACTTGATTAAGGTAAGGGTTTACAATTTTACTTTCTTTGGCTGATGGTTTAAGAATGCCAGCACCGGAAATCCAATGATCGGGATTTACTTTTTTACCAAGGCTCCAGTTAACTCGTTTACCATTCACCGTAATACGAATCATAATTGGTGATTCTTCCGAATTTGTTTTTTTAGAATCACGAAGCCAAAGCAGGATTGACATGTTGTGTGTTACTTTCATTTTAAATAGTTTTTAATGTTTTTTGAACTTGGTAATCAAAATCATCAAACAACTGTAATTCAAGTTTTTACACTACTATTCGGTCGCACTAAATTAAATAAAAATGAATGCGACCGAATATGCGACCTATCAATTCAATTTATTTCAGTTTATTTTCATTCGAATAAAAATAAAAAAGCCCTGAAATTGAGAGTTTCAGGGCTTTTTAAGTTTTTTTGGTTGGTTAATCGTTGTCCGACTAGGGCTCGAACCTAGACTTTCTTGAATCAAAATCAAGCGTGTTGCCAGTTACACCATCGGACAGTTTTAATAGAACGGGTTGCAAAAATAATCATTTTTTTTATTTTCCTAATTATTTTGTTTTTTTTTTAATAAAATTCGAAAATTATTTTGTTTTATTTTAATTAAATTCGCCTACTATTTTAAAACTATGCTCAACTACAAAAATTTAAATAATATAATTGGTTGGTTAATTTTTGCAATTGCCACTTTTACTTATTGTTCTACCATTGAACCCACGGCAAGCTTTTGGGATTGTGGCGAGTACATTGCTTGTTCTCAAAAGTTAGAAGTAGGTCACCCACCGGGAGCTCCATTCTTTTTATTAGTCGCAAAATTTTTCTCACTGTTCTCTTTTGGCGATGTTACAAAAGCTGCCATGTGGATCAATATAATGAGTGCTTTGTGCAGTTCTTTCAGTATTTTGTTTCTTTTCTGGACAATCACCCGATTAGCAAAAAAAGTAATAATCAAATCTGGCGAAACTATTGAAGGAGCTAAAATGTTTGCCATTTTAGGTGCCGGATCTATTGGAGCATTAGCTTACACTTTTTCCGATTCATTTTGGTTCTCAGCGGTTGAAGGAGAAGTATATGCCATGTCTTCTTTTTTCACAGCAATTGTTTTCTGGGCAATATTAAAATGGGAAGAAGAAGCAGATGAACCTCTTGCTACTCGATGGATTATTTTAATTGCCTATTTAATGGGGCTTTCAATTGGTGTCCATTTGTTGAACTTATTAGTAATTCCTGCTATTTGCTTTATTTATTATTACAAAAAGTACAATTTCACCTGGAAAGGTTGGTTTGTTACCGGGATTTTATCTCTAGTTATTTTAGGCGGCATTCAGGCTGGTATTATACCCGGAATTGTTAAACTGTCAGCTGATTACGAGTTGTTTTTTACAAATACTTTAGGTTTAGGATTTAATACAGGTACTATTTTTTATTTTATCTTACTTCTTTGCTTTATCACTTTCGCAATCATCTACTCTTTAAAAGAAAAGGAAAGTTATTTTAAAATTACTTTTTACACGGCAATTGTTTTTGCTGTATTTGCATTGATAAGTGGAAAAGGTGCAGGATCATTTTTATCCCGATTGGTAATTTTAGGTGGTATGGTTGCTGCTTTGCATTACTTGAAAAACAAAAAAGAAATCTTAAATACCATTGCGCTTAGCTTTGCAATGATGCTTATTGGTTACTCTTCTTTCTTTATATTAGTTATTCGTTCTCAAGCTAATACTCCAATGGATGAAAACGATCCTGAAAATGCAATTACCTTATTATCTTATTTAAATCGTGAACAATATGGTGACTGGCCAATTGGTTACGGAAATTATTATAATGCACCGTTGGATAAACAAAAGCCTTATTTAGATGGCAATCCTGTTTATGCAAAGGATAAAGAAAGTGGTAAATATGTGATTACAGATGACAGAAAAGAATCTGATCCTAATTACGATAAAGAATTTTGTACTGTTTTCCCTCGTATGTGGAGCACTCAATCTTCACACGAAGCTGCATATCGTCATTGGGGTAACATCAAAGGAAGACCAAAACAAATAACAAACAACGAAGGAGAAGCAGAAACTGTTTATGTTCCAACATTCGTTGAAAACCTTACCTATTTCAAAAATTATCAAATCGGTTACATGTATTTGAGATACTTTGCATGGAATTTTATAGGAAGACAAAATGATGTTCAGGGCTTAACTAACAATCCTACTGAGGGTAACTGGATAACAGGGTTAAAAAGTTTTGATGATGCTAGATTAGATATTAACTCCGATTATTTACCTAGTTCACTTTCAAATAATAAAGGAAACAATAAATTTTATGGCTTACCATTTATTCTTGGCTTAATAGGCATTATTTATTTATTAAGAAAAGACAAAGCCACCTCATTTGTAGTAGCTGCTCTATTTTTACTTACAGGTTTAGCTATTGTTGTTTATTTAAATCAATATCCTTACCAACCAAGAGAACGTGATTATGCTTATGCTGCTTCTTTTTATGCTTATGCAATTTGGATTGGATTTGGCATGTTGGCTATTTTTGATTTTCTATCAAAAAAAATAAATGGAAAAATTGCAGTTACAATCGCTTTTATTCTTTCTGTAGGTATTCCGGCATTAATGGCTTCAGAAGGCTGGGATGATCATAATCGTTCTAACAGAACCATGTCGAGAGATTTTGCAGTTAATTATTTAAATAGTTGTGCTAAAAATGCAATTCTGTTCACCAATGGAGATAACGACACATTCCCACTTTGGTATGCACAAGAGGTAGAAGGTATAAGAACAGATGTGAGAGTTGTTAACTTAAGTTTATTACAAACAGATTGGTATATTAACCAAATGAGAAGAGCTGCTTATGAATCTGCTCCTGTACCATTTACACTTGATCCCAAAAAATATGTTCAAGGCACTAGAGATGTTGTTTACTTTAATGATCAAGATTTAGGTTATGTTGATATTAAAGAGTTAATGAAATTTGTTGCTAGTGATGATCCTCAAAACAAATGGCAAATTCCTGGAAGAGAAAAAGCGCTTGATATTTTCCCAACTAAAAAAATTAGAGTAGCTGTTGATTCTGCAAAAGTGGTTAATAATGGCACCATTCCAAAAGATATGGCTGGCAGAGTTCTTAAACAGCTAAACTGGGAAATCCAACGTAATTATGTTCTGAAAAATGATTTAATGATTATGGATTTACTTGCAGCAAATGATTGGAATCGTCCGGTTTATTTTGCTGTAACAACGGGTGCTGATGCCTATTTAAATTTAGATAAATATCTTCAGTTGGAAGGTTTAGCATATCGTTTAGTTCCAATTGAATCATCTGAACGTGAAATGGCAAGTGGCGGCCCTAGAATTGCAGAAGACATTATGTATGATAACATTATGAAATTTCAGTTTGGCGGCATGAAAAACAAAGGGGTTTATTTAGATGAAAATTGTTTACGTATGGCATCTAATATGAGAATACAAATTGCTCAGCTTGCTTCTGCTTTAATTGAAAAAGGCAAAAAAAGTAAGGCAATAAAAGTGTTGGACAAAGCACAAGAAGAGATGCCTGAATTCAATGTTCCTTTAGACGCTACTATGTATTCCATTTGTGTTGCCTACTATCAGGGTGGAGCAAAAGATAAAGGAAATAAATTAGCAAATCGTCTTTTCGATATCTTCGAAAAAGATCAGCAATTTTATAATAAAATGAAGGTTGAACAAAAAAGCTTTTACAGCAGAGAAATGCGACAAACAGCTGATTTACTAAACCGATTAATTTCTTTAACTGCTGCTTATGGAGATAAAGATTTATCAGATAAATTTTTAATCCGCATAAAAAACATATTGCCAGCTGAAGAAATTGATGCCATGCAACCTAATATCCCGTCAATGCAATAAGATTTTCAAGTATGCTAGCCAGTCCTCCATCACTTGTAAGAAAATTATACAAAAGCGGAATCTGGCGAATGCCTACTTACGAAAAAAAAGTGTACCTCACTTTTGATGATGGCCCTATACCTGATGTTACCGAATGGGTTATTGATCATCTAAAAACGTATTCTATTAAAGCAACATTTTTTTGTGTTGGAGATAATATTACTAAATATCCTCACATTTACAAACGTTTAATTGATGATGGTCATTCAATAGGTAATCACACATTTAACCATTTAAAAGGTTTTTACACAAACAATGAAACCTATTTTGATAACGTAGCAAAATGCAATGATTTATTAAACGGAAGCAAGCTATTTAGACCACCCTACGGACAATTAAAATTTTCTCAAATCAGAAAACTATCTAAATCGTATAAGATTATTTTATGGGATGTATTGAGTTATGATTACTCTTCTGCAGTTAGTCCGGAAAAATGTTGTAAAAATGTAATTGATAATGCTAGATCAGGATCTATCATTGTGTTTCATGATAGCATTAAAGCAAAAGAAAATTTAATGTATGCCTTGCCTCGCGTAATTGAACATTTATCAGACAAAGGATTTACTTTTGAAAAAATATAAAGCATTACAAAAATTAGTTGCTTTTTAGTGCCGCCTCAATAAACTCAAAAGTTGAAAGTATTTCAGGTTTTCCGTTTACAATTGCCACGTCATGTTCAAAATGGGCAGATGGTAGTCCGTCTTTAGTAACAATCGTCCAGCCATCAGCTGCTTGCTTTACATCTTTTTTTCCCATATTAATCATGGGTTCTATAGCGATAACCATACCGTCGCGCAATTTTGGACCAGTTCCTTTCCTGCCATAATTAGGAACTTGTGGGTCTTCATGTAAATTTTTCCCTAATCCATGGCCCACTAATTCTCTAACCACACCATAACCATTTTTTTCGGCATGTTGTTGAATGGCATAACCTATATCTCCTACTCTATTATGCAAGCAAGCTTGTTCAATACCTACATAAAGACATTCTTTTGTAACATCAACCAATCTCTTTACTTCTGGCTTTACATTACCAATACAAAATGTATAGGCATGATCTCCATGAAAACCATTTTTAAACACCCCGCAATCTACAGATACAATATCCCCATCTTTAACAATGTATTTATTTGGAATGCCATGAACCACTGCTTCATTTACTGAAATGCATAATGAAGCCGGATAAGTTCCCCCATAACCTTTAAAAGATGGAACTCCTCCCATATCACGAATAAACTCTTCTGCTAATTTATCCAAACGTGCCAATTCAACACCTTCTTTTAACTCAGCTGCCAACATACCTAAAGTTTTTGAAACGCACTGAGCTGATTCACGCATCAATTCAATTTCTTCGCGTGTTTTTATATAAATCATTTTCCAAATATTTTTTTAAATAAACCAGAATTTTTTTTAAAATTATTATGTGCTTCTTTATTCACTAATTCATGATTAAACTCTCCTCCTTCTGGATGTAAAATTTGCCATATTTTACTCCAACCTAAAAAACCACCTACATTTCTATCATCAATAAAAATATCGGCATTTATCTTTCTACTGATTGACGAATCAAATTGTTCTTCAGGGTAACTTTTATTGACAGCATAAAATTCAATGCCATTATTCTTACAATAATCAACAGCTTCATCTAAGGTTTCTCCCTCTCTAAAAGTCCATAAAATTAATTTATGACCTTTAGCTTGTAATGCCTTAAGTGTTGAAAACGCAAATAACATTTCTTTTCCAATACGAGGATAATCGTGTTCAACAATAGTTCCGTCAAAATCAACTGCAATTATTTTACTTTCTTCTGATGTAAATTGCTGATTCATACGTGTGAATTGTTTTGTTTTTTATTTGCCATTCTTGCACTGAGTTTATCGATACTATTGCGTCATAAGAAGCAACATTGTAATTGCATTTTAAAGATTTTCTGCTTTTAAAACATTTAATTGATGATCTAATTCGTAGATACGAGGAGCAGCAGTACCAATTTCAAATTCAAGAATTTGTTCAGGTGTCATTTTTTCGAGATGCATTATTAATGCTCTTAAACTATTTCCATGAGCAGCAATAACGATATTTTTTCCCTCTTTTAATTCAGGCAAAATTGTTTGTTCAAAATAGGGGATTACGCGCGCAGCAGTATCTTTTAAACTTTCACCGTTTGGAGGTGCAATATCATAACTTCTTCTCCAAACTTTTACCTGTTCTTCGCCATATTTTTTTGCTGTATCTGCTTTATCTAATCCTTGCAGGTCACCGTACATTCTTTCATTTAATGCTTTGTTGTATGTAATGGAAATTTGATCTTGCCCACATTCGTGTAAAGCTATGCTTAGTGTATTTTGAGCTCGTTTTAAATCAGAAGCGTAACCTTTATCAAAAATAAAACCTTTTAACTTCTCCCCTGCTCTTTTAGCTTCTTCTTTTCCTTTTTCTGTAAGATCAACATCTACCCAACCTGTAAATTTATTTTCTAAATTCCAAACAGACTGTCCATGTCTAAAAATTACCAATATTGCCATAAATTAAATTTTAACAAAGATACAAAAAGCAATTCTTATACATAACACTTATTTAAAGCGAATTTAATAAGAACAGTATAGTTTATGTTATTACGTTAAGAAGATTACATTTTAATTAAGGCAGAACTATCATAACATTTTATATAAAACAGGTTTACTTGGAGTTGCATCATTTTCAAAAGATGCGATTTGAAGATTTAACAAATAACTTCCATCATATACTTCATTTGGCACATATATTAACTCGGTAATGGTGCGATGAGTTTGTGTATTTTCAGGATAATTCCAAAAAACATGATGAGCGGCTAAAACACCACCATCAACTTCTTTATCTACAGAAGGCAAATCAATAAGAAGATGACCGTATCCCAATTGCAATAAATATTCAATTGCATCAGTACTCATATATGGAGGATTGGTATTAGAATAATCGGTAACTAATTTAAAAGGTGAATTTGACAAGGTTCTTATTATGATTGCCTCTGATTTTCTATCTTCTAAAGTAAGCTGCAAACATTTTTTGGTAATTACCTTATCTCCATTATCAACTTCCTCGGGCAAAACAGTTATAAGTTCTGCCAAAAACATAAATTTTTTTAAAGTTTGATTAATGGTGTAATTTTCCTTACTGATATGCCCAACACACTCTGTATGTGTTCCGTTACCATGTGGGTTAAATGAAATGTTTCTGAAATTAACCCCTGCACCCTGGTTTACATCTCCAACCCAATCTCCTATTTTTACAGGTTCAATTTTAACCGAGTTAACATACCATGCTTTAGTTCGTTTATCATCTGCATCCAATGGCATTGAAATATCAATGGGATTAAAAAAATCAACTCGAATTGTTTTTCCTTTATGTAAAATTGTTGCAACCATTATTTTATTAATTTGGCATTATATTTAACGAAAATACTATTTTATCTTATTCAATTTTTAAACTAAAAAACGATGTATCAATTACTAATTGATAATATTCAAAAACACATTTCGTTAACTGATTACGAAAAAAATTTATTCGTACATTACCTTAGTTCTAAACAAATTAAAAAACGCGATTTTTTTATACAAGAAGGCGATATCAGTACTCATTGCGCATTTGTACTTTCTGGATGCTTAAGGGCCTATAGTATTGATGAAAATGGATTTGAACACATATTACAATTTGCAGTAGAGGATTGGTGGATTGCAGACATGATGAGTTTTACATCTCAAAACAAAGGCTATTTAATAATTGATGCCATCGAAAACTCTCATATTGCTTTACTATCAAGAGAACACCAACTCGAATTATTTGACAGATGCCCAAAATTTGAACGCTATTTTAGGATTATTACTGAAAAAGGATTAGTTAGTTTTCAGCAAAGAATTTTAGAATATATTAGTTTACCAGCTGCTATACGATACAATAATTTTGCAAAAAAATACCCAAAGTTTATGCAACGCTTACCGCAAAATCAAATTGCAGCATACCTTGGAATCACTCCTGAATTTTTAAGTAAGATACGTCATCAAACTTCAGCTAAAAAACCATAATTAATTTGTTTTTATTTTTGTAAATTGAGTTTAATAAACAAAAGATGAGAATTGCAATTATAGATTTAGGAACCAATACATTCAATTTATTAATTGCTGAGATAAATGAAAAGGGATTATTTAAAAAAATACATTCAGACAGAATTCCAGTAAAATTAGGTGAAGGATCAATAAATCAAGGGTATATCTCTGAAATACCTTTTAAAAGAGGTTTAGATGCCATAAAAATTTATCATCAAAAAATTATTGAACTAAATGTAATTCGGGTTAAAGCATTAGCCACTTCGGCTATTCGTTCTTCATCAAACGGGAATTTATTTGCTGAACAAATTAAAAGCTTAACAGGTATTGAAATTGAAATTATAGATGGTGAACGAGAAGCTGAATTAATTTTCGCTGGAGCAACATATGCAGATGCTGAGCGCACAAAAAATGCACTCATTATGGATATTGGAGGTGGAAGTACTGAATTTATTATTGTTAAAGAAAATAATTTAATATGGAAAAAAAGCTATCCGCTTGGTGCAGCTAGGCTTTTACAACAATTTCAGCCGGAAGACCCTATTTCAAATTCAACTTTAACAAAAATAAACGACTATTTATCTCATTCTTTAACTGATTTAATAGATCAACTAACAATACATCAACCCAAAACATTAGTTGGCACCTCAGGAGCTTTTGATAGTTTTGTGGATATGCTGGCTGCATTACATGGTGAAACAGGTATACTTGAAAACTCAGTTACCTATGAAATTAATTTAGACCATTTTAATTCATTACATAAAAAAATTATTCGTTCAACTCAAGCTCAGCGAAAAGAGATGAAAGGCTTAATTCCTATGCGTGTTGACATGATTGTTATTTCCTTTTTGCTTGCAAAATTCATACTAACCAATTCTCAAATCAATCATTTTTTCTGCTGCACCTATTCATTAAAAGAAGGTGCTTTAGTTGAAAGCATTAAAAATTGTAACTAAATCAAGCTATTTAAATAGTTGAGTTTGTAATTTTCCAGATGTTGATTTTTTGATCGTCTCCTGCACTAAATAGCATATTTTTATTTTCTACCCAATAAAGTGAGTTCACTGAATGAGAATGCGCGTCATAATTTTCTCTACTGATTCGCACTAAAAAATCGAAACTATTTGCATCCCATAACTTAATGGTTTTATCTCTACTTGCTGTAGCCAATAAATTTAGCCCATTTAAAAAAACAATATCATAAATTGCATAATTATGAGCTGGTATAGATTTTACTATTTCAAATGAATTTTTATCAATTACATTTAAAAAAGCATCCTTACCTCCTGTAATTAAATATGGTAGTTTTGGATGAATTAATAAAGCATTACAAGAATCTTTATGAGCTTTAATAGTAGCAATTTTAGTTAATGAATTTAAATCAAAAACATGAAAATCACCGGTGCCATCAGTTATATAAAAACGATTTAATTTCTCTTCTATTTCAATTTTCCTAAGCTTCAGAGAAGACAATTGAAATTCCTTTTTAACTGTATAATTTTTTTCATCTAATACAACAAAACAACCTGCAGCAGTAGAAATGAAAATATTGTTATGAGAAGCAACATGTATGATTTTAAAAATGCCACCTTTATTAAGTTGAAGGCATTTTATTTCAGTTTTTGTTGAAACATCAATAATATGAATATGGCCCGTGAATGTACCAATCCACAAGGTTTGATTATCTTCTCTGTACAGTACAGAATAAACTATAGATGGCAATTTTACAGAAAAACCTGAAAACTGAAAATTATCTAAATCCCAATTTGCAAGCATTTTATCGCCACTTGCACTAAAAACACCACTAGAAAACAATCCTTTAGAAAGAGAATAAACAGCACCTGAATGGCCTTTTAATTCGGATAATTTTTCAACGTGAATCATACATTAGTTAATGTAAAAGCGTCATTAGTTCTTAAAAATAAATTATAAAACTTACTTTTCGTTTACTAATTTTCTTTTCCATTTTTTTTGTTCTTTGGTGCAGATAGTTAAAATCTCATTGAAAATGGAATCTTCATCAAAACCACATTCTTTCCAAAGTTCGTGAGGTTCACCATGTTCTATGTATGAATCCGGTATACCAAGTCGTTTTACTTTAGCAGTGTAACTATTATCAGTCATAAATTCAATTACTGCACTACCAACACCACCCATAATACATCCATCTTCAATTGTTATAACTTTATCAAAAGTTGAAAAAACTTCATGTAATAATTCTTCATCAATTGGTTTAGCAAAACGCAAATCATAATGCGCTACAGAAAGTCCATTTTGCTCCGCTTTTTCAATAGCATTAATTGCCACATTGCCTACCGGACCAAATGTTAAAACTGCAACATCTTTACCTGATTTTATTTTTCTGCCTTTACCTATCTCAATTTTTTCAAAAGGAGTTTTCCAATCTGCCATTACACCATTTCCTCTCGGGTAACGGATACTGAAAGGTTTTGCATTTTCAGGTAATTGGGATGTATACATTAGATTTCTTAATTCAGATTCGTTCATCGGCGACGAAACAATTAAATTTGGTATGCATCTAAAAAAAGCAATATCATAAGCACCATGATGAGTAGCGCCATCAGCACCAACTAAACCACCTCTATCTAAACAAAAAACAACATGTAGATTTTGTAAGGCAACATCATGTATTACCTGATCATATGCGCGTTGCATAAAAGATGAATAGATATTACAAAACGGAATTAATCCTTGTGTTGCCAAACCTGCCGAAAAAGTTACTGCATGCTGTTCAGCAATACCTACATCAAAAGCGCGATCAGGCATGGCTTTCATCATAATGTTTAAAGAACAACCTGATGGCATTGCGGGCGTAATACCCATAATTTTGTTGTTTTTCTCAGCCAATTCAACAATAGTATGCCCAAAAACATCCTGATATTTTGGAGGCTGAGGAGATTTTGGAGTTACTTTAACAATTTCACCTGTTTCTTTATTAAAAATACCTGGTGCATGCCACACTGTTTGATTGCCTTCTTCACTGAACTTATAACCCTTCCCTTTTGTAGTTAATATGTGAAGAATTTTAGGACCTGGAATATCTTTTAAATCATTTAAAACTTTTGTAAGATGTACAACATCATGACCATCAATTGGTCCGAAATACCTAAA
Organism: Bacteroidia bacterium; assembly: GCA_044352985.1. GTDB lineage: Bacteria > Bacteroidota > Bacteroidia > B-17B0 > Aurantibacillaceae > JADJDM01. The sequence goes on from JBILCU010000002.1 coordinate 15,158, forward strand.
GTTTAAAGATTCAAATAAATTACTTTGTTTTAGAAATGAGGTTTTGATAGCCGTTTGAATTTTGGATGCTATCTCCTGCGCACTTTTTCCGAATTTACTAAATTTACCTAATAGTTTCCAAACTTCATCTTTAACATTATTGTAAGTGTGAGAAGTTGTAATATCGGTTAGGTATTCTCTTAATGCTCCAACATTTGGATCGATACTCATACAATTATCGTTTAGCACAACTAGTAAATTTGCATTTTCTACACCTGCATGATTTAAACCTTCAAAAGCTAATCCTGCAGTCATTGCACCATCTCCAATAACTGCAATATGTTGTTTTTCTTTAATACCTAAATGACGGCTGGCAACAGCCATACCCAAAGCACCTGAAATTGATGTAGAAGAGTGACCTACGCCAAATGTATCGTATTCACTTTCTGAACGCTTAGGAAACCCACTAATTCCATTGTATTTACGATTGGTATGAAACTGATCTCTTCTACCTGTTAATATTTTATGTCCATAAGCTTGATGACCAACATCCCAAACCAATTGGTCTGACGGAGTATTAAAGACATGATGTAGAGCTACTGTAAGTTCAACCACACCTAAACTGGCACCAAAATGTCCACCTTTTACAGAAACTAAATCAACAATATATTGTCTTAATTCATTGCTTAATTGAATTAATTCCTCGTCGTTTAATTTTTTTAAATCACTAGGATTATTAATAGAAGCAAGTAATTTTCCAGGCAAAAATGGATTATCAGAAGTAACTAATTTCATAATTAATTTTGTTTAAGACAAATTTAAATAAATTAAACAAAAATCAAAATTTAATTTATATAAAAGTGTGAATTTACGAAATTTAAGCATCTTGACATCTTATAGTCAAATTGATTTTATAACTATAGAGTGAGAAATATCTATTTTAAAATCAAATTGATATGATTAAATTTGAAAAAATGGACTCCACCGACATTTTTTCGAACTCTTTTTTAGAGGATCTTGAAAAATTGGTCAAACTCCACCGGAATTTAGAACAAAGTTAAATATGAATTCACTAAGGTTGATTAGGACAAAAAAACGGAGAGACTAAAATGGCTAAATGCTAAAACTCTTCGGTGTACCGCAAATTTGGATTCAGAAAAAACGGAGGGCTATGCATTTTTTCAATTAATGAGTGCGACTAATAGTAATAAATGGGGTTCGAGTCTGGTTTCGGGTACTGAAGAGAAGGAAGGATTTTTTGACCTTTCATCAAGGAAAACAAAATGAAGTATTCTTTCAATAAGCGGACTTAATTAGAGCTATTCCAAAAAATTATAAATTCTTAACAGTTACTGAGTATAAATCTATTACTTTTGCAACTAATAAATGAAATTCTTTAGGGACCATATAATTACTCGTTTTTTCTGCATTCTGATGGCATTGCATATATTCAACTTATCTGTTGACACCAAAGATGCTGCTCCTGATTACGTGCCAGAAGATTTAGCAGTTAACGATCAGGAATCCTTTGTAGAGTTAGTTCTTGAAAAATGGGTTGGGATTGAAAATGCCATTACCGAGCATGATGAACCCGACCAAGAAGATGGTGGCGCATTGGATTTCAAAAAAATAAATTTAATTACACAAAACTTTTCGCATATCAATTTTGCCACTACTGAAATTGATCGCGTTTACTCTCCTGAGTATATCGTTTCTTTTCAAAACCCATGTTTTGATATAATTCCACGCCCTCCCCAAGCGTAATTTTTTTTTCCATTTCTTTTATTTAAGTACCCGTATTTCACGGCGAACTTATTTCTATTCAAATCTTACTAATTAAAAAAATTATGAAAAAAACATTCATGCTTTTTAGCGTGTGTGCCATTACGTTAATGGCATGTTCAACTGATAAAGAAACCAATAACACCGAGGAAAAATTTCCTGTAACAAACCCAATTGTTATTGATACCATTTATACTCAGGAGTATGTAGCCGATATTCAATCGGTACAAAATGTTGAATTGAGGTCAAGAGTTAAAGGCTTTATTGAAGCCATACATGTGGATGAGGGTAAACCTGTAAAAGCAGGGCAATTGCTTTTTAGCATTAGTAGTAAAGAATATAAAGAGGCGCTTATTAAAGCAAAAGCATCATTGAAAAGTGCTATTGCCGAAGCCAAAGCTGCGGAATTGGATGTGAAGAATATTCAAACCTTAGTAGATAAAAATGTTGTTTCTAAAACTGAGTTAGAAATGGCGCAATCTAAACTGGATGCAGCCAATGCTAAAATTGATGAAGCAAAATCTGATGAGTCAAATGCGGCATTAAACCTTTCGTTTACAGAAATTAAAGCCCCATTTGATGGCATTATTAACCGCATACCAAACAAAATGGGAAGTCTAATTGATGAAGGCACATTACTAACTTCTATTTCTGATAATAAAGAGGTCTTCTCTTACTTCAATGTTTCTGAAAAGGAATACTTAGATTTTATATCTATAAAAACTTCAGAAGAAAAAAATCAAGTAAGCTTAGTTTTAGCAAATAACCAACTCCACAAGCAAAAAGGTTTTGTTGAAACAGTTGATGGAGAATTTGATAAAACCACAGGAAACATAGCGTTTAGAGCAAGATTTTCAAACCCAGAAGGTATTTTAAAACACGGCTCTAGCGGCAAAGTGCGTTTAAGAAATGAATTAAAAGATGCGATGATCATTTCGCAAAAATCAACATTTGAAATTCAAGAAATAAACTATGTGTTTGTAGTAGATAAAGACAATGTTGTACACATGAAAAGCTTTGTACCAAAATTTAGGTTACCATCTTTATATGTAGTTGAATCAGGTTTATTACCAACAGATAAAATAATATACGAGGGCATACAACGAGTTAAAGAAGGGGATAAAATAGTTCCTCAATTAATCTCTGATAAAGAAATGCTATCGCAACAAATAAAATAAATCAGGTTAATATTAAACTAATAATAAAGTATTATGATTTCAAAATTCATACATAGACCTGTTCTATCTATTGTAATATCTCTAATTATAACGCTATTGGGGTCGTTAGCATTAACGCAATTACCAATGGCTCAATTTCCAAATATCGCACCTCCAGAGGTAAATGTTACAATAGAATACACTGGGGCAAATGCAGAAACAGTTACCAAAGCAGCTATTGTGCCTTTAGAACGAGCTATAAATGGAGTACCAGGTATGAAATACATGTCATCCGATGCAGGAAATGATGGTGTTGGTGTAGTTCAAATTATTTTTGAAGTAGGAACAAACCCTGATGTAGCTGCGGTAAACGTACAAAATAGAGTTGCTGCCGTGATGGGCGAACTTCCTGCGGAAGTAATTAGAAATGGTGTAAAAATAGCCAAAGAAGAAAATGCGATGTTAATGTACTTAAACATTTATAGTACAGACACCGCTTTACAAGAAAAATTCCTGTACAACTTTGCCGACATTAATATATTGGCTGATTTAAAACGTATTGAAGGCGTTGGTTATGCAGATATTTTAGGCGCAAAAGAATATGCCATGCGTGTTTGGTTAAAGCCCGATAAAATGCTCACCTACAATGTTTCTACAGCCGAAGTATTAGAAGCATTAGATGAACAAAATATAGAAGCTGCACCGGGAAAGGTTGGCGAAAGTTCAGATAAAAAAGCTCAAGCATTACAATATGTAATTAAATATACAGGTAAGTACAATACAAAAGAGCAATATGAAAACATTGCACTTCGTGCAAATGAAAATGGAGAAATATTGCGAATAAAAGATATAGCAGATGTTGAATTTGGAACAACATACTTTGACGTTGAAGCAAAATTAAATGGTAAACCTGCGGCATCAGTGATGCTAAAACAATTACCGGGTTCTAATGCAAGTAGGGTAATTAGTAAAGTAAAAAAACGCCTAGAGGAAATGAAAGAATCCACCTTTCTAAAAGGAATGGATTATGAGGTAAGTTACGACGTATCTCGCTTTTTAGATGCCTCTGTTCACGAAGTTGTTAGAACACTTATTGAAGCGTTTTTACTAGTGGCATTAGTAGTATTTATTTTCTTACAAGATTTTCGTTCAACCATTATTCCTGCGATAGCAGTTCCAGTTTCATTAATCGGAACACTTTTCTTTATGCAATTAATGGGCTTCTCATTAAACCTCATTACATTGTTTGCATTAGTACTTGCCATAGGTATTGTAGTCGATAATGCCATTGTTGTGGTAGAAGCTGTACATGCCAAGATGGAAAAATCAGGTATAAGCGCAATGAAAGCGACTGAACAAGCCATGAAAGAAATTAGCGGAGCAATCATCGCTATTACTTTAGTAATGTCGGCAGTATTTATTCCTGTTGCTTTTATGTCGGGTCCATCAGGTATTTTTTATCGACAGTTCTCTTTAACAATGGCTGTTGCTATTGTGCTGTCAGGTGTTATTGCATTAACATTAACGCCTGCATTGTGCGCCATGCTATTAAAAAATCCTCATCAACAACACAAGAAAAAAAATAAACTAACACGCTTTTACGATGGTTTCAACGAATGGTACAATAGCTTATCAAAAAAGTACCAAGCATTATTAGGCTTAATAGCTAATAGAAGAGTAGTAACCTTTTCTATTTTACTTATTTTTTGTTTTGGTACTGGATTGTTAGGTCGTTTTTTATCATCGGGATTTATTCCAAATGAAGATCAAGGTACGTTTTATGCAAGTATCACTACACCATCAGGTTCAACTTTAGAACGAACAAAAGCTGTTGTAAACGAAGTGCAAAAAGTATGCGAAGGAATTGATGCCATTGAATCTGTCTCTTCATTAGCAGGTACAAATATTTTATCAGATGGTACAGGTGCAACATACGGTACTTGTTTAATCAATTTAAAAAGTTGGGATAACCGAAAAGAATTGGTTGATGATATTATTGCACTCGTAGTTGAAAAAACAAAGCATATTAAAGATGCAAATATCGAATTCTTTCCACCTCCTGCAGTTCCGGGTTATGGTAATGCCAGCGGTTTTGAATTAAGATTGCTAGACAAAACGGGACGAGGAGATTTTAAAGAAATGGAAAAAGTTGTAAATCAATTTATGTCCGATTTAAAAGCTCGTCCTGAAATTGCAAGTGCCTTTACCATTTTTGACGCAAGTTATCCGCAATTCATGCTATACTTTGATAACGACATGGCAGCTAAAAAAGGCGTTACTGTAAATAATGCAATGGCAACTTTACAAACTTTATTAGGAAGCGAGTATGCAACAAATTTTATTCGTTTCGGACAAATGTATAAAGTAATGGTACAAGCATTGCCACAATATAGAGCAAAGCCTGACGATATTTTAAAACTAACCGTAAAAAATGATAAAGGAGAAATGGTTCCATTATCTGCATTTATGAGTGTAGAAAAAATGTATGGAGTAGATCAAATTACACGTTACAATATGTATCCATCAGCCGAATTAAATGGCGAAGCAAACGAAGGCTATAGTAGTGGTAATTCAATTAAAGCTATTCAGGAAGTTGCTAAAACAAAATTACCAAAGGGTTACGATATTGATTGGGCAGGTATTACACGAGATGAAGTACAAGCAGGAAATGAAGCCATTTACATTTTCATAATTTGTTTACTCTTTGTGTATTTAGTTTTAGCAGCGCAGTACGAAAGTTTTCTATTACCAATGCCGGTTATCCTTTCATTGCCCACCGGAATTTTTGGAGCGTTCCTGTTATTATTAATGATGGGTTTAGAAAACAACATCTATGCACAAGTGGCAATGATCATGCTTATTGGTTTATTAGGTAAAAATGCCATTTTAATTATTGAGTTCGCTGCGCTTAGGCATAGGGAAGGTAAAACACCATTGCAAGCAGCCATCGAAGGAGCTACAGAAAGGCTACGCCCTATTTTAATGACCTCTTTTGCTTTTATTGCAGGATTAATACCTCTATTATTTGCAAGTGGTGCAGGAGCGGTTGGTAATAAAACCATTGGGGCAGCAGCAGCAGGAGGTATGTTATTTGGGACAATATTTGGTGTCGTTATTATTCCCGGACTTTATGTGATTTTTGCAACGATAGCCGAAAAATTTTCAAAAAAAGGCACGAAAGAAGAAAAACCATTCACCGAAGTAATTTAAACTATGAAGAAATTTAGAAATACTATAACAGTTTACACTTTGGCATTGTTCATCCTTGCCACAAGTTGCAAAACCACTAAACCGTTAGAAAATAACACTATTAAAAATATGCCTGTATCCTTTTCTGATGTGAAGGATACTGCTAATTCTGCGAGCATAGATTGGAAGCTGTATTTTACTGATCCCAATTTGATAGAATTAATTGATATGGCTTTAAAAAACAATCTTGATTTACACATTGCTCTGCAAAAAATGGAAGCCTCAAAAGCTTATGTTCGTTCAAGTAAAGGGGCTTTATTTCCAAGCGTAAATGCAAATGTAAATTATTTAGGTCGCAGATTTGGTTACTATACAATGGATGATGCAGGTAATCGAACAACTGAAATTGAACCCGGTAAAATTATCCCAACCTATTTACCCGACTATTACATGGGTTTACAAGCATCCTGGGAAATTGATTTGTGGGGTAAACTGAGAAATAAAAAACGTGCTGCTTTAGCTCGTTATCTTTCAAGTGTAGAAGGTAAGAATCTTATTACTACGAATCTCATTGCTGAAGTTGCCAACTCTTATTATGAATTGCTTGTATTAGATAATGAGTTGGAAATCATTCGTGAGTCAATTAAAATTCAACAGAGTGCTTTTGATTTAGTTTCTGTACAAAAAGAAGCAGGCGTTGCAAATGAATTAGAAGTAAAACAATTTGAAGCTCAACTAAACAGTTCAAAAGCTTTGGAATATGAAACTTTGCAAAGTATTACTGAGATTGAAACCCGGATCAATTATTTATTAAACCGTTATCCTCAAACCATCAAGCGTGAGAAGACGGATTTCAATAAACCTTTAAGCATTGTTCCCAATACAGGTATCCCTTCCGATTTATTAAAAAACCGTCCTGATTTAAGGCAAGCAGAATATGAATTAATGGCTTCAAAAGCCGATTTAAAGGCAGCGAAAGCAGCATTTTATCCGTCATTAAACATAACGGGAATGTTAGGTTTTCAGGGTTACAAAGCAGTTTTACTGCCTCAGTCACTGGCTTATACTGCCGCTGGCGGCTTGATTGCGCCTCTCCTAAATCGCAACGCAATAAAAGCAGAGTTTAAATCTGCAAATGCTGCACAACAAGAAGCTTTATTCAACTACCAAAAGGTGATTTTGAATGGTTACATTGAAGTCTATAATGAACTGGCGAAGATTAGAAACCTTGAAAAAATCGAAGAATTCAAATCAAATCAAGTTACTGCATTATCACAAGCGATTGATGCTTCATCTGCGTTATTTAAAACCGGAAGAGCAAATTATATTGAAGTATTATTAGTTCAACAAAATTCACTTGATTCAAAAATTGAACTAATTGGTGTAAAACAGCGTCAGTTTAGCGCACTTGTAAATATTTACAAAGCTCTTGGAGGCGGATGGAAATAGCCCCTAATTTCTTCTAGTATATGATATTTTCTACTATACTTGAACTGATAATACGTTTCATTTTTGTTCTAAATAAATTGAGCCCTCTTAGGAGGGCTTTTTTATAGGCTCGAATTTCAGACGTACAAAGTAGAGAAATCTAATTTAGAAAAGTTCGAATCCCTTTAAGATACTAGGCTAAAAATGATGTTTTACGAAAAAAGTTCGAACTCACGAATTTAAAAATCGAAGACCTCGAATTACCAATATTGACAAGGGTTTTAAAGGAAATAAAAAAAGGGACAAAACAAAAATATTGCTTTGTCCCTTCGAGTGGTCTCAGAAGGAATCGAACCTTCATTTAGGGTTTAGGAAACCCTCGTTCTATCCGTTGAACTATGAAACCTATTTGCTAAAATGTAAATTTAATGATAGATTTTCTTTATCTAATTTTATTTTAAATTTATTATAAATTTAATTCTCTTCTATTAGAAGCATTCAAGAAAAAATGACTCCTTTTGAGCAATATTATAAAACTTACAAAGATAGACTTGAAAAGTTTTTAAATAAAAATCGTGATGCGGAAGAGATAGACTTTATTAATAAGGAAAAAATGAGTGTTCAGGCAAAATTTTAGCGTTTGAAAGATTTGAATGTTTTATAAATGAAGATTTAGGGCTTGGTGCGACCATACAACTAAGATATAATAAAAGGTCAAATCAAACTGACGCCTATTTTTGGGAAAATATTCTATTTAGCATTTGGCGTTGCGGATACAGATACCAACGACATGATGATGGATTTTTCTTTAGAGTAGGTTTAACGCCTGCAATAATGAGTCGTGATGCTGAAGGTTTTCATGCTGATTATTTTCAGTTTTGGGTTAGCCTAGACGTGAGTTTTTAATTGCAATATTATTTCCATTTAATTCTTTTAGTTTAATGCTTATAGATACAATTGCAGTAATAGATACAAAAAACGGCATTGCAATTTTATCAGATTCTAAAAAGCCATTAAAAAAAGCATGAATTGCATATGTGAAAAAGCCTAGAAATAAAAATAATGACATGTATTTATTTAATTCATCCGGGGATTTGTAATAATTAGTAACCCCATAATAACCTGTTAAGATAATTAATGCTAAAAAATTCAAGGCTCCTATCAAACCAGTTTCACTCAAATAATTTAAATATTCAGAATGTGCATGACCTTTATCTCCCTTAAATGTACTAATATAAGTCATGTCGGCGCGTTGCTGAAATTGTCCATAAAAAAATTGATATGTGCCTGGTCCAAAACCTAAAACAGGTTTATCTAAAAACATTCGCCACGCACATTTCCATCTGTTGATTCTTTCAGAATTAGACATGTCGGCTTTATTAACATTAACCACAGATTTAAAATGCATACCAATATTATCTGTATGACTAATTTCCTTATTACTTTGCGAATATTCCTTAATATTAGGCCAAAACACAACCAAACAGGTGGCAAAGAAAAATCCAACAAAATATAAATACGCAGCTTTTACTTTAAATTTTATTACTAAAAAAACAATAAATGCCAAAATCAAAGTAATCCATGCCGCTCGAGAATACGATAAAAATACAGCCAAAGAAAATATACCCAAAATTAAAGTCGCAAATACGATATATTTTTTTTGTTTATCAGTAATAGTATTTAATAGATAATAAATAATAAACGGGAAAACCATGGCCAAACAAGCTCCATAAATTGTATGATCATTATAAAAAGGCTGACAAGCAATTGATGAACCTTTAGTAGAAAAATACAAAGTGGAATGAACAACCGTTGTATGGATAATTGGGTAAATCATTCCTAAAACATGCAAGGAGAAAATTGAAACAATGTTTTTTAAATCTTTTCGAAACAGTTCATTAAATAAGTAATAATAAACAACAATATAAACAATCCTAACAATAGTACGCTTTGCAGACACATCAGTTAACTCACTAAAAAAACTTGTTATGGTAAGCCATAAAATATCAATAAATAATATAATAGTAATTGGATGAAATAAAAACGATTTAGGGATTTTTAAATTTGTAATGAATTTTATAAAAACATAAAACGTCAAAATAATACAAATAATTTCTGAAGGGAAATTTAATTTAGCGCCAAAACCAATTTTTGTTTGAAAGCTAAAGGGAACTAAAAATGCAAGAATGTGTAAAACATAATCCTTAAACTTATATAATACATATAATGCAAGTATAATAATTATTGCATCTAATATAAAAAATGACACATCTGTTTTATTATTCAAAAAAACACTATTAAGTATTATTAATAATGGAATTACATATAATAAATCAGCATATTTTTTTATGATAGAACTTTTCAATTGACTAATTATTTTCTTTACGACTAAACAAAACAATAGTAGAGACAAACAACGTTAATAAGATAGCAGTAATTACATTAGCAGAATAAGATGGAAACACTTTCTTATAATAAGGTTGGGCAGTATCAATTACATAGAGTTTAGGTATTGGATTATCAAGTGTTTTTTTTATCTTTTTCATCTTATTCTCTACATCAACTTGGCAATCTAATTGGTGACGATAATTAATAATATTGACACCAATATTTATATTTTCTAATTTATTTTGTTTAAAAGACAAATCATTTAAATTTAATTGCGGGTTTGATGCTAAAACTAATAATCCTGATAAATTAAGCGTTTCTAAATCTGTTTTTAAAATACTTAATATCGAATCCGTTAAATGTTTTTGAAAATTAAATTCAAGTAACGTTTTATCATACGCTAGTTTTACATTTTGCTTATAAATCAGTTCCCTTCTTTCATTAACTTTATCAATAATGTAATTAACGATATTTGCAGACAATTCAGGGTCTTTGGTTTGTGCCGAAATCATTACCGACATATAATTTGTACGTTCAAATTGAATGCATGATTTAAACTTTTTAGAAAGTTTGTCTCGTGATTCTATATCATTTTTATCAATTTCAAAATAATCTATCAAATTAAATTTAGCAGAAACTGAATCTTTAATTATTTGCGATTGTAAAATCTGAATAATACGATCTGATTCAACATCATATCCAAAATTTTGATTCTCAATCGAAATCTCTAAAGATGGGGAAGATGTAGGATATACTATTCCAAAAGAATTATATTCCTTTGGAATAAAAAAAGTAGTAACAGCAGTTAAAACAGCAGCTATAATTGCATTACGTAATAGTTTGTATTTGTATTTAAAAAGAAACGTCTTTATTTCTTTTGTCTCAATAAGTTGTTCATTAGTTTCTTGCATATAAAAAATTAATAGAAAGGATTTATAATTTATTCATTTCCATTTGTAATTGATACTGTAATGATTTAAATTTTAAGTAAGGGATTTTAAATGGATTTTTGTTCTTGGTTCGCAAATATACTTCATTCATAACCCATTGTATCGCATATTGATAATATTTTTTAGAGTAAGTTCGTTTAAAATCAATGTCTCTATCAGTTGACGTTTCCCATTCTAAACGTTGATTTAAAAAATCATTTTTAACTTCATTATATAATTCCGTCCCTTTTATTGGATAAGCAATTGTTATTGTATATTGTGATGGATTTGCTTGCACTAAATGCTCTATAGTTTCTTTAATATCTTGCTTTGTTTCTCCTGGATAACCTAACATTATAAATGTACCTGCCTCTATACCATGCTGTTTAGCAAGTTGAATCATTTTACGGGTTTGCATTACATCAACACGCCTATCCATTGCATCAATAATTTTTTGAGAGCCACTTTCAGCCCCAACCCATACTCTAAAACAGCCACTATCTTTTAATGTTTTAATTACCACTTCGTTTAATCTATCTGCACGAGAAATAATTTCATAAGGAATCATAGCATCTTGCTTTTTAACCTCAGTTGCAAAATCTGATAGCCATTTATGATGAATTGTAAATACATCATCCACAAACCAAATCATATCAGGATTATAAACCTGTTTAATATGTTTCATTTCCTGAGCAACCAATTGAGCTGAGCGGCGACGATAAGTGCCGCCATAAACTGCCCTACTACACCATTTACAAGTATAAGGGCAGCCTCTCATTGTGCTTACACTCATCATACTATAGCCATGGTGTTTTTTCCAGCCATTTAAATAGGGTTGAAAATCAATTTTCTCTCTGCTTGGTAATGGTAATACATTAATATCTTTAATTAAAGGGCGTTCGTGTGTTTTGATTACTTTTCCTTTTTCTAAATAAGCTATGCCTTTAATCGACTTAAGTGTTTCATTATTTGAATTCACTCCAAGTAACAAATTTGAAGAATTATCTAAAAAATTAATCAACTCCAAAGTAGTTTCCTCACCTTCGCCAATAATAATAAAGTCAGCCCCGTAGTTTAAAAAATTTTCGATGTGATTTCTTACCTCAGGGCCGCCTAATATTATTTGTGTATTTTTTAATACAGGCTCGGTTTTAATAAACTTAATGATTTTAAGCACATTAAGTTTAGTCATTAAATTCGTGTAAATGGCAACAACATCAGGAGTTGATAAAACAAGCTGTTCTTTCAATCTATCAAGTGAAGAAAACGTAGAATCAAAAACTTCATTCTTAATACCATGTTTTTCTAAATAAGAGGATATATATAAAATACCTAACGGCACATATGGCCTCATAATTTGAAGTTCTTTAGGATCCTCGCTTAAAAAATAACCATGTGTAAAAAGTAGTTTCATCTATTTAAAAATACACTTTTATTTTTTTTTAAATACAATTATATAATGATCAGCGTAATTAGATAAAAAAGAAAATTTACCTAATAGTTTATCTAACCATTTTAAAAAGTTAAACAAAATTTCTCTATTCACAAAATATGGTTCTAAATAAGAAGGCGGCACAAACAATCCAATAGGCTTAACTTGTAGAAAATCATATCCATCAAAAAACAATTCCTTAAAATAATTTGGAGTATAATAATACGTCAAAAAATTTTTATCATTAATCACAGTTTCAACACCTAATTTATTAAGCCTACGATTAGCTTTAATTTTATCCTTTTTAAATTTAAAATATAATTGTTCCCACCAACATTGGGTTCCCATAATAACAAAAATTAATAGGTCATCTTTTTGCTGAAGTTTACTACATCCCTTTTTAAAATCAATGAGCTCATTGTGATTTAAACAATTTAATCCGCCAAAGTTCGAGAAAATTAAATTGAACATATCTGGAAATAAAACATCTATTTGCTGACTTGCAATTTGCTTAAATTCAACCTTATTATTATTCACTTTTCGTTTAGCGATTTCAATCATTCCCTCAGAAATATCAGTTGACAAGACTGTAACTCCTTTTTCAGAAAACCATAAAGCATCTTGTCCCGTACCACAATTAACTTCCAAAACATTCTTTATATTATCAGAAAATCTTCTAGAAACATGCTCATACACTTGCTCACGTTGTGCCATCCCAATTAATGAATTGGTAAAATGTTCATCGTATGTTTTGGCGTATATATCAAAGACTTCTGACTGCATCTGGTTCAATTTGTTTCAGCTTCCATTTTTCAATTTGTTCATTAGGAATAATGTGAATTAAGGAAAGTGCATTTTTTAAATATAGTTTAGACGGATTTGAAAATAATTTTTTAAAAGATTGAATACCTATCTGTTTTCGGTAAACTTTATGAATATAACGTTGTAATTGCTTGTAAAATATAGGTTTATAAGTGCTATTAAACATTATTGCTAATTCATCACTATCTGTCCAATTACTTTTTTCTTTTAATTGTTCTTTCACTTTTTCGTAAAATACAGTTCCAGGTAAAGGGTAAGAAACTGAAATCCCAATATCATCCGGCAATAAATCTTTAACCATTTTTATGGTCAAATTAATGTCATCTATTGTTTCTCCTAAATAACCTAATTGCAAAAATAACGATACCTGTATTTTATGTTTCTTTAATAAATGAGTAGCGCTATAAATCTGTTCAACCTTAGTGCCTTTATCCATTCCATCTAATATTCTTTGCGATCCACTCTCGGCTCCCATCCACACCATTGAGCAACCGCTATTAGCAAGGTGTTTAATATTATCCTCTTTTAGTAATAAATCTGCTCGACTTTGAATTTTATAATTTATTGAAACATTTTCTTTATTAATATAAAACTCAAAATCCTTGAGCCAATTTGGTTTTAAACCAAAAATATCATCAGCAAACCAAATATGTGAAAATCCAAATTTTCGCTGCCATTTTTTTATTTCCAACACCACGTTCTCAGGACTATGAGAATTATAACGATTACCATAAATTGGCTTTGCACACCAATTACATTTATAAGGACAACCTCTAGTAGTTACAAAATTTAATGAAAAATAACCATGATTTTCCATCCACATTTTTTTATAAGGACTTACATCGATTAAATCCCAAGCTGGAGGCGGCAATACATCCAAGTCTTTTATTACTATTCTCGCATTAGTTTTTATTACTGCATTATCCTTTAACAAAGCAATTCCAGGTATCAAATCAACCGATGTATTGTTTTTAAAGGCATTACACAACTCTAATGCTGTTTGTTCCGCTTCGCCTAAAATAACAAAATCTGCCCCATTTTTTAAATATTCAGCTGCATGATCCGTAGCGTCAGAACTAGATGTTATTACTTTACAACTTTTTGATTTAGCATAAGCTTGCATATCAAAACAAGCCTCTCGCATATTAGTTAAACACATTTTGGTTAAATAATTAAACCCATCGTCATAACTAATAAAGACATCAGGATTGTATGAATCTATTATTGATTGAATATCATTTGATGAATTACAAAACATCGTATCAAACAATCTAACTTCAAAACCATGTTCGCGCAAAAATGACATAGCATACAACGTGCCTAATGGTGGATAAGGCATTGCAGCTTTAAATTGTTTAGCATCAAATTTTAAAAAATAACTATGTGTAAAAAGAATTTTCAATTAGTTTAATGCAATTTTAAATTCATATTCAAATTCCTTAATCTTCTCCTGCCAAATGGTTAACACTTTATTTTGATGCCCTTTTGAGTGATATTTACAAACATGTTTTCGGGATCGATATTGTAAATCAAAATCTTCATGACTCATTTCTGGATATTTTTTACGCCAATGTTTTAGGGTAATATGGAGTAAGCAGTTATCTATCCAATTTCCAAACCAACCGCTGAACATTAACTCAACTAATTTTTTACTCCAAGGTTCTGGTGTATTAATGCAATTAAATGGAGGCAAAAGTTCTTTGTTTTCGAATTTAGATTTATACCAACTATTTTCATTTAAAATTGCTTGATAAAGCTCATAATTAACAGTTGGTAACAAATAAGCAAGTTCTCTAGCCACAAAATCATTTCTATCGGGGATTACTAAATCTGACTCTGAAATAAAATAATTTAAACAAAAATTGTTTTTATTCTTTTGGGATAACGTTTTGTAGTACAACATAAAAATTGTTCTGCACAACCATAAACGATTTTTTTTTGTAACAATAAAATAATCTATATCGCTATATTCATCGTAATAGTTTTTTGATAAACCACCTGAAATATAAACACCAGACATAAATGGGAAAGAAGCAATTTTTTTACTATACAAATAAGCATTCGGCAACATATCCATAGCCTTAATATTACCCATTAACCTTCTTTCAACGTAATTATCGTTTGATATTATTAACAAATAAAAATCATCTATTTTTTTAATAAATCTATATCTAACTAATTCATTTAAATTACTTAAAAGCTCATTCTTACTTATTTTTAAAGGCATATTCTCAAAAACTTCATCAAATTTTAATGGATAACTAAACACATCAAAATATAATATCGTTTTTAAAACTTCTTTTTGTATAAATGAAATAGTAGATATTTGATTCAAATACAATTTTTTATTATCTAAGATATGTTAAATAGATTTAATTTTAAAAATAAAATTGACTTCCCACTTGATTTTCTTTTGTTCTACTAATTCAAACGAAAAATGCTGTGCATCAGCAATGGCTTTAATTCGATCAATCTCGCAATTATCAGCCAACACCATATAAATTTCTGTATGGTAATGCATAAAATCTTTCATTTGAGAAAATAGTTTAATAAAATATTCTCCATTTTTCCCGCAATTCCAAGCTAATTGATTATCAGAATTAATGTTTTCAAAAAAATAAGGTGGATTGATTACAATCATATCAAAATTTAAAACAGGAATTCTATCAAACAAATCACTTTGTATAACTGAAAATTTTTCAAAGTTTCGGCTGAAATTTTTTACAAAATTTTGTTTGGTACAATCAATTGCTAAACCGTTAACATCACAACAAGTAACTATTGCATTTTTTTTATAAGCTAATAAACTAATAAAACCAGAACCGCAACCAATTTCTAAAAATAGCTTCTTTTTTAAATTTAAAGTATTAATAAAATCGAATAAAAAAATACTACTAAAAAAATACTTTGGGTGAAAAACAGTAGGTTTTACTGCTAATTCTAATCCGCAAACTTTGCTTATTCTTTCCTTTTTTAAGTACCACGTTAAATAAGGCTTAACAAAAGTTTGCATATATATTTTTTGAAAGCGATTCAGCATATTAAAAACCTTCTGTTTCAGGTTGACGATATTTCCAAATACGTTGTAAAAAACTAACCTCTTTCGGGAATTTGTAAAAATCAGTTCGATATCTCCAACTAGCAAGTGTTTTTAAAATTATCTTTTTAGTGCTACTCAATCTTATATCCGAATTAGATGGATAATAACCATTCAAAACGATTTCGAATTGTTTGATCTTATCAATCATATATGGTTTTAACCAAGGAGTTAAAGGGTTTTTACGTAAATCAAAATTTTCCCATGCTGGGCTAATCCAATCTTCTAAAACCTTCGGAAACTTAAATCCACTTGCTAAAACTTTATTATACATATCAGAACCTTCAGTTGGCACTGGGCTATAGGTATAAATAATAATCTCTGTTTTTGGATTGATTGCTTTTACGTTTTTTATAAATATAATATCTTCATCAATTTGCTTATTTACCTGCGTTTCTGTATCTCCTGGAATTCCCAATACAAAAGAATATTCAGGGATAATGTCGAATTTTTTTAAACGTTCAGCAAATTTCAAAATTTGACTGCCAGTTTGTGTTCCGCCCTTATCCATCTTTTTAAGAACTTCATCATTACCCGTCTCTGCGCCAAAAAAAATCATCTTACATCCGGATTTTCTCATAGCCATTAATGATTCGTCTTTGTACTTATCCATTGTATCGATACGTGCTTCGCCCCACCATGTCATATTCTCCTTCTCTATCAATTTAGCAAATTCTACAGTACGTTTTTCAGAAACAAAAAAATTATTATCATGAAACTCAATAGAGTCGGCCTGATAATTGTCTTTTAAAAACTTAACATCATTATAAATTCCTTGTGCTGATTTACCTTTCCACCTTGCATTATATATAGGAACAACAGCACAAAATGAACAGGTAAAAGGACATCCAAAACTACTATGATACGCTATTGTTTTTTTTCCCAAATATGTTTTAGGTAAAAATTTTCGTAAAGAATAAAATTCATTCAATTTATCATAAGGCAAAACAGGTAGCTTATCTAAATCCAACAATTCTTCTTTAGCTGTTTTTATAACTTTATCGAATTTTTTATATACTAAGTTTTTAATAGTGTCAAAATTTACATCATTCTCTAAAGCATTTATAAGTTGCGGAAAAGTATTATCTCCTGGCCCGTTTACAACAAAATCAATATATCCTGAATCTAAACATACTTTATACTGGTTAGATGCAAAATATCCTCCCCAGATAATTTTAATATCTGGATAATTGTCTTTTATTTTTTTAGAAAATGGGATAGCTTGTTTTAACTGAGGGCCTGGCATTACGGTACACGCAAAATACTTTACATTTCCTTGAGATAAAAAAGAATCTATTTTTTTCCAAGGATCTGTTTCTAAATTACCATCTACTAATACCCATTCGTGTTTACCATTAATACTTGCTGCAATTTGCAATACACTATTAGGTATGCGAGGGTTATGATTCGTGGCGCGAGGATTAAAAAGTAATATCATTACATTGCTAAAATAAAAAAAAATCTATAAAACTTTTTAAATCATCAATCAGAAAAAGCACTACAACACCTACTACATGCGGGTAATAAACCACCTTCCTTAGTAACGTCTCTTCTAAATTTCGAAATAACTTTACTATTCCAAATTTCTTTCAAGTTTTCATTATATAAATTTCCAATTGTTAAATTATAGCATCTCCCATGAGCAGGGATGACATCACCATTTGATTTAACCATTATAGCAGTAAAAATATCATAACATTTTTTGCCATAAAACTTTTCAGGTTCATGATAAAAAGAATTTAGAGATGTCTCATTACTAATTTCAGGCGAGAAAGAAATTTTAAAAGGGTAACTAATATTTCTTATTTCTTGAATTTCTGTAAATAATTTTTTTAAATCATACGCCGAAAGATCTATATCCTTCATATTTGAAGCCGTTGCAAGGTAATCCTTTCCAAACCTACTATTATGTGCATCTGCCACTGAATCGGGCGTATAATTTGTATGCATAAAGCCTATCTGTTCCAATGGATAACCTTTAAAATACTCAATAAATTCTTTTAATCTGCCAATATTCCATTGAGTTATCACGCAAAAAATTGAAATTTTAGGGTGCTTGGGCTGTGATAATAAATAGTCAATTCCTTCTACTGCTTTTTCAAAAGAATTCTTGTATCCTCTGATATCATTATGAACATCAGAAGGACCATCCAATGATATATACAATTCTTTTAAATCAGCATCAATCAATTTATCAGACCACTTTTTTAACGACAATGCATTTGTGGTAATACTAGTAAATATTTTTTTTTGTGACGCATACTTTAACGATTCATACAAATGACTATAAACCAATGGTTCAGTAAATGCGTAACCTAATTTAACATTAGGATAATATTGTACTGCTTGATCCACCACTTTTTTAAACAAATCTAAAGGCATATGAAGCGGAGTTGTGCCAACTAAATTTTGGTAAAAATTACTCTCTCTGTAATCTACCCCAACATCACACATCTTACAATGTAAATTACATGTATTATTAACTCCTAAAACAAGCCAATCTGGTCCATGAAATAATTTATGGGGATAGTATTTTTGGTTGTATAATTTAAATTTGTTTATCATTAAAACTATTAATTATAAAACATGTTTGAAAATATTAAAACACCTTGTTGATTCAAATATAAGTTATATTTAATTGAAAACGAATACCTTTATTTATAGTAAAAACAGTATGTTTAAAATATAAAAGTAATTATGTGAATGTGTATAATTCTGTTAAATTCATGAATCAAGCACAAATCATAAATCCTTCAATCGCTAAAATTGGAGAAACATACCTTATTAAAAATGGAAACGGAAATAGAAATAGCAAAACCATAATCTATAAACAGTTAATGAAATTTACTAATTTAAAATTCAAAAATATATCAAAAAAAATAAATGAGTTTATTATAAATTCATCCTACTTACTATTTAATAAAACCTCTCGATTTATTAAAGATGCAAGAGGTGTGAGGATAATTGTTTACCACGGGATATGCAATGAAAAACCCCATTTATTTAATTCAAGATTTGTAACTGAAAAGCAATTTGAATTACATTTAAAATTATTACAAAAACATTACCATCTTATATCGTACCAAGATTTAATAACCAATAAATTATCGCACGAAAAACTGAATGTGCTTATTACTTTTGATGATGGGTTAAAAAACAATGCCTTACTAGCCGCACCATTACTTACAAAATACAATACCCCTGCTATATTTTTTGTAACAGCTGTTCAAAAACAATCCTTGCCTTTTATCTTTAACGACATTATAGATATAGTTTCTTACATAGGTCCAAAAACCATATCAATAAACAAAGAAATATTTTACAAGAAAAAAATAAATATCCATCAGCGATACGTCAACAAAGCAAACATATTACTATCCAATAAATATCATTCATCAAACTATCAAATAAGGTCACAAGTTCTTAAACAAATATTTGAAAACATACAGGTGAACGAGTTAAATAATTACAGCCTGTATTGTGAACTAATGAACGAAACTGACATTAGATCTATTTCAAGTCATCCTCTTTTTACAATTGCCAGCCATGGTTTTCTTCATACAGATTTAACCAGTTTAAATTCCCAAGAAATATATGAAGAATTAGAATCATCAAAAAAATATCTCGCAACCATTACAAACGAAATTTGTCATAGTATTGCTTTTCCATATGGAAATTATAATAAAGAAGTTTTAAATGCATGTTATAATTTAGAATTTAAATACACCTTTAAAACCGAAAAACATGATGAAGAAAAAGAAGGCGTAAGTGTTTTTGAACGTCAAACCATCAATCCTTTTATATCTCCAATTCTACAAATGTATTATATAGCAAAAAACAATTATGAGTAATTATAATTTCCTACAGCTCAATAATGAAAATATAGGACATTTATACGCTCTGTACGAGATAGTTTATCAAAAAAAATGTGCCGATAATTTATTTGAACATAAATACAAAACACATAATAAAATGAGAAAACCAATTGCAATAATTGCAATGAATAAAAATAAACCAATTGGGTTTTATGGTATTGTTCCGATGTTGTTCTCAATAAATAAAGAAGTCGTTCAAGGTGGGCAAGTGTGTGATAATATGATTCATCCTGAATACAGATCTCCAAAATTATTTGTGGAATTAGGAAAACAAACTTTAGCCCTTGCAAATACGAATGGTATTCATTTTGTTATAGGATTCCCAAATCAAAACAGTTATCTAACATCTGTAAAACTGCTTGGATTTGACTATTTAGGGATGATGAACCGCTACGAAATTTATTTCTCAAAAACTTTGTTTAAAAGATTACATAACAAGCTGAAAATGATAAGATTTAAAAAATCTTATCATACAATTGAAAATTCATTAATCAACGAAGGATTTGACGGCGTTATATATGATAGAAATTATATAAACTATAAATCATTTCATAAGAATAAATTGATACAAAATAATCAATTTACCTTTTGGGTTAATTACACTAATCAATTATGGCTTGGCGCTTTCTCAAAAAACAACGATAACTCTTACGATAATTTAATTGAAACATTAGCAAAAACTTTTAAAACACCATCTTTAACTTATATCGTATCTGGAGGAACAAAAATTAATGAGTATTTAGAAAAAAAATATCAAGCACAAAAAGGGTTTCCAATTCTGGTAAAAAATTTATCTAATAAATATTCTCTTACTAATTTAAAATTTCAATTTTGCGACAATGATATCTTTTAAGTTAATTACCAATTGAATTTAGTAAATTAACTGAAGCTTTTAAAACTTCATCGGGTTTAATCCTAACCAAACATTTTATTTCATCAAATTTGCATTTAAACAACATGCAATCACCGCATGGTAAGTCTGTAGATGAATAAAAATAAGTGTGTGCTAATTTTGGATTTGTCCAATCATTTCTAGTAGAACCAAGTATTCCAATAGTAGGCGTACCAACAATGTATGCTGCGTGCATTAAACCTGAATCTTCAGACAAGACTAACTTCACATGCCTTAAAAGATGAATAACTTCTATGAACTCTGTTTTGCCTGTTAAATCAATTAATACATCACCCAGTTTACTTTTTAAATACTCTGCTTTATGCTTTAAACTAGCCAAGCCTAAAACTAAAAACTTTGTTTGTGTGTTTATTTTCTTATTCCACTGCAAGCAATATTCAACATAATTATCTAAATCCCAATTTCTATTTTCAAATGCCCCAGCAGGATTAATCACAATATATTCTAGTTCTGAAGAAAGATTCAATTTTTTATATAATTCAATTTTATCAAAAGGTTTAAACCTATCTAGTTTAATATAATTTACCTCTACAATTTTTAATGCATTAATAGTACTTTGATAACGAGTACCGCCATATAAAGGAGACACTTTATCAAAAATGGAGTACGTTTTAATTTGCAGCAGTTTACGAATATAATGTGTTAGCTTATGATTTTGCAAATCAATTAATACATCATACTTTTTTAAAAAAATTTTAGGGTACATTAATAAAAAGTAAAAAAATTGCAGTTTAGTATTTCTGCCTCCTTTTAAAACATATACCCGATTAAAAATAGTTGTGTTTACAGGCACGCTCATAGCTTCTTCTCGAACCATGAAATCTAATTCAACTTCTTGATTTAACTTTGATCTTAAGTCTTGTAAATAAGGCAACGAACCCATCACATCGCCAGTTGCCTGAAGTCGAATTACCAAAATTCTTTTAATAGGCTTTACCGTTTTTTTTATTTGATGAATAATACTAGTTTCCAAAGTATTTTAATTAAATAATTTCATCACCTTTTTAGCTGAATTATCCATCGAATTAAATGTGATTCGCTCGCGTGGTTTATTTTGTTTAATAAATTGCAACACACAATTTACTAAATCTTCTTTATTTTTTTTTACGTGAAGATTTTCTATGGTATTATTACTTAAACTTTGCGAAGAAATTACCAAACAACCGCTAAATAAAGCTTCCATTAATACCGTAGAGTTTCCTTCGTAACTAGAAGTATGTAAAAATAATTTCGATCGATTCATCAATTTTAACGTATCTGAATATGTTTTCTCTCCCAATAACTCAATGTTTTTGTCAAGGTTGTATTGCAAAATCAATTCTTGTAATTCACTTTTTTGCTCGCCTCTACCTGCAATTTTTGCTTTTAAATTAGGATATGTTTTACATACCTCATAAATAACCTCTATAAATAATGTATAATTTTTTAATGGCGTCAAATTTCCAGCACCAAATATATCTATTTCTCTTTCTCCTGTATTTAATGCTTCAAATGAATCAGCATTAATTCCATTTGAAATAATATGATTTGGAAAAAGTTGGTGATTAGCAAAAAATTCTGCTTGTAAAAAATCACTAAAAGCAATAAGCTGATCTGCTTGCGGACTAATTTTTGAAACATATTTATTATTAGCCTTAGCATCTTGTCCAACAATCCAAATGAAATGTTTAATATTTTTTTTAGAACAAAATTTTTGGCTAACTAAAGCGGCATCTGTACACCACAAACTCAATACTCCAACAATTGAATATGATTTTTGAAGTTCGTATAATTTTTTATAAACTCTTGTACGAGTATAATAGGCAAAAATATGTGCTTTATTTTTTCCTCCTATTGAATAAATGTCAATACCATTCCACACATACTCCATTTTCGAATATGGATAATGCAAAGTGATTACAATAAATTTTAACTCACTAAAATTTCTTTTAAGCGAAATAACAAATTGTTGCAAAAAGGGAATACAAGTTGAATCATTTTCGTTTTCCGGGAATCCGGGTGTAACTATAATAATACATGGTATTTTACTTTGCATGTATTATAAATACATATTTTTATTAAACACTCCTACCACTTTACCTTTTAATTCTTTGCCAATAAAACCTGAATTTTTATTAGAAGAAAATATATGTGATTTTTCAAAAATATATTTTTGATTTGGATTAAATAGAGTTAGGTTAGCCTCAGCGCCATCTGCTAAGGTAAGTGCTTTTAATCCTAAAATAGCGCGTGGTTTTTGCGTTAATGTTTCAATGATAGATTCTAAAGGTATTTTTGTATTAAGGGCAGTGTTTAATACCCCGAAGCAGCTTTCTAAACCAATCATACCATTATCAGCTAAATCAAATTCTAAGTCCTTACTCTCAATGTCTTGCGGATTGTGGTCGCTAACAATAACATCTATAGTTCCGTCAGTGGTTCCTTTTTTAAGAGCCTCTATGTCTTCTTTTGTTCTTAATGGTGGGTTGACTTTGTAATTCGTGTCAAATCCTTCGAGTGCCGTTTCATCTAATAATAAATTATAGGCAGCAACTCCGCAAGTAATATTTAATTTTTTTGTTTTTGCTTTTTTAATCAGTTCTACACTTCCTTTGGTGCTGATGGTTGGTATGTGCATTTTTCCATTAGTGTATTCTAACATTTGGATATTGCGTTGCAACAGAATTTCTTCAGCTAGGGCTGGTATTTTTTTTAGGACTAATCGGGTAGAGATAACTCCTTCGTTCATTAATCCACCTTTTGAAATTGTTTTGTCGTCGCAGTGTGCGATAATAAAACTATTGATATTACCGGAATATTGAAGTGCTCTTAATATTAATCCGTCATCTTTAATAGGTTTTTTGTAATCGCTAAAAGCTACGGCGCCTGAAAGTTGCAAATCATACATTTCAGATAAATCTTTACCTTCTTGATTGTAGCTAATGGTGCCGATTGGGAATACATCAACTAAGGATGATTTTGATTTATTATTGACGTATTCTACTTGTGCTTTATTAGATAAAGGTGGGTTTGTTCCGCTCATTAACGCAATACCGGTAAATCCTCCTTTTGCAGCCGCGCGTAGTACAACATCCAGCATTTCTTTATGTTCATTTCCTGGATCACAAAAATTAACTTGCATATCTATCCATCCGGTCGATACATGTAAATCCTCTCCCTCAATGGTTTTAACACCTTTTTCAGGATTAATATTTTTTTTGATTTGGACAATTACTCCTTTTTCAATTAAAATATCGACTATTTTTTTGTGATGAATGCTGGTAGAATCTACAACGGTTGCCTGTTTTATTAATATATTCATATGGTTTAGGAAGGTTCTATTCTATCCATTGAATTACGGTGCCAAAAAATAGTGCAACTACAAATATAACTAATTTGACAACTATTTTTTTTATTTTAACTCAAGATATTAAATTTCAATTTAACTAACATTTTTTTAATTTCGTAACATTAAATGAACGTAACATCCTACCATATTTTTGGATTTAATTTACTTGAACCAGTTACTGTTTTAACCAATGTGTTAATTTCTGCATTCTGTCTTTATTTTTATTTGAAACTTAATCATCTTGGCAATCAACCAAAATTAAAAAAGTATTGGAGATTATTTTTTCTTTTTTTTGGTATTTCTGCAATTTTAGGAGGCATAGCGCATGGTTTTAAACCTTATTTTGAACCACTTATTTTTTATTATGTTTGGTTAAGTATGAATTTAACAGGGTTAGTAATTGCATACTATTTGCTTTGTACTAATCTTGAATTTGCTAAACTTGAAAAGCAAAAAAAACAAATTTTATATGCTTTAATTTTATTTATTACCGTTTTATTTTCAGTTATAACCTTAACCACAAATAATTTTTTATCGGTTAAAATTAATGGAGGAATTGCGGTAATTATCAGTTTAATTACGCACTTTCAAACATACAGAAAAGGAATGCCAGGAAGTGGCTATATTTCATTTGGGTTTGCATTTTCATTATTATCAATTGTTGTGCATAGCGCACAATTTTCAATTAGCGAATGGTTTAATTACAAAGACATTAGTCATGTTATCATGAACATCAGTTTATATTTTATTTTTGTGGGAGTTACCCGGAAACTGGGTAATGATTCAATTCAATTAGCAGATTAAACACTACGTTTTTTCATTATATTCCATACAAAGGAAAGTAATATGTAAAATAGAATACTTAGCGAAATTCCTGCATAATTAAATGCTATAAGCAAAGCTATACAAGAAATTAAAAAAAGATATCTTATTTCATTACCTGACCAGCCAAACTGTTTAAATTTTAATGAAAACAGAGGCAATTCTGCCACTAATAAAAAAGAAAACAAAATCACGATAACAATTAGAATTCCCGGATGAAATAGCCAATTTCCAAAAAAGGAACTTACATCTTGTATACTTCCAACATGTTTAAAACTTAATGCAAATTGAAAATCATCATATACATGGTAAATGAAATTAGTATTTAATAATACCAATGAAGAAATGAAAATAGCGTTGGCAGGCGTTGGTAAGCCAATGAATTGATCTGACTGACGAGTATCATTATTAAACTTTGCCAATCGTATGGCAGAAAAAACAGGAATGATAAATGCAACAAAAGGCAAATAAAAATGATAGGCTTCCTCATGGTAAGTCATGAGTTCTAAATTTCCACCAAGTGAATTGATATGAACATCAGCAGTAAATCCAATTGACATTTTAATTAACTGATACATCATTAAACCTGGAACAACACCAAAAGTTACCATATCAGCTAAACTATCTAAATCTTTCCCAATTGGTGAAGCTACTTTAAGTAAACGAGCTGCAAAACCGTCAAAAAAATCTAGAACGGCGGCAAGTCCTACTAAATAAGCAGATAAAACAAGGTTGCCTTTTAAGGCAAAAACAATGGCCAAGCAACCGCAAAATAAATTACCACATGTAATGGCATTAGGAATATTTCTTTTTATAAAATTCATGCTTCTTATTATTTATTTTTTTGCATTATTTCCTGAACTTCATAAATCGTATTTTTATGCTGATGCAAAAATATCACAATATAACTGCTTTAAAATAAATTTAAACATTTGAAAGTAATATATTAAGCATCGAATCAATTTCTAAATTGGAATTAAAACTATGCAGGCAAATTCTTAATCGTTCACTACCCTGCTTTACAGTTGGACTTTTAATTGCTCGGATATCAAATCCATTTTGTTTTAATAATTCACTATGTTGCATCACCTTATTATTGCCGGGTAAATTAAAGGTTTGAATGGCGCTTGGAGTAGAATTCATACCATTTAAAGTATTAGCTTTACTATTAAAATAGTGTATACTATTTTTTAATTTATCGATTTCTTTTGTTTCTGAAAGCAACTCATAAGCTGCTTCAATTGCTGCATATGAATGAGCAGATAATGCAGTTGTGTAAATAAAAGAACGTGAAAAATTAATTAAATAATCGCGCAGTAAATTACTTCCTAAAACTATTGCACCATGAACACCTAAAGCTTTACCAAAAGTGTGAATTCGAGCAAAACAATCGTTTTCAATTTTAAATTGATTACACAAGCCTCTACCTTGCTCTCCAAAAACACCTGTAGCATGAGCTTCATCTACAATTAGATAAAACTGAAATTTTTTCTTTAAATCTACTATTTGTTGCAAAGGAGCCAAATCTCCGTCCATTGAATAAACAGACTCAACGAGAACATAAACAGTTGAAGATTGCGAATATTTAGTTATCAATCGTTCTAAATCATCAACATCATTGTGTTTAAATTTGTAATACTTTGATAAAGAAAGCCGAATACCATCATGAATAGATGCATGTATTAACTCATCATACAAAAAAACATCATCTTTTTTTCCGATGGATGAAAGCAGGCCAACATTAGCATCGTATCCGGAGTTAAAAATTAATCCAGCATCAGCATTATGGAAATAAGCAATTTTTTGTTCTAACTGAACAATGCTATTGTGATTTCCTGCAAGTAACCTGGAACCACCTGAGCCATTTTTGTTTCCGAATTGAACTAATTTCTCTTCTGTTAATTTCTTTAATTGTTGAGATTGATTAAACCCTAAATAATCGTTTGAACAAAAATCAATTAAATTA
The DNA here is from genome assembly GCA_044352985.1 of Bacteroidia bacterium. GTDB lineage: Bacteria > Bacteroidota > Bacteroidia > B-17B0 > Aurantibacillaceae > JADJDM01. The sequence goes on from JBILCU010000002.1 coordinate 42,265, forward strand.
CCTGAGTCGATTAACTCACGAAACAAGTGTTGTTCCTTACGTTTTAAAAGAGATAGTTTTAAATTTTCCGGGAATCCGGAATTTTCATTTTTCATTAATTCAATTAACGTTAACTTCTTCTTTTGCATGGTGATGTTTATCACTAAATGCAGCCTTTGGCGTTAATCCAAGAATGGAGAACATTTCCATATCCTGATTAAATTCAGGGTTTGGTGTTGTTAACAATTTATCGCCTGCAAAAATAGAATTTGCTCCAGCCAAGAAACATAAGGCTTGACCCTCCATACTCATGGTTAATCTACCTGCTGATAAACGAACTGCTGTAGTTGGAACTACAATACGTGTAGTTGCAATCATACGCACCATATCCCAAATTGGAACTTGTGGTTGTTCTTCCAGTGGAGTACCTTCTACTGCAACCAATGCATTAATTGGTATAGATTCGGGTACAGGACGAAGAATACTTAACGTGTATAACATTCCTATTCTATCTTCTACAGTTTCCCCCATTCCAATAATACCTCCTGAACAAACTGTTAATCCAGCTTTTCTTGCATTATTGATTGTATTTAAACGATCTTCATAATTACGAGTAGTAATTATGTTGTTATAATTTTCTTCGGATGTATCTAAATTATGATTGTAGGCATATAATCCGGCATTGGCTAATTTTTTGGCTTGCTCTTCATTTAACATGCCCAAAGTACAACAAACTTCCATGCCTAAGGTATTAATACCTTTAACCATTTCAAGAACATTATCAAAATCTCTGTTATCTCTTACTTCTCTCCATGCAGCACCTAAACAAACACGGGAAGCTCCTCCTTCTTTAGCGTTTTTAGCCATTTCCAACACTTCATTGGTTGGTAATACTTTATGCACTTTAACTTCGGTATTGTATCTGGCAGCTTGCGGACAATAAGCGCAATCTTCAGGGCATCCACCTGTTTTGATAGAAATTAAAGAACTAACCTGAACCTCTCCGGTTTTATGATATTGTTTATGAACTTCTGAAGCACGTTGAATTAATTCCAATAAAGGAGTATTATAAACAGCTGCTATTTCTTCTTTAGTCCAATTTTTTAATGCCATTTTTACGTAGTTAAGTATTTGTAACAAATATAAAAGTTTATCATTTTAAAACATGCATGGTTAATAAAATATTATCAAGATGTACTTTTAAAAACACAAATTTGGTAAACTTGCTATATGAATATGTTTTTGAAAATTTTTACTTTTTATTTTTTATTATTTATCTGTGTCCCTGAAGTCTATTCACAGGACAAAAGCATGTTTAAAGGTACGCATAAACAAAAACACAGAAAAAAAGGGAGAAGAGAACGGAAAAACAAAACGGCTTACAATCCATATATTGATGCTGATACTGGTAAACCAAAAAAAATTGCGTCAAAAGAAATGGAAAAGGACAACAAAAAAGCAATTAAAGAACAGAAAAAAATGGTTAGACGTGAAAAAAGGAAATTAAGAAAACAGGGAAAAGGTTATAAAAAATAATTGTTATATCTTTTAATACAAATACGAGGTATTGTTAATTTATATTGATGTAATTTTATATTTTTGTTAAATATGTTTGATTTATCGATAATAATTCTTTTACTTTTTGCTTATGCATTAGGATCTATACCTACTGCAGTTTGGGTTGGTAAATTATTTTATGGAATTGATGTAAGAGAATTTGGCAGTGGAAATGCTGGTGCAACTAATACTTTTAGGGTTTTAGGAAAAAAAGCTGGAATACCAGTTTTAATAATAGATATTTTAAAAGGATTATTTGCAGTTTATTTATCTTATTTCAGTGCTTTTGAAATTGGAAGTAATCCATTTATTAATTTACAAATAGCACTTGGAGTTTCATCTCTATTAGGCCATATATTTCCAGTATTTGCTGGTTTTAGAGGAGGAAAAGGAGTTGCGACACTTTTAGGAATTGTACTTGGTATTTTACCAGGAGCTGCTTGTATTGCTATAATTGTTTTTTTAATTGTTTTATTTGCATTTAAATATGTTTCATTGGCATCTATGAGTGCTGGATTATCTTTTCCGGTAATTGTATTTTTTTTATTTAAAGAACTAAATGTAACTTTATTATTGTTTTCACTTGTGGTAGCATTTTTATTGATTATTACTCATAAAAAAAATATTTCACGATTGATACAAAAAAAAGAATCAAAAGTTAACTTATTCAATAAAGCATAAACTATTAAAACATGAAAAAAATAATTACTACTCTATTATTAGTTTCTTTTTTTAGCCTCACAAAAGCCCAGCTTAAAATAAAGGATCCAGCAACTAACGCCGATGTTTTGTCTTCCTATTACGTTCAGGTAAATCCAGGTAGCGCAACACAATCATTTGATTTTGAAATCCACAACGATTACTCAACATCTAAAACTATTAAAGTAAAGCGTTACATATTACAACATTCTGTTGGACAGGATATTTATTATTGTTTTGGCAGCAATTGTTATACTGCTAACTCTAATCCTGTTTTCATTCCAAATCAAAATGTAACAATTCCTTCTGGAGGCATGTTACCGAATGGATCTGGAACCTATGGTTTAAAAACAGACTTTGATGATAATTCTATTTTAGGATCATCAGTTGTGCGATACACTATGTATGATGTAAACAATATTAGTGATTCTATTTCATTTGTTGTTACATATGATGTTGCAGCTATTGGAATTAAGAAAAATGAAGAAATTGGTTACAAGTTGAATTTCTGCTCTCCAAATCCGGCATCTAATTTTGTTAATATACCATACGAATTAAAGCAAACTGCTTCTAATGCTAAAATAGTTTTACATAACATTATTGGCAATAAGGTAAAAGAAATTGAAATTAATGAGCTGAAGGGAATTGCTCAATTAGATTTAAGCCAATTAGAAGAAGGGATTTATTTTTATTCATTACAGATAAACCAAAAATTAGTATCTACAAAAAAACTAATTTTAGAAAGATAATTTATTAAGCACTTCTTCTTCTTCGGAAAACGATATTAAATATTGCCCTAAAAAAGTATTTTGTATCTGTTGAATAAGGCTTGTTTATTTTTTCATTTATATAAATTCGTTCAGCTTCTAAAACAGAATGAATATCGCTTTTCATGTTTAATGCAACATAAGGCGGTATGCAGCCAGGTTTAAACTTTAACCTTAATTTTAAAATATCTTCAGGTATATCTTGCATGTATCGTTGAGATACCGGACGAACGCCAACCAATTTTAGCTCACCTTTTAAAACATTAATTAATTGAGGCAATTCATCCAACCAAAATTTACGTAAAAATCTGCCCCAAGGAGTTAACCGGAAATCATTATTAGGTTTACCACTTTCTGCGTAACCATTTATTTTTAAAATATAATCATGCAGGTATTCTGCATATGCATGCATAGTACGGAATTTATAGACACCAATTAATTTTCCATCTTTGCCTACACGTTGCATTTTAAATAAAGGGCCATAACTTGCATTAGAATTATAATCAGGTTCTTTAATTTTTTTTGCGACAACATATTTTAAACCATCAAATGATTGTTCATCAACAATTTCAAATCCGCAACTTACCAAGCGCCCCATTACTTCAGCTTTAGATAGTAACCTGTTCCTGCCTTGAGTAATGAAAAAATAAATTTTCTTCAAACCCCATATTTTAGGTGCCATTCTAAGAAAAACAAATTCAAAAGTAAACCATAAATTTTTGATGATTGGAATATTTCCAAGTCTATGGCGATCTTTTCTGGCTGTAATGGTTTCAAAACAAACTACGAAAATTCCATTATTATTAATTTTATGATTAACAGCTTCAAAAAATTTATTAATGAAACGGATGTTGTTTACTTTGCTGAGATTGACAAGAGAATTTATTTCATGTTGGTGATTTGTTATATTAAATTCATTAGTTGTAGAAATAATCAATGTGAATTTTGATTCAGTAGCTATAAATTGATTAAAATAATCATAAACACTTTTACCAACAGTATTAACTAAAACTAAACTCATTTAATATTAAAAGAAAAATATTTCCTATAAACGGTTTCCGGAATTAACCCAAGATTTGTTCCCCATTTTATTGGTTTCTCGAGTCGTTTAATTAAATTATAATATGAATCGTAATCTTGAAAAGATTTGATTGGTAGGTTCATTATTTTATTAAATTCTTCTGCTGAAAAATCTAATTTTTTAAGACAATAATTTAATGTTTCAATACCTCCGGTATAAGGATCATTTTTCATAATTTCTAATGCCTGATCTCTTGATATTTGCCCTGAACGAATTAATGCAGAATAATGTAATTTACGTTTATCAATATTAAATTTCCTTGTTAAAATGTAGCTTTGAAAAAAACCTGTGTACATAGATTCATGATGTTTGCCTCCATAATTTATCCAACCAACTTCTTCGGTTAACATTTTTAAAATATTTTCTTCATCATATGGTAAATAATAAAGAATACGTACTTGTTTAATTCGTTTAAAAAAACTAAAATACAAGTATTTTGACAAATTCATAATAGGGAAACTTTTGATTTTAACTTTTCCAAAAGTTTTGTGAATGCTTTTAACATATTTACCATCCATATAGGTCCAAGTTAAAGGAGTAGTTCCTTCAGTTCTAAAAGAATGACCATGAATAATATATTTTATATTGTGTTTACTAGCTTGTTCAAAAAGCACTGAAAATATAGCCCAATCAGTTGGTACTTCTGCATCTGGAACGGATGCTTTTAAAAAAGATTTTTGTAAATCTTTAAATTCTTCCCAGTTAGCAACATGTGTATATAAATCAACATTTAACTTACGACATAAATTTTCAATATTTCTAACTGCATTTTCAGAGTTCCATCCATTATCAAAATGAACCGCCAATGGTCTTAATCCTAATTTTACGGCTTTATATAATGTGTATGTACTATCTCTTCCTCCGCTAATTCCAACAATACAATCGTATTTTTTTTTATTTCCTTCCCTTTTTACTTTGCTGATAATGTTATTTATTTTCTCTGTAGTCTTTTTATTTAATGGATATTTTTTTTCTAAATCATCATGAATCTTACAAAAAGTACATTCTCCATTTGAATCAAATGAAATTCCTTTAACGGATGTATCCATTAAACATTTTTTACAAGTTTTATGTTCATTATATTTGAAATCTACTAACATCAATTTACAAAATTAAGTTCAATATTAGGGTTTGCTTTCATATTAATAAAACTCTCTGGAAATCTCTCAACAAACCAAATCATAAAGTCTGTAATATTTGTCTTACTCGAAATAATTGGACTTATTTTCTTTTTGAAGTTTAATTTATAATCAGCAATTTCTATAGTTTTTTTTACTTCTTCAATTAATTCTTCAGCGTTTTCAAATTTTTTCAAAACACCATCTTTAATTTGTTCATTTGTTACACCAGCTATTGCATTAGTAATTGCAAATGCAGGAGTACCAAGAGTAATGGCTTCAATACTCATGGTTAAGCTTTCGCCAATAAATAAATCAGCAAAATAAAGTGCCTGATGCATTAACTCAGGAGATAAATTAAATTGATATTTAGTTAACTGAGGGCTTAATTTGCTTTCTGATGTAATGATAATTCTAAATTTTTTTTCTAAAATCCCTATCAATTTCAATAGATTTTCATTTGAAATACCTTTGAGATTAATATCATGACTTGCATTCCATGAAACTAAACGTATAATAACATATTTCTCATTTTCATTCAATTCTAATTTTTTCAAACTACTAATATCAGGTTTAAAAAAATGAGCATGTGTTGAACATAATTCCATATAAGAATTTAAACGAATATGCTTTTTTTTGAAATCTTTCAAATATCCAATTGGCGTTATAATACATTTTGTGAATGGAACATATAATGCGTGTTCAAAAGGTGCATGATCAGTATCATCAAAAGCTATATGAGGTTTTCTAGTTAACCATGCCACATGAGCAGCATAAGGTGAACCAAAACTCAAAAACAAATCTGGTTTAAAGTGTTTAGCAGATTTAAAAATAATGAAATCAGCTTTTAATATATATATTAATTTTTTAAACAACCCTTTTCCACCTGTTCCTCTAGTAATGTAGTTTATATTATAATGTTCTAATAATTTAAAAACAACCTCTTTATTTCTTGCTGTTACACAAAAATCATGACCGCGATTTGTCATTATAGAAATAAAGTTTTTAAAATAATGAACATGAGCAGGATGGCCTATGTCTATAAGGATTTTCATTTTTTGCTCTTATTTCTTGAATCGTATTGATACATGAAAAGAGGTTTGTTTGGCAACAAAATTTTCAAGAAATAAAACATGGATTTTTTAGCAAATTTCAATAAATTAAAATAAGAGGGATAATCATTGAAATTCGCATTCTTATTTTTAAAAATTGCATCAAATTCGTCTCTAGAAAGATCTAACTTTTTAGAGATATAATTTATGTCTTGGTCAATTGATTCTTTTGAATATGGAATTTTTGCCATCTCAGCCATTGCAGATTCTCTGGTTAGTTCACCACTTAAAACCTGAGCTGAAAAAGTGATTATTCTTTTATCAATTCCAAATTTCTCATAAAGCCAAAAAGATATGATGAATTTTGTAAAAATATTTTCGTAGTGATGCCCCCCATAATCTTCCCACTTATATTTTGTAATTAATAATTCTTTTGCTGATTGCTTTGAGTATTCCAAATAGAAAAATGGCTTTAGGTATTGAATTTTTTTAATAAAAGTGTAATAAACAAAACTTGTAAGAGAAAGTAGGGGAAAAGTTTTCAATTTAACATTTCCAAATCTATTGTTTAAATACCTTAATTGTTTTTCATCGCTATAGGTCCATTCAGTAGGCTGAAAACCCTCCGATCTAAAATCATGACCAGTTAAAACATATTTTAAATTGAACTTAGCTGCCATTTTAAAAAGTAAGGCGCGAATTGCAATATCAGTAGGAGAATCGGCCCAAGGTAAACCCGCTTTTAAGTAAGATTTCAAAACACTTTTCACTTCTTCATAATCAATGACATGAGTGTAAAGATCGATGTTTAGCGATTGGGTCATTTTTTCAATGTTCATCAAAGAAGTATTTGATGACCAGCCGTTATCAAGAAAAACGGCCAAGGGATTTAATCCTTGTTCTTTTGCAAAATGTAAAAGGTAAGAACTGTCAGTGCCTCCGCTAACACCAATAATGCAATCGTATTTTTTTCCTTTTGCATCGGTTTTAATTTTAAATACAAATCTTTCCCAATCCTTTTTTCCTTTTTCACCTTTGGGATAATCATTCAACATTTGATTAAAAATTATTGAATAATTTGAAATTCCATTTTCATCAAATGTAATTCCTGGGACTGAATCATTCCATAAACCTTTTGAACATGTAATTTTTTCTTTAGACACTTTATTGATTAAATGGATTTAACCTTGAATAATTTTTTTTATTAATAAACTTCGCAAGTTCGGGTGAGATAATTAATTTTTCTTTATTTGAATTTGCTTTAAAGTAACCAATTAGGAAATAATAACTAGCTTTAAAGTAAGGTTTTGTTTTTAATTTAATTATAGCTCTTATTAAAGTTAATAAGAAATCAGATCCCATTTTGTATGATTCATAACCAGATTTAAAAGCATGTTGTAAGGGATCATAAGCACTACTTGTTGGACGAAGATGAATAACAGGCGCATCAATAGATCTAGTTTTCCAACCATTAAATTGTGCTTCCATTATATCTATTCCGTCCCAATTCCATATTTCCTTAAATCCTTTTATATCTTTCCAACATTGAATTCTAATCATTTTAAGTGCTCCTCTTACATGAAAGTGACTTACCTTTTCGATTTTAACATTATTGTCTGAATATTTATTATAAATAGTCCCCCCACAAATTCCAAGTTTATTATCTGATTCAAATTCATTAATCATTATTTCAAAATAATTATTAGGCAATTCAAGATCTCCATCTAGTTTTACAATAAAATCATAATCAATGCCAGGAACAAAACTAAGTCCGAAATTAAATGCTCTTACTACTTTACTACCCCCTATTCTTTCTTCATTTTTTGTATTATTAATTTTTAATTCAATCCAATCATATTTTAATATTAGTTCGTTAATAATTTCAACTGTATCATCTGTTGATCCATCATCTACTATTATCCATTTTTTTGGTAAAACACTTTGGTTTATTACAGAATAAATTATTTTTGATATAAATTGTGATTCGTTCTTTACCGGTGTTATTACTAAAATACTCACTATTTGAAAAATATTTTGTTCCACAATTCAGCATTGTAACATTTTAAAATTGCTTTAATGCTTTTTTTTGTTTTATCTTCTTTAATTGCGTTTTCAAAATAATCTAACTTTTCCAGTTTTTTAATAAACGAACCGCTATTGATTTCATCTTTAATATCAGATAAAAGGCCTTCATCTAACCATTCTTTATGAGGAATTTCCCAGCCTTTTTTTTCACGTTTCCAAACTATACTATCAGGTAATTTTTTATCAAAAGCTTTACGCGCAATGTATTTTGTGTGACCATTATGTATTTTGTAACAAGCAGGTAATGTTTGCCAAAATTCAACCATCCTGTAATCTAAAAATGGAAAACGGCTTTCTACAGAATTCATCATTGAACCTCTATCTCCGTAATGAAGTAATGTTTGCAAATTAGATTCAAAGTCAATGCGCATTGCCTCATTAACTGAAATAAAGGGGTCAGTTTTGATTTTTAGTTTCTTTAAAATTTTTTTAGCAGTGTTTTTTAACCCTAGTCTTTTTAATAAATTAAAAAACACACCTTGATAAATGTATTTATTAGAATCAGGTATTTGTTTAAAATCTCTGAAGTTATGGTATAAATTTCTAAAAGAACAATTAGAAAAGAAATTTAATAAATAGTAAATATATCCTCCTTGCAATTCATCTGCACCTTGTCCGTCGAGCGTTACTTTTAAACCGTGTTCATTAACCAGTTTGTATGTAATGCAATACGACATTAAACTACTGTGCTGAATATTATCCATATGGTAAACTATTTTAGGATAATATTTTTTCACATCGTATATTGTTGGTTCTATAAAATGTTTATTTAGATTTAATTGTTCAGCAATTTCATTTATTTGAAAACTTTCATCGCAATAATTCATTTTTTGATTTGTAAAAACAAGAGAAAAAGTATTTTGTAGTTCTTTTAATCCTTGCTTTTCAAATTGCTTATTTATAAGATAAGCAATACTTGTTGAGTCAAGACCACCGGATAAACAGGTTCCAATTTTCACATCCGATCTTAATCTTAACTTTACTGCATCTTCAAGTAAATCATAATAAGTCTCAGTAAATTGGACTGCTTTTATTTCAGAATATTCTTCGCTACTTTCATTAATTGGTGGAAGTTGATAATAGTTAATGAAATTTATTCTTGTGTCTGTATTATTTATGATGCAGTAATTAGCATTTGGGAAACGAAATACATTTTCAAAGTCAGTTTCTAATCCATACTCTTCACTTTCTTTATTAAAATTACTTTTAATTTTATTGATATTTGGTTTTAAACAATTTTCATTTAGGTACTTTAATTGTTTTATTTCCGATACAAAACAAATTTTTTCTTCATCCTGATAAAAGTAAAGTGGTTTAATACCAAATCTATCCCGTGATATAAAAAAATTACCGGAAGAAAGTTCAAGAATTATAATTGCCCACATGCCATTAAATTTTTCCAGACATTTTTCTTTCCAGAAATCGTAGGCTGCAACAATAACTTCTGTATCAGTATTTGTTTTAAAACTATATCCTTTTAGTTTAAGTTCTTCTCTTAACTCAATATAATTATATATTTCACCATTAAATACAATTATATATTTATTAAGATATTCCATTGGTTGATTTCCGGAATCTGAAAGATCAAGAATAGAAAGTCTTCTAAATCCAAATAAAGCATATAGAGAAGTGAAATAATTATTTTTATCAGTAACTGTATTGCAAATTAAGTAATCATTATTATCAGAAATTAGAGCATAAGATTCTGAATCAGGACCACGATGAGTAATTGAATTATTCATTTTTGTGAACGATTCTAAATCTATTTTATTAGTAGATTTTTTATTAATTAATAGCGTTATGCCACACATCAGTTGACTTGTAATTTTGATTTCTCAGGGATTTTAATCTGTTTTATGATTTTTGAACTTACATAGATCATACACAAAATAATTCCGAATAAACTAGCATTAGAACCATAATATAATGTCTCATTTGCTACTCCAGAAACTAAATATGAAACAAGCATAAGTAAAAACAATTGTTTATAATGAAAGCTATCTGGAATATAATTTCTAACTTTTCTGAAAATGAAAATAAAAAAGAAGATAACATATAGCATAGCAAACAAGCCTGATTCATTTATGATTCTGAAATAAAAACTTTCTGCATTTTGATTTATAACATTGTTTTTACCAAATTGATAATTAAAAAAACCGCCAGGACCAAGACCAAATATTAATCTTCCTTCTTCATATAATATTGATGAAAATGTTTTCCAATAGCCAATTCTCCCTTGTAAATTACTAGGCAATAAACTTTTATTATTATTCGCATTGTATCCTGTTTCAATCCTTTTATTAATGGCAGAATTCAATATTTCAATTTTTTGTAATGAAAAAAATGCTCCAAAAACTAAAATTGAAATAAAAAGAAAACGTTTAGTAAAAATTCTTTTTCTAAAAAAAATGAATAAAACAGTAACTAAAGCTGCTATTGAACTAAAAGAGCCGGTAAGGATAACTGATACTCCAAAAATAAATGGAAAAATGATAGTTTTTAATTTGATTTCTTTTAATTCAAATAATGAAATGATTGTTAAGAAGCAAAAATAATTTCCGGCACCATTAGTATCACTCATAGTTCCAGTCATTCGTCCCCAATCAGCCATATTTATTAATGTTTTTTCATAATAAACCGGCCAGAGTTCTTCAACAAAATCTAGTGCGGGAAATTTAAAAAATCTAACCAATGAACAACAAGCTGAAATTAGTCCCACATAAAACATGGTTGAGAAAACTAATTTTGTGATATTTATTTTAGTGTTTCTTATTTGATTTTCATGATAATAAAAATAAAAATTTTTATAAACGAACCAATATCTTAACGGGATAAAAAATTTATAGTTAAGCGGTATACCAAAAACTGTTAAATTAATTAGACCTGGAATTAATAAAACAAACAAAAGATACAATAAAAGAATTTTATCTACCCAAGTATATCTAAAAAAGTAAGTTCGTTCATTTTTAATTGAAAAAAGTAAAAAATTTACAAATATGATTAATGTACTAATATCCGGTGGTGGTAAAACTAGATTAAAATATTCATTGATGTTACCCATCATAATTTGAATGGTTAAGTCAATTATGATTATATACTTAATACTTTTATTTGAATTTAATAGCTGAAAAATGAGAAGAAACAATATCGAATAAAATAAAATAATCATTTTATTCTAAATATTAAGTTATTCCACTGTTCATTAAAATAATTTCGATCGTATATATTTATATTCATGATTTCATTTTCAGAAACTCTTTTATTTTCTAAAATTAATTTATTAACAATTTGATTTATTTTAGTTTTATCTTTTGTGTCTACAATTATTTGATTTGTTACTTTTAATAATTCAAGCATACCACCTGATCCATTACCAATTACAGGTGTTCCGCACAATAAACTTTCGTGTGCAATTCTGCTCCAACCCTCTTTAAAATCAGTTAATAATAAAGTACAGGAAGAATAATGTAATAAATTAACATAGTCAGAAAAGTTAAGATTTAGATTTAAAGGACCTTCAAATTCTTGATTAATTCCTGTTGTTATTATATGGTATTTAGCATTTAAATGTTGAATAATCTGATAAGCATTAAGCGATTTAGAAATTGAATTTTTTCCTATGTAAATAATTGGTTTATTTTCTAAATTATATTTAGATAGAAATTCAGATCGAATTAGACTAGGTTTATATAATTCATTTTTAAACGAATTATAAATAAGCTGAATATCTTCTACTCCTTTTTCTTTTAAAAAATTATACCAATATTTAGAAACAACAACAACAGTTGCATTTTTAGCATTCTTTAAAAATCTTTTAAAAAGATAATTGTATTTTTTTGGTTTATTATTTTCATGCTCATCAAAATGATGGAAAATAATTATGCGTTTTCCTTTTAATCTGTGTAAAAAACCAGTTGAAGTAAAATAGTCCATAATGTCTATTTCACCTTGGTTACTTTTATTAAAAAAAGCTGAATATATTAAATCCAAATAAGTATGACCTATTAAACGGTAATTTGTAAATGATTTGTGATAGCATATATTATGATTAGATTTCAAGATTTTATATACGTAGTCATCATATATGTTCCCTCCTGATCTAACTTTATTTCCCTGAAAAAAATTAATTTTCATTTAATAAAATTGAGTGATAAAGATCAATATGCGAAGAAGTATATTTTTCTATTGAAAACTCTTCTGTTACTTTTTTATAACCATTTTCACCCATTTCAATAAGTTTCTGACGATTTTGATACAGGTAAAGAATTTTTTCAGCTGCAATTTCAGGATTGTTGGGTTCAACCAAATACCCATTTTTTCCTTCATCAATTTGTTCTACTGATCCCCCAATATTTACAGCAATAACAGGTTTTTTATGCATCATTGCTTCCAAATTAACTGTTGGAAATGGATCATAATTTATAGAATTTAAAACATAAACATCAATTTGATTATAAAAATAATTAATGTTACTTGTCCATTCAACAAAAACTATATTGTTTTCTAGTTTATATTGTTGGACTTTTTCTTTTAAACTATTAAAGTACTCTAAAGAACCATCAACACCTAAAGGTGGTTTTCCTACAATATAACATTTAATTGATGGGATTTTATTTTGGAGAAGATGAATTGCTTCAATTAAAACATCTTGTCCTTTTGATTTTGTTATTCTTCCAAAACTTCCAACAGCAAAATAATCTTTTATCAGTGGTTTAATGTTAACACTGATTTTTGGAATTCCATTATAAATTACCCGTATAATATTTTCATTTACTCCATTTTTAGTTGCAATGTTTTTGGTAGATTTAGATACTGAAATAAGACATTTATAATATTTATTAATGTATTTAACGAAAAAACCTACTTTTTTTTTACCAAAATGTTCTTCAGTTAATTCATCATGTATTGTTCCTATTATAGGGATTTTAATGCCTATTCTTTTAAATAAAAAAACTCTTCTAACTAAAGGAAGAGTGAAAGCATGAATTATATTAGGTTTTTCAAAAGCAACAATTTTTTTAAATTTATAACTATTAGAAAAAACACGAAATATTTCCTTTGGCAAAAATATTTTCTTTAAATAAACACTTTGAATAACATAAATTGTTATCCCTATTTTTTTTAACTCATCATTCAGGATACCATCTTCCGTATTAATGATTGAGATTTTATAGTCAGTTTTTTTAACTAATTCGGTACATAATCTTAATAAGCAATTTCCTGCTCCACCAATTTCTCCACCATTCATTAAAAAAAGAATCCTCATTTAATTTTCAACTAAAAATGTTATCATTTCTGCTTTGATGTAATCAACATCCTCTCTATAAGTAAGAACTTCTTTACAAGAAATATTAAATGGATTATCAGAAATAAAAACGCCAGAACCATCATAAATACGTATATCAGGCCCAGTTAATTTATCATTATTTTTTTCAATTAGAAATTCATCAATTGGTAAATGTTCAGTAATTAAAACATACTTAAACTGTTTTACATTATTCAATATTTTTATTATATCGTTATTATTTATATGTTGTAAAACCTGCCTAATACAACATAAATCAGCAAAAGGCAACTTTTCTTTTGAAGCATCAATACATCTAAAATTTATGTTTTCGTTAGTGTAACAGTTAGTATTGTTTTCTATAATAATATTTGAAACATCTATTCCTGTATATTTTAAAAATTTATTTTCTTCACAAATCCTTTTCCCTATTTTAAAGTCACCACAACCAATATCGACAATCGAATTGATATTATTTGAAGAAATAAAATTATTAAGATAATATATATATTGTTCTGTGTTTTTGTTTTCAGTACCTAATCCTGAACTATAGTTATTAAGATTTGTTGAATCATTCCAGTATTTGTTTTTATATATTAAATCAAAGACCTCATTGTTATTCATTCCTTTAAAATCATTTTGTTTTTGATTAATCAGGTATCTGTTTATATTTGAAATAAATTGAAATGAAATTATTTTTTTAAAAAATGTTTTTAGATAAAGAAAATAGAAAAGTTTATAAAAATAATATTTCATTTATAGCCAATAGATGATTTTGTTTTTAGCATTGATTAATTTTTCTTGCTAGAACAAGATTATTCAAGTAAAGGTCTTTATTTTCTGGTAACAATAACGATAAAAATTTTCCTGAAAGAACTAGTGGAAATATAAAGATTAAATTTATGATTCCATTTATTTTCCCATTTTTTGTATAAAGTAATTTTGCAAGATAATTTGCTTTAAGTTGAGTAAGTGTTTCTATATAATTGGTTGTTTGTTCTGATTTTAAAATTTCAAATCCGTTCTTCTCTAAAACACTATTTATTCCAAAAACAGTATATCTTGCAAAATCAAATGGTTTCTCATGTAATTCCCATACAAATGGTATAGTTAAAAGTATTTTGCCATCTATTTTTAATACTCGATTTAGTTCTTTAATAACTTCATCTAAATTAAAAACATGTTCAAAAACTTCACTACAAAAAATCGAATCAAAATTATCATTTGCAAAGGGAATATTTTTACCATCATAAAATACATCCGCTTTTTTATTTGAATTATTGTGTCCAGATTCAATTATATCAAGACCAATATATTCATCAACCTCAAATAATTTATCATATGGCTTATTTCCACAACCAAAATCAAGCAATTTCCCTGTTAATGACCCACAGTTCTTTTTTATTGATTTTAAAAGTGAAGTTTTAATAATGTGATTTGAATCAAATAATATTGATTTTATCATTTACTAATTAAGTTTGAATATTTTTTTAATTTGTTCGATATTTTATTAATTAAACTTGAATGATTAAAATGGAAATAATGATATGAATCAAAATCATTATTCTTTTCAATATTAATTGGATGTTTATTTATAATAAATTCATTATCTGTTTTAACAAAATGGTATTTACTATAAACTTTATCTGTATGAGTTCCATTTACACCAATATTCATTACCAAATTTGATTTGGGCCAAATGCATAAGCCTTTATTTTTTAGTACAGCATAATACCATTGATAATCCCAATTGGATTTTGAATTGCTTTTATAATTCGATTTGAAAAAACTATCCCAACGTAGCCTAAAGTATTTTCTTTCATCTCGATTTGAAATAATGGTTTTAAATTCTTTAGAGTTAATAAATAAAGGATAATCTTTCATTTCATAATCAAAATTTTTCCATGCTCTTTTCCAAGTTGCCCAGCCCCATATATGCGCATCTTTACTAAAAAAATAGCTTGAGTCGTCTTCATGTTGATACTCAGGATGCCAATTAGTACCACCAATATGCATTATACGATTATCATCTTTATACTTAATTAAAAGTTCCTTTGCATAGTTAAAAAATGAAATGGAAGGCAAACAATCATCTTCTAGAATTATAGCCATTTCTTCTTTTTCAAAAACCCAGCTTATGCCATGCGATACATTAATGCCACAGCCTAAATTTATTTCTGAATATTTTTTATGAATCTCACACTCCCAGTCAATTTTTTTAATAATTTCTCTTGTTTCTTTAATTTTATCTTCATCATCAGTATTATTTTCTCGTGGACCATCAGAAATGATATACAACTTGGTTGGTTTTATTTCCCTGATTTTTTCAAAAACTTGTTTTGTAGTATCCGGACGATTAAAAATGATAAATGCAATTGGAATTTGAAACATGTTATTTTTGTGCAATGGTAATTACTTCAAATAAATCTCCTTTCCAGCGAGAATAAATTTTAGCAACAATTCCAAAAACTGCTTTACCCAACTTATCATAAATATGCCTTGCATAAGGCGGCCACCTGAACTTAATAATTTTTGATTCATCAACTTTAAACCCTGCATGAGTAAATAAATTTCCTATATTTTGAGGTGACCAAGTAAAGAGATGCTGGTTGATATCATCAATTGTATAAGTTGTATAAACTTCTAATGGAGTCACAAAAATAATTTTGCCACCATTTTTTAATTTTTGGTATAAATTTTTTAATTCCAGCAAGGGATTTTGACAATGTTCTAAAGCATGATTTGAAATGATAATATCTGCCCAATCATCTTCTATTTCGTTGATGCTAGAAACAACATTAATCCCATTTTCCTTGGCTTGTTTTTTTGCTGACTCGTTTATTTCAATGCCAATTTTATTTTTACCAGGAAGAGATGCAAGTAGATAAGCCCCACCACAACCAAAATCAATTACATTCAAATTTTCATTTACGTGGTTTATAAATTTAAAACGGTCGGCTTTAGCTCCAAATTCACCAGAACTTTTTTGCCACTTAAAATATTCTTCGTTATAATGCATGTTTTTCCTTTTTACTTGAGGTAATGATAAATATTAAGGAGAAAAGAATAAGAGAAATATTTATTAAAATCTTACCATAAACTCCACCCTTAAAACCGCCAAAAGATGTACATATATACATAATAATAATTGCCATACATGCCCCAATTAAATTTACTATTGACATTTGTTTTGGCTTATCCAAGCCCATTAAAATTTTTTCAAAAAAATAAAATACTGATAACAATAGAACAGAAATTATAGAAATGTTCATGTATTCTTTTGAACCCATAAATTTTCCTGCGGTTAAAACAGATAAAATTTCATCACTAAAAATCGTAAATAAAATGATTAAAATTGAATATGGAATAAACATTACTAAAAATAATTTAGCTATTCTTCCTTTGTTTCTATCAACAGACGCCTTTAAAATATCCGGTTCAAAAGCCTGGTTTAAAGAAATATAAATTAACTGTAAATAACCTGCAATTGTAATACCGATATTATATAAACCAAATTCGGATAAGTTATTCTGACGTTCAAGAAAAAAACGATCAATATTTGTTATTAAAACAAATCCGTAGCTTGAAATAAGCAATGGAAGAGAAATTTTAAAAATTGAAATAAAATAACTCAAACTAAAGTTTATTGTAGAATAATTTTTAATGATAAAATAACAAAATGGCAAAAGAAGAATTGAAGCAACAATTGGTGCAGACATTCTACCTATTAAACCCATTTCAAAAAAAGAAACTAATAAAATACCAATACTAAAATTTAAAATTGCTGCTATTGTTGAAAAAATAAAGTAATGGAATGCCTTTCTTCTTAATTTATAGTTTGTAAGAATAATATTTTTAATGTTATCAAAGAAAATAGAGGATAACATAAAGAAAACAAATGGATATAATGGTATTTGAATTGAAAGCGCTTTGAAGTAAAAAAAGATTATCAGATAAGAAACAATTATTAAAAGCGTATTAAAAATGCAGATATAAAAAGTAATGTTAAATAGCATCTTTTTATTCTCTTCCTCTTTTTGATTAAAAAATTTAATAATATAAGTTGTGGTAATTCCTGCGATAAAAATTGGGGCAAATAAATTTTTTAATGCATCAAAGTAACCTAAAATCCCAAATTCAGCAGAACTGATAAATTTGGAATAAATTGGCTGAGCAAATAAAGCCAATAAAGATTGAGCAATAGAGCCTCCAAAATAGAGCCCTGCATTTAAAATATTTCTTTTAAACGATACAAATAACTCGATAAGATTTAGGAATGATTTTCTAATATTAAAAATGCTCTTATTCAAAAAGTTAAATAGAATCAGTTATTTTTCAAATTCTCCCAATACCACTTAACCGCTTCTTTTAACCCTAATTTTAAATTGTGAGTTGGTGAGTAGCCTAATATCGTTTTTGCTTTTTCAATACTTGCTAATGAATGTGGAATATCTCCTTGCCTATTTGGACCATGAATGATTTCAACTGAACCAATTGTTGAATCAAATTTACTTAAGTTTTCTTTTAATAAACTTAAAAGTTGATTTAAATCCGTTCGTTCACCAACAGCTGTATTAAAAACTTGCCCGATTGCCTGTTTATTTTCCGAAAACATAGCCAATTCGTTCATTTGCAAAACATTTTCTATGTAGGTAAAATCCCTGCTATTGGTTCCATCGCCATTAATAACAGGACTTTCATGATTCATTAACTGCATACAGAATTTTGGTATTGCAGCAGCATATGCCCCGTTTGGATCCTGCCTTTTCCCATATACATTAAAATACCTCAACCCAATACATTCTAACCCATAGTTTAACCCAAAAACATGCGCATACAATTCATTAACATATTTTGTAACTGCGTAAGGCGATAGAGGTTTTCCTATTACTTCCTCCACTTTTGGTAAATTTTCGCTATCTCCATAAGTACTGCTACTTGCTGCGTAAATAAATCTTTTTACATTAGCATCTCTAGCGGCAATGAGCATATTTAAAAAACCATCAACATTTACTGAGTTGGTGGTAATTGGATCATTTATACTTCTAGGTACTGAACCTAATGCTGCCTGATGCAAAACATAATCAACCCCAACACATGCCTTGTTACAAGATACTAAATCTCTTATATCGCCTTCAATTAAAGTAAATAAAACATTACCGATTAAATGAATAATATTTTCTTTTTTACCAGTTGAAAAATTATCTAAACAAATTACTTCGAAATTTTTTGCAATAAAATAATCGCATAAATTACTTCCAATAAATCCTGCTCCTCCGGTAATTAAAATTCTGCTTTTTTTCAATGTTATGTTTATTTATAGCTTCGCCTCTTCAGTCACAAAAGTAAACCGAAAAATAACCTTCAAAGTTAACCAATATTCATTGCTTAACTTTAATTTTAATTATTAAATTTATGACTTAATTAGCCTATAAATTCATTTATTTTTAGACAAAATCAATTGGTCAATTTTCCAAGTTAAAAATGAGGTTCCAATTCCAATTACAATTCCACCTAATAAATCACTAGGATAATGAACACCTAAGTACATTCTGGAGTATGCTACACCTGATGCCCATAAATAAGCGGGCACTGCCACATACCATTTTTTGGTAGCTAAACTTAATGAGGTAGCCATTGAAAAAGCCGTTGAAGTATGACCAGAAGGAAATGAAAATGGGCCTACATGTGATTTAGGATTTAATTTTTCGGGATAGGTAACAAATGGTCGCTTTCTATTAACCGCATATTTTAAACCTACTGTTAAACCCGTATTTATTGATAATGCTAGTGCTGAACGATAACCTTCTCTTTTTAAATTTTCATCATTTTTCACAATACCAGCAACTATAAATGAAATTGGATTTGCTACAGCAAATGGTAATGCCGTATTTGATAAAAAATTACCTGTTTTATCTTTAAATACTGAACTATCAGAATGAATACTTGTTAAAAGTTGAATATCAAAATTTTGAGCGTAACCATCACTTTTAGTCAATGTCAAAAACATAAATGACAAAAAAAATAGTTTAATTCTTGTATTCATTGTATAAGTAAATTACATCCTCTTATATCACTATTATCAAGCCTGCCTAATATCTCAAACATATTTATTCCAATCTTTTTCCCTAAATCCTGTGTAGCTAAAAACGGACAAGAATACCAATTTGCCAAGTCAATAATATTAATAATACCAGATTTACCATTTTCTACAAAATATCGCGTGTCGGTAACTTCCGAAATTAAAATTTTCATCCATGGTGGGGTTTCATATATACCATCTGCCTTGCTATACGCTTGAGAAAGTAATTCAGTCATACCATACTCAGAATAAATTGTACTAACTCCAAACGCATTCTTCAATATTTCATGTAATTCCTGTTTCACCATTTCCTTTCTTTTTCCCTTCATTCCTCCTGTTTCCATTACAAAAAAATCATCATTTAGTGTTATGTTTTTTTCAGCTAAATCAAGCAAAGCATAACTAACTCCTAACAAAATTGTTTTTTGATTTTGTTTTTTTAAACAATCAATCGCTTTAATTAAATCATCAATTTCGTGAATATAAAAAGAACTTAAATTATGCTTTGATTTTTTAATTAAATCGTCAACCATAAAAACTAGCGATGAACCCTCTCGTTCCAAATAAGAAGGAAGTAGCGCCAAAACGCAATAATCCTCTATGTTTCCGAAAAAAAACTGAAATGCCTTTAAATAGCTTTCAATATATATTTTCAAATCGAAAACATAATGTTTTGAGGTTTGGGTTCCTGTTGTTCCACTACTTGTAAATAGTTGATGATGAGAAGATTTTGTGCTTATTCGATGGGATTTAAAAAATTGAATAGGCAAAAAAGGAATTTGGTTTAAAGATGTAATATCTTCGGGATTTAATTTCAGATAATTTACGAATTCCTTATAAACATTATTGTATTTAAATTGATAGTTAAATGCTTTTAAAGCATACTGTTCAAATAATTCATTATCGTTTTTTAAATAAAATATATCGGAATTAAATTCATTCACAAAACAAAGTTATTTAAATAAAATAAATGGATTAAACTCTATTTTATTTTTATAATCACACATATAAATTTCGCTCATTTACTTCACATTTATTAATTTCATGCTCTTTTAATAGAATTAATATGAATTTGTGTATTGTTGGATGTGGAAATATGGGGCTAATTTATGCTCAATTTTTACTGGAAGGTAAATGGGTGGAAAAAGAAAATCTTCTACTCATTGAAAAAAACGAAGATCGGAGGAATGAGTTACGATTAAAAAACATTGGAATTGTAGAAACACCCGGCTGCAAACTTTTGGGTGAATCAGATTTAATTTTATTAGCAGTTAAACCACAGGATTTCTCAGATTTATCATCGCATTTAAAAGGAAAAGTAAAATCAACAGCTGTAGTAATAAGTATAATGGCAGGTATAACTATAACTCATGTGCAGCAATGCTTAGATCACCAACATGTGGTTAGAGCTATGCCAAATGCCCCTGCATTATATGCAAAAGGCATGACGGTATTTTGCATGAGCAAGGGTTTAACTGAAAATCAACAAAAACAAGTTAAAGATTTTATATCGTTAACCGGAAAAATTTTAGAAACCACCGAAGAAAATTTGTTAGATGCAGTTACCGCTTTAAGCGGAAGTGGGCCGGCTTATTTCTTTTACCTTGCTCAGCAGATGATTGAAGCAGCAACAAAATTAGGCATGAATGCTGAAATGGCTGAAACATTGGTAAAACAAACACTAGTTGGAGCTGCTGAAATGCTAGATAAAAGCACGAAAAAAACAGCAGAACTCATTAAAACTGTTGCATCAAAAGGTGGAACAACAGAAGCTGCTTTAAATCATTTTAATTCTACTTTTGTTAGCGAAAACATAATTAAAGGTATTGAAAAAGCTACTTTGCGCTCAAAAGAATTATCAGGTGAAGTTTTAACCAATAACTAAAAAAATGCAAAAAAACAGCGCTTCTCAGTTTAAAAAAGCAATAGATAAAGCAAATTCAATAGCTATTATTACGCATTGGAGTCCGGATGGAGATGCAATGGGATCCTCACTTGCACTTTATCATTTTTTAAAACTGATGAAAAAAAAAGTGAAAGTAATCGTACCAAATGAATACCCTAATTTTTTAAAATGGCTTCCCGGAAATAAAGAAGTACTTAATCACTCCAACGAACGAAAAAAAACAGAAAACTATATTATAAAATCAGATTTAATTTTTACGCTTGATTTTAATGCGGTGAGCAGAATTGAAGAATTAGGAAAGGTAATTGTAAAAAATCCATGCGTTAAAATTATGATTGACCATCACCAACAACCAGAAAACTATGCTCAATTATATTATCATGATGTTAATGCATCTTCAACCTGTGAGTTGATTTATGAATTTATATGCCTTTTAAAAGGAAAAAATCTCATCAATACAAAAATAGCTACATGTATTTATACAGGAATCTTAACCGATACCGGTGGATTTCGATTCCCATCAACAAGCGCTAAAACACATAAAATTGCAGCTGATTTAATAGATAAAGGAATCAATCACTCAGATATTTATAACGCAATTCATGATGATAATACCGAAAACCGACTAAAATTACTTGGGTATTGTTTATCTGAAAAAATGCAGGTTTTCCCTGAATTTAAAGCAGCATTAATTTCACTTTCACAAAAAGAACAAGATCAATTTAACTTTCAGCGTGGTGATACTGAAGGTATTGTAAATTACCCTTTATCAATAAGAGGCGTCAAACTTTCCGCTTTTTTTGCAGAAAGAGACGGTATAATAAAAATATCTTTCCGCAGTAAAGGTAAATTTGATGTAAATATTTTTGCGCGTAAACATTTTAGTGGAGGAGGGCATAAAAATGCAGCAGGTGGAAAATCTAATGATAAAATGGAAGAAACTCTTAAAAAGTTTAAAAAATTACTTCCAACTAACATTCCGTTGTAACATTTAAATATTTGTTAATTTATATTCCTTTCAATCATACCATTATCTATTTTTGTAAATTAATGCAACTATTTTAAATGCATATTTATTTCAAATTTATTGTAATCCTTTCTTTTATTTATTCAACAATTGTATTTTCTCAACCTACAGTTGATGCAGGGTTGGATAAAATAGTTTGCCCTAATGTTGCAACTACAATTGGCGGAAACCCCTCAATTACAGGAGGTGTTCCTCCCTACACTGTTTTATGGTCTCCTGCAACAGGACTAAATTCTGTTACTGCTCCTAATCCAACTTTAACAACTTCAATTGCCACAACTTACACATTGTATGTGAAAGATTCCAGGGATTCTGTAGCAATAGATTCTGTGAAAATTGATATTGACGACATCATAAAAATGAATGCCGGCTCTGATAAAGACTTATGCCATGATGCAACTAATGGGGTGATATTAGGAAGTGACCTCAACTATATAAATCCTTACACTTTTAATTGGGTTCCTAATATTGGATTAAGTGATACTACTTCAGCTATTGTAAGTGCATTACCTTCAACAACGACTCAATATACCTTACAAATTACATCCCCAACCTGCGGATCTAAAACAGATATAGTAACGGTTGTAGTTCATAACCTAACCATTAGTGCGGGAAATGACACAAGCATGAAAGAAGGAGAAACAATTACTTTACATGCCTTTCCAAAAGACTCTTCCTTATTATATCAATGGTGGTCGGCAACTAGTTTGGTAAATTACAACAATAGCTTTAACCCTGATGTTTCCCCAAAAATTACTTCTAACTTTATACTTACAATTACCGATCAATATGGTTGTAAATATGTAGATAATGTTACGATAGAAGTTATTCCTAGTGAAGATTTGGTTTTTTATAATAGTATTACTCCTAATGGTGATGGCGACAACGATGTTTGGTTTGTTGGTAACCTCGAAAAATATCCAGAAAACAGAGTTCAGATTTTTAACCGATACGGCCAGGAAATTTATAGTGTAGTCAATTACAAAAATAACTGGAATGGAAAATACCTTGGAAATGATTTACCCTCAGGAACTTACTATTTTATTTTTGACACAAAAAATAACAATAAAATTTTTAAAGGTTACCTAACTATTTTCAGATAATGACAACATACAAAACTTCTGTTTTCAGAAAAGCGCATTTTAATGCCGCACACCGATTAACAAATCCAAGCTGGTCTAACGAAAAAAACGATGAGGTTTTTGGATTATGTAATAACCCAAATTTTCATGGGCACAATTATGATTTGATTGTAAAAGTTACAGGAAATATAAAGCCTGAAACAGGATATGTTATTGACACAAAGGAATTAAGCTCATTAATCAAATCGGAAATTGAAGAACGATTTGATCATAAAAATTTAAATCTTGATACTATTGAGTTTAAAAACCTCAACCCAACAGCCGAAAATATCGCACGTGTCATCTTTGAAATTTTAAGACCAAAAATAGATCAAGAACTAGAATTACAAATCCGACTTTACGAAACTCCACGAAATTTTGTGGAATATCCTGCGTGATAAATAACACATTGTGTATTTAAGTAGAATTAACTATTTTCGTAAGTTCTATTTAATACTATGACAGACTTTAGAAAAAAGGACGCACTTGATTATCATTCTCAAGGCAAACCGGGAAAAATTGAGGTTATACCAACCAAACCCTACAGTACTCAGCGCGACTTAACCCTCGCATACTCTCCTGGAGTTGCAGAACCCTGCTTGGAAATTGCAGAAAATCCGGAAGATGTTTATAAATATACCACTAAAGGAAATTTAGTGGCGGTTATCTCTAACGGAACTGCTGTGTTAGGTTTAGGAGATATCGGTCCATTGGCTTCAAAACCAGTAATGGAAGGAAAAGGATTGCTGTTTAAAATATTTGCAGATATTGATGTTTTTGACATAGAAGTAGATGCCAAAAACATTGATTTATTTGTGCAGACTGTAAAAGCCATTGCACCAACCTTTGGAGGTATTAATTTAGAAGACATCAAAGCTCCTGAATGCTTCGAAATTGAGCGCAGATTAAAAGAAGAGCTCGATATACCTTTAATGCACGACGACCAACACGGAACAGCCATTATTTCTGCAGCAGGTTTATTAAACGCTGTTGAAATTTCCGGTAAAAAAATGGAGGAAATCAAAATCGTAATTAATGGTGCGGGAGCATCCGCCATTTCTTGTGCAAAATTATACGTTGGTGTTGGAGTTAAAAAGGAGAACATTTTAATGTTCGACAGCAAAGGACCAATTACTATTGAACGAACAGATTTAGACGAACAAAAGAAATTCTTTGCATCTAGCAGAACGAATGTAAGTAATTTGGATGAAGCGCTTACAGGAGCAGATGTTTTCCTTGGTTTATCAAAAGGAAACATTTTGAAAAAAGAAATGATTCAGAAAATGGCAAGCGATTGCATTGTATTTGCACTTGCCAATCCGACTCCTGAAATTTCATATGAAGAAGCCATTTCTGCAAGAAAAGATATTATTGTTGCTACAGGAAGAAGCGATCATCCTAATCAGGTTAACAATGTTCTTGGTTTCCCATTTATTTTCAGAGGTGCTTTAGATGTTCGTGCAACACAAATTAATGAAGCTATGAAATTGGCTGCAGTTTATGCCATAGCAAGTTTGGCCAAAGAACCTGTTCCTGATTATGTAAATATTGCTTATAATTCAAAAAATTTATCATTCGGTCCGGAATACATTATCCCAAAACCAATTGACAATCGATTAATTTGGACGGTTTCTCCAGCAGTTGCCAAAGCAGCAATAGAATCTGGCGTAGCCAAAAAAACAATTACAGATTGGGAGTCCTATAAATTAGAGTTAGAAAACAGACTTGGGAAAGATAATAAATTGGTTCGTTCGCTAACCACGAAAGCTAAATCCAATCCAAAACGCGTTGTTTTTGCAGAGGCAGATAATTATAAAATCTTAAAAGCTGCTCAGGTGGCTAAAGACGAAGGAATTGCTAAACCAATTCTTTTAGGAAATCGCGAGAAGATTGAAGCTTTAATCGCTGAACACCATTTAGAGTTACAGGATGTTCCAATTATCGACCCTAAAGAAAAAGTTGAGGAAATCAAAAGAGCGGCATACGGCGAATTAATGTGGAAAAAAAGACAACGTAAAGGAATTACTCTTTTTGACGCCACAAAATTAATGCGCGAAAGAAATTATTATGGTGCAATGATGGTGGAAACCGGAGATGCAGATGCAATGATATCTGGCTTAACAAGAAAGTACTCGCAACCTATTACCTCAGCATTACAATGTATTGGCGTACAAGAAGGAAATTCTAGAGTTGCAGGTTTGTATATACTCATGACCAAAAAAGGCCCTTTCTTTTTAGCAGATTGTACCATGAATGTAGATCCAACGGCTGAAGAATTAGTAGAAATTACAACCTTAACGGCTAAAACAGTTAAACAATTCAATTTCACACCCCGAATTGCCATGTTATCGTATACTAATTTTGGATCTGCACCTGGCGATACGCCAAGTAAAGTTGCTAAAGCAGTTAAAATTTTACATAATGACTACCCTGGTTTAATTGTAGATGGTGATTTACAGGCCAACTTTGCTGTAAACAATAATTTACTGAAAGAACAATTTCCTTTTTCAACTTTAGTGGATAAAAATGTAAATACACTTATATTCCCTAACCTGGCATCTGGTAATATTTCTTACAAATTGATGCAGGAACTTGGAGGAGCAGAGGCAATTGGTCCGGTTTTGATGGGATTAAAAAAACCTGTTCACGTACTTCAATTGGGCAGTTCAGTGCGCGAAATCATGAATATGATTACTATTGCAGTTATCGATGCTCAAAACAAACATTAAGGTATGATTAGTTTTATTTCAGGAAAAATTGTTGAGAAAAATCCTGCATTCGCAACTTTGGAAGTTAACGGAATTGGCTACACTCTAAATATTTCTTTAAACACTTTCTCTAAAATTAATGAATTAACTGAATGCAAGTTACATACCGAGCAAGTATATGTTAGGGACGATAATCCAAAATGGTATGGTTTTTTTGAAGCTGAGGAAAGAGAACTTTTCAGAAAGTTAATTTCTGTTTCTGGAGTTGGAGGATCAAGTGCTTTGCTTATGCTTTCATCTCTTTCTCCTATTGAGATAACAGGGGCCGTAAATACAGCAAATGTTACACTTTTAAAAAGCATCAAAGGAATTGGTGAAAAAACAGCGCAGCGAATTGTTGTTGACTTAAAAGGAAAACTAGGCAAACATGAAGGAGGAATATCCCAAATTTTAACACCTGTTTACAATAAAAACAAAGAAGAAGCGTTAATGGCTCTTGTAATGCTAGGATTTAGTAAACAAATGGCAGAAAAAGCTATTGAAAAATCAATTAAACAACTTGGCGTAACAAGTGATAATGTTGAAAATTTAGTAAAAGCTGCGCTTAAGAATTTATAATTTGAAACTTGGGTTGAAATATTCTTTGGTGAGTGTTCTTTCACTTTCAATTCTCTCAATTGTCACCAATTCTAATGCAGACTCCTCAGTTCCTGAATCAAAGTTTCATTCAAGTCAAAACAATACTAATTTAATATTGCCTGTTGATAGTCCACTAACTGACACAAGCAATTTACATTATCCTATTCACAATAACGGTTATTATGAGCCTGTTTATCAAAGTAATCATCCTTTAGAATTAAATGGTACTGAAAACATTAAAAACAATACCATTTACGATACAAAAACTAATCAATTTTTATTCGAACAAAAAATAGGCAATCAGAGTTTCCGTCCTACAACTTATATGACAGATGAGGAATATCAAGATTACCAATTTAAACAACAAGTAAAAAGTTATTTTAAATCGAGAATTAAAGCTGAAGATCCAAACTCGCTTGTAAAACCAAATCAACTCATTCCTAAACTTACAGTTGGTGGCGAATTATTTGATCGAATTTTTGGTGGAAATACTGTAGATATTCGTCCAAATGGATCTGCTGAATTATCATTTGGCTTAGTAACCAACAAGAATGGAAACCCTGCTATCCCAGTTCGACAACGAAAAATAACAAATTTTGATTTTAATATGAAGGTTCAATTGAACCTAGTAGGTAAAATTGGAGAAAAGTTAAAATTAACAACCAATTATAACACTGAAGCTTCGTTTGATTTTGAAAATCAAATGAAAATTGAATACAATGGACTGGAAGATGAAATTTTAAAAACAATTGAAGCAGGAAATGTTACTTTACCAACAAACAGTTCGCTCATTAGTGGTAGCCAAAGTTTATTTGGTATTAAAACCAAAATGCAATTTGGCAAACTAACAGCAGTTACAGTAGTTGCTCAGGATAGAGGAAAAAAATCTGAAGTTACCTTACAAGGTGGCTCACAAACAACACCTTACATGATTTCTGCGGATAATTATGAGGCCAATAGGCATTATTTCCTTTCTCATTACTTCAGAGATAATTATAACAGATGGATGAAAACTATTCCGATGGTAAGTTCGGATGTTGTTATTACTAAAATAGAAGTTTGGGTTACAAATAGATCTGCACAACAGGATGAGGTTAGAAATATTGCAGGTTTTTCCGATTTAGGTGAGGATTCTGTAAAAATCAATCCATTATCTATGTCATCATCTTGTGTTGTTCCGTCTAATAAAGCGGTAGTTGATAGTGCTGGTTTTATACCTAAAAACGGAGCAAATAGTTTATATCATATTTTAACTAACCCAACTGATGGTATAATTAAAGACCGAAACTTTTCCGACATCACGTTTAAGTTGAAGCAAAATAATCCAACACTCAGTAATACATGTAATTACGGAAATCAATTCATGGAACAAGGACGAGATTTTGACGTAGTAAATCGTGCTCGAAAATTAAAAACAACTGAGTATACTTTGAACAGACGTTTAGGATATATTTCATTAAACCAAGCACTTAATTATGATGAGGTTCTTTGCGTATCATTTCAATATACCTATAACGGACAAACCTACCAAGTTGGAGAGTTTTCCGATCAATTTCCTACTGGAGACCAACCACTTTATTTAAAATTATTAAAAAGTACAGTTTTAAATACCAGCATTCCTATGTGGGATTTGATGATGAAAAATGTTTATTCAATTGGCGGATATCAAATCAATTCTCAGGATTTCAGACTAGAAATTTTCAGAAACACTAAAGGAGTTGATTTACCTTATATAAGTTTACCTCCTATCGATAATACGCCTCTTCTTCAAGCAATGGGGCTCGATTTAATAAATGTAAATGGAGATAAATTAACTGATGGTTATTTTGACTTCGTTGAAGGAACTACCATTTTATCTGCAAACGGAAGGGTTTTTATGCCTAGTATTGAACCATTTGGATCTGATTTAAAAGCAATTATTGGTTCATCTACTGCAACAAACGAATATATTTTCCAAGAATTATACGATTCTACTAAAGTTATTGCCCAGCAACAAACCAAAAAATGTGTTTATAAAATCAAAGGGTCATACAAATCTTCTAGTAGTTCTGAAATTTCTCTGAATTCAATGAATGTTCCTCAAGGTTCTGTTAAAGTTACTGCTGGTGGAGTTCCTTTAAATGAAAATGTAGATTATACTGTTGATTATACTTTAGGTAGAGTAAAAATAATCAATGAAAGTATTTTAAATTCTGGACAACCCATTAAGGTTTCATCCGAAAGTAATTCTATGTTCAACATCCAACAAAAAAGTTTAATCGGAACTCGATTAGATTATAAAGTGAATAAAGATTTTTCAGTAGGTGGCACATTCATGCGTTTAACAGAAAGACCGCTCACCCAAAAAGTTAATTTTGGTGATGAACCTGTTTCCAACATCATGTGGGGTACTGATTTCAGTCACCGCGCTGATGCGCCTTGGTTAACAAGATTAGTAGATAAAATTCCACTCATAAATACCAAAGAAAAATCTTCTATACAATCTTCAGGTGAATTTGCACAATTAATTGCTGGGCATTCCAAAGCAATTAATACAGATGGAAGTAAAGGTGGAAATTCATACCTCGATGATTTTGAAGGATCTGTATCACAAATCGACTTAAGAAGTTCGGGTGCGTGGAGCTTGGCAAGTATTCCGCAAGGACAAAATGATTTATTTCCTGAAGCATCATTTGACTCAACTTATTCCGGATTTAACCGAGCTAGAATGTCTTGGTACACAATAGATCAATCCGTTTTTTATCTGAGTGGAAGTTTAACTCCCAATAATATTACAAAAAATGTTCAGTCGAATAATTTCATGCGTCCAATTATTGAAACTGAACTTTTCCCTAATAAACAACCGCCAAATGGTCAACCTGTTTTACTACCTGTTCTAGATTTAGCTTATTATCCTAGCGAACGTGGTCCTTATAATTATGATGTAACACCAACATCTTTTTCAAAAGGAATAGATTTTCTTAATTCAAACACTAACAAAGGAGTATTACTCAATAATCCAGAATCTCGCTGGGCAGGTATAATGCGTAGAATGGAAAATCCTGATTTCCAAACTGCAAACGTAGAGTTTATACAATTTTGGATGATGGATCCTTTTAATGATGACTACAATTCTGTTTTTCCCGGGCAAACTTTGCCTACAAACGGTGAAATGATCATCAATTTAGGAAATGTATCGGAAGACATTAACAAAGACGGAAGAATGGCTTTTGAAAATGGTATTCCAAAACAAGGTGCCTACGGAGACACGTCAAAGGTTGACCCAACCGATTGGGGATTTGTCCCTAACCTTCCAATCATCACTCCTGCTTTTGATATTGATGAAAATTCCAGACCTAATCAAGATGTTGGTTTAGATGGTTTAAAAAGTGATGCTGAAAGAACTTATTTTCAAAGTTACTTAAATGCCATCAATAATAATGGAGGTGGTGGTGCAATTAGTGCTGCTAATTTAGATCCATCTGCAGATGATTATCATTTTTATAGAGGAGATGACTTTGATGCTGATCCTTCAGCAAATACACTTTACAGATACAAATGGTTTAATAATATGGAGGCGAATTCGCCAACAGAAGCTCAGTATAAAAACCTCAATAACGATGGTTATCCTACAACTGCTTCAGTAATTCCTAGTTCTGAAGATGTAAACAGAGACAACACACTTAGTGAAACTGAAGCATATTATCAATACCGAATTAAAATTACACCTCAAGACCTCAACCCAGGAAATGTAGGAAACAATTACATTACAAATGTTTACGAATCTTCATTTACTGATGCAAATGGTAACGGTAAAAGTGTAAAATGGTACTTATTTAAAATACCGGTTGTTAATTTTGAACAAAAAATTGGTTCCATTGAAGGTTTTAATTCAATACGTTTTATGAGAACAATTTTGAAAGGGTTCTCTGCTCCGGTAGTTTGTCGTATGGCTAGAATGGAATTAGTAAGAAGCGACTGGAGAAGATTTGACGGTATAGGAGCAATGCCGGGAGATTATATTGGTGGCCCCGAAGACGGTGCAATTTTCGACATATCAGCAGTTAATCTACAGGAAAACGGAACCAAAACACCTGTTAATTACGTGATGCCTCCAGGCATCAATCAACAGCAAAATGTTCAAACTACAAATTTAGTGCTGCAAAACGAACAAGCCTTAGTATTAAGAACCTGTGGTTTGGCTGATGGTTATGCTAAAGCTGCTTACAAAAACATTAGTAATGATGTTCGTTCATTCAAGCATATGAAAATGTTTGTTCATGCTGAAAAAATAAATGAGAATACACTAAATGATGGAGACATGCAATTGTTCGTTCGAATTGGAACAGATTTCTTAAGCAATTATTACGAATATTCATTACCTTTAAAATTAACACCTGCAGGTAATTACGATGCCAACAGCGAGTCATCAAGAGGAATTGTTTGGCCTTCAGAAAACGAAGTGGATATAGATTTTGATCAAATCGTTAATCTTAAGTTAAAAAGACCTTACGGCACCATTGAACCCTATCAAGAAGGTATAGGTGAAGGGAAAATCATAAAAGTTGTTGGAAACCCAACAATTTCAGAATTAAAAACCATTATGGTCGGAATACGAAATCCAAAAGATTTAAGCAACGAACCAAAATGCATTGAAGTTTGGATTAACGAATTGCGACTAACTGACTTTGTTCAGAAAGGTGGTTGGGCAGCAAACGCAAGAGTTACTGCAAAATTAGCAGATTTGGGACAACTTGCTTTGTCTGGCGCTTATATGACTCCTTTTTTTGGTAGTATTGACAAAAAAGTAAGTGAGAGAAGCCGTGAAACGAATTTGCAATACGATGCCAGCACCACTTTACAATTGGGGAAATTTTTACCTGATGATTGGAAAATTAATTTACCACTTTATTTAAACAAGGGAGAAATAATTTCTACTCCACAATTTGACCCTTCTAACCCGGATGTATTAATGACACGAATTGATGAATTTAAAGATGCAAGCGAAAATGATATCCTACAAATTAAAAATAGAGCTCAGGACATTACTCGAAGAAGAGGTTTAAACTTCACCAATGTAAGCAAACAGAGAAGCCCTACTAAAACAAAAAGTTACTTTTGGGATATAGAAAATTTTAATGTAACCTATGCATTTAGTGAACAATACAAAAGAAACATCACTTTAACTCAAAACCTGACTAAAATTTACCGAACGGCATTAACGTACGGATACACTGCAACACCAAAAAATATTAAGCCATTCGGAAAATCTAAATCTAAAATTTTAAACAACAAATGGTTTGCATTAATAAAAGATTTCAATTTTACACCACTTCCATCACGAATTGGGATTAATGCCGAAATCAATCGTAATTATAATGAATATCAGAATCGTGATATTACAGTAAATAAAGAAATGCCATCCCAATTCAATAAAACGTTCTTCATGAACAGAACTTATGATTTGAAGTGGGATTTTACAAAATCATTAAAATTTGATTTCACTGCCAATAACGATGCGCGTATTTTAGAACCAACAGGAAGAATTGACACAAAAGAGGAAAAGGAAGTAATTAAACAAAATATTATTTCAGGAGGTATAAATACCGGCTACAGACATGCTTTAAATTTAAACTACACCATTCCAATTAATAAAATCCCTTTGTTTGATTGGGTAACGGCTTCTGCAGCTTACAAAGCCAATTATCAGTTTACGCGTCGTCCATTTGCCGCAGATAGCTTAGGAAATACACTTACAAATGGTAATACTAAATCATTAAACGGACAATTGAATTTTATAACACTTTATAATAAAATACCTTTTTTGAAAAAAATAAACAATAAAGGTAAAGGAGGTAAAGACAATAAGAGTAAATCAACGTCTGATACCACTAAAAAGAAATCAATCAATATTGTTGAAGAAATTTTTAAAGTTGTAATGATGGTAAAACAAGCCCAGGTTTCTTACTCAGAAAACAATGGTACTACCCTACCCGGCTATCTCGATTCAACTAAATTTTTCGGAATAAATCCTAATAATAAATTCCAACCCGGTTTTTTGTTTGTGGCAGGTTCTCAACAAAATGTTCTTCCTAATTTTATCAGAGACTCCTTATTAATAAAAAGAAACAACTTAAATAATCCGTTTGCGCAAACCAACAGCAAACAATTAAGTTTTAATGCTAAAGTGGAGCCTTTTAAGGATTTCAGAATTGATTTGAACGCAACCAGAAACATCAGTTTCAATTCATCACAATTTGTCAACTATAATAAAACTGAAAATAAATACAGCACAAGCACATTTACCCGAACCGGTAATTATAGCATTTCTATAATTACCATTAAAACTGCTTTCGCAAAAGATGATAAAGAAACTTATACCAATTCGGTATTCCAGAATTTCTTAGATTACCGAAAAGATTTTGCTAAAAACCTATCCGAATTGAATCCTTTTTCTTCAAAATCAACAACCAATGAAGGATTTGATGGTTATTCCATAAACCAGCAGGATGTAATTTTGTATTCGTTTTTAGCTGCATATACCGGTAAAGGCACTACAATTGAAAAAACAGAATTCCCTAAAATTCCATTACCCAACTGGACATTAACCTATGATGGATTGAACAAATTAAAACCATTCAAAAAACACTTCAAAACAGTAACTTTAAGACATTCCTATAAATCAACCTACAATGTTGCCTCATTTACCAACAATCAGTTATTTACACCACAGGATGGACAGGAATTTGAAGATGCAATTTATTCACTTGGAAGAGTAAACGGAGCAGGATCAAATTTTGCTTCAAAGTACCAAATTAATACAGTAACTATTCAGGAAAACTTTTCACCACTAATAAAAGTGGATATCACATTTGCTGAAAAAAAGAAAAAGAAAAAAGCCGATGGTACAACTCCACAATCCGGTTCACTAACAGCTAATTTAGAAATTAAAAAAGACAGAACAATAAGTTTAAATGCAAATATTCCTCAAATTACAGAAACAAGAGGAAGAGAATTAGTATTTGGAGCAGGCTACCGTTATCCTAAATTAAAAATCAATCAATTTAAAATAAAAGGGAAACCTCTTGAAAGTGATTTAAACTGCAAATTAGATCTTTCATTTAGAAATAATGTAACAATTCAACGTAGAGTAGTAGATGGAATTAGCGTACCATCTCTTGGACAAAACATTATAACACTCAAAACATCGGTTGATTATGCACTTACGCAATTTGTTAATTTAAGATTATATTTTGATAAAATTATTAATAATCCGGTTGTAGCTACCTCCTTCCCTACCTCAAATACAAATGCAGGATTTAGCTTGAGATTTAACTTGGCTCAATAGTAATTTGTTAAAAACTAATGTATTGAATAACTTAAATTTAATAACTATATTTGCAATCCATTTTGGCAAGGATTTTGGTTAAGGAAAATAAATGAAAAAATTTTTGATACTTTTTTGTGCTTGTTTACTTTGGTCTTTCGACCTAGTAGACTATAGCCTTTATCAAAAAGATGATATGCCTTCTAAAATAAAATCCAGTTTTATATACAATTTTGCAAAAAGCTTTCAATGGCCAGATAGTAATAATGATCAATTTTCAATTGCTATTTTAGGTGAAAATACCAGTTTACTTAACTACCTCAATGAAATGTCTAATACCAAAATGATTGGTACTAAAAAAATAACCGTAAAAAAATACAACTCCATTTCTGAAATCACTAAGCCTGAAATTTTATACATTTTGCCAGATAAATCATCCTCTTTAGCTGATGCTGTAACTAAATTTAAAGGAAAAGGAACATTATTAATAACAGAAAAACAAGGTTCTGCAAATGCAGGAGCTGCAATAAACTTTGTAATTGAAAACAATAATATTAAATTTGAGCTAAATAAAACAAGTGCCGGTAAAGCAGGTTTAGTTGTTAGCTCAAAAATTGAAACAATGGCATTAAAAGTTTTTTAACGTGCATAAAAAATTATACATATTATTTTTTGTTCTGCTTTTTACCGTTGCATTTAATAGTCTATATGCCCAGACTTATAAAGTTCAACAAGCTTACGATTGTGTAAAAGCAGGTAAATTAGATTCTGCAAAATACTATATAGAAGTGAGCATGAATGACACTTTAGCTAAATCTGATTTTCAAACTTGGTATATTAAAGGATTTATTTATAAAGAACTATATAAGCAAAGAGAGGCAGAAAATGTAACTTCTACTGCAAGAAAAATTGCAGTAGAATCTTTTAACAAAGCACTTGAACTTGATAAAGAAAAACAACAAAAAGAAAGTATCATTCAAAATTTAAAGTTTTTAGGCTCAAAATATTTTAACGATGCTAAGAAGAATATTGATTCTGTAAATTATTCAAAATCATTAGAATGCTTTAATAATTATATTACAATTTATAAATCTATCGATTCTAATTTTGATGAAAAATCAAAATCAATTGAATATTATCTTTCTCTTAGCTATTACTTTCAAGAAATCTTTGAAAGTAATGCTTCCACTAAAGCTCTAGAAAAAACAAAGGAATATTTATATAAAGCTCTTGAAATAAATACTAACTCAATAATGGCCAATAAAAATATGGCTGTTCTATATTACAACATGGGAGTTAATATCATTAAAAAGATGGATTATGATGTTGATCTTGAAGAACTTTATAAATTACAAGAGGAAGCAACTAAATTATTTAAACACGCTGAGCCTTATATGACTAAGGCATACAATCTTTCTCCCGGAGACAGAACAATATTAGAAGGAATGCAAGGAATTTACTATCAGTTAAACGATGCTGATAAATCTAATGAATTCAAGAAAAAACTTGAAGATTTAAATAAACAAAATTAAAATTCCTTTAGGGTGAAATTTACAATAGGAAAAAAAATAGGATTTGGTTTCGGCGTCGTAATCATTTTAACTATTGTAGCATTCATTTTCACAAACATTACTCTTAAAGATTCTAAACAAAAAACAGATAACGTTGTCAAAATTGTTACTCCAAGTGTTGCTGCACTTAATGATTTTAACCTACTTCTTGAGAGTTCTCAACGTTTAATAAGCAAATGGGTAAACGTTCAATCTGTAGAAGATGAGATTTTTAAATTGGAACTTAAAGATTTAATTATTCATGAATACCCATTAATAAAATCTAAAATTGATTCACTTTCAGTCACTTGGACAAAAGAAGAAAAAGTAAATGTTGACTCTATTTTTAAGTTTACAGATAACTTATTCGTTACTTATCAAAATGAAATTATGACAAACGTAACTGATTTTTCAAGTTACGATGATGCGCAAGTAATGTTTCCTGTTAAAGTAGTTTTAGAAGATACAGAAACAAATGCTGAAATTATTCATGCAAGGTTATATGGCTTAATTGAATCTCAAAAATCACACGCTGTTGATGTTACAAGAGAAATGTTTATCTCTTTCAGTTTTTTACAAGAATTTGTAAAATGGCTTGGAGTAGCTTTAGTTATTGGAGGGATTTTTGTGGCAATGATTACTATTCGTACAATTGTAAAACCTGTTAAAACCTTAAAAGAAATTTTAAAAGCCATGAGTTTGGGTATAATTCCTAAAGAAAAAATTCCAAACAGAAGCGATGAAATTGGAGACATGAGTAAAGCGCTAAATGGTTTAATCGGCGCTTTAGAAAGTACAACAGAATTTGCTAATCAGGTTGGTAGTGGTAATTTTTCATCTGCTTATGAACCACTTTCTGAACATGATGATTTAGGACATGCACTTATTAAAATGCGTTATAACCTTGCAGAGAATGAGCGAATACTTGAACAAAAAGTTATTGAAAGAACAGAAGAAGTTGTTAGGCAAAAAGAAGAAATTTTACAAAAGACAACAGAACTTGAGTTATTATTTACTCAAGTAACTGATAGTATACGTTATGCTAAAAGAATTCAAGAGGCAATTTTACCTCCTGAATCATACACTAAAAAAATTCTACCTAAATCTTTTATTTTATACAAACCAAAAGATATAGTGTCTGGTGATTTCTATTGGTTAGGGAAAAAATCAAATAAAGCAATGGTTGCCGCTGTTGACTGTACGGGTCATGGAGTTCCGGGTGCATTTATGAGTATTGTAGGATATAATCTATTAAGAGACATCACTAAAAACTCATCATTAGAAAAGCCGGGTGAAATTATGGATGCAATGAGCGATGGCGTTAACAAAACGCTTCACAATAGCAAGTCTAATGATGAAAATGCTCAAAAAACAAAAGATGGTATGGACATGACCTTATTATCTATTGATTTTGAGAAAAATAAAGTTCAATTTTCAGGTGCTAACAATCCGCTTTATATTTCTAGGAATAATGAAATTATTCAAATAAAAGCTGATAAATTCCCTATTGGATATAACATTTTTGACGAACCAAAAAACTATACCACTCACGAATTGGATATACAAAAAGGTGATGTACTTTATATTTTCTCTGATGGATACGCAGATCAATTTGGTGGACCAAAAGGGAAAAAACTAATGGCAGGTAAATTCAGAGAAGTTTTATTACAAGCTTCAAAATTAAACATAAACGACCAGAAAAACTTCTTAAACAAAACAATAGAAGACTGGAAAGGAGATCACGAACAAGTAGATGATATCCTTGTAATTGGCGTTCAAATTTAGGTTCCCTTAACTTTATTATCATGATTGAGAAATTAGAATCCGTTAAAAAAAGATTCGAAGATGTTGAATTAAAACTATCCGATCCACAAATTATTTCGGATATGAACCAGTTTAAAAAACTTAATAAAGAATACAGAGATTTACAACCTATCATTGATATTTATCAAGAATACAGAATTGTTCTTAATAATATTGATTCAGCTAAAGAAATTATAGGTATCGAAAAGGATAAAGAATTAATTGATATGGCAAAATCTGAATTGGATGAAAGTTCCAAATCAAAAGAGGAGCTGGAAGAAAAAATCAAATTTATGCTCATTCCTAAAGATCCTGAAGATGCAAAAGATGTAGTGATGGAAATTCGTGCAGGAACAGGTGGTGATGAGGCATCCATTTTTGCTGGAGATTTATTTGAAATGTACCGCAGATACTTTGAAATCAAAGGTTATTCTATGGAAGTAGTTGATGAAAGTCCTGGAACAATGGGAGGATTCAAAGATATAGTATTAAATGTTAGAGGTAATAATACCTATGGAACGTTAAAATTTGAAAGTGGTGTTCACCGTGTTCAGCGTGTACCTGCAACCGAAACACAAGGTAGAGTTCATACTTCAGCCGCAACAGTAATTGTTATGCCCGAAGCCGAAGATGTAGATGTTGTTATCAATCCTGCTGATTTAGAAATACAAACATCTCGTTCTGGGGGCGCAGGTGGGCAAAATGTAAATAAAGTAGAAACAAAAGTTCAAATCACACACAAGCCAACAGGTATAATGGTTACCTGTCAAATTGAACGATCTCAATTAGGAAATAAAGAACGAGCGATGGTTATGTTAAGAACAAAACTTTATGAGTTGGAATTACAAAAATTAGCCGATAGTCAAAGTGCAAAAAGAAAAACTATTGTAGCTACTGGCGACAGATCTGCTAAAATCAGAACATATAATTATCCTCAAAACAGAATCACCGATCATAGAATTAATTTAACCCTTTATAATTTAACTGATTTCGTTAATGGCAATATTCAAAATATGATTGATTCGTTGCAATTTGCAGAAAATGTAGAGCGATTAAAAGAAGGTGGATTGAATTAATTTCTAAAATTTACACAAATTATATTTTCAAGCATTCAATTGTGAATATCTAAATTGAATATTGGATATTTAGATGTTTTACAACTTAACATGTATTTTATCTTTGCTTGTTAAATTTCAGAAATTTCATGGAAGAAAATAGTGCAGAAAATCACGATGAATTAAGTTCAGTTACTCATGTTTCAGGAATGTTTAAAAGCTGGTTTATTGATTATGCCAGTTATGTAATTCTAGAACGTGCTGTGCCTGCAATTGAAGATGGTCTAAAACCAGTACAACGCCGTATTTTACACAGTATGTGGGAAATGGAAGACGGACGTTACAATAAAGTGGCAAACGTAATTGGTAACACTATGAAGTATCACCCGCATGGTGATGCTAGTATTGGTGACGCTATGGTTGCTATTGGTCAAAAAGATTTATTGATTGATTGTCAGGGAAATTGGGGAAATATTTTTACAGGAGATAGCGCTGCTGCTGCTCGTTACATCGAAGCGCGTTTGTCAAAATTTGGTTTGGATGTTTTGTATAATCCAAAAACAACAAACTGGGGTTTGAGTTATGATGGCCGAAACAAAGAGCCCATTACGCTACCGGTTAAATTTCCATTATTGCTTGCGCAAGGCGTAGAAGGTATTGCTGTTGGACTTGCCTGCAAAATTCTACCACATAATTTTAATGAATTAATCGATGCCTCTATTCAAATTTTAAAAGGGAAAAAAGCTAGTATTTATCCTGATTTTCCTACAGGAGGTATAGCCGATTTTTCAGAATATAAAGATGGTATTCGAGGAGGCAGAATTAAAATTCGTGCTCGAATTAAAGAAGTAAACTCAAAAACGCTTGCAATTACTGAAATTCCTTTTGGAACAACAACAGGTTCATTAATAGATTCCATACTTGGTGCAAACGATAAGGGAAAAATCAAAGTAAAAAAAGTAGAAGACAATACCGCAGAACATGTTGAGATTTTAATTCATCTGCAACCTGGTATTTCTACCGACAAAACAATTGATGCACTTTATGCCTTCACTAATTGTGAAATGAGCATATCCCCTAACTCGTGTATCATTGAAGATCAAAAACCAAAGTTTATTGGTGTTAGCGAAATTTTAAAAATCAATACGCAAAACACACTCGATTTACTTCGCCGAGAGTTGGAAATTGAAAAGTTTGAACTGGAAGAAAAATGGCATTTCTCTTCGTTGGAAAAAATATTCATCAAAGAAGAAATGTACATCGACTTTAAAAACTATTCTGATAAGGAAACCTTATTTGCTTATTTATATGATCGTTTTAAACCTTTCTCTAAAAAATTAATTCGTGAAATAAATGATGACGACTTACAACGTCTAACTCAAATTCCAATGATTCGTATTACCCGTTTCGACAGCATAAAAGCCGAAGCGCACATGAAAGAGTTGGAAGATAAAATCGCACAGGTTAAAAATCATTTGGCTAACCTTACTGAATATGCAATAGACTATTTTAAGAACTTAAAAAAGAAATACGGAATAGGTAAAGAACGCAAAACAGAAACGAAACAACTAGAAACTATTGTTGCTACACAGGTTGTTATGGCAAACGAAAAAATGTATGTTAACCGTTCTGAAGGTTTTGCAGGAACCGGCTTAAAGAAAGATGAGTTTGTTTGTGATTGTAGCGATATAGATGACATTATTGCCTTCACCAAAGAAGGTAAAATGAAAGTGTTTAAAGTTGCAGAAAAAGTATTCATTGGCAAAGACATCATACATATAGCCGTTTTCAAAAAGAACGATGAACGTACAACGTATAACATGATTTATACTGATGGTCCGAAAGGCATTACTTTTATGAAACGCTTTAATGTTACCGGCATTACACGTGATAAAGAATACGATTTAACAAAAGGCACCCCTAATTCCATAGTACATTGGTTTACCATAAATCCAAACGGCGAAGCAGAAAAATTACAAGTGATTTTAAAACCGGTAAGCGGCTTGCGTAAACTGGAGATTGATGTTGATTTTGCAGATTTGCAAGTGAAAGGAAGAACATCCCTTGGAAACATTGTTACCAAATATGCAATTAAGAAAACAGTTTTAATTAAAAAAGGAAAATCAACTTTAGGTGCTGAAGATTATTGGTTTGATGATACCGTAAATCGTTTAAACAAAGAAGAACGAGGAACCTATTTAGGAAAATTTGCTGACGACGATAAAATTTTAACCATCACTTCAAAAGGATATTATCGTTTATATACTTACGATTTGCTTAATCATTTTGATAACGATATTATAATGATTGAGAAATTTTATCCGAAACAAAACATTACTTGTGTTTATTTTGATGGAGAAAGTAAATCCTATTTCACAAAACGTTTTTTACCAGAAAACACCACTACCAAAACACTCATCATTACCGAACATGAAAATTCAAGAATGGAATTAATTACAAGTCAGCTGAACCCGGTAATTGACTTGAAATTCAATAAGGAAAAAGACAAGGAAATTCCTACTGAAACTATTTCTATGAATGAATTTTCTCCATTGATAAACATGAAGGCAAAAGGAAAAAAATTAACTTCTTATAAGGTAAAAGATATTTCTCTTCAGGTGCCACAGGAAATTCATGATGCACAGGAATTTTTAGAAGGAGACGAAAACGATACCGGACTTTCACCAATGGAATTGCACAGAAGAGCTATGGAGAAAATCAGCAAAACAAATGCTCAAGATTTTATGAGTGGTAACGGACAAATAGATTTAAACTTTGATTAATTTTTAGCATGAGTTATTATACAATTGATCCTAAAAAATCACTTCATTTAGATGATGTAAGGACGATAGTTGAAAAACATCAACACCTTAAATTATCTGATCAGACAAAAAAGCAAATTAAGAATTGCAGAACATATTTAGATAAAAAACTAAAATCAAACAAACAACCCATTTATGGAATAAACACAGGTTTTGGTTCATTATGCAATATTATTATTCCTGATTCAGACATTGAAAAATTGCAGGAAAACTTAGTGATGTCTCATGCTTGCGGAATGGGTGATGAAGTTCCGTCTGAAATAGTACGTTTAATGCTTTTACTTAAAATTCAAGCATTGAGTTTTGGTAAATCAGCAGTTGACATAAGCACTGTTGAACGATTAGTGTTTTTATACAACAACAATATCATTCCGGTTATTTACCAATTGGGCTCTTTAGGTGCTTCTGGAGATTTAGCACCATTGGCCCATTTATCATTACCATTAATTGGCAAAGGCGAAGTTTATTTTCACGGTGTAAAAACACCAACTGAAAAAGTATATAAACAACTTCAGTTGGATACTATAAAACTTAAATCAAAAGAAGGTTTAGCTTTACTAAATGGCACTCAATTTATGAGTGCTTACGGTATTTATTGTTTGCTAAAAAGCGAACGTTTGCTGAAAGCTGCTGATAGCATTGCTTCAATTTCATTAGATGCATTTAATGGAAGAATAGATCCGTTTAAAAAACACATTCATCAAATACGACCACATAAAGGTCAATTGGAAACTGCTGCATCAATCTCTAATATTTTAAAAGGAAGTGCAATTCTGGCACAGCCTAAACAACATGTTCAGGATCCTTATTCATTTCGTTGCATACCACAAGTACATGGTGCATCAAAAGATACATTTCACTACGTTAAGCATTGCCTAGAAACAGAAATCAATTCGGTTACCGATAATCCAACAGTTTTTCCGGAGGAAGATGAAATCATTTCCGGAGGTAATTTTCACGGACAGCCACTTGCCTTATCTCTTGATTTTTTAGCCATAGCAATGGCAGAAATAGGAAATATTTCTGAGCGCAGAACCTATCAATTAATTTCTGGTGTGCGCGGTTTGCCTGCTTTTTTGGTAAAAAAACCTGGGCTTAATTCCGGATTTATGATTCCACAATATACTGCAGCAAGTATTGTAAGTCAAAACAAACAATTGTGTTCTCCAGCCTCTATTGATAGCATTGTTTCATCTAATGGTCAGGAAGACCATGTAAGTATGGGTGCAAATGCAGCTACAAAGTGTTTAAAAGTAATTGAGAATGTAGAACGTATATATGCAATTGAATTAATGAATGCATCACAGGCATTAGAATTCAGGAGGCCTTTGAAATCATCTGCAATCATTGAAAAAATGGTTAAAAAATTTAGGTCATTAGTTCCAATCATTGAAGACGATAAATTAATGTATGCCGAATTGGAGGCAGCTTTGCAATTTATAAAACAGGATACATCACTCATAAATTGATTTATAAAAAAACCATAAATCGCATCTTATTTTTACTAATATTGTCTTTTTCAAAGCCAGTCTTTTCTTGCGATTGCCCAAGCTTCCCAAAGCTAACATCAGAATATACCAATAAATATAATTTAATTTTTAGAGGAACAGTTCAGAAAGTTTCAAATTGTAATGAAATCAATCATGCAACATTTCAAATACAGGAATTATACAAAGGCCAATCAAAAAAAGAAATTGAAATCTACTTTGACTGCTCAAGCGATTGCAAAATGAATTTTAATGTTGGAGAAACTTGGATTATTTATGCCAATTACAT
This sequence comes from Bacteroidia bacterium, assembly GCA_044352985.1. Lineage (GTDB taxonomy): Bacteria > Bacteroidota > Bacteroidia > B-17B0 > Aurantibacillaceae > JADJDM01. Next base: position 85,682 of record JBILCU010000002.1, read on the forward strand.
ACAATTAAATAAACCAAAAGTTGAGCTTTGTAGCAGAAGCAGAAAATTAGTTGATAACGAAATTAAAATTGCAACAAATTTTATTGCCAGTGATTTAGGTTTTAATGAAGAATGTGATTGGCTGAAGCAAATTTTAGGAATTAAAACAATAAACTCAGAAGATAATATTAAAACTGTTGACACACACAGAAACCAATTGCCAGAAAAGGAATTTTCGCTTTCGTTAATTTTAATTTCATTAATTGTTTTAATCGCTTTTATTTTCACTTTAAAAAAAATACTAAAATAAATTGATTATCAGTTAGTTATATTTTATTTAATTAGTTTTCGTTTAACAGTTTCTTCATTTTAGAACAAAACATGTAATTACTAACAGTTAAAATGTTTAAAACTATAAGCGTTTTTCCTATTAATGATTTGTGTATTAAGTAAATTGCACTACTTTTGCAGCTTTCCAAAAAATAGGAACTATTGTATAATAACAGAAAAAATATATTTTTTTTATTACTATTAGTAATAATTTGTTCATTATCAGTTAATGCGGGAGAGATAGAAGATAAAAAGCGCAAGAAAACATCAAAAAAGAAAACAGCGCATTATCATTCAAAATCTTATAAATCAAAGTATTACTCAGCAAAAAAAGTTGTAAAAAAAGACGATACCACTAGAGTTGTAATCAATCCAGATATTTTTATGGATTCTGTTGACTCTTTGTTAATGTTCCCATCTCATGACTTGTATGGAAAGTGGGATACTTCATTAATTCATCCTAATTTATTTGAAAAACAATTTACTGCAGATTCTACTAGCATTTTTTTGCTAGATGATTGGAGTTGTGGTTTTACTATGCCTTGTAAAGGTATGGTTACTTCAGAATTTGGATGGAGAAGAAAGCGTCCTCACTTTGGAACAGATATAGATCTTGAAACTGGCGATACAGTCGTAGCCTCATTTGAGGGGAAAGTTAGAATTGCTACTTTTAATTATGGTGGATACGGTAATGTTGTTGTAATAAGACACAATAATGGATTGGAAACTGTTTACGGGCATTTATCAAAACTTTTAGTTAGCCCAGGAGATGAGGTTACATCCGGAACAGTAATTGGTTTAGGAGGAAACACCGGACGTTCATACGGTAGTCATCTTCATTTCGAAATTCGTTTTTTAGGTAAACCAATTGATTCGGAAGATATTATTAATTATGAAAAAGGTGAAATAAAAAACTCAGCTTTAGTTTTATACAAAGAAGATTTCACAAAAAAATACGACTTAAGAACTTTACATAATCATAAACAAACTAAATCGCATACTGTTTCTAAATCACAATTAAATGCAGGTAAATCAGTTGTAGTAAAAAATGGAGATAGTTTGTATAAAATTGCCAAAAGAAATAATACAACCGTTGCTGCTATCTGCAAAAAAAATGGTTTCAAAACCAATAAGGTTTTAAAACCAGGCATGAGAATTAAAGTATAAACATACTTTTTAATTCCCTTTTATTTTCTTATTTTAAATACTACAAAATTGTAATTTTTTACATTTTATATAGAAATTAAAATCTATTTTTTTTAGTTTGATTTAATATCAACAAATTTTCTACAATGATGTATTTGTAAGCTAGTATCTATTAATTTTACGAGATTTTAATTTTTAGATTCCTATGCCAAAAGACACATCCATAAAACATGTATTAATTATCGGGAGCGGTCCAATTATTATTGGTCAGGCCTGCGAATTTGATTACTCGGGCTCACAAGCAGCTCGCAGTTTAAAAGAGGAAGGGATTACCGTGAGTTTAATCAACTCCAATCCTGCTACAATCATGACCGATAAAGTTACTGCTGATCATGTTTATTTGTTGCCTTTAGATGTTAAATCCATCGTGAAAATATTAGAGGAACAAAAAATTGATGCGGTTTTACCAACCATGGGTGGACAAACAGGTTTAAACCTCGCAATGAAGTGCGAAGATTTAGGCATTTGGAAAAAATACAATGTCCGTATGATTGGTGTGGATGTAAATGCCATTAAAGTAACCGAAGATCGCGATTTGTTCCGTGAACGTATGGAAGAAATTGGCGTTGGAATGGCACCTTCTCGCATTGCAAAATCATTTCTGGAAGGAAAATCAATTGCTCAGGAATTTGGTTTCCCATTGGTAATTCGTCCATCTTTCACTTTAGGTGGAAGCGGTGGAAGTGTTGTTTATCATAAGGAAGATTTTGATGCCCTATTGAACAGAGGTTTGCAAACCTCACCGATACATGAAGTATTAATTGATAAAGCCGTTTTGGGTTGGAAAGAATACGAATTGGAATTGCTTCGCGATAAAAACGATAATGTTGCCATTATTTGCTCTATCGAAAATTTCGATCCAATGGGAGTTCATACCGGCGACAGCATCACGGTTGCACCTGCAATGACTCTAAGCGACAGCACTTACCAAAAAATGCGAACTACCGCCATCAAAATGATGCGTTCCATTGGTAATTTTTCAGGTGGTTGTAATGTGCAGTTTGCTGTAAATCCTGATGATTCTGAAGAAATTATAGCAATTGAAATCAATCCGCGTGTTTCGCGTTCTTCTGCTTTAGCAAGTAAAGCAACAGGTTACCCAATCGCAAAAATCGCTTCCAAACTGGCTATTGGTTATTCATTAGATGAATTAATTAATCAAATCACCAAATCTACTTCTGCCTATTTTGAGCCAACATTGGATTATGTAATTGTAAAAATTCCTCGTTGGAATTTTGATAAATTCAAAGGTTGCAACCGTGAATTAGGTTTCCAGATGAAATCAGTTGGCGAGGTAATGGGAATTGGGAGAAGTTTCCAAGAAGCATTGCAAAAGGCTTGTCAAAGTTTAGAGATTAAACGTAATGGCTTGGGTGCAGACGGAAAAGAAATCACCAACCAACAAGAATTATTAAAAGCATTGGAGCGTCCAAGCTGGAATCGTTTGTTCATGATTTACGATGCGATGAAGCTGGGCATATCTGTAAAAACAATTCAAAAATTAACCCGTATCGACATGTGGTTTTTGGAGCAGATTGAAGAACTCATTGCTTTGGAAAACGAAATCAGTAAACATCACTTATCAACTATTCCTCGTGATTTATTATACGAAGCAAAACAAAAAGGTTATGCCGATCGTCAAATTGCGCACTTGTTAAGATGCCTAGAGAGTGAAGTGTATAAAAAACGTACAGAGCTAAACATTAAACGTGTTTACAAGCTCGTTGATACTTGCGCTGCTGAGTTCGAGGCAAAAACACCTTATTACTATTCAACTTTTGAAGACGAAAACGAATCGGTAAAAAGCGATAGAAAAAAAGTTATTATTTTAGGTAGTGGACCAAACCGTATCGGACAAGGAATTGAATTTGATTATAGCTGCGTCCATGGAGTTTTGGCTGCAAAAGAATGTGGTTACGAAACCATTATGATTAACTGTAACCCTGAAACGGTATCTACTGATTTCAGTACCGCCGATAAATTGTATTTTGAACCTGTGTTCTGGGAACACATTTACGATATCATTTTACACGAACAACCAGAAGGTGTCATTGTTCAACTGGGTGGTCAAACCGCTTTAAAATTGGCGGAAAAAATGGAACGTTACGGAATTAAAATCATTGGCACTGATTTTAATTCATTGGATTTAGCAGAAGATCGTGGTAGTTTTTCTTCTCTGCTAAAAGAAAATGGTATTCCTTATCCAAGGTTTGGAGTAATTGAAGATGCTGAAGAAGCCATTAAACTTTCCAGAGAACTAGGATTTCCACTTTTGGTTCGTCCGAGTTACGTTTTGGGTGGTCAAAGCATGAAAATTGTAATCAACGAGGATGAATTGGAACAGCACGTGGTGAAGTTGTTAAACGATCTTCCGGATAATAAAGTATTGTTGGATCACTTTTTATCAGGAGCCATTGAAGCAGAAGCAGATGCTATTTGTGATGGCGAAGATGTTTACATTATCGGAATCATGGAACACATAGAACCTGCCGGTATTCACAGTGGAGATAGTTATGCAGTTCTTCCTCCATTTGATTTAAGTGAAGATGTAATTAATCAGATTGAAGCTCATACTAAAAAAATTGCACTTGCATTAAATACTGTTGGTCTAATCAACATTCAGTTTGCCGTTAAAAATGGTATTGTTTATATTATTGAAGCCAACCCAAGAGCCAGCAGAACTGTTCCTTTTATTGCAAAAGCTTATGATGAGCCGTATGTAAACTACGCCACCAAGGTAATGTTACGCGAGAAAAAAGTGAAAGATTTTAATTTCAATCCGAAGAAAAAAGGATATGCTATTAAAATTCCCGTATTCAGCTATGAGAAATTCCCTGAAATACAAAAAGAATTAGGACCTGAAATGAAATCTACGGGTGAAGCCATTTACTTTATTGATTCGTTACAAGATGAATATTTTCAGCAAATTTACAGCGAACGAAATTTGTATTTGAGTAAATAATCATTTAAGAAAACATAAAATCTTCCATCTAAAATCAGAAATCTAACATCCTACTTTAATGGCTAATCTGTCTTTTATCAGAAAGTTTAAAGCAAACTTCATTCGATTTGGCTTGCACCGTTTAATACCATTTAAACATGGATTATTAAATATAATTTATTTAGCTAAAATTTCGGAATGGCATCGCAAACAACCGAAAATTAAATTCAATGATTTTTATTCAAATGGTTGGGATTACAATAAACGCTACAAACTTTACGAATATCTATTTGCTGATCACAATACATCCGTTAAAATAAATTATCTGGAATTTGGTGTTGCTGCAGGTAAATCATTCAAGTGGTGGGTTGAGCACAATCAACATCCGGAAAGTGAATTTCATGGTTTTGATACATTTACCGGTTTACCGGAAGATTGGGGTCCATTTAAGGCTGGAGCAATGAGCAACGGGAATAAGCCACCTGAAGTAAATGATCATCGAGTAACATTTTATACTGGATTGTTTCAGCAAACATTACCTGGTTATATTGAGAAATTAAAATCAGACAACAGCAAACGTAAAGTTATTCATTTGGATGCCGATTTATATTCTGCTACATTATATGTTCTTAGCATGTTGGCTCCTTATCTTAAAAAAGGTGATATTATTTTATTCGATGAATTTGCGGTACCGCAAAGTGAATTTTTGGCTTATAACGATTTTATTCGTTCGTTTTACATCGATTTGGAATTAATAGCTGCTGCAAACAACTACTTTTTTGTTGCTTTTATAGTAAAGTAGTCATAGAAATTATTAAACAAGTAGTTTGGCGATTTTATCTATAAAAAAATGAAGTCGTTTTATTTCAGATCTACCCCTATTTTGATCATTAATAAAGCATGTGGTAACAATTACTAATTCCAAGTCGGGAATAACACAAATTAGTTGTCCACCATAACCACTTGCAACGTATGCCTGATGATTTACAATTTTCCTTCTCCACCAATAATAACCATATCCATTTGCATTAGGCAACACATCCCATTCATTTAATTCAACTTTTGCTGACGTAGACTCTTTTACCCATTTTTCAGAAACAATTTGCCTTCCATTATAGTTTCCATTATTTAAATAGAGTAAACCAAACTTCAACATATCAATTGGCTTCATATTTAAAGTAGATCCTCCAGCTAAATTACCTTGTGGGTCTTCAGGCCAAGAATAAATATAAATACCAAGTGGTTTAAATAAAAGACTATCAACATGAAATTTTAAATTTTTATTTGTTGTTTTATTTAAAATAGTACTAATTAATTGACAAGCACCTGTACAATATTTAAATGTTGTACCAGGAATTTCATCAAACGGTAGATCCATCATAAATTGTGTTGGATTAGAAGAACATTGAAATGCTCTATGAATTAATGGATTATTATCATCCCAAGAAAATCCTGTTTGCATTGTTAGCAAATGTGTAATGGTTAATAATTCCCTCAAAGAATCTTGAGCCTTTACAAAATCAGGATACCAAATGTTGTTATGTTTAGAAATACTCGATTTGTATTCTGGAAGAATACTCAAAATTGGAGTATTTAAATCTGGCATTAATCCATTATCTATTAATATTCCAACAAAAGCTGAAGTAATAGATTTTGTTACTGATTTTGTATCAAATGATGTTTCTTTATCTGCACCATTAAAATAATTTTCAAAAACAATTTTGTTTTTATGACTAATGATAAATGAGCCTAAACTAGGAATACTGTCTTTTGCAGCTTCTAAAATTACAGTAACTGAGTTTCTATTTAAAGTTGCTGATGTGTTTTTTGATAAATTAGTTATTTGAGTTTGAGAATAATAAATCTGTAAAGAAATTAAAAACAGAAAAAAGAAAAATATTTTCATTATTAAAGGGGTTATCACAAGTAAAAATAAAAATTTAATTACCTGCGAAGGTAATATAAGAATGAACTAGATTAATGTTTATTTAATCTTATTGATTAAAAATAGAAGAAGAATCTGCTGCAAAAAACTACTTTTTTGTTGCTTTTAAAGTTTGCTAAGGACAAAAATAGCCGCCTAAAAAAACATTCTCAACAGGAATATCTTTACATGAAAAACTTTTAGAAGAAACTGTTCCGATATTGAACCAACCTAAAACTCTTGGAGAATTTTCAGTTAAAGGTAAAATATTTGTTCTTAAATTTTCAGGTGTTACTGCAAATAAACCAGCCTGACTATTATTTACCTGCGTTACTAATTGAATGAGGTATTCGTAAGAATTTTTGTTTATTGAATATACTTCAACTGTTAAAACATCATTTAATTTAAAAGGATTATCAAATGGAGTTACACTGAAATAAGCAATTGGTGGTATAAAACATAAGCCATCTGAACCCTCTCCTCCGCCTCCATCTTCCGCAATATTTACGTTAGAAGAAGCATTGAAAAACTTTCCGTTTTTATAGGTTTTTATCCAATAAAAATTTTTTTCATTAGGTATGTCTTTTCCAAAAAGCCAAGGTGCATAACCTCTAACTGTAGTATCGCCAAAATCAGTTAATTTATTAAATCCAACAGTATCAATTTGTGTTGTTTTGTAAGATGAGGAAATAGATTTGTAATTATAACCTTTATAAGATATTTGCAATTCATATTGATGACCAACAATATTAAACGTATCGTTTGTAGTTGGTGTGTAAACATAATTACCTGTTCCGGCTGTCTCTAAAAATGGATAGACTTTGCCATTGCTTAAATCTTTTATATTTACAGTTGCACCTAATGCAGCAGGCGTTGATGAAGAACTGAATACCGGCGATGTTGTTGTTAATCGAACAACTTGATTCTCAGGTTTATTATTTAACCAAGCATCAACTACTAGTAAGGTTTCTCCTTCGGGTACATCTACCTGAATTACCTTTTCGCATGATGAAATAAATACAAGTATTAGAAAAGCAAAAACTAAAAAAGTATATTTTTTAAATATCATCGTAATTAAAAATTAAAATTATAAGTTACAGAAGGGATAATTGTTCCAACAATAGTATATCTTATAGCTTCCGTTTGACTAGGATTATCTTCATTAGGTCGGAAGAAAATGGTAAATGCATTTTTTCGATTATAAACATTATATACACTAAAAACCCAATTCCCTTTCCATCTTCTTTTTTCATTTTTTGATGGAGTATAAGTTGCTGATATGTCTAAGCGATGGTAAGGTGTGTTTCTAAAATTATTTCGTTTTTCAGTTGTATTATCAGTAACTGTATAGCCTTGAATTTCATATTTTACATTTGGGAAGGTAGCAGGTATTCCGCTTTGCAGTATAAAATTTCCTCCAAAAGTCCATTTTTTATTTAATTCATAACTTGATGTTATGTTTAAATTATGTGGCCTGTCGTAACGAGCATAATACCATTCGCCTTTACTTAAACCTGGAATCTGTCTTTCGGTTCTTGATAAGGTATAACTAATCCAACCGGTTAATTTTCCTTTATTTTTCTTGATAAAAAATTCAAGACCATATGCCCTTCCTTTGCCCTGAATTAAATCTGCTTCTAATTCTTCGTTTAGTAAAAGATCTGCATTATCAATATAATCCAATTGATTTTGCATGATTTTATAATATGCTTCAATAGATGTTTCGAATATGTTTTCTTTAAAATTTCGGAAATAGCCCAATGCAGCCTGATCCGAAAGTTGGGGTAAAATATTGTTTGTTACCGGTGTCCAAATATCTAAAGGTGTTGCTGCTGCTGTATTAGAAACTAAATGAAGGTATTGCGCCATTCTGTTATAACTTGCTTTTATTGAACTTTCATCAGTTAATGAAAGTTTAAAGGAAAATCTTGGCTCTAGGTTTCCGTAATTTTTTATTGCTGTATTATTTGAAAACGATTTTTTCTCTTTCAGTCTTTTACGCGTGTTTGCAATGGTATCGTGATAATAAAATGCAGTATCTGCAATGTAGTTAAATAGGCTATATCTTAAGCCGTACTGCACAGAAAATCTGTCGGTTATTTTTTGTTCATTATCAATATATAAGGCAGATTCTAAGCCATTTTTGTTATCTAAGCCAATTTTAATTTTATCGCCACTGGCTTGTGTTACGGTAGCATCACCAGGTTTAAAATTATACCATGTTGATTGCCCACCAAAATGAATGGTATTTTTTGCATTGAGGTAATATATGAATTCAGGTTTAAAACTATAGTTGATAATATTAGATCCCCAATCAAATCGGGTAGCATCGTATTCATTTTTAAAGCCCAGAAAATAATTGTATTTACTGTAATAAAATGTTGAATTAAGAAATAATTTTTCTCCGAAAACATGATTCCAACGAGCTGTCGCTGTAGCATTTCCCCAATCAAATCGAAACCCTGCGCCAAATACATCCTGCCCAAAATATCCACTTAAAAAAATTTGATTTTTTTTGTTAATTCTCCAATTTACTTTCCCAGTTAAATCATAAAAATAAAATTGAGCATCTTTTAAATCGGGTAATTTTTTATTGATGATTGGTTTAGTTAAAAAATCAATATAACTTCTTCTACCTGCAATAATGAATGAAGCTTTATCTTTTTTAATTGGAGCTTCAATAGAAAAGCGACTAAAAATTGTTCCAACCCCACCACTTCCTTCAAGCTTTTTATTGTTTCCTTCTTTCATTCTTATATCTAATAAAGAAGATATTCTTCCGCCATATTGTGCAGGAATTCCTCCTTTATACAACTTCACATCTTTAACTGCATCAGGGTTAAATACAGAAAAAAATCCGAACAAGTGTGAAGAATTAAAAACAGGAGCTTCATCTAATAAAATTAAATTCCCATCAATATTTCCTCCTCTAACATTAAAACCACTACTACCCTCACCTACTGTGGTTACTCCAGGTAATAACTGAATACTTCTTACTATATCAACTTCTCCAAGCAATGCAGGAATTTTATTTATTTGTTTAATGTCGAGTTTTACAGTACTCATTTCCATACTTTTTACATTTTGGTTCTCTTTTTCACTTGAAATGGTAACCTCAGTCAATGTAGTTTTTTCATCTTCGGGTAATTCAATATCAATTGAAAGGTTTGAATTGATTTCAATTTCTTTTTCAATTGTTTTATAACCGATGTAAGAAAAAACAAGTGTATTTTTTCCTTGTTTTAAAGTAATGGAATAAAAGCCGTAAACATTTGTTGTAGCTGCAGTTGCAGTACCTTTTACATAAATTGTGGCGCCAATCATAGATTCGCCATTTGAGAAATCTTTTACATAGCCACTAACTGCGTAATTCTGGGAAGATAGAATAGTGGTAATAGATAAAAAAAGTAGAAATAAAAATAGTCTTTTCATAAAGTGATGCAAAACTAGGCATTAGCTTTAATTAGCTAACGCTACATGCATCATTTATTAAAATTAGAAGAAATGATTTAACAAAATTTAGAGATAAAGGTTTTCTTCCAGATTTAAGTATGCTAACTACTTGTCTACATTAAAAAAGTCAATTTCAATTTTCTTCACACTTTTTTCATTGCCAAAAAAGTGTGCAAAAAGTCTAGAAATTGCCAAGGCAATCTCGCGCAATGCGCAAGACCAGCAATCAAAAGCTAAAAAGCCTCCAAGGCTTCGGCTTTTCTTAACGCTTTTAATTGCTTTTGCTGCGCCAATTTCATTTTTAATAGCGGGTAAGCCATAACGCTTAGCAATTCAGAGTATCAGTGAGCCAATTTTAGAGCATCAAGAGGTAATGCAATTATCTAATGGATATTTGAGCGGGGTTGTGAGTATCTCAAGCGTAAAAAATTTGCAAGGAGCTTAGATATCGCATCTAGAAAATCTCTAGAAAACAAGTGGGTTTACTGAATTTATTAGATTTAAGAATTTTTGAGGGATATCTAACAAATCTTTTTTCTAAAAAAGCTAGTTAATTTCTAAAAAGTTATATTGGTGCATTTTTTAACTTTATTGCTCGTCAAAAAAATCTTCATCAACTTGCTTAATTTCATAAATTGTTTTGACTTGAATTCCAACATTAAATTCATGTATTAAGGTTACTAACTTTTGACCATCAATACATATTATTTTATGATGAGCAGAACGTGCTTTTTCAAGTGCTTTTTCATCAAATTCAGAAGTTGTAACAAAAACACCTTTATTTGTATCTCCACTCATTGCTCCAATAAAATTTCTTATATCTTTCTCTCTTACTTTCCCATCATTAAATCGTTTTGCTTGTATATAAATTTTATCAAGTCCAAGCTTATCTTCATTTATAATTCCATCTATTCCTCCATCATTTGATTTTGATGTCTCTATAAATTCACCATATCCCATTTTTTTTAAAAGTTTTAATACAACTTTTTCAAAAAAATATGGATCTATATTTTTTAGTTTATGTAAAAGTTCATTTTTGACTTCGCTTTCAATTCTATTAAAACCTTCATCTATCAAATCTTGTGGCGATGAAATGTTTGTTTTAGTATTGTTTACATTTGAACTTAAATTTTTTTCCTGTTTATAAAAACTAAACAATGAGTTCTCATTCTCTAATTCATTTATGTTAAGTGTTGCAGAATGATTTTTTCCTTTTTCAGTTATTTGTACCAAACCGCGTTCAGGAAAAATAATATATCCACCTTTTTTAAGGTATGATTTACCCCAAGCAATTCTATTATCAATTAGTAAGTCACCAGATTTTGTTTCTTGTTTTAGTTGTTCATCGCTGAGACCTGAATAAAATCTTATTTTAACTTCTTCAATTAGTTCTCTTGACTTTAATACTTTACCAGTTTTAAGTACTTCTAAAATCGGAATGAATGTTTCATCAAATTTTGGTATTTCCATTTCTATTTTTTATCGATGTTAACAATGTCAACTAACAAATAAGTAAACCCTGAATTATTTTTTATTCAAATCAAGATTTAAAGAAAAAACATGACTATAAGGAGCAATTGAAGCATTACCCATATTGGTAAAGGCATAATTTAAAGCAATAGCTTTATACTTAATTCCAACACCCATATTAGGCTGAATTGTTTTTATTTTTTGGTTGTAGTTATTGGTATAGGTTTGATAATTATTAAATCCAAATCGTAGAAAAATTAAATTTACATACCCTATTTCAAAACCAAATGTTGGATCAATGCTCATGAAATTAGTTTTTATCAAGGTATTTCGTTTACCATCAAAGGTGGAAGTTAAATCAAACTCAGAAATTACCTGAATTTTATTTTTCCAGAATACTTTTTTATTTGAGATACCTGCAATTAATCTTGGCACAGTAACTTCTACATTATTTTGAGGAATATCGTTTCCTGTTAATGCAAATACATTTTTAGTGTTTTCATCTAAGGTATATGACCAAGCATTAAATGTACCTGTTATATCTTTCCCTACTAATGCAAATTTCCAATCTTTAGATAGTTGATAATTGATTCCAACATCAATTCCAAAACCCCACGAGTTTGCAAATTCTCCTAATTTCCTTCTGATGATTTTAACATTTGAACCTATTTGAATTCCTTTTAATTTCTGAACTTTTTTAGAATAAGAGAGTATTGCTGCAAAATCTGTAGCATTAAACTTAGATATTTTATCATAGTCCACATTGCCATTTGCATCAACCAATTGTGTTGTATTTGGGATATTATCTACACCAAAACGAATTAAGCTTATTGCCCCAACACTATTTGAATCTAAGCGCAGAGCTAAAGCTCCATAATCATATTTTGCAATACCTGCAAAATAATCAGAATGCATTATGCCAAATTGAATTTTGGGCTTAAGATTTATGAGCCCTGCAGGATTCCAATATGCAGAAGTAACATCATCAGAAGACGCAACAGCAGCATTTCCCATTGAAAGTTGTTTGGCACCTACACCAATGGCTAAAAATTCATTACTGTATTTTAAAATTTGTGCTTTTGAATTAACAAAAACTAAAAGAAATAAAATATGTATTATTATTTTTTTCAACCTTGTTAGTTAACGAATTATAAACGAATTTATTATCTAAAACAAAAAATCCCCGAACGGGGATTTTTTTAATACTTGCTAAACCCTGATCGTTCAGATATTTTGTGTTCGATTAACAAACCAACACAAGCACCATCCATCGGTTTTCCTTTAGCCTGAGTTGCATCACCTGCTGGAACTGATACTTCAATTAATAAATTTCTTGTACTGTTTGATTGAAATTCAAACTGTTGAGCATTTTCGTTTTTTGCATTATCAAACAATTCTTCTTTTGTTTTAGCATCAAGTATTTTAAAATTTACTTGAGTACCTGCTGTTTCACAACATAAAGACAATCTGTAATCCATACCTTTATAAATTACACAACGTAATTTTGAAATACTTCCCTGAGAAAATAAACCACTTCTAGATTGAGAATTATATAAAAACTCTCTTTTATCATCTTTTGAAGAACCTGCATCACAATGTTCTTTATGAAAATTAGAACAAATACTTGATTGGGAAATAGCATTTTTAGGGTAATTAATTATTATCGCTAAAAATAAAAGAGCAACTACTTTTTTCATTTTTTATTTTACAGTTGTGTATGAATTTCTAATTGTTTTAACTTTTTCCGTAATCACTTTATATTGAGCTTCAGTAATTTCAATAGAAGTACCTCCATCCAATACTTTTATACCTTTAGCACTAGAAGAAGCAGTAACTGCTGTTTCTTTTAAAGCATCATAATCTGATTTTAAATTACTAAAATCTTTAATTACTTCTGCAACAGCCGCTTCTGACTCAAACGTTTTCATAAATTCAATGATATTGTCCAAAGTATATTTTTGATCTGCAATACGCTGAGTGGCTGGATTTTTAGCATCAAATTTATTTAAGTTTGTTACAATATATAAGCTTTCAATATAACCACCGGCAACCATTAATGCTAAAGTACTTCCTTGTTTCCCTTTTTGTAAATCTTCAAATGAATTGTAATATAAATCATCTGTTATTGATGCTAATGAATCAGAAATACCTACATTTTTTTCTAATCGTTTTGCAACGTTAGCATCAATTGTTGTAGAAACTCCTATTTCATCACCTAATTGCTTTACTACTTTAAAATATTTTAAAGCTTCAACACCCATTTCAAAAGTAGAACAATAACTTAAATCGCAACCATAAATACCAAAATTTATAGCTTTTGATTTAGCATCGTTATAATTCTTAGCATTATCTGAGGGATTTAAAAACGAGCTATTTTTATTGTTCTTACCTCCTACCATTTTCACAAAGGTCAACATTTCACTTGGTGATGGAACTTGATAAATAACTGAATTAGCATCAGATTCATTAGTTAAGGCTATTGAATCTACTTTTGTAGAATCATTTGTTGCTAACTCTTCTGAATCATGATCGCCTCCACCACAAGAAATTAAACTTAATGAAAGAGATGCTGATAAAATATAGGTCAATGATTTTAGTCTCATTTTTAATTACTTTATTAATTATTGATTAATTTTTTAACCAAATCTGCTGCTTCTTGCAATTGAATTGCTGAGTAAACCTTTAACCCGGATTGATCGATAATTTTTTTAGCTTCTTCAGCATTTGTTCCTTGTAAACGAATAATGATAGGTACATGAATTGAACCCATGTTTTTGTATGCATCTACAATACCTTGTGCAACACGATCGCAACGCACAATTCCTCCAAAAATATTTACAAGAATTGCTTTAACATTTGGATCTTTTAATATGATACGGAAAGCTTTTTCAACACGCTCCGCATTTGCAGTTCCACCTACATCAAGAAAGTTTGCAGGTTCTCCTCCTGATAATTTAATGATATCCATTGTTGCCATTGCTAAACCTGCTCCGTTTACCATACAACCAACGTTTCCATCTAATTTCACGTAGTTTAATTCAGCTGCTTTTGCTTCTACTTCAGTTGGATCTTCCTCGTTTATATCACGCATTGCTTCGTAATCCGGATGACGATACAATCCATTTCCATCAAACGTTACTTTTGCATCAACTGCTATGATTTTATCATCAGCAGTTTTAAATAATGGATTGATTTCAAACATGGAAGCATCAATTGAATCGTAAGCTTTGTATAAAGAAGCGACGAATTTTGTCATTTCTTTAAAAGCTGTTCCGCTTAAACCTAAATTGAATGCAATTTTTCTTGCCTGAAAATCACGTAATCCTACTTTAGGATCAACCTCTTCTTTCCAGATTTTATCTGGGTGAGTTTCTGCAACTTCTTCAATATCCATTCCTCCTTCAGTAGTGTACATAATGATATTTCTACCTGTTGCTCTGTTTAGCAACACACTCATATAAAATTCCTTTGTTGGATTTGGCCCAGGGTAATAAACATCCTGAGCAACCAATACTTTATGAACTTTTTTTCCTTTTGGTCCGGTTTGAGGAGTTACCAACTGCATTCCTAAAATAGCTCCAGCTTTTTCGCGAACTTCATCTAGGTTTTTAGCAACTTTTACTCCGCCGCCTTTTCCTCTTCCACCGGCATGTATTTGTGCTTTAATCACAGCAAAATCGCTTCCGAATTTTGTTTTTAATTCTTTAGCAGCTTCTACTGCTTGTTCAACAGTTTCTGCAACAAATCCTTCCTGAACTGCTACTCCGAAACTTTTTAAAATTTGTTTCCCTTGGTACTCGTGAATATTCATTTTTTAAGTTTAATCTAGTATTACAATATTGTCAATTTATTTCAAATCTACCAAATAATTTTATTGGTATTAACTTTTATACATTACTTCTTTAACAGCTTTAACTACTTTTGGTACATTAGGTAATGATGCTTCTATTAATGTTGGCGCATAAGGCAAAGGAACATCTGCTGTAGTTACTCTTCTGATAGGAGCATCTAAATAATCAAATGCTTCTTTCTGAACCATGTATGCAATTTCAGATGAAATACTTGCTAATGGCCAAGCTTCCTCAACTACAACTAAACGGTTAGTTTTTTTAACTGACTCTATAATTGTTTTGTAATCAATAGGGCGAACCGTTCTTAAATCAATAACTTCGCAATTAATTCCTTCTTTAGCTAATTCTTCAGCAGCTTTTAAAGCTACTTTGGTAATTTTTCCAAAAGTTGCCATAGTAACATCTGTTCCTTGCCTTTTAACATCTGCAACACCAATCGGAATAATATACTCTCCTTCAGGAATTTCACCTTTATCTCCATACATTTGCTCACTTTCCATAAAAATCACAGGATCATTATCTCTGATAGCAGATTTTAATAAACCTTTTGCATCATATGGATTTGAAGGTACAATTACTTTTAAACCTGGGGTATTTGCAAACCAATTTTCAAAAGCTTGTGAATGTTGTGAACTCAACATACCTGCACTTGCAGTAGGGCCTCTGAAAACAATAGGAACACCATATTGACCACCACTCATACTTAACATTTTCGCTGCTGAATTAATAACCTGATCAATAGCAACTAATGAAAAGTTAAACGTCATAAACTCAACAATTGGTCTCAAACCGTTAGAGGCAGCACCAACAGCAATACCTGCAAAACCTAATTCTGCAATTGGGGTATCAATAACTCGTTTAGGGCCAAATTCAGCAAGCATACCTTTACTTACTTTGTATGCTCCATTATATTCTGCAACTTCTTCTCCAAGCAAAAAAACGCTTTCATCACGACGCATTTCCTCACTCATTGCCTCGCGAAGAGCTTCTCTAAATTCAACAGTTTTCATGTATTAAATAGTTAAAGGCACAAAAATAACTTTTTTACCGAGATAACATCCATTTTAAAACCTGAGAAAGCGTATTTTATTTTAACATAAAATCCAATCCTTAACATTAACTTAATAAATAAAAAAAAGGTTTAACTTATCTTTGTCAAGATTAATTGCATAAAAAATGGAAGAAAAAATTAAAATTTTATTAGTTGATGATGAACAAGATATTCTTGATTTTTTAAGCTATAATTTATCAAAAGAAGGATATGAAGTTCTTACTGCATCAAACGGAAATGATGCAATTGCAATTTCAAAAAAAGAGCTTCCAAAATTAATTATCCTAGACGTTATGATGCCTGAATTGGATGGTATGGAAACATGCAGGCAAATGAGAGAAATTCCTGAACTTAAAGATATTGTAATTGCCTTTTTAACTGCCCGAAACGAAGATTATTCGCAAATTGCAGGCTTTGATGTTGGTGGTGATGATTACATTACAAAACCAATTAAACCAAGAGTTTTAAGCAGCAGAATTAAAGCATTATTAAGAAGAAGTTCTATCGCTGTTGCAACTACTGATGAAAATGTTGATTTAGGAGACTTAAAGATTGACAAGGATCGTTTTGTAATTGTTAAAAAAGGCATTGAAATTAGCTTGCCTAAAAAAGAATTTAAATTATTGACTTTGTTAGCTACTAAGCCTGGCAAAGTTTTTACCCGAGAATTTATTTTGCAACAAGTTTGGGGTGATGAAGTAGTTGTTGGAGACAGAACAATTGATGTTCACATCAGAAAGTTACGAGAAAAATTAGGCGACGATTATATTAAAACAATTAAAGGCATCGGTTACAAATTCGAATTTTGATTTTCTAAAGATTGGTAATTTTAACTTACCTTTGTTTCCTTAAATTTTAATATATAAGTGATTAAAATCGGAAACATAATTTTACCTGAATTTCCTTTATTATTAGCTCCTATGGAGGATGTTAGTGATCCACCATTCCGTTATGTATGTAAACAAAACGGGGCAGATTTAATGTTTACCGAATTTATCTCAAGTGAAGGTCTCATACGTGATGCAATAAAAAGCAAACAAAAGTTGGATATTTTTGATTACGAACGACCTGTTGGTATTCAGATTTTTGGGGGAGATGAAGAAGCGATGGCGATGTCGGCCAAAATTATTGATACGGTTCAACCTGATTTATTAGACATTAATTTTGGATGCCCAGTAAAGAAAGTAGTTTGTAAAGGAGCGGGCGCAGGTGTTTTAAAAGACATTGATTTAATGGTTCGATTAACTAAAGCCGTTGTAAAATCAACACACTTGCCTGTAACAGTTAAAACACGTTTAGGCTGGGACGAAAAATCAATAAACATATTAGAAGTTGCTGAACGCCTTCAGGATGTAGGAGTTCAGGCCTTGAGTATACACGGAAGAACTCGTGCTCAAATGTATAAAGGCAATGCAGACTGGACATTGATAGCAGAAGTAAGAAATAATCCTAAAATAAAAATTCCAATTTTTGGGAACGGCGATATAGATACTCCACAAAAAGCATTGGACTACAAAAATAAATATGCTGTTGATGGCATCATGATAGGCAGAGCTGCTATCGGAAACCCTTGGTTTTTTAACCAAACCAAACATTTTTTAAAAACCGGTGAAATTTTACCCGAACCTACTTTAAATGATAAAGTAGAGGTTTGCAGAACGCATTTAATAAAATCCTGCGAATGGAAAGGTGAAAAGCTTGGTGTAATAGAAATGAGAAGACATTACGCAAATTATTTTAAAGGCATCAATCATTTTAAGGAAACAAGAATGAAGTTGGTAACACTCAATTCACTATCTGAAATTCTTCAGGTTTTAGACTCAATTAAAGAACAAGTATTAGCATAGCTTTCCTCCAATACTGACTAAAATAATCTTTTATATTGGGGCATATTAGCTTAAATTTTGCATATAAAATTCTCTAAAAAAAGAGCAATGTATAATTTAAAAATGGAGTATGAAGCAAAAAATATAAAATCGAAATTTTTAACTAAAAGTTAAAAAAACATACGTCATTTTAGTTGTGTTTTTATTATAATTAACCTTTCTTGGCTAAAATCAATTGACAATAATTTTATTCGCATGCTAAGAATATTAATTATTTTTGCAACCTAATTTTATTAAAATAACGATGAAAACATCCTGGATTAAAATTGACTCATCATCTGATTTCAGCATACACAATATTCCTTTCGGAATTTACGGTGATGCAACAATTCAACATCGCGCCTGCTCTGCTATTGGCGATTACATAATCGATTTGGTCGAACTTGCAAAATTGGGTTACTTAAACAATTTGGTTAAACCTGAAATTTTTGAGTCAAAATATTTAAATGATTTTATTTCATTAGGTAAAAGCACAACAAATAAAGTTCGTGAACGAATTATCGATTTGTTTTCATCTGAAAACAAAGAATTGCAAAATAACGATGCTCATCAGCAATTAATATTAAAAAAACAAAGTGAGGTATGCATGTTGTTGCCAATTCAAGTTGGTGATTATACCGATTTTTATTCAAGTATAGATCATGCAACCAACATTGGTAAAATGATTCGTGATCCTGAAAACGCATTAATGCCTAATTGGAAACACATTCCGGTGGGTTACCACGGAAGAGCTTCTTCCATTCAGGTTTCGGGGCATTCCTTACATCGCCCTAAAGGTCAGCAAAAACCTGCTGATGCTCCTGCTCCAGTTTATGGTCCTTGTAAATTATTGGATTTTGAATTGGAAACCGGATTCGTAATCGGTAAAAACTCTTCAATTGGAGAAAGCATTAGCACAGAAAAAGCAGATGATTATATTTTCGGTATGTTGTTGTTTAACGATTGGAGTGCGCGTGATATTCAAACTTGGGAATATGTTCCTCTCGGACCATTTTTATCAAAAAACTTTGCATCCACTGTTTCTCCTTGGATTGTAACTTTAGAAGCGCTTGAACCTTTCAGAACCAAAGGTTATGTTCAGGAGCCAAAAGTATTGCCTTACTTAGAATATAGCGGTGATAAAAATGTGGACATTAAGTTAGAAGTTTATATTCAACCAGAAAATGGAAAAGCGAATAAAGTTTGTACATCCAACTATAAATACATGTACTGGACAATGGAACAACAATTGGCTCACCATACTGTAAATGGTTGCAACATTAACGTTGGCGATTTAATGGGTAGCGGAACCATAAGTGGTCCAGAACCACATGAATTTGGCTCGATGATGGAGTTGAGTTGGAAAGGCACAAAGCCATTGAAACTGGATGATGGAAGCGAACGTAAATTTATCAACGATAACGATACCGTAATTTTAAAAGGCTGGTGCGAGATAGATGGAATCCGTGTTGGTTTTGGCGAATGCAAAGCAAAAGTACTTCCGGCTAATTAATTGAAAATCATTCAGGAAATAACACACCCACTTTTTACTGAAAAAAAAGTTCAGGTTCATGTGTTACGATTGGATGTACTTCAACCAGAAATTGGCGGAAACAAATACTTTAAACTAAAATACAATTTAGAACAAGCAAGGTTGGGCAATCACTCAACCTTGCTTTCGTTTGGAGGTGCTTATTCCAATCATATTGCTGCACTTTCCAATGCTGGAAAAATATATGACTTTAAAACAATTGGAGTAATTCGTGGCGAAGAACTAGAAATTAAAAGCAATAAAACGCTACTACAAGCAAGTAAAAATGGAATGCAGTTGCATTTTATAAATCGTGAGTTGTATCGTAACAAAAATGATTCTCAATTTATTGAAAATCTTCGACAACAATTTGGTAATTTTTATTTAATTCCAGAAGGTGGTTCAAACGAATTTGCAGTTAAGGGTTGCAAGGAAATCATCAACCTCATTCCTTTTCAAGCAGATACCATTTGCTGTGCTGTTGGTACAGGAGGAACAATTGCCGGTATACATCTTTCAAGTGAAAATAATCAAGACATTATTGGAATTCCTGTTTTAAAAAATGCTACATTTTTATACGATGAAATTAAATCGCTGCAACAACAATACAATAAGCAATTCAGCTACGAAGAGCCAAAAGGAAAATTGGAATTAGTTTTAGACTATCACTTTGGTGGTTATGCAAAAACAACTAAAGAGTTACTGCAATTTCAAGCTGAATTTCAGAATGAATTTCAAATTCCACTCGATAAAATTTATACTGCTAAATTATTTTATGCAATTTTTGATTTACTAAAAAAAGATTTTTTTCAGATTGGAGAAAAAATTGTTCTTATTCATACTGGCGGTTTACAAGGAAATTAATATGTTCAACTAATTTCTAATACGACAATTAATAAACTCAAAAAATATATTTTTTTTTGTAATTAAAAAATAATATTTAAAATTGCACACATGAAAATAAACATGCAAAATAATAATTGGTGGTGGCTAACAAATTCTGAAATAGGATTCTGTTGGTAACTGCTTTATTATTTTTCTAAGCATATTCAAAAGCCCACCGAGTCCGGTGGGCTTTTTTTAATCCAAATTTTTTAAATCAACACATTATGTACAACATAGAAACAACAATTATTAAAACGTTAAGCGACACTCACACGCCTGTAGGTTTATATCTAAAACTTAGAGATAACTATCCGGGTAGTTTTTTATTGGAAAGCTCTGATTATAAAAGTAAAGAAAACTGTTTTTCTTATCTCTGTATTAAACCAATTGCCTCTTTCGTAGTTGAAAAAGTAAATACAAAGATTACTTTTCCTGATGGAAAAAAAGAAACAATTTCAACATCACAATCCAATATCATTTACGAATTACAAAAATTTAAAAACAAATTAGTTATACAGGAAACTAAGGAAGAGTTTATAATCAATGGATTATTTGGTTATACTTCGTATGATGCCATTCCATTATTTAATAAAATCAACTTCAAGTCTGGTTCATTTAATCATCCGCTAATACAATATCATTTTTTTAGATTTTTAATTGTATTCAATCATTTTAATAATGAGCTTTTTATAATTGAAAATAAACTAACAACTGAAAAATCAGAAATAGATGAACTAAAAAATAAAATAAATAATCTGAATATACCATACTATACTTTTGAAAAAATCGAGAATGAAAAAAGTAATTATTCTGATGAAGAATTTTTAAGAATTATTGAGGAAGGAAAAAAACAATGTTACTTTGGAAATGTTTTTCAGGTAGTATTGTCGCGAAAGTTCAAACAAACATTTAAAGGCGATGATTTTAATGTTTACAGAGCATTACGTTCAATTAATCCTTCACCTTATTTATTTTATTTTGATTATGGAACATTTAAAGTATTTGGATCTTCACCAGAAGCTCAACTAACAATAGCAGATAACAAAGCTTATATACATCCCATTGCAGGGACTTTTAAACGCAGCGGAAATAAAAATAAGGATTTAGAATTAGCAATTATGTTAAACGAAGATCCTAAAGAAAATGCTGAACACATCATGCTTGTTGATTTAGCAAGAAATGACCTTAGTAAAAACAGCAAATCAGTTAAAGTAGAACAGTTTAAACAAGTAGAGTTTTATTCTCACGTCATCCATCTTGTATCAAAAGTAAGTGGCGAATTAGAAAACAAAAATAATCCATTAAAAATATTGGCAGATACTTATCCTGCAGGTACATTATCCGGTGCACCAAAAACGATGGCTATGAAAATAATAAATGAACTCGAAAACGACTCAAGAGGATTATATGGTGGCGCAATAGGGATTTTAGGATTAGATGGGAGGTTTAATCACGCCATAATCATTCGTTCATTTGTTAGCGAAAACAACACACTCAACTTTCAAGCAGGCTGTGGTGTTGTAATAAAATCAAATAACGAAAGTGAATTAATGGAAGTAAACAATAAAACATCTGCATTAAGAAAAGCAATAGAATTAGCAAATACGTTATAAAAAATGAAATAGCCATGTGCAGCAACACAAACAAAAATGCGATGCACTGAGCTTGTCGAAGTGAAGATACATGGCGTATAACATATGGTAATAAAAAAAATATCTACATATGAAAACAAAACTATTAGTAATAAACAATTACGATTCGTTCGTTTATAATTTAGTTCATCTTCTCCATGAGTTAAATGTTCAACACATTGATGTGGTCTTAAATGATGAAATTCAACTAGAGGATGTGAAAAATTACAATAAAATATTATTATCCCCTGGCCCTGGAATTCCTGCTAATGCAGGAAAAATGAATTCATTAATTAATCATTATGCTTCATCAAAAAGCATATTAGGTGTTTGTTTAGGGCATCAGGCTATAGCAGAACAATTTGGATTAAAACTTAAAAATTTAACCGAACCATTACATGGTGTTGCCTCTAAAATCAATAAAAAAACAAACGATTACATATTCAATAATACACCAGAACATTTCCTTATTGGTCATTATCACTCATGGGTTGTTGAACCAGACAAAAACAATAATGAATTAATAATTACATCTACTGATGAAGAAGAAAATGTAATGAGTATAATGCATAAAAAATATGATGTTAGAGGATTACAATTTCACCCGGAATCAATACTTACAGAGCATGGTAAAACCATACTTCAAAATTGGGTAATTAACTAGTTTAAACATCTATTTAAAAAAACAAAAAACATGAAAAAAACGATAGATAAGTTATTTCACCATCAAATTCTTAATAAACAAGAAGCGAAACAATTGCTAATTGATATGACAAATGGAATATCTAATCAATCTCAGTTAGCAGCCATATTAACTATTTATAATATCCGAACAATCACATTAGAGGAATTAATAGGTTTTAAAGAAGCTTTACTGGAATTAAGTGTAAAAATAAATCTGTCAGAGTTTAAAACAATGGATGTTTGTGGAACCGGAGGCGATGGTAAAAACACATTTAATATATCTACATTAAGTGCATTTGTAATTGCTGCTGCCGGTGTTCCGATAGCAAAACATGGAAATTATGGCGTATCATCTGTTTCAGGCTCCTCTAATGTGCTTGAGCAAATAGGCATAAAATTTACTTCAGATGAATCAACATTAAAAAACCAACTTGAAAAAACAGGAATTTGTTTTTTACACGCGCCACTTTTTCATCCCGCTTTAAAAATACTTGCACCAATAAGAAAAGAACTTGGCACAAAAACGTTTCTAAATTTACTTGGCCCATTAGTAAATCCTGCAATTCCAATTGCACAATACACAGGTGTTTTTAGTGTAGAATTAGCCAGATTATATCAATACCTTTTACAAAAAGAAAACAATAAATTTAGTATTGTTCACTCTCTGGATGGTTATGATGAGATAACGTTAACGTCTAAAACAAAACATATCACTCAATATGGAGAAACAGAAATTGACGCTGAATATTTTGGATATAATTCATTACAATCAAAAGAACTATATGGAGGAAACACAGTAGATGATGCGGCACAACTGTTTATAAAAATCATTTCTGGTGAAGGAACTAATGCTCAAAATAAAGTTGTACTTGCTAATAGTGCTATTGCCTTGCAAACGTATCACGATCATTTAAGTATTGAAGAATGTCTTGAAAAATCAAAAGATGCATTATTCAGTTTAAATGCAAAAAAAATTATGAATCAATTAATCAATTTATCATGAAAATATTAGAAACAATCTTTCATAAAAAACTACAAGAAATTGAAATTAATAAATCAATATTATCAATTAATGAATTGCAAAAAAGTAACTACTTCAATTCAGCATGTTATTCATTAAAAAATAAATTAAATAAAGAACATGGAGTTATAGCTGAATTTAAAAGACAATCACCTTCAAAAGGAATAATCAATGCAAATGCAGAAGTTGAAAAAATCACAAAAGGATATGAAGAAAACGGAGCAATTGCTATTTCGATGCTAACAGATGAGTTTTTTTTCGGCGCACATAAAACAGATTTTCAATTAGCAAGAAAGAACACAAAAATTCCAATTTTAAGAAAAGATTTTATCATAGATGAATACCAAGTTTATGAAACAAAAGCGATAGGTGCAGATGTTGTTTTATTAATTGCTCGAATTTTAACCGTTGAAAAAGCAAAAGAGCTTTGCTTGCTTTCTAAAAAATTAGGAATGGAAGTTTTGCTCGAAATTCATAGTGAAGAAGAACTAGAATCATTTATTGAAATTTTGCCTGATATAATAGGTGTAAACAACAGAAATTTAAATTCATTTGAAGTAGACGTCAAAAAAAGTATTCAATTGGCGAATCAAATTCCAAATGACATCATTAAAATTGCTGAAAGCGGAATTGAATCTACACAAACTCTTAAAACTTTTATTGAAAATGGATTTAAAGGTTTTTTAATTGGAGAATATTTCATGAAACAACCACAACCTTATCTAAAATGTGGAGAATTGACTGAATTTATAAAACAAGTTTTAATAAACAATTTTATTAAACAATGAAATCAAAAGTATGCGGATTAAAATATCCGGAAAATATAAATCAAATAATTCAATTGCAACCTGATTATGTTGGATTTATATTTTACAAAGAATCAAAACGAAACATTGAATTAAACAATCTAGAATCGATAGTAATTGATATACCTAAACATATTAAAAAAGTAGGTGTTTTTGTAAATGAATCCGTTGAAGATGTAATCGAAAAACATGAAAAATATAAACTTGATTACATTCAGTTACATGGCGATGAAAACATTGACTATTGTAAGCAATTACAAAACCATAGCATTAATATCATAAAAGCTTTTTCAGTTGATGATGATTTTGATTTTGA
This sequence comes from Bacteroidia bacterium, assembly GCA_044352985.1. Classification (GTDB taxonomy): domain Bacteria; phylum Bacteroidota; class Bacteroidia; order B-17B0; family Aurantibacillaceae; genus JADJDM01. The sequence continues at coordinate 110,626 of JBILCU010000002.1, forward strand.
AATTTCATTGCCATATTCAAAGTATTGCAACTATTTTTTATTCGATACTAAAAGCAATGATAGAGGTGGAAATGGAATTTCATTTAATTGGAAAATATTAAACAAATATACTGGTACAACATCATTTTTTTTAAGTGGTGGAATTGGAATCGAAAATCTAGATGAAGCTCTATCAATAAAACACAAAAAAATTGAAGCAATTGATTTGAATAGCAAATTAGAAACATCTATAGGATTAAAAGACATTGAACTAACAAAAAATTGCATAAATAAAATCACTAATAAAAAAAATCATGAGCATACAACCAAATGAAAATGGATATTACGGAGAATTTGGCGGAGCATTTATACCAGAGATGCTTTACCCAAGTGTATTTGAATTAAAACAAAATTATCTTTCCATTATAAATGATAAGCAGTTTCAACTTGAATTTCATCAATTATTAAAAAATTATGTTGGTAGACCAACACCACTTTATTTATCTAACTATTTATCAGAAAAACATCAAGCAACTGTTTTTTTAAAACGTGAAGATTTAAATCATACCGGTGCACATAAAATAAATAATTGCATTGGTCAAATATTACTTGCAAAGCGATTAAATAAAAAAAGAATCATTGCTGAAACAGGTGCTGGACAGCATGGAGTAGCAACAGCAACAGCATGCGCTTTAATGCAAATGGATTGCACCATTTTTATGGGTGAAGTTGATATCAACCGACAAAAACCAAATGTTGAACGCATGAAAATGCTAGGAGCAAAAGTAATTCCGGCTACAAGTGGCAGTAAAACATTAAAAGATGCAACCAATGAAGCCATTAGAGAATGGATAAATAATCCAGTTGACACCCATTACATCATTGGTTCTGTAGTTGGTCCACACCCCTACCCTGATATGGTTTCAAAATTTCAATCTGTTATTAGTGAAGAAATAAAAAAACAATTACTTGAAATTAAAGGCAATGAAAATCCTGACTATGTTATTGCCTGTGTTGGTGGCGGAAGTAATGCAATTGGAGCATTCTATCATTTTGTACCCAATCAAGAAACAAAACTTATTGCCGTAGAAGCAGCAGGAGAAGGAATAACAAGTAGAAAAACAGCTGCTAGCATTGCTCTCGGAAAAAAAGGTATCATACACGGAAGTAAAACTTATTTGATACAAACTAACGACGGACAGATTATCGAACCTCATTCTATTTCTGCAGGACTAGATTATCCAGGAATTGGCCCTATTCATTCATATTTACATGATACAGGAAGAATAGAAGTTGTAGGCATTACAGATGAAGAAGCGCTTCATGCCGCATTTGAACTTTCTAAAAAAGATGGAATTATTCCTGCCTTAGAATCAGCTCATGCATTGGCTCAGCTCAACAAAATGAACTTTAAAAAAAACGATGTAGTTGTTGTCAATTTATCCGGAAGAGGCGATAAAGATTTATTAACGTATCAAAAACATATTCAATATGAACAACAAAATTGAACTATTATTAAAAAATAAACCTAAAAATATATTATCCGTTTATTTTACTGCAGGATATCCTGAATTAAACCATACAACCGAAATTATTAACTATTTACAGAATAACGAAGTAGATTTAATTGAAATTGGCATGCCATTTTCTGACCCTTTGGCTGATGGCCCAACAATTCAAAACAGTAGTTATAAAGCCATAGAAAATGGAATGAACTTAAAGCTTTTATTCTCGCAATTATTTGAATTAAAAGATAAAGTAAAAACACCATTAATATTAATGGGTTATCTTAATCCAATTATTCAATATGGTGAATTGCAATTTGTTGAAGATTGTAAAAAAGCCGGAGTTGATGGAATCATAATCCCTGATATGCCTTATGATTATTATTATGAACACTTAAAATCAATTTGCGAAAAGAATACAATTGTTAACATATTACTTATTACACCTGAAACTAACACAGAAAGAATTAAACAAATTGATGATCAATCAAAAGGTTTTATTTACATGGTGTCTACAAACAGCATTACTGGTTCTGATAAACAATTTCAGCAACAATTACAGTATTTTGAAAGGATTAAAGCAATGAATTTAAAAAACAAAACATTAATAGGTTTTGGAATTAAAAACAAAGAAAACTACGAAATGGCTTGTAAATTTAGTTCTGGTGGAATAATTGGAAGTTCATTTATTCAATATTTATCTGAAAATGGGGTATCTAATGATTCAATAAAATCATTTGTGAAAAGTTTTAAGAATGAAAAATCAAAAAAATTTTAACCGTTACAATTACTTTCAAAGTTTATTAACAAGCTATTTAGATAGGGTATTTTATCACTAAATTTAAACTTGGATTTTTTTATTTCAGTTAAATTTAGTTGACTATGTTTTTAATTTTTGATACCGAAACCACCGGCTTACCTCGCAATTACAATGCACCTTTAAGCGATTTAGATAATTGGCCTCGAATTGTACAAATTGCTTGGCAATTACACGATGGAAAAGGAAATCTAATCAATCATCAATCCATCATTGTTAAACCTGAAGGTTTTACAATCCCTTTTAATTCCATTCAGGTTCATGGCATCACAAACGAAAGAGCCAATGAAGAAGGTCAGGATTTAAAAAGTACCATTGACGCATTCCGACAAATCATTGAGCAATGCACTTATGTTTGCGGGCATAATGTAGAATTTGATTTGAATATTGTTGGCGCTGAATTGATTCGTCTCGGCATGGGCGATATATTTACCGGCAAACAAATTTTAGATACCAAGAATGATGAAACGACAGATTATTGTGCTATTCCAGGTGGTAAAGGCGGAAAATTCAAATGGCCAAGTTTAACGGAGTTGTATCTAAAATTATTCAATTCTAAATTTGAAGAAGCGCACAATGCAGCTTTTGATGTAGAGGCAACCACCAAAGTGCTATTCGAAATTCTGAAACGAAACATAATTCGTGTAAATGAAATTTCAACAGCAGATGCAACTAATATAAGTTATGTTGCTCCTGATTTGAGGCAGCTGTATCAGCACGAACAAAACTGGAAAAAACGAAACAGTACTAAATCAGTTGATGAACCAACATCAACAACTAAAAATGAAATTTTAAGCAGTGAAGAAATTCAATTCTCTCATTTGCATAATCACTCACAATTTTCGGTGCAACAATCTACAAGCGACATTGATGACCTTGTTAAGAAAGCCGCAGAATACAATTGTCCTGCTGTTGCCTTAACCGATTACGGTAACATGTACGGTGCATTTTTATTTTGGAAAGCTGTGGATGGCGCAAACAAAGGAATTAAAGCGCATAACGAAGCCATTGAAAAAGGTGAGAAACAAGGCAAGAAAAAAAACGAATTAAAAGCGGTTATCGGTTGCGAAATGTATGTTTGCAAAAATCACGAAGACAGAAGCAAACAAGATAATGGTTATACACAAGTATTGCTTGCTAAAAACAAAAAGGGGTATCAGAATTTATCTAAACTAAGTTCTATTGGTTTTACTAAAGGCTTTTATTATGTGCCCCGCATTGATAAAAAAGTGTTGGAGAATTATACTGATGGCTTAATAGCAACAACAGGTTCGTTAAGTGCAGAAATACCAAACTTGATTTTAAATGTTGGTGAAGAGCAAGCAGAAGAGGCATTTAAATACTGGCATCAGCTTTTTGGAGAAGATTTTTATATTGAGTTGAACAGACATAATTTACCAGATGAAAACCACGTAAACGATGTATTACATCGTTTTGCAAAAAAATACAATGTAAAATATTTTGCAGCCAACGATAATTTTTATTTAGATAAAAGTGGAGCAAATGCGCACGATATTTTATTGTGTGTAAAAGAAGGTGAGATTCAAGAAACACCTATAGGAAGAGGCAGAGGTTTCCGTTATGGTTTGCCCAATCATGAATTCTATTTCCGCTCACCTGCCGAAATGGTGAAATTATTTAGCGATATACCGGAGGCAATTGCTACAACAAATGAAATTGTTGCTAAAATAGAACCCTACAAATTAGGTAGAGATGTGCTATTACCTGCTTTTGAAATTGAAACAAATTTCATTACTGTGCACAACCAAGAAATTGAAGCCTCATTTGCACGTTTGGTAAGCTACCGAGAAAAAAATTGGGACGAAAAAAATGTACCTGAATCTGAACGTGAACTAGCAAAAATTGAAATCAGAAAAATTGCTGAACAGTTTATTTATCTTAAAGATTGGACCTATCAAGGGATGCATAAACGTTATCCCGAACTCACTCCGGAAATTAAAGACCGAATTGACTTTGAGTTGCAAACCATTGAGCGAATGGGTTATCCAGGCTACTTCTTAATTGTAGCCGATTTCATTGCCAAAGCACGTGAAATGAATGTCTCGGTTGGTCCGGGACGTGGATCAGCAGCAGGTTCGGCCATTGCATATTGCCTTTGGATAACTAATGTTGATCCGATTAAGTATGATCTCCTCTTTGAGCGTTTCTTAAATCCAGATCGTATTTCCATGCCCGATATTGATATTGATTTTGATGATGAAGGCCGAGAAAAAGTAATCAATTATGTAATCAATAAATACGGTGCCAGTCAGGTTGCCCAAATTATCACTTACGGAACAATGGGCGGAAAATCTGCTATCCGAGATACATCAAGGGTTTTAAACCTTCCATTGTCGGATGCAGATCGTTTGGCAAAATCATTTCCTGGCTCACCGGCTGCCTCATTAAAAGGTTTACTGAAATCTGATGGCATTGATAAAAAATATTTAGACGATATCAAAGACCGAAGAGAATGGGTGGAGCAATCACATTCCTTCCGTAAAATTTCGGAAGATAGTTCATTGCAATCGGATGTATTGAAAAAAGCATTTGAGTTAGAAGGTTGCGTGCGCAATACAGGTATTCATGCCTGTGGCATCATCATCACTCCGGACGAGATGTCGAAATTTGTTCCGGTTACAAGAGCAAAAGAAGGCGACATGCTGGTTACGCAATTCGATAACTCGGTTGCCGAATCAGCAGGTTTGCTAAAAATGGATTTCTTGGGCTTGAGAACGTTAACCATCATTAAAGATGCATTAAAACATATCAAAGCAAGACATGGAATTGAAATCGACATTGATGCAATTCCACTGGATGATAAGAAAACGCTTGAACTTTTTCAACGTGGTGAAACCAATGGCGTGTTTCAGTTTGAAAGTGATGGTATGCAAAAAGCATTAAAGGAATTAAAGCCTGATGCTTTAACCGATTTGATTGCCATGAATGCCTTGTATCGTCCCGGTCCATTGGCTTACATTCCAAACTACATTAAACGTAAACATGGTATAGAACCAATTGTTTATGAATTAAATGGCATGGATGAATTCCTGCAAGAAACATACGGTATTACTGTTTATCAAGAACAGGTAATGCGTTTGTCGCAAAAGCTCGCCAACTTTACTAAAGGTGATGCCGATGTGTTGCGTAAAGCGATGGGTAAAAAAGATAAAGCCACGCTGGATAAAATGAAAGGCAAATACCTTGAAGGTTGCAAGGCAAATGGACACGATTTAACTGTTGCAGAAAAAGTATGGACAGATTGGGAAGCCTTTGCATCCTACGCATTCAACAAATCGCATTCAACTTGTTATGCTTATGTTGCCTTTCAAACGGCCTATTTAAAAGCGAATTATCCTGCAGAGTTCATGGCTTCAGTGCTTACTCATAACATGGGCAACATTGAAAGTGTTACTTTCTTTATGGAAGAATGCAAACGCATGGGAATTAAAGTGCTTGGCCCGGATGTAAACGAAAGTCTTGCAGATTTTTCAGTAAACGATCAAGGGGAAATACGTTTTGGAATGGCTGCTATTAAAGGCGTTGGGGCAAATTTAGTAGATGCAGTAGTTGAACAACGAAATCAAAACGGAAAGTTCATTTCAGTTTTTGACATGTCCAAACGATTGGATACAAAATCGGTAAATAAAAAAAGTTTGGAAGCCTTATCACAGGCAGGTGCATTTGATTCTTTTCAGGGAATACACAGAGCGATGTTTTTTAAACCTGATTTAAAAGATGGTGCTACGCTTACAGAAAAAATCATTAAGTATGGAAACAGCATTAATAACCAAACTGAAACCTCTCAGGTAAATATGTTTGGTGATTCAGAGGAATTAGAAATTGCTGAACCAGCACTGCCAACAGTAGAGCCTTGGGCAACTTTGGAACAATTGGCAAAAGAAAAAGAAGTTGTAGGATTTTATATATCTGGTCATCCACTAGATTCATTTAAGCGCGTTATTAAATCCAAATGCCGAAACACTACTGCTGATTTAGCCGATTTAAAACAACTATTGAATAAAGAGGTTTCTCTTGCTGGCATTATTACCGTTGTTGAAAATAGAACTTCCAAAACAGGCAATCCATGGGGAAAATTTATGTTGGAAGATTTTCATGGTTCTTCCGAATTTAATTTGTTTGGAAATGATTACGTAAACTTCAGAAATTATCTGGATATAAATCAATTTGTTTACATCAAAGGGAAAGTTCAGGCAAGATTTAATCAACCTGAAAATCTGGAATTTAAAATTCAGAAAATTGAATTGTTGTCGGAGTTAAAAAACAAAGCATTCAACCATTTGCAATTAATCATGAAGTTAAATGATCTGGATGAGCAGACATTAATAAAACTGGAAGAATTAATCAAAAGTCAAAAAGCAGGTAACTGCACATTTGATTTTATCATTCATGATCCAACTGAAAACCAAAGTATAAAACTCGAACCTAAATCCGGTAAAATAAATTTAACCGATGATTTAATTGATGAGCTGGAAAAATTGCCTTATTTGGAAATTAATTGTTTGTAGGAATTTAGCGATTTTTATTTTTTAAACGATTGTGATTTAATGTTTTAATTTAAATACAATGCTGTTTTACTTTAACACTTCCAATTTGTATTCTCCAAAAAATAAACATATTTGGAGATTACAATCGTAAAAAAACACTGTATTCGGAGATTATGATTAACAGAACATTATATGATAAGATTCTAAAAAAGATCCATAAAGGAAAGGCAATTATTTTACTTGGCCCGAGACAAGTTGGAAAAACAACGTTAATAGAAGAATAATTGAAGAAAAAAGAATTTCTGTTTTTTAGTGGAGATGACCTTGAAACGCAAAGGTTTTGACTTCTCTCGACCCTATAAAATGTTTTTTCATTTGCTGAGCTTAGGCGAAGCCAATTTTATGAAAAAATTAATTTCAACAGCACCCTTCGAGAACCTATGGGGAGAATAAGCTTTATTGGCTTAATTACTAAAGGGGTTCACTTAATAGATGACGTATATAGCCTAAACCATCCCTATTTTTTCGTCAATTAACCTACTTTTTATCTTCATTATTACTTGATTTTTGCGGTTCAAACTTCCCGGTTTTTTTATTATAACCATAAGGGCAATGTTTACATCCACTTTTACAACAGTACCCTCGTTTTAAATGGTATTTTTCAGTAAATACAATGTAACCTTCCGGACTAGTATAAAAATCTTCGGGATCAAGTTGTTTATTAAACATGTTTAAAAATCTTGTTGTAAATTTAGGTATTGAAAAACGAAAAATACTTCTTCATGAAAATTAAATTTATCCGTTTCCTAAGTATAATTTTACTTATATCCATTTTAGCTTCAAGTATCAGTTCATGTGCAAAACGTGATTGCAGAGGTAGGAAAAAAACTGCAAAAACGAGCATGGGCGGTTGGCTATAATTTAAATGGAACATTCAATTCAGAAAACAATTATATTTTTTGATGCTGAATGCATCTTATGTAATTCTTCTGTTGCATTTATTTTAAAACAAGAAAAAAATAAAACCATCACGTTTTGTTCCTTACAATCCGATATTGGAAAACAAAAAACTAATGCATTTTTAAACAACAAAGCTTTACCTAATAGTTTAATTTTTTTGAATAACGGAAAGGTATTTACAAAATCAGATGCTGTTTTACATATATGTAAATACCTGAAAGGTCTTTTTCCTGTTTTATTCTGTTTCATAATTATACCTGCTTTTTTAAGAAACTTAATCTATGATTGGGTTGCAAAAAACAGATACAACTGGTTTGGTAAACAAAACGAATGTATATTACCAAATTCATCAAATAAAGATCGCTTTATTCTTTGATTTTATTTTTTGATGAGCGGTATCAGTTCAATCAAAATCAAAACATTAACTTAACATCCAATTTTGAAATTCATTTTTTACATATTACTATTTTGTTTTTCGCTTACAAGCGCACAAGAGTATACTGCGCCAATCGCTAAAAAAATTTCAAATCAACTCATCATTCATAATGATACCTTAAGCGATAATTATTTCTGGATGCGCGATAAAAAAAGTGCAGAAGTAATTAATCATTTGTATTCCGAAAATACATACGCAGATAATATTATGAAAGAATCTACATTTCTGCAAAAAGTGCTTTACGAAGAATTTAAAAACAGAAGGAAGGAAAATTTTATTACTCGACCTAATAAACGAAAAGGTTACTGGTATTATTCTAAATTTGAGAAAGGAAAAGATTATCCGATTATTTGCAGAAAAAAAGATACGGTAAATGCAACTGAAACAGTTATACTGAATGTAAATAAATTGGCTGAAGAGCAACCATACATTAATGTAAGTGGTTTTTCAATCAGTCCAAATCAATCGTTGCTTTATTATGGAATTGACAAAAACGGTGGAAGAGTTAAAACGTATTACCTGAAAAATATTAATAAAGACACCACTTATGAAGCAGAGAAAATTGAAAATGTAATGAATATGGTTTGGGCAAATGATAACAAAACCATTTATTACACCAAGCCCGAAGCAAATACATTAAGGCAGTATCGTGTATATCGTCACGTTATTGGAGCGCCAACAAATTCAGATAGTTTAATATTTGAAGAAACCGATAAAACCTTTGAGCTGAACTTATCTCGTTCCACTTCCGAAAACTATATTTTTATTTCAAGTTCAAAAACAAAAAGCAATGAAACCTGGTATTTTTCAGCTGATGGCAAATCCTCTACTCCAACTTTATTTTTAAAACGTGCTCCAAATTTTCTTTACTCTGTAGATCATCTAGAAGGAAATGAATTCGTCGTTTATTCTAATTACAAAGCCATCAACGGAAGAATTGATTACACTTCAATTCAACAAAATAATCCAGATAAATGGAAATCCATTATTCCATACAGAGAAAATGTATTGATTGAAAATTATCAGTTTATTAAAGATTATTTGATATTAAGCGAAAAAGAAAATGCCCAGAATAGAATTGTCATCATCAATCGTAAAACAAATGAATCAAAAATTTATCCTTCTAAATTAGATTACAATTCCATCAGTTTTTCTATTCCTGATTTTAATTACACTAAATCAGACACATTGGAAATTTCTAATTCAAACATGATTAGTCCGGAAAAAACAGTTCGTTACTCTTTGAAATCCGGAGATGAAATTACAGTTGAAGAGGATACCATCCTTGGAAATTTTAATTCCACTGACTATGAAACAAAACGTATTTACGCAAACGCAAGAGATGGAAAATTAGTTCCGATTACCATTGCCTACAAAAAAGGAATGATATTGAATGGCAAAAACCCTTGTTTGCTTTATGCTTATGGTTCCTACGGAATTGCGAGCACAACAAATTTTAATTCTTCCATTATCAGTTATTTAAACAGAGGCTTTGTTTATGCTATTGCTCACATTAGAGGTGGAAATGACCTGGGCAATCAATGGTACGAGGATGGAAAACTATCGCGTAAAAAAAATACCTTTTACGATTTTATAGATTGCGCAGATTACCTCATAAAACAAAATTATACCTCGTCAGATAAACTAGCTATCAACGGTGGAAGTGCCGGAGGATTGTTGATGGGTGCAGTTACAAACATGCGTCCTGATTTATTTAAATGTGTTGTAGCAGAAGTACCTTTTGTGGATGTTGTAAATACCATGTTGGATGAAACCTTGCCACTTACCACTTTTGAATTTGAAGAATGGGGAAATCCTAAAGTAAAAGAGGATTACAATTACATTAAAACCTATTCGCCTTACGACAATGTAAGCAAACAAAATTATCCAAACATGCTTGTGATAGCAGGTTACAACGATTCACAAGTTGCGTATTGGGAACCGGCAAAATGGGTGGCAAAACTTCGTGAATTAAAAACGGATTCCAACACACTTATTTTCAAAACCAATATGGACGCCGGTCACGGTGGTGCTTCTGGTCGTTACAACGCATTTAAGGACGAAGCATTTAAAATGGCATTCATCATGAAAAGTTTAGTAGTAAAAGAAGAATACATTACCATTAAAGGTAAAGTTATTGATGAATACAATGCCGAACTTCCATTTGTAAATATTTACATTGATGGCACATCTACCGGTACCACAGCCAATGCAGATGGAGAATTTGTTTTGACTTTAAAAGAATCAAAAGACATCGTACTTACTTTTCAAACATTGGGATATAAAACACATCACGAAAAAATTGATATGAATACTGCCGTATCTGAACTGAAAGTAAAAATGAAATCAGAAAACATACAGATACAAGAAGTAGTAATAAAAGCCAAATCAAAAGATCCTGCTTATGCAATAATAAAAGAAGCAATTAAAAAACGTAAGGAAAACTTGGAAAACATTCAATCTTATTCGGCGGATGTTTACATCAAAGCCAATGTAAAAATGTTACAGATACCAAAAAAACTTCCTTTCTTCATTAACAAAAAAGATTTTCCTGATTCATCCGATTTGGGAATTATTTATTTGTCCGAATCAGTTGCTAAATATTACTTCCAACGACCGGATAAAAAGAAAGAGCAAATGATTGCTTCAAGAGTTGCAGGTACTAAAACAGGTTTTAGTTGGAATCGTGTGGAAGATGTTTTCATTAATTTTTATGAGCAATCCATTTCAATTGGCTTTTACTCTGAACGTCCTTTTATTTCGCCTATTGGTAATGGTGCACTATTAAATTATAAGTATAACTATTTGGGAACGTTTTACGATAACAACAAACCCGTTCATAAAATAAAAGTTATGCCCCGCAGAAAAGGTGATCCTTTGTTTAATGGAGAAATTTACATCAGCGAAGAAAATTATCAAATTTATTCCTGCGATTTTTATGTAACCAAAGATGCGCAGATAGAGTTTGCTGATACCGTGCACATGAAACAGGAAATGGTTCGTGTGAATGATTCCATTTTTATGCCCATGCAAATGCAAGTGTTTAGTAATTTTAAATTGTTTGGTTTTGCAGCAAAAGATTTTAATTCTGCCTCTATTTCAAATTATACTTTAAATAAACCTTTTCCTAAAAAGTTTTTTGGAAACGAAGTTTTCCGAATTGAAGAAGAAGCAAATAAGAAAGATACTATGTACTGGACCGGTATGCGGCCATCCATTTTAAGTGAGGAAGAAAGTAAACACTACAATAAAAGCGACAGCATTTTACAGAAAAAAGAAACAAAAGAATACAAGGATTCTGTTTCAAAAGCCGAGCGCAAACCTGGTTTTGGAATTGAAGGTTTTAGAATGACAAACCGCGAAACCGGATTGACCATACGAACAAATAGTTTGCTTGATATATTTGAGTATAATACTATTGAAGGCATTCGTGGTCGTTTAAATTTTTATTACGACAAAAGAGATAGAGAAACACGAGTTATCAAAAACCTTAATGCTTTTATTCGTTACGGATTTGACAGCAAGGAATGGTTTAGTGGAGGTCAATATTATTACCGTTTCAATCCTAAAAAGGGGCAAAGTTTTAGAATTAAAGCAGGAAAGTTTATAACTCAGTATAACTCTCACGAGCCCATTTCAGATTTATTAAATACAAATTACACGTTATTCAATAAAGAAAACTTTCAAAAGCTATATGCTAAAACAGGAATTTCTGTTACCTACAATCACGAATTAGTAAACGGACTTTTCTCAAACTTCAATGTTCAGTTTCATCAACGTAGTGCATTAGTGAATAAGAGTTTTTATTATTGGTTTGGAAAAGAAGACAAACACTTTACTTCTAACGACCCGCTAAACCCAATTCAATACAATGAAAAACCGGCATTTGAAAAACATCAGATTGCGCATGTGCAAATTGGATTAAAATGGATTCCCTTTGCCAAGTACGAAACCTATCCTACATTTAAACGAATGCTGGATACCAAATGGCCCGAACTATCTTTCTTTTATAAAAAAGGAATTGGCATGGGTAACTTAAAAGTTAATTATGATCAATTAGAAGCAGGTATTGGAAAAGACCTTGAGTTACGTGCATTTGGTAAATTTTCGTTTGATGTAATGGCCGGTATATTTATGAATAATGAAAACATGAATTTTATTGATTACAAACATTTCAGCGGAAACCAAACTCTATTTTTAATGAATAGGGAAAACTCCGATGTTCCAGGAATCAGTACAAGAACAAACATGACGGAGTTTCACGGATTAAGTTATTATGATTACAGCACAAATGATCGTTACTTAGAAATTCATGCCTCACATAATTTTAGAGGATTTTTTATTGGAAAAATTCCATTGTTGCGCAAAACAAAAATTTATGAAGTAGCTGGGATTAATGCACTTTACACACCAGGTAAAAATTACATGGAAGCATTTGTAGGTGCTGATAAATTATTAAAGTTTTTCCGATTTGATGTGGGCACGTCTTTTCAAAATACAGCAAGCAAAAAACTAGATTTGTTTTACCGCTTTGGATTTAGGTTGAGTTTCTTTTAGAATAATATATTTACGTACTTTAATTACTTCCTACAAAATAACATTTTACTCTCATTTATTTCTAAAACATGTTGTTCAATTAACTGATTAATTAGATCAATCACAACACTTTTCTCGTATCTGTAAAATACACTTATTAAATCTTGAATACTCAATGGTTTTTGCAAAATCATATTTACGATTTGCGTATTCAAATCATTTAAAACAGATGAACGATCTGATTTTTTTCTTTCCAAGCACACATCACAATTACCACAATCATACACGTTTTTTTCGTCAAAATAAATAAGTAATTGTCTGTTACGGCAGGAATTATTTTCGTTAACGTATTTAATTACAGAATGAGCTCTTTTTAATGCAATTTCTTTCAGCATTCTGTAATTCTCAGGTTTAAACTCAAGCTGTTTTGCATCAATTCTATTGTAGGTAAAAATAAGTTTTGGTAATTGCGATTTTGGGATGTATTCTAAAACATCCATTTTATGTAAACGTTTCAACTGCTCATCTACTTCATCTTTACCAATCATTAATTTTTTCGCTAGCTGATATTCATTTATGAAAACATGATGATCAAACAAACCACCATAATTACGAAGTAATGATTTTATGATTCGTTCAAATTTTGGGTATTTAATCTCAAAATTATACAAGTCATTTTTATTCATTAGTAACATCAATTTTGAAGGCTCATAAGAATGATCTTGATAAGAAAGATAATTTTCTTTTTCTAAAAATCGAATAGAGTTAAAAACACTTAAGGCATTTAAATGATAATTTGCGCAAATTGCCTCCAAGTCAAAATCCACAGATAAACCAATACCAGAACCTATAGCAATTTGATAATAGTTAGCGATGGCTTGATAGGTTTGTTTTATTTCATCAATTGGCGGGAAAGATTTTTCGGTATTCTCCAATAATTGCCGGGCATCATTTTGCTGAAATAATAAAACAGCATATGCTACCTTTCCGTCTCTTCCTCCTCTTCCTGCTTCCTGAAAATAAGCCTCCAAACTATCGGGTAAATCAAGATGTACAACAAAACGTACATCAGGTTTATCTATACCCATACCAAATGCATTGGTTGCAACAATGATTCTTGTTTTTCCTGAAATCCAGTTGTTTTGTTTATGATGCCTTTCATCTGAAGTTAATCCTGCATGATAATAATCTGCAGTAAATTCATTTTGATTAAGCAGATAAGAAATTTCAACCGTTTTTTTACGATTACGAACATAAACAACGCCTGTGCCATTTATTTTTTTACAAATGGATAATAATCGGTTAATCTTATCTTCTTCTTGTTGAACAATGTAATGCAGATTTTTTCTTTCAAATGACGATTTAAATACTGCTGCATTTTTAAAAATTAATTTTTGTTGTATGTCTTCTATTACTTGATTTGTAGCACTTGCTGTAAGCGCTATGATAGGAACTTTAGGTAAAAGCTCTCTTACTCGGGCAATTTTTAAATAACTTGGTCTGAAATCATATCCCCATTGAGAAATGCAATGTGATTCATCAACGGCAATCATTCCAATATTTAATTCATGTATGTTTTTAAGAAAAATATCTGTTTGTAATCGTTCGGGAGATAAGTACAAAAATTTATAGTTTTCGTTAATACACATACCAAAAGCAACACGAATTTCGTTCCAACTCATGGCAGAAGTAATTGCCATTGCTTTAATTCCTTTTTTCTTTAAGTTTTGTACCTGATCGTTCATTAAAGCGATTAAAGGCGAAACAACCAAACACAAACCATCATTTGCCATCCCAGGTACCTGAAAGCATATTGATTTGCCGCCGCCTGTTGGCAATAAAGCAAGTGTATCTCTATTTTTTAAAACAGATTGAATAATAGCTTCCTGTCCGGGACGAAATGAAGAGTGTCCCCAGTATTTTTTAAGTATTTCATGAATTGTGGCGTTCATAAATTAGGATGAATTTTGGTGTTAACAAAAATTGACAACATCAAATTTCCAACATAGTACGAATTTACAAAAAAGGTCAGAAGTGTAATGATGCTCTTTTAATCAATTAATAGAAATAGCTTTAAAAATAGTTGGATTTGACTAAGTTAAATGGTTTACAGATTTAATGCTTTCAATAGCTAATAAAATTCAAATTGTTATAACTTCTATAGGATTGATATAAACCAAATGTTTATTTACTTGTTTATATCCCAATTCATATAAAGACAACGCATATTCTTCCAACTGCTTTTCGTGGGATTCTGTTTTTTTACCAGTTTTAAAATCAACAATATCAATGCAATCATTTTCAATTATTATTCTATCTGGCCTCAAAACTTTTCCAGAGGAAGACAAGATTTCTGTTTCGTTGTATTTGGTTTGATTTTTAATGAAAAACTTCCTTACATCACTGTGAGAAATCAATTGTTCAATTTGATTTTTAATTTCATTGACGTCTTCTTGTTTTATTAATCCTTCAAGTAACGCATTACCAATAACGGATAATAAATCATCGCTGCTATTTATTTTAGAAAGTAGCTGATGGATTAAAATTCCACTCTCAATTTTCTCTTTTGTTTCTGTACTTTGAAAAAAATCATTTGATTTTTTAATTTCAATTGCTCGGTTCCAATTCCCTAAATTCAATTCAAATTCAAAACTTGCAGGCTTTGATGATTTTCCATGATGTAAAATAGGTTCACCTAAACGCAATGATTTACCAAATTCAACTTCTTCATAGTTTTCTTTTTCAAACCCTGAAATAATGGTATAAACTTCGTCTTCAAAATTTTTGTATTGCTCAGAAATGATGTGCATGTGATGAGATGCGCGAGTAAAACCTACATACAAAATATTAATATTGTCTAATAACTGTCTTTCTTTTTCGGCTTCATATTCTTCAGAGTATGGTGTTAAATTCAAACTTTTATTCATGCCCAAAATCATCATAGGTAGTTTTCCCTCTTCATCCTCAATCCACAAACTTTGTGATCTATAAATCTTCCAGTTGCAAAAAGGTATTATCACCACAGGAAACTCAAGACCTTTTGATTTGTGTATCGACATTACTTTTACCGCATTAATATCTTCCGGAATTTTTAATGCTGCCTTTTCTTTTTTCTGTTCCCAATGTTCTAAAAAAGCAGTTAAACTATTTGAATTTTGATTGGTATATGCAATTACTTCATCTAAAAAAAACTGGATGTAATTTTTATTTTTTTTGATTTTGAAAGTGGAATTTATTTCAACACAACATTCTAAAAGTGGCATTAAAAGCAACTTCTTTATATCGAAATTAATTTCGTTTAGTTTCAGTATTTCTTTTAATTCTTTTTCAGGAGCAAATGACCGATTAACTTTAAGTAATGCTTCATCAATGGAATGAGTAGTTATAATTGCGTTTTTACACAAATACATTAACACCGATGAAGCATGAATTAATGGATTTACATCTGCTATTATATTTAAAACATCAGTTATAAAATTAACCTCTTCACAATTATTCAGCAACAAAGCCTCAGATGAAACAACAGGTATGTTTTGTTCATTTAAAAAAGATGCAATATTATTTCCATGTTCATTATTTCTTACTAATATGGCAATGTCGGAATAATTATAACTGCAAGCCAAACTATCCTGAATGTATTTTAAGGTTTTATCATACGGAGTTTGTTGTTCTATTTTTTTATTAATCAAATCAACCGTTATTAAACCTCCTTTATTTTTTTGCAACGGCTGCTGAACTATTTCATTGTAAATTTCCTGATGGGTAGCACTTAAATGGCTTTCTCTAATCCAGGTAAATAAACGATTATTGAACTCAACAATATTTACACAACTCCTGAAATTATTATCCAAATTTTTAATTAAAGCACTATTGGTTAAAGTATTTTCCCAATTAATTTTTAAAGGAGTATTACTTATTGTAGGCAATTTTGGCAAAGCCTGAAACTGATCAGCCTCACCACCACGCCACCTGTAAATAGATTGTTTTCCATCACCTACTACTAAATTGTAATTTCCTTCGGAAAGTGAGTTATCAATTAGTGGCAATAAATTTTGCCATTGTAAATTTGATGTATCCTGAAACTCATCAACTAAAAAATGATTGTACCTCTCTCCTATTTTTTCATAAATAAAAGGAACTGGTTCATTAATGACAACATTCGAAATTTTCTCATTAAACTCACTGATGAATAAAATGTTTTCTTCTTTTTTAAAATCTTCAATGTTTTTTTTCACCTCATTAATTAAACTTAATGAATAGAGATTGTTTAAAATGTTCTCTGCTACCAAGTAATCAGAATGATATTGTTCAATTAATTGATCAGCATTATGATAAATTGTTTTAATTTCATCAGCAATACTTAAAATTAATTCTGTTGTTTGTTTGCTAGTTTTAGCAGCAGTCCATTTATCTTCATAAATTGTTTTTTTAGTGTTTGTTGTAGTTGGATTTTCGGTTAAGTTTTTATTTTTTAATTTTGAAAAATAAGAAGGTAAACCACGAGTACCATTTGCAAAATCTTCTTTTTGTATGCCGTTATTATCTATAAGCCTAAAAAATTCATCTGCTGCAACTTCTAATTGTTTTTCAAAATTTACTTTAAAATCAAGCAGCTCTTTTCTGATGTCCATAAAATCACTGATGGTAAAATCTTTAAGTAAATCTAGTTTTTGTGCAGCCGGATTTTTTAAGGTTTTACTTACAAATTCTTTAATTTTCTGATCTACCTGCCAACTTTTTTGTTCCTCACTTTGTGATTTTGAAAAATCCAGCATCAACTTAGTAAGTTCGGGTTGCTGCCCAATAGATGAAATTAATTTATCAATACATTTATTGATGATTTCCGTTTCGTTCATTTCAATACTGAAATTAACTGGCAAATTCATATCAAAAGCAAAACTACGAATGATGCTGTGCGTAAAACTATCAATAGTATTGATGCTAAAATTTCCGTAATGATGAATGATGTGACTGAATAAACTTTTTGCTCTTTTGCTTAAAGTTTCAGCCTCTATGTTTAATTCTTGCGTAAGTAAAATGCCTAGTGTTTCTGCTTTTGTACTAAATGGAATTTCGGATAAATCTTTTAATGCTGCTAAAATTCGTTCCTTCATTTCGGCTGCCGCTTTATTGGTAAAGGTGATGGCTAAAATCGATTTGTATTTTTGAGGAGGATTTTCATTTTCGCTTAACGCAATTTTTAGATAATCCTTAACAAGGGTAAATGTTTTACCAGATCCTGCAGATGATTTATAGATGACGAAATTTCTCATGGAATTAAAAGAATAATTACGTAAAAAAGATAAATTATTACAGTAAAGAAATACTAATAATTATTGATTGAAAGTAATACCAAGGTGCAGGCTTCGGCGCATTCAATATGTTTTGCACTTGCTAAATTTACCAATTCAGGGTTTTCGGTGCCGGGGTTAAATATGATTCGTTTAGGATGTAATGATAATATATAATCATACCACGCAGGCTGATTGGCAGGCCCAACATAAAGTGTTACCGTATCAACTTGATTAAACCTTTGTTTTTGAGTGATGATATCAATATCATTTATTTTCCCTTCTCTTAGTCCAACAGGATAAACGGTATGCCCATGCTGACTTAATAGCTGAGTTGCTTTAAATGCATATCTTTCGGGGTTATTGGACGCACCAATGACAACAGTAGGTTTATTCATGTTCAATATAATTTAAATCTTTACCAAATGTTTCCTCTAAAAAATAAAGTGCAATAAAACCTGCAAAAATCACAATTGCACCGGTAATTTGTGTTGCCAATAATTTATCTTTTGAAAATGCAATCAAAAATACATCAAGCAATAATGAAATTAAAATCGTTGAACCCCTCACAAAATTGGGAGCTGTTGTTGCTGCTGTAGCGCGAATATTAGTACCAAATAATTCGGAAGCTGCACTGATGAAAACTGCCCAGTAACCAGTCGCAAATCCAATGAATGCAATAATGGAATAAAATACGGTAACCGATTTTCCACCAAAGGTGAAATAAGAAATTATACCAATAACAGTTAAACTTAAAAATATGCCCAGCGATTTTTTTCGAGATTTCATCCATTGACTTATTAAACCTGAAACTACATCACCTAAAGTTATTCCTGCATATGCAAACATAATAGCTTTACCTGCTGAAACTGATTTTGCTGGTAAACCCAACAAAACAGCGTATTCTGGCGAAAAAAGGACCAATGTTCCCATTACATACCAAACCGGTACAGTAACTAAAATGATACACAGGTATTTTTTAATGTTTCGTCCATTTGAAAACAACAACAACAAATTTCCTCGTTTTACTTTATCTTCTTTTTTCAAGTGATCAAACATGCCTGATTCTAATACTCCAATTCGTAAAAACAACAATGCTAATCCCATCACACCGCCAAGGTAAAACGAGTAACGCCAATTGGTTATTATATCGCCCATGAAACCGGCAACCACCGCACCAAAAACCCCAACAGTTGCCACTATGGTTGCACCATAACCTCGTTTTTCCTTCGACATACTTTCGCTTACTAAGGTTATTCCTGCTCCCAATTCACCAGCTAAACCAAACCCAGATACAAATCGCAACACAATGTACCAATCGGTAGAGTTAATCATTCCATTTAAGATATTGGCAATGGAATACGTTATTATAGACCCAAACAAAACAGATAATCTTCCTTTTTTATCGCCTAGTATGCCCCAAAAAATTCCCCCAACCAGCATTCCGGTCATTTGCCAATTAAGAAGCATTTTTCCGTAAACAGGATTAAGAAGCTCACGCGCAGATTCAGGCAACAAAGGAAATTGCAATTTAAGAATTTCGCGTAAACTTTCAGTACGCTCTACGCCAAACAATAATAAATCATAAATATCTACGAAGTAACCCAAAGCGGCTACAATGATGATTTTATTTATGGCAGATTTTGATCGGATTTCCATTAATTTATTTTTACGATTTTCTTAGAAAATAACACATCTGATTTTGATTCATCCAGGTAAATCTTTAAAAAATAAACGCCATCATTTGCGTTAATCATATTTATTTCCTTTAAATAATTTGAATGCTGTGATTGATTTATACTTTCATTAAAAAGCAATTTTCCATTTACATCCATTAATTCTAAATATGCATTTTTTATTTCGTTCGGAAAATAAATCATGCATTTTTCGCTGAACGGATTGGATGAGTAGAAAACAATTTCATTTCCTAAATTAATTTCCACCTGACCTTTAAGGATTTGATCTGCCTTACAAAAATCTGGAATTCCGAATCCGTATTGATTATTTGGTGAATCAACCCTATTGGATGATTTCCTTATTGCATCAATTATTTCCATATTCTTTTTTGTTGGATTGGATTGCCATAAACACGCTACCATTCCAGCTAAAATCGGAGAAGAAAAGGAAGTACCGCTGCTTGTTCCAATTGCATCGTTACTATTTGCAACAACTGAAGCAAGTCCTTGCGCCATCACATCGGGTTTTAATCTACCATCTTCAGTTGGCCCAATTGAACTAAAACCTACAATACTTTGATTAACATCTACTGCTCCAACTGTTATAATGCTGTCTGCATCTGCAGGAAAGCCAATTTTTGGCCAGGAGCTACCACCGCTATTTCCAGCACTGGAACAAACAATCATTCCTTTACGAGCGCAAATTAGTGCAGCTTTACTACAAACTGAGGTTTTCCCATCCAAATCCTGCATCGAATGATTTTGTGTTGCATCATCAAACGTAGAATAACCCAAAGAGGAATTGATGATATCTGCTCCTATACTATCTGCAAACTCAGCTGCTGCAGCCCAGTTGTATTCTTCAATAAGGTATTCAGTTGGTGCATATTCGCTTCTGATTAACCAATAGTTGGCAAATGGTGCTGTGCCTACTAAATTTCCAGGTGAATAACCTGCCATGGTTCCTAAAACGGCTGTTCCGTGACCGGAAGTGCTTGCATCAAACACATCGATTGGATTTAAAAAAGTAAAATCTTTTGTGCCTAATAATCGGTTATTGTTTCTTAACAAATCAAAAGTTGAGTGAATATTACTTTTTGCAAAGCCTGCGTCAAAAACTGCAATAGTTATTGATGAACCGCTAAATCCTTTTTCGTGTAGGCAAACACCATTCAGCATTTCAATCTGATTGAGGGAATTACCATAAGGTAAGGTAGTGGTTTGTTTTTCAGTTGAAATGGGTTGAATAATTTCTTCTAGTTTTTTTGAAGGTCGGATTCTATTCACAGTTTTACCCGAACTCACGTAAGGTAGATTTAAAATGGAATCCAGAATTTGTGAACTGCTTGTTTGAATTACTGCGCCATTCATCCATTTTAATGGATAAAGGATTGTTGCCCCAAGTTGTTTGATTTTTGCCAAGTAATTTGGATTTACAGGCAAATCGCTTTCATTAATATCTATAGACTGTTTTGTTCTTCTATCAATTGATTTTTGTGACAAAAACAACTCCGGTTGCTGAATTGAAAAAGGTGAATTTCTTTTATCTGTAAATTGTATATAAATTTTATCATCGGTTTGCGCCTTAGATATTCCAATGAAATGAAAGCATACAAAAAACAATAAACCTGCTCTTTTAAACGATAAAATTTTATTTAAAATTGAGGCAATCATTACTGGCGTTGTACAAGTTTCATTTTATAAATAACACCCTCAGAAATCTTACCCGGATATAAAATTCCATTCACAACTTTAAAGGTATAATCTGAAACTTCTTTATAAATCATGCCCACACCTTTTGCATATTGTTCGGTGTAGTTTTTATAATAAATGGCCGTGTTTTCTTTTTTTTGTGTTACTGTTAATGTACTATCGTATTGTAACCCATTTAAAGTTAAAGGCTGATGTACTTCGGTATATTTATAACTCCATTCTGCTAAATTATTCTGGGCATTTCCATTCCAGGTTGCATTTTTTTCAATAGGAAAAATGAGTTTAATGAATCGTAGATTTTCTTCGTTTACTTCAGCTGTTGTTTTATTTAGATTAACCGACCAAACGTCCTGCAACACCCATTCTAATAGATCATAAGAAACTCCCTGCTGATACTTTTTTTTATAACGAACCATTTTATAAGTATCTCTGTTTTGATTATCTTTATAAACTGTTTCAATACATTCCTTAATTCTGAATTTTTCGATGATTGTATCGCCACTTGGTTGTAAATAAGCTATTGAATCTACATCGTAAATAAGTGTCTGACCGATTTTAACTGGGAAATAATCATACCCTAAATCTACCTTTTCAGGAACCAAATTATCTTTTTTACAAGACAATAAAATAATCGACAAAAGTATAATTAATGAAATTTTCATCCTCAACTAAATTAACCATTAAATCTACACATAGAATACTGTTTGCAATTTTTTATTTTAGATGGAAGAATTTACGATTTTTGAACTCAAAAGCAAGATTCAGGAATTTTTTCGTCTCGTATCTTGCCGTTCTGTTTTTTATTCTTTTGAATTTTAGATGATTGATTTTTTGTCATTCTGAACGTAGTGAAGAATCTTTAAAAAACAGGTATTTACTTGTTAAAGGTGGAAAAGTAATAATTATAAATTTCAGATTTTAAATGGAAAATGTATTTGTTATTTGAACTATATTACTTGATTATTTCTGAAATTAATCTTTCATCAATAGGTTTTACTATTGAATTAGCAAATAAAGTTAGTTGTCCATTTTCGTTCACCAAATACTTACAAAAATTCCAAGTTGGTTGTTGCGAATTCCATCCATTTAAACGTTTAGTGAACAGCCATTCAAAAACCGAGGAGCAATTATTCTTTTTTAAAGTCATTTTTTCAAATAGTAAAAAACTTACACCATAATTTATGGAGCAAAATTCCTCAATTTCCTTGTTTGATTTCGGATCCTGAAATAAAAAATCATTACAAGGAAATCCTAAAACAATTAATTTATCTTGGTATTTTTTATGTAATTCTTCCAACTCTTTTAATTGAGGAGTGAATCCGCATTTGGATGCAGTATTTATAATTAATACTTTTTTACCCTTAAACTGATTAAATGATATTTTTTCACCGGAAATTAATTGGGCAGATAAATCGTAAAAAGAAGAGTTGCTTTTAAAAGATTGAGTTGGACTTTTTAAAACAAGTTCTTTTCTGCTCATTGTACGAAGTAGATTTTTTAATAAAGACATTTTAAAATTATTAGATCATTAAATTATAAAGAAATGTGTTTATTAAATTCGTTTAACTTTGTAAAAAAAACTAAATGCCAGGTTTGATTGAAAAAATTAAATCTTACTCCCATTTGATTAAACATCAATTATGGAAAGTACGATTAAATAAACTCGACAAAAAACAAGGATTTCTTGTAAAACAAATACGGGTTTTTTCACTTTCGACTAAACGCTTTAATGAAGATCAATGTTTAATTAAAGCATCGGCACTTACTTATTTCTTATTGTTTTCAATTGTTCCCGTAATTGCTCTTGCCTTTGCAATTGCAAAAGGTTTTGGTTTTCAGGAAACATTGGAAAATAATTTATTACGAGACTTTAGTGAGCAAAAAGAAGTGTTAACTCAAGTTTTTGATTATGCCAACATTATGTTGAATAATGCAAAAGGAGGTGTTATTGCTGGTGTAGGGGTTGTTTTATTACTATGGTCAGTAATGAAATTATTAGGAAACATAGAAGATTCATTTAATGATATCTGGGAAGTAAAAAAACCAAGATCTTTTATTAGAAAGTTTACAGATTATTTTTCAATTTTACTAATCGCCCCAATTTTCATTATCATTTCAGGTAGTATTACAGTTATTATTCAATCTCAATTAGACTCGATTATTCATTCCACTGCATGGCTAAAACCTATAGAACATATTGTTGGTTTAATTTTAAGATTATTTTCCTTACTACTTATTACTGGGTTATTTACATTTTTGTATGTTGTATTGCCTAATACAAAAGTAAAAGTAAAACCTGCCTTTTATGCAGCAATTGTTGCTGCGATATTGTTTGAATTATTAGAGTTTACTTATATCAACTTTCAAATTGGCGTAGCAAGATATAATGCCATTTATGGTAGTTTCGCTGCACTTCCATTATTTTTAATCTGGGTTCAGTACAGTTGGTATGTTGTTTTATTTGGGGCAGAACTGGCATATGCTTATCAACATATTGATCAATTTGAGCTTAAATCGGAGATTTTAAATATAAGTTATCGGTATAAAAAAATGGTAGCTATCTTAACGGCCTCCAGAGTTGTTAAAAATTTCACAGAAGGAAAAAAAGCCATGACTTTAGATGAACTATCACATGAGTTAGACTTACCTGTTCGTTTAGTTAAACCAATTGTTGAGGATTTTGTGGAAACAGGAATTTTTAATCCCGTTCGTTTTGACAAGGAAGAAGTTACACGTTACCAACCCGGAATGAGTGAGCAACAAGTTAGCATTTGCTTAATACTAGAGGCTATTGATAAAAAAGGGGTGAATGAAATGCATACAAACCACCAAGACTACATTAAAATATCAGATGATTTGCTGATTGAATTTGAACAAACCATGAAAGACAGCAAAACCAATTTATTGGTGAAAGATGTTAAGCTTTAAGCCTTAATTAATCGATTTATCTAGAATACTGTACCTCGTAGTATTTTTTATAATCTCCTGAAGTAACTTGTTGAAGCCATTCTTCATTTGCTAAATACCAATCAACTGTTTTTTCCAAACCTTCCTCAAATTGTAAACTTGGTTTCCAGCCTAAATCATGTTGTAGTTTAGAACTATCAATAGCATAACGTAAATCGTGACCGGCTCTATCGGTTACAAAGGTGATTAGTTTTTCATTGGTACCTTCAGAACGATTTAATTTGCCATCCATGATTTTGCACAATAACCTGATAACATCAATGTTTTTCCATTCGTTATGGCCGCCAATGTTATAAGTGCTACCATCATTTGCCTGATGAAAAATAACATCAATAGCACGCGCATGATCTTCCACAAACAACCAATCTCTTACATTTTCACCTTTACCATAAATTGGTAATGGTTTATTATTTTTAATGTTATTAATACAAAGTGGAATTAATTTTTCAGGAAAATGAAATGGACCATAATTGTTGCTGCAATTGGAAATAACACAAGGTAATTTATAGGTATCGTAATATGCTCTTACAAAATGATCTGAACTTGCTTTTGAAGCAGAATACGGACTATGTGGATCATAAGCAGTAGTTTCTGTAAACATCCCTGTATCTCCCAAAGTACCATAAACTTCATCAGTGCTTACATGATAAAAACGCTTAAACGTTGAATCTGGTTTAGCAAATAATGCTTTTGCGGCATTAAGTAAATTAACCGTACCAATTACATTAGTATAAACAAACTCAAGCGGATTAGTTATACTTCTGTCTACATGACTTTCAGCTGCCAAGTGAATAACAGCATTAAATTGATGTTCATTAAATAAATCAGTTATGAATGAGGCATCAACAATATCACCTTTTATAAAATGATAATTTGGCTTGTTTTCTATATCTTTTAAATTGGCAAGATTACCCGCATAAGTTAACTTATCGAGATTATAAATTGTATAGTTTGGATATTTATTAACTAATAAACGTACTAAGTGAGAACCAATAAATCCGGCTCCTCCGGTAACAAGAATTTTCATAAATAAAAAATTAAAAAACAAAAATACTATAAAATTTCAAGAGAAATTGAGCAAAATTGATGAAACATTACCTTTAAATACTCCAAGTAGTTAGTCCTTTTTCGGTAAACTTAAAAGGTTGAATTTTACCTCCAAAACTTTGTAATTGATGCGCAACTTTATTTTTAGTTACTGCAGGGCAATAAAAAAACATGAAACCTCCCCCACCCGCACCTGAAATTTTTCCGCCGGTTGCACCAGATTTTATGGCATTTTCATAAATATCATCTATAAGTGAATTAGAAATGGAACTAGCCATTTGTTTTTTATTTTGCCATCCAAAATGCAATACTTCTCCAATTTTATTTAACTCACCACGAAGCAAATGCTCTTTCATTTTTACTGCTTGTTCTTTTAAATGATGCATGGCTTCAATAGCCTGAGTATTTTTACTTTCCACATTCTTTACTTGATCAGAAATAATTTGTGCAGATAAACGTTGGGTAGCAGTAAAATACAAAAGCAAATTATGTTCTAACTCATATTTCACTTTGGGCTTTAACGAAAGTGGATTTACAATTACGCGATCATTGGATAAAAACTCCATAAAATTAATTCCGCCAAAAGTAGCTGCATACTGATCTTGCTTACCCCCTGCCATTTTTAAATCAATTCGTTCGATTTCATAAGCTAAATGTGCAATTTCGTAATTACCTAAAGGCAATTTTAGCCATTCTACAAAAGCCCCTAAAATAGAAACTACTATTGTTGAAGAGGTCCCTAAACCAGAGCCCTGAGGTGCTTCTATGTAAGAAGTTAACCTAAAAGATAAGGGTTCCAGATTAAATTGTTTAATTACTCTGTTGTAGATGCCAATAAACAACTCAAAACCTTCAACCAATTCAAGTTCTTTTTCACTGTTAACCTCATGTGTTTTACCATTTCCGTCCTGAACAAAAATTATTTTTCCGTTTTCAAGAGGCTCAATGGTAGCGTAAGCATATAAATCAATGGTTGCATTTAAAATTGCACCGCCAAATAAATCAGAATAAGGTGAAACATCTGTGCCTCCTCCGGCTAATCCAATTCTTAATGGAGCTTTGCTTCTAATTATCATATTACGAACGAAAATAATAATTTAAAATCAAATGATTAATTAAAAGTTTGATCATTAATTTCAGTTAATGGTAATTGACAAGTCTGATTTTCGCAGATATAAATTAACGATTTATGTTCATCAAAACGCGAATGAATTAAAGGCAAATCAGACGGCTCAAAAGCTCTGGCAATAATTGAATTTGGCTGATAATAGTGTTGAAATTTTGAAAACAATGCCTGATGATTTTTCCCTGTAAATACAATTTCATTAAATGGGTAAGTCATTTCCATTAACAAAATTGCCCAGTTACTATAACCAGAGCCATAATGTGAAATTTCATCGAGCATGCCAGAAAGCATTCGTTTTGCCATTTCTTCATATTCAGGTAAATAATAATGTTTATGTAAACGAAATAAATTTCTGGCCATTTGCGAATTAGAAGCCGGAATTACATTATCTGAAAGCTCTGTTTTTCGTACAATTAATTCTGGATCTTCATCTGATGTAAAATAAAAATAACCGCTCGTTTCATCATAAAAATGAGAAATTGTATAATCAGTTAATCGTTTAGCCTCTTTTAACCATTCTTCTTTTCCTGATTGTTCATATAAAGTAATGTAAGCCTCAATTAAAAAGGCATAATCCTCTAAAAATCCATTAATTTTAGCTTTACCGTTTTTAAATGAATGGTAAAGACCATTCTTGTTTTTAAAATTAACTTTTAAAAACTCAGCCAATTTTAAAGCTTCTTCTAATGAATTCTCGTGGTTAAATACTTTATATACCGTTATGAAAGAAATAATTAATAAAGCATTCCAACTACACAATTGTTTATCGTCCAGTCCGGGTTTAATTCTTTTTTCTCTTACTTGTTTTAATTTTTGTTTTGCTGATTCAATGTGTGAATCGATTTCAGAAATTGAAATTTGAAGCTGAAAAGATAACTCTTGAATGGTTTTAGTTTTTAATAAAATATAGTGTTCATCTTCCCAATAACCAATTTCATTAATGTTATAGTAATTAATGAATACATGATATTCATCTCTGTTCAAAATTTCAGATAATTCTTCTTTAGTCCAAGTATAATATTTTCCTTCCACTCCTTCACTATCTGCGTCTAAAGCAGAATAATAGGTTTCAGAAGCACTTTTTAATTCAGTTTTTATAAAATCAAGAGTTTCAAAAACTACTTTTTTAAATAACTCATTTTTAGATTGCTGATAGGCTTCTGCATATAAAGTAATAAGTTGTGCATTATCATAAAGCATTTTTTCGAAATGAGGAACTTTCCATATTGCATCAACCGAATACCTTGCAAATCCACCACCCAACTGATCATAAATTCCGCCAAATGCCATTTTAATTAAAGTCAAATGAACATGATTCATTAATTCATGGTCATTTGTTAGATGAGCATAACGTAATAAAAAAAGGTAATTATTAGGCAAAGGAAATTTTGGTGCTTTTTGCATTCCGCCATCTTCATGATCCAATAATTTTTTCCACCTGTTTACTGACTCTAAAAGATAATCTTTACTAATTTCTTTTTTATCTGAACCAGTATTTATTAATTCTACTTTTAACATGCCATTTATTAATTCGCCGGCATATTCATAAACTTTATTGGGATTATTCGTTTTAAGAGCAACTAAATTTTTCAGCAACTGCAACCATTTATGTTTCGGGAAATAAGTACCTCCATAAATCGGTCTTCCGTCTGGCAATACAAAACAATTTAAAGGCCATCCACCTTGTCCGGTCATTAATTGTACTGCCGACATATAAACCTGATCAATATCAGGTCGTTCCTCTCTGTCTATTTTTATATTAATAAAATGTTCGTTCATTAATGCCGCAACTGCCTCATCCTCGAACGATTCTTTTTCCATAACATGACACCAATGGCAAGCAGAATAACCAATACTGATTAAAATTAACTTATCTTCTTTTTTTGCCCAATTAAATAAATCTACATCCCAGGCATACCAATTTACAGGATTAAAAGCATGCTGCAACAAATACGGGCTAGTTTCATGTATTAATGCATTAGCCGTTTTAGTATTTATAGTTTTAGTTTCCATTTATTAACTCTTTATTAAAAATGATTCCAAATATACCTTACGAATAATGTAACAACTAAAATATTTAGAAAAAAATAAGTTTATTTAAAAAAAAATGTGCTAATTTGTGAATTACATAAATAGCAATTATGATAGAAACATTTGATATTAATATTACTCCTATTCAAAAATCAAGAGTTAGCGAGTACGATTTGGATAATGTGGTTTTTGGAAGAATTTTTGCCGACCATATGTTCATTGCAGATTATGAGAACGGAAAATGGGGGAATTGCAGAGTTATGCCCTTTCAGGATGTTCCTATGAGTTATGCACTCTCTGCTCTTCATTATGGCCAAGCCATATTTGAAGGCATGAAAGCCTTTAAATCAGATGATGGAACTGTATCTATGTTTCGCCCTCTTGAAAATCATAAAAGATTAAATAAATCTGCTGTGAGAATGGCTATGCCTGAAGTACCTGAAGAAATTTTCATGAATGGCCTAGTTGAAACATTAAAATTAGATAGTGCATGGGTTCCTTCAGGAGAGTATGGCTCTTTATATATTCGTCCTTTTATTATTTCTGCAGATGAGGCAGTTGGTGTTAGACCATCTGATACCTATAAATTCATTATTTTCTGTTGTCCGGCCGGAAAATATTATTCAGAACCTGTTAAAGTTTTAATTGAAAGCAATTATTTCAGAGCGGTTAATGGAGGAGTTGGATTTGTAAAGGCTGCCGGAAATTACGGAAGATCAATGTATCCAACTCGTTTAGCTCAAGAAAAAGGATTTCATCAGGTAATTTGGACTGACGCAATTACACATGAATATGTAGAAGAATCAGGAACAATGAATTTGATGTTTGTAATTGGCAATAAATTAATTACTCCAGCTTTAAGCGATACTATTTTAGCCGGTATTACTAGAGATTCGGTAATTCGTGTTGCAAAAGATTGGGGATATGAAGTAGAAGAAAGGAAAATTTCGATTAAAGAAATTTTAGAGGCACATGAAAACGGTTCATTAAAAGAAGTGTTTGGAACAGGAACTGCTGCTACAATTGCTCATATTAAAGTAATTGGATATAACGAAAAAGTGTACGAACTCCCAGAAATATCTGAAAGAAAATTTGCCCCTAAAGTTGATGATTACCTAAGAAATCTAAGAAAACTACGAGAAAAAGATATACATAACTGGATGTATAAAGTGGTTTAGAAAAATAAATCTATTTTAAAAAGGCTGACTCTATTTAGACTGCCCCCAAAAAGTTAGACACTTAATGGGGGCATTTTTATTTTATAATAAAATTTAAACTAAGTTTAAAACTGTAATTTCTGGCCAGATGCCTAAGCGGCCAGGATAACCCAAAAATCCCAAACCTCTATTTACATATAAGTATTGATTATCTTTTTGATACAGACCTGCCCAGTGAGGATAAATGTATTTTGATGGACTCCATTTAATTCCCGGAATTTCAATACCAAATTGAAATCCATGAGTATGGCCACTTAAGGTTAAATCAATATCCTTAAACTTTTTGCTTACTTCATAATCCCAATGTGAAGGATCGTGCGACAATAAGATTTTAAAAGCATTTTTTTCAGAGCCACTGTGTGTTTTTTCAAGATTTCCGTATTTTGCAAATCCACGAGCTCCCCAATTTTGAACACCCAGTAGAGCTATTTTATCTCCTTCTTTTTCAATCTCTACAAACTCATCCCATAATAATCTCCAACCTACTTCTTTATGAACTGCTTTTAATTTTTCCTGAGCCTCTTTTTTCTCTTCCAAGCTATCCCAAGGTATATAATCACCATAATCATGATTTCCGAAAATAGAATAAACACCTAGCGGGGCATTCAATTTTTTAAACGTATCAATAAAACCATCTGTTTCAGTATATTTATTATTTACCAAATCACCCGTAAAAACAATTAAATCAGGTTGTTCGTTATTTATAATTGAAAAAGCTTTTTCAAGTGCATTAGTGTTGGTAAAACTGCCCACATGAATATCCGAAATATGAACAATTTTTAACCCCTTAAATGCACTTGGTAAATGATCAAATTTCAAATCAGATCGATGTATTTTATATCGGTATCCACCTCTGAAAATTCCATACATTAATGAAACAAATGGAATTGAAGCAAATACAAGTGCTGAATAACTAAAAAACTTCAATCTGCTTATTCGAATTTCCTCAGATGAAGAATTTGAAGCTACTTTTTGAATGATAAATTGATATAAAAAACGTATAGCTCTGGTTATATCTTCAATTAATAGAAATGTGGAGCCTAATAATTTCACAACTCCTATTACAAATGCTAACGAAACAAAATACGTAGTAAAGTATTTGTTATTTCTTAAGGCAGGCACAATCATTAGCAACAAAAAAACAACTATGCTGTATATTGACGTAGCTAAATAAATCATCTTTGCTTGTTGCTGACGACTTAATGGCGCATCTCTTACTATTGTTTTTATTGCCTGAAAAAAATACCAATCGAAAAAGGAAAAGAGAATAAAAACAATTATTGGAAATAATATATTACGCATTATCTTAATTTAAAAAGCAACAATTCAATTTAATAACATTGCTTATATTTGAAAATGATTTCAGACAAAAATAGAATAAAATCAATTTACAAAGTTTCTGTATCGCTTTTGTTTTATTTATTTTCATTTTTTTTAACTGCTCAGCAAAAAAGCAAAGCACCGATAAATGATTTTTCTGCCGTTTTACATGAAGAAACTTTAAATAAAGTTTTCAAAGCAATTGATACGATTAGAGGCAGTAACGACTATGAGGTAATGTTAATAAAAGGCAAGTATTATTGGAAGGTATATAATTTAAAAATGTTTATTAACCCCGATAGCTCAACATTTATTTGTGACGCAAGCGTAGATGTAGGCCCTTTTAATTATGTTTCAAAAGTGCCCGGAACTGTTAAAATAAGCTACGACCAGAAAAAAAACGAAATTCAGATAAAACTTACTAAAGCAATTTTTGAGCTCTACACTGAAATTTTTGGCAAAAAAATACATATAAAAGATATTGATATAGCTGAATACTTAAAAGACCCGTTCATATTTGAAGGACCAAAAACTATGGCAACTGATTTTGAATTTATGATGCCCGACAGTAGCATGAAACATATTTACATTCAACCTTCAATTTGCGAAATGGTTATCCGTCCAAAAGAAATTTGTACACGATGCGAAGTTGATGTAAGTGACAAACCTTTTAAATCAGCAGCAGCAATTAAACCAACAACTAATTCTGCAACTCCTCCAAAATCAACCGATTCAACCTCAAATGGCAAAAAGAAATAACATATTTTTTTTTGTTGTTATTGTATTTTTATGTTGGGCTTGTGGGCAAAAAACTATCAAACAGGATAAAAACACCCAAAACGAAAAAAAACTTAATTATGCAAAATGTTTTAAAATTTATGATTTTGAAAATTATCAATTGATTAAAATTTTAAACCAAAAACAGATTATTGGCCAATATGTATTATACAAAAAAGATAAACCTGAATTAAACATCAATAATGCTGTTTTCATTAAAATACCTATAACTAAAATTGCTGCTTTATCATCCATTTATATTGGTTTTTTAAATCAACTAAACGAATTAAAAAACATTAATGCAATTGATAATTCAAATTATATTTTCAACCAATACATTTTAGAGAAAGTAAAACAAAATAACATAAAAGAAATAGCAATAAATGGACAAATAAATGATGAATTAACAATTCATCTAAAGCCTGATGTTGTATTTACCTATTTTGATCAAGCAAATGACAATTCAAAAAATCAAAAGTTAACTAAAGCAGAAATACCTGTAGTTTCATTAATAGATCATCTTGAAGACCATCCATTAGGCAGAGCAGAATGGATTAAATTTTTTGCTTGTTTTTTTATTCAAGAAAAATTAGCAGATTCTCTTTTTTCAGCTACTGAAAAAAAATACAATGCATTAAAACAACTTGCCGCAACTAGTAAAATAAAACCCAAAGTACTTACCGAACATAAACTAAATGATGCCTGGTATGTTCCTGGAGGTAAAAGTTATATGGCAGCATTACTGCAAGATGCAAACACCAATTACATTTGGAGAAACGATGAACATTCAGGTAGTTTACCTTTAAGTTTTGAAGAAGTATATACAAAAGCTATAAATGCAGATTATTGGCTAAATGTATTGTTTTGTAATTCAAAAGCTGATTTGATTAAGTTAGATAATCGATATAAAAACTTTTATGCGTTTGAAAAAAATCAAATTTTTAACAATAACTTGCTCGTTTCAGATATAGGAGCAAATGATTATTGGGAAACCGGATTAACGCAACCCGATTTAATTTTAAATGATATTATTTCCATTGTTCATCCAGAATTAAAATCAACCAAACAATTACGTTTTTACCAACAATTAAAGTGAACACTCGAACTAAATACCTGTATTTGATTTTGGGCTTTTTATTTTTAATAGCCGTAATTCTTAATTTAATAAGTGGTTCAATAAATATTGGAATAGGTGATTTAATAAGTTATTTAAATGGTAATTTATCCGATGAAAAAACAATTGTACTTAATCAAATAAGAATACCCAAAATGCTCACTGCGATGTTAGCGGGCATGTCGCTTTCTGTATGTGGTGTAATTATGCAAACGTTATTTTTAAATCCATTAGCCGGACCATATGTGCTCGGAATTAACTCAGGGGCAAATCTTGCAGTAGCATTGGTTATGCTAAGTACCGGTTCGGTTATTAACATTAATAATGAATTCATTTCATTGCTCAGTATACAGGGTGCCGCTATTATTGGAGCTTGTTCCATGCTTTTACTAATGTTGTCTATTTCTAAAAAATTTAGTCAACAAGCTGGTTTACTTTTGGTTGGCGTAATGATTGCTCAATTAGTTTCAGCGATTCAAAGTCTGCTCGAATATTTTGCAAATCCAGAACAACTCAAAAGTTTTTTTATCTGGAATATGGCAAGCATTAGCAACACCACTATAAATGATATGCCCACATTATTTGTAATTTCAATTATTGGATGCAGCGCTGCTTATTTACTATCAACTAAAATGGATTTACTTTTAATGGGAGATAATTATTCAAGCACTATGGGATTAAATGTAAAACAAGTTCGTCTAATCATCATTATAATTACAGGAATTTTAGCAGGAATAACAACCGCATATTGTGGACCTATTGCGTTTATAGGGATTGCCATACCTCATATCAGCAGATTATTATTTAAAACTTCATTACATAAAACAATAATCCCTTCAAGCATGCTTATTGGCGCTATACTTTTACTTTTTTGCGATATCCTTTGTCAATTACCAGACAGAGGAATAATTTTACCTTTAAATGTGGTTACTTCTTTTATAGGTACACCGGTTATAATTTATTTGATTGTAAAATCTTCAAAACAACAAATTGCCTGAAAATAATCACATAGCACTTCAAATAAAGGAATTATTAATTGGTTACAAAAAGTCAAAACCAGTACTAAGTAATTTAAACCTGAACTTTTTCCAAGGTCAGATAACAGGTTTAGTTGCAAAAAACGGAAGCGGTAAATCAACATTAATTAAAACACTTTGCGGTGTATTACC
The DNA here is from genome assembly GCA_044352985.1 of Bacteroidia bacterium. GTDB lineage: Bacteria > Bacteroidota > Bacteroidia > B-17B0 > Aurantibacillaceae > JADJDM01. Next base: position 144,815 of record JBILCU010000002.1, read on the forward strand.
TGCATTATCGGGATCAATTTTTATTAACGGAATTAACATCAATGATTTTAATAAAAAGGAATTAGCGAAAAACAGTTCACTTGTATTAACTGATAAGCCTACTTTAAATGGATTTAAAGTAAAAGACCTTGTTGCTATGGGAAGATATCCATATGCTAGTTTTCTTGGAAAATTAAATAGTGTTGATGAAGAGTGTATTGAATCGGCAATAACATTATGCAAAATCAATCATTTAAAAGAAAAATATTGCAATGAATTAAGTGATGGTGAATTTCAAAAAGCAATGCTTGCAAGAGCAATTGCGCAAGAAACTTCATTATTATTTTTAGATGAGCCTACAGCATTTCTGGATTTCCCTTCAAAATTAAATCTAATGAAATTGTTGAATGATTTATCTACATTAAAAAACACAAGTATTATCATTGCTAGCCACGATTTAGAATTACTTAAAGAGCACACTCACCAATTATTAGTTTTAAAAAAGAATGGAGCGTATTCAGTTATTGAATCAAAATCAATTACGATTGATGAATTGGTTAATGAATTAGATGTTTAATTTGAGTTTATAAATTCAAAAATCAATTAAGTTTCCCTTTCAAATAATTTCCTGTTATTGAGGCTTTACTTGTTGCTAAATCTTCCGGAGTACCTTCGAACACTACATTTCCTCCAACATCACCTGCTTCCGGACCTAAATCAATGATCCAGTCGGCACATTTTACCACATCTAAATTATGTTCTATTACTAAAATAGAATGTCCTTTTTCAATGAGTGCATTAAAGGATTTCATTAATTTCTTGATGTCATGAAAATGCAAACCGGTAGTTGGTTCATCAAACACAAATAAGGTAGGCTGAAAAGATGTTTTTGCAATGGAAAGAAAAGATGCCAATTTAATGCGTTGCGCTTCACCACCACTTAACGTACTGGATGATTGTCCCAGTTGTACATAGCCCAAACCTACTTCCTGCAATGGCTGTAGTTTTTCTGCAATTTTTTTACACATGCGGTTTTCATTATGTGAAAGAAAAAATGCCAATGCATCATCAATCGTCATTTCTAAAATATCAGTAATGCTTTTACTATGGAAATTAACTTCTAGCGTTTCTGCTTTAAAGCGTTTGCCTTTGCAAGAATCGCATGGCAATTGCACATCGGCCATAAATTGCATTTCAACTGTAATGCTTCCTTCGCCTTCGCACACCTCGCATCTTCCGCCATCTACATTAAATGAAAAATGTGAAGGCTTGTACCCTCTTAATTTAGAAAGGTTTTGGTCTGCATACAAATTTCGGATTTCATCGTATGCCTTTAAATAGGTTACCGGATTGGAACGCGAAGATTTACCAATAGGATTTTGATCTACATATTCTATTGCAGATAATTGCTTTAAGTTTCCTGCCAAAACATGCGCATGCGAGATGCGATCAAAATAACCATCTAGATACTTTTGTAAAGTAGGTAGCAACCCTTTTTTAACCAAAGTAGATTTTCCGGAACCACTTACACCTGTAACTGCACATAGAACATTCAGAGGAAATTTAACAGTTATGTTTTTTAAATTATTTTCATTGCAGTTTTTCAATTCAATAAAATGATTCCATTTTCTTCTGTTGAAAGGAACTTCTATCTGCAACTCATTATTTAAATATTTTGCAGTTAAACTTTTTCCATTACGTAGTAATTGATCATGATCTCCCTGAAAAACCAACTCACCACCATGGCTTCCGGCTTCGGGACCAATATCAATCAGTTCATCAGCTGATCGCATAATTTCTTCATCGTGCTCAACCACAATAACTGTATTGCCTTGCTCTTGCAATGAACGCAGTACTAAAATCAATCGCTCAGTATCTCTTGAATGCAAGCCAATACTTGGTTCATCTAAAATATACATGCTGCCCACCAAACTACTACCTAATGAAGTTGCTAAATTTATGCGTTGCGATTCACCACCACTTAATGTATTAGCAACACGATTTAAGGTGAGGTAACTCAACCCAACATCACAGAGGTATTGAAGCCGATTAGTGATTTCGATTAATAAACGTTTAGCAATTTGTTTCTCGTGTTCATTTAGTTGGAGTTGTTTAAAAAACTCAAGCGATTCTGAAACAGGCGTGAGCACCAATTCAGTAATATTTTTACCTCCAAGTTTAACATAGCCTGCATCTTTTCTTAAACGAGTTCCCTGGCAATCCGGGCAATTGGTTTTTCCTCTATATCGAGCCAACATTACTCGGTATTGAATTTTATAACTTTCGCGTTGCAAATTTTCGAAAAATGCATTGATGCCTTCAAAATACTGATTACCTGTCCAAAGTAATTGATAATCAGATTTAGATAATTCAATGATAGGTTTATGAACCGGGAAATTAAATTTATGCGCGCTTTTTAATAGTTGATTTTTCCACCAACTCATTGTTTCACCGTTCCAACAAACAATTGCGTTTTCGTAAACCGAAAGACTTTTATTTGGCATAACCAAATCAGGATCAATGCCAATGATACTTCCAAAACCTTCACAAGTTTTGCAGGCACCAACCGGATTATTGAAGGTAAAAAAATTAATATCAGGCTCCTGAAATTCCATTCCATCCAATTCAAACAAATTGGAGAAAATATGAATTTCCTGAGTTGTTTGATTATAAACACTGCATATTCCTTTGCCTTCATAAAAGGCAGTTTGAACAGAATCCGCCAATCGATTTTGCAACTCATCTGATGAAGCGTCAATAATGATTCTGTCAATCAACAAATAAGCTACTTTTTTTAAAAGTTGTGTGTCGGACTTAACATCATTTATTTTATGAATCTGCCCATCAATCCACAATCTTGAAAATCCTTGCTGTGAAAGCAATTCAAGCTGTTGCTCGGGTTTTCTGTCTTTTGGAAAAAGCAAAGGCGCAATAACAAGTACAACTGTTTCATCAGACAAAGTACTTGCAAAATTAACTACATCTGTTACCGTATGCCGTTTTACTATATTACCAGAAACAGGCGAATAAGTTTTACCAACACGTGCAAAAAGTAATTTGAGGTAATCGTAAATTTCTGTAACAGTTCCTACTGTAGAGCGAGGGTTACGAGAAATTACTTTTTGTTCGATGGCAATTGCAGGAGAAATTCCTTTGATGTAATCAACTAAAGGTTTATCCAGTCTGCCTAAAAACTGACGTGCATATGCAGATAAACTTTCCACGTATCTACGCTGACCTTCCGCATATAAAGTATCAAAAGCAAGAGAAGATTTCCCTGAGCCCGATAAACCGGTAATTACAACCAGTTTATTACGCGGAATGGCAACATCCATGTTTTTCAAATTGTGCATGCGCGCACCCTTGATGATGATGTTTTCTTTCGGACTTAATTTGGTAATTTCTTTTAGAGCCATATTTTACACAATGCTTTTAAACTATAAATGAAAGAAGTATTTATGTTGAAATCAAATTTTTGAAGAATTAAAAAGAATGATGTTTCACATTTTAGTTAAAGGTTGGATCTAAATCCAAACGACTTCTTAATTCTTTAAGCAGCGGATTTTTGAGGGCCATTACATTAAATTTCTCAGAAGGTGTTAAAGCCTTTTTCTGTTTATTATCTTCCAGTTCAGAAATTTCAATTGTAATAGAATTATTTTTTACTTCTTTACGAATAAAATCTAAGAAATCTTGTTTTATCTCATCAAACAAATGATGCTGCGCATCATTTGCAAGTAAGACCTTTAATTGTTGATTTTCATATTTTAAAAATTGTTCTGCCAACATAGCCACAACCTGAAATTCCTTTGTTTCATTTTTAAGGCTTATATATTTTTTTATTGCAGAAAAAAGATCAGCACTTGTAAATGGCTCATTAAGATTTACTCCTACTGCATCAACTTCCGACTTAGCCTCCTTTTCATTAGAAGGAACTGATGAATTTCTGTTAATTTGATTTAGCCTGAAACCTGATTTTATATCTAAATCTTTAAAAGATGTAACAGGTTTATTGGTTGTTGTGTTAGGTATATAAGCAGGTGCTGATGAAGAAACAACCTGATTACTGATAGGTAAATCAGAAGCAGGTACTAACTCATCTTTTTTTTTTCTGCATCTAGAGATGCAGCATTATTTAAATAGCTGATTTGCATTAATGCAAGTTCTACAGCGAGACGTTGATTTTTTGCAATTCGATAATTTACATCTAGTCTTCCAATTATTCCAAGTGCTTTAAGTAAAAAGCCATTTGGACATTGTTGTGCTTGTTGCAAATAAGTATCTTTTATATTTTGACTTGTTTCTAATAACTGAACTGTAGCAGGATCTTTACAAACCAATACATTTCTGATGTGCTCCCCTAACCCAACAATAAAATGATGCCCATCAAAACCATTTTTAAGAATTTCATCAAATATCAACAACACATCCGACAATCTGTTTTGGTTTAGCGCATCTGTGATTTTAAAATAATAATCGTAATCCAGTATATGTAAATTTTCAGCAACAACTTTATAGGTAATGTTACTTCCTGAAAAACTTACCATTTGATCGAAAATACTGCAAGCATCACGTAAACCACCATCTGCTTTTTGTGCTATAACCCTAAGTGCTTCAGGTTCTGCACTTACTCCTTCGGTAGAAGCAATATGAGCTAAATGATTCGAAATATCTTCGTTTTTAATTCGATTAAAAACAAAAACCTGACAACGAGAAAGTATAGTTGGTAATACTTTATGTTTTTCGGTAGTAGCTAAAATAAATACAGCATGTTTTGGAGGTTCTTCCAATGTTTTCAAAAAAGCATTAAAGGCACTATTTGAAAGCATGTGTACCTCGTCAATAATATACACTTTATGTGTACCTAATTGTGGAGCAAACCTCACTTGCTCTACAATCACCCTGATTTCATCTACACTATTGTTACTTGCAGCATCTAGTTCATGAATGTTTAATGAAGCATTTGCATTAAATGAGGTGCAAGATTCACAGGTATCACAAGCTTCACCTTCAGCTGTTATATTAAAACAATTAATTGTTTTTGCCAAAATACGTGCACAGGTAGTTTTACCAACGCCACGTGGTCCGCAAAACAAAAAAGCTTGAGCTAAATGATTACTGATAATGGCATTTTTAAGTGTATTGGTAATATGCTGTTGTCCTACAACCGTTCTAAACGTTTGTGGACGATACTTACGAGCCGATACAATATAATTTTCCATTTTCGAAAGGTAAATTTAATGTTTTATGTGAGTTTGTTAATAATTTAAAATACGATTGGAAGTATTTTTTTCAAACAACTGTTTAAAAGTTTTATTCGCTTATTTTTGAGGCATGCTAAGAAAAATCAATTTCTTACTTTTTTTATCTTTTTGGGGTGTTTTGAGTTTTGCTCAACGCAACTATATTATTCGAGGCATTTTATTAGAAGAAGACAGTATTAATCCAATTCCATTTGCCTATGTAATTAATACAAAAACAGGAAATGGCGCCTTAAGTAATTACGATGGGAAATTTAGTATAGTAGCTAGCGACAAGGATAGTATTACATTTTCTTACTTAGGTTATCTAAAGCGAAGTATAGCAGTTAAAAATATCCGGAATTTAAACGACAGCACAAAAACATTTTTAACGGTTTATTTGTTGAAGAACATTTTTCTTCTCAAAAGCTATGATGTTTATGATTTTAAGATTAAACCATACGAACGGGATTATATGAACAGAGTAATTAATCGTCCGCGAGTAAGTGGAATAAACGCATTTGAAAGTCCTATAACAGCTCTTTATGATGCTTTTAGCCATAAAGGAAAAGCTAACCGTAAATTAGCTGCGCTATACGAACAAATGTTTATTGATGAATTGGTTGAAAAAAAATTTAATGCTGAAATTTTAAGAAGATTAACAGGAGATGAAACAATAGATTTTGAAAAATTCAGAAGATTTTGTTACAACATTTCTGATCAGTTTATCATCATGAACGATGGTTACGACTTGTACGCTCCAATTATGGAGCGATACAGAAAATGGAAAAAAGAAGGCAGGTAAATTTACTTACTAATTAAAAGTGCCTCTCCTGGTTTAATGGTATCTGATTTAAGCTGATTAATTTCTTTTATATTTTGAAGTGTAATCGAATATTTTTTAGCAATCTGAGTTAATGTTTCACCTACTTGTACTCGATGATATTTTTCGTTGCTAACAGTATTTATTTTACTTGCATCATAATTTTTTAGTCCGGAATGATAAATAGTTTGTGAAGGATTTTTGTTAATTGAATGAAGTGTATTCATGATGGATTGAAAAAGCAATTTACCTTTAATTTTATAGCCATCATTCGTTAAATGGATCCCGTCTTTTTTAGCGTAAGCCAATTCATTCCACGTTTTAATTGTTCCGTAACCACCTGATAAATCATACCAATTCCAGAATAAACAATCGTTCTTTTTAGCTAGCGAATCAATTAAATTTCGGAATGAAATACCTGCAGTTATAAATTTCTTTTTGTAAAATAAATCTTGTGTTGATGTAAGTACAATTAAAATTTCAGGATTGATAGTACGAAAACGCTCAATACTTTTTTCAATTTGCTCGCTTAATTTTTCATCAATGGAATTTTTGAATAAAATATCGTTTGTGCCAAAATCAAGTATTACTAAATCAGGTTTTAAAAATGCAGCGTGCTTTTCTAAATTTTCAATATTTAAAACAGAACGAAAGGGTGCGGCACCAACACCCAACGAATGATAAACAATTCCCAATTGTTTTTGTGTTTCAATATCAATTCCATAAAAACTGAATTGAAAAGTGCTATCTTTTTCTAACATTTCAACACTAATTTCATTTATTGATCCTGAATAATTAACTGAAATAAAATCTTTATTAAATTGTTCTTTTATTCTTTTTTCATCTATTAAAAAAGTAGTTGTATCAATCTTTAATTTAAAAGTTGGCGACAATGAATCAACATTCATCAACAACTTTAATTCATAATCATTTTGCTTGATTTCATTTTTAAACTTGAAATTGATTTGCGCTAAGGTGTCTTTGGTTTGAACAGCCATTCCGCAAACACCTAATGGAATTGGTGCAGGAAATTGAAAACTTTTACCGTACTTCCATTTGCCGGTGTGTTTAATGGAATAGTTTACAGAAGAATAGGTATTGGCAACATTATAAGGAAAAATCATTCCTCTTCCGCCTTCACCAAACAACTGTGTCAAATTTTCACGAACAACTGTTGTAGGCATCTCTGCTTGTATGTGACTACCACCAAAATGAAAAACTACTAATTTTTCTTGCTGAGTAGAATTAAATAATTTTTGAAACTGTTGAGCTGTTTTATTAGAATAAAAATTAAGATTACAATATGTTGTATCTATTTTTAATTTATGAAATAATGTATCCTGAGCATTTGTAATGAATGAAAAAATGATGAATAGTAAAATGGTAAAAATTGAGTTGCTTTTATTCATCAGGAAATAATTTTTTATCGATTAACTCCAAACTATCTTTATAAGTTTGCGCATTTTTAAAGATACTATCTTTTTCTATTCTAGCTTTTAATGCAGCTTGCCTAACTAAACCATTATTAAACCCTAAGTTATACATGCGTTGAATGGTACCGTAAGCATTTGCTGCATACAAACTTGGAGCAAAAATTAAGTCGTTAATGTGATTATCTCGAATTAAATTTAAAAGATTGTGTTCGGAATAACGATAATCAATTATATATAATTCCTCGTAATGACTTATTAGAAAAACTGAAAAAGCATTACCCATAGAGTTTTTAATAACCATGGCTTTTTTTCCATTTTTCACGTTTGTTTTAATTTTAATTAAAGCCAAGTCGCCACACAAAAAAGTAGAATAACTGTAACCTCCATAACAACGTTCGCAAAACACTTCTGTTTTGTAAGGATATGACAAATCGCCTTCTTTATAAGTAACAGCATAAGTTTCCACTTTTGGAATAAAATAATCTAAAGTATCTGGATTTTTCTCAACTGCTTTATCTCTGGTAAGTTCATACAATGTTCCTAAAAAATTATACTTTACTTTTTTAGTCATGTTTTCTAGAGGAACGGGCTCAAAACCTGCTTTTTTACAAAAGGAAACATACGCGTAATATGCGCCATAGGCGGTCCAATGATGATCGGTGCTGAAAAATAATTTTTTATCCGTATGTCTATTTAACTCGCCTAATACATCACAAAAAATAGATCCATCACTTAAACTGGCACGAATTGCTAAAAGAGTTTCCTGATTTTTTTTATTGTAATACTCATATTTTTTAACCGGAATAAAAGCAGATGACAAAGGAGGAACGCAGGAAAAAACACGAGTTTCATTTTTTAATTCACGAGCATATTTATTCAACATATCTGCAAAATATTTTGACATGGAAGGAACGCCTGAATTCAACGTAAAAACACTTCCGTTGATAATTAAAAAACTACTTGAAGCTGTTTCTGTAAAATCATCCAGGTACCTTCTAACTGCACTTACAGTATCATATGAAGAATTCTTTTTTGCTAGATTTTTATTTGGCTTTTTAATACTTACAATTCTTTCTTTTTCAGAAAATTGAAATCCCTTATAATGATTAAGTGTTGAGGCAAATGTAACGGATTGTAATCTGAAAGGTGCTTGATCATTTACAAATTTATCTACTGAATCAATCCAAACTCCTTTTAAGTATTGATCAAAACTCCATAATGGGAATTGAGCCAGTTTTCTTTTTTCTGTTTCTGAAATTTTCTTGGAAGGGTTAATTAAATAAGAAATCCCATAACCGAAAAGTATTAGCGAAAACAACACACAGTTTATGATAGAAGTTGTTCTCAAAATCTAAAATAAATAAATGGGTTATACGTAGAATCGATTAGAAAAGTAATGCATAGAATCAACAACAATCCATTTATAACTGGTTGTGCATATGCATAAAAGAGCTCTGTTTTCTTTCTTAAATAATGTTCGGGCTTAAATACTTCGTCCCATGGAATACACAATATTATAACTAGAATAAACCAAAATAAATGACTGTAAAGATCATTGTAAAAGGCATCGTTAACAGGCATAGGATTATTAAACAGTTTAACAATAAATTGTTTGAGCTGAGTAAAATCAACGAAATAAAAAATAGCTCTACTAAAAATGATTAAAAAAAGTGTGTAGCAATGCCTGATAATACGTGGTGTTTTTTTAAGCATTTTTTCCAGTAACTTTTCGATAATCATAAAGCATCCAAAATAAAATCCCCAAAGCACAAAGTTCCAGCTAGCGCCATGCCATAAACCGGTAAGTAACCAAACAATCATGATGTTTCTTAATTGCATTTTTCGGTTTCCACCTAGCGGGATGTAAACATAATCCCTGAAAAATTTACCTAATGAAATGTGCCACCTTCGGTAAAAATCACCCACAGAAATTGCAGCATAAGGATGTTTGAAATTTTCATCGTAATGAAAACCAAACATTCTTCCTAAACCAATTGCCATATCTGAATAACCAGAAAAATCAAAATAAATTTGAATAGAAAACAAAGTAATTCCAAACCAAGCTTCGGGTGATGATAAATCGTTAAATCCGTTTGCTAAATATTTATTTACCAATTCACCAGCAGTGTTGGCAATCATTACTTTTTTAAATAAACCAAAACAAAACCGGCCAACACCACTACTTATATCTGCCCAATTAAACTTACGATTTTCCATTTCTGTTTCAATGGTTTGATAGCGAACGATTGGTCCGGCAACCAATTGATGAAATAAACTGACAAACATTAAAAAATTGATAATATTTTTTTGAGCTTTTACTTCACCACGATATACATCAATCGTATAAGATACAGTTTGAAAAGTGTAAAAAGAGATACCAATGGGTAAAGTGTTTGTTGGTCGTTGAAATGGGAGAGCAATGAAATAATTTATATTATCATAAATGAAACCGCCATATTTAAAAGCAATAAGTATTCCTAAATTACCGATAATGGAAAGTGCGAGAATCCATTTTGCTTTTAGCTTACTTTTTGATAAATAATGGGCAATTAATAACCCGTTTCCATAATCAAAGATAGCGCTGAATAATAAAAGAAAAACCCATAGTGGTTCTCCCCAGGCATAGAAGATGAGTGAGAAAACGGTTAATGATAGATTACGGAATAAATTATTTTTGGTGATATAATGAAAAAATAGTGTAAGTGGTAAAAAGAAAAACAGGAATGTTAAACTTGAAAATACCATCTTAAATTAAATTTGAAGTGTTTTTCCAATGCTCTTCAAACAATTGAACTTCTGCTAGTGCGTGAAACAAATACGTTTTACCACTTTTTAATTCCTTACACTGATAACGAGTTCTAATTCGTTCGCCTTTTTCAAAAAGTTTTCCATCATAGTGAAAAATAGTTTTTAACGGAATTTTTTCAATAAATATTCCCTCGTCATTATTTTCATCGTATAATTTTAATGCGCGGTATAAATTTTTATCGCTACAACTTGAAGCTGCAGGATTTTGCAAATATTTATTTAAAGCATAAATTAACTCAACAGGAAATACATCTGAATTTAAAAAAGGCTGCATTAATTTTTTAAACTCTTGTTTCCACTCTGCACCATGAGGTAAAACAGCGTTTTTATATTTATTAAACGTAGTTAAATGAGCAATTTCGTGAACAAGTGTAACTAAAAATGCATATTTATTTAAATTGAAGTTTATTGTAATTTGATGGTTGCTGCCATTAAATGGAGAACGATAATCCCCTAATTTCGTTGAACGTTCTTTTTTTATTTTTAGCTTAAAATCATAATCAACAATCCACTTTGCAATTAATGAAACGGCAGTTTCAGGTATATATTTTTTTAGAATAACCTCGTTGCGTTCTTGCTGACTCATAAATTAAAAATAGTAAATCAATCAATAACTCATTTTAAACTTAAAAAGAGTTTTAAGACCTATGTTGTTAAAAATCTAACGATAGTTGATCGCTTAATAAGGTAAAACTCATTCGATGATAAGGTGTTGGCCCAAAAATTTTAATGGCATTGCGATGTTCGATGGTAGGGTAACCTTTGTTTTTATCCCACTTATAATAGTTGTATTCATTGTGCAATTTCATCATTAAATCATCCCTGTATGTTTTTGCTATAATGGATGCAGCAGCAATACTTAAGTACTTTTCATCACCTTTAATGATGCACTGGTGATTGATGTTTTTATATTTATTAAAACGATTCCCATCAATGAGCAAAAGTTCAGGAATTTTGGGTAATTGATCAATAGCTCGATGCATGGCTAAAAATGAAGAGTTTAAAATATTAATCGAATCAATTTCAGTATTACTTACAATTGCATAGGCCCAATGCAAAGCACTTTGTTGAATTTCTTCCCTTAATTCATAGCGTAGTTTTTCATTTATTTTTTTTGAATCGTTCAGGAATTTGTTTTTGTATTTTTTTGGAAGAATTACAGCTGCTGCAACTACAGGCCCTGCCAAGCAACCTCTTCCTGCCTCATCACAGCCGGCTTCGATTAAATTTTTATCCCAATACGATTTAAGTGGCATGTAGAGAAATGAATTATAATGTTATAAAAATAGAAAAATCAATTAGATTAGTTTGACTTTATGATTAATTGAAACAAAAAAGTCAGTTCATATTTTTGAACTGACTTTAAAAAATTGATATTTACTTAAAATAATTAAACTGTCATAATTTCTTTTTCTTTCATCTCTAAATGCTTATCACATTTCGCAACAAAAGAATCCGTTAATTGTTGAATTTTTTCTTCAGCACCTTTCACTTCATCTTCAGTGACTCCATCTTTAGTAAGTTTTTTTGCAAGCTCCATTGCATCTTTACGTGAGCTTCTAATCCCAATTTTTGCTTCCTCTGCTTCATGCTTGGCTTTTTTAGCTAAATCTTTTCTGCGCTCTTCAGTTAGAGGAGGAACAACAATACGAATTAAAATGCCATCATTTTGAGGATTAAATCCAAGATTAGCTGCCTGAATAGCTTTCTCTAGAGGAGTTAACATAGGTTTTTCCCATGGCTGAATAACAATGGTTCTAGCATCTTGTGTATTAATATTTGCAACCTGATTAACTGGCACTTTTGATCCATAATAATCTACCATTACATTATCAAAAATGGATACATTTGCTTTACCTGCACGTATTTTTGCTAATTCAACCTCTAAATGATCAATGGATTTTTCCATTGCTTGTTTTGCTTGATCTAAAATTGTTTTAATTTTTTCACTCATAAACTTGATATTAAAATTTAACTAACGTTCCTAAATTTTCGCCATTTACAATTTTACTTAAATTACCTTCTTTATTCATATCAAAAACAATGATAGATAATTTATTTTCGTTACAAAGAGTAAATGCAGTCATGTCCATAACTTCCAAACCTTTTTCGTAAACTTCAGAAAAAGTAATTTCATCATATTTTTTTGCATCCGGATTTTTTTCAGGATCAGCAGTATAAATACCATCAACGCGAGTTCCTTTCAAAATCACGTCAGCTTCAATTTCAATTGCTCTAAGCGTTGCAGCAGTATCTGTTGTAAAATAAGGGTTACCTGAACCTGCACCAAAAATAACAACTCTTCCTTTTTCTAAATGTCTAACAGCTTTTCTACGAATAAATGGTTCACAAATCTGCTCCATTTTAATGGCACTTTGTAAACGAGTTTGAACATGAATACTTTCTAATGCAGATTGCAAAGCCATTGAATTTATTACAGTTGCCAGCATCCCCATATAATCACCCTGCACACGATCCATTCCACCTTTTTCAGCCTGTATACCTCTAAAAATATTTCCACCACCAATTACGATGGCTAATTGACATCCTTGTTGTACAATTTCTTTAATTTGTTTGGCATAAAGAGCAAGACGATCATTATCTATACCGAAAGATTTAGATCCCATAAGTGCTTCACCACTCAATTTCAATAAAATTCTTTTATATTTCATTTTGGGTTAATTAATAATAAAATATACAAAAAAAATCCCGACTTAAAGTCGGGATTAAAATTAACTTAAAGCGTAACGCTTAAAGCTTGTAACCGTTAAATCTTTATCTATAGTTTGTAGATATTGTTTAATAGTTAATTTGTTATCTTTAATATACTCTTGATTTAACAAAGTAGATTCCTTGTAAAATTTATTTATTTTACCTTGAGCAATTTTTTCAACCATATCTTCTGGCTTACCTTCAGCTCTGATTTGTTCACGTGCAATTTCTAATTCTCTTTCTATCATTTCAGTGCTTACATCATCTTTATCAACTGCTACAGGAGCCATTGCAGCAACTTGCATTGCAACATTCTTTGCAGTTTCATCAGTTACTACTTTATTAAAAGCAACAACACACGCTAATCTGTTTCCAGGGTGATTATATGAATAAACTGTTTCTCCGATTACAGATTGATAATATGGTAAATCTATTTTTTCACCAATTTTACCAATTTGTTCAATAAATTTATCACCAATTGTAATTTCGCTATTGTAAGGAAGTGCTTTTAAAGCGTCAATATCAGATGGGTTTTTGTCAACAGCTGCTGTAAGTACAGTATTAGCAAAATTTCCAAAATCTTCATTTTTAGCAACAAAATCAGTTTCACAGTTAATTACAACTAAAACACCTCTTTTATTATCTGAAGTAGTTTTTGCTAAAACTAAACCATCTTTTGCATCTCTATCAGCACGATTAGCGGCAACTTTTTGACCTTTTTTACGAAGGTAGTCAATTGCTTTTTCAAAATCACCTTGAGATTCTTCAAGAGCTTTTTTACAATCCATCATACCAGCACCTGTTTGCTGACGTAATTTATTAACTTCTGCTGCTGTAATAGCCATTTTAAAAAAAATTTATCTAATTTAATTTATTATTTTTTCTTTTTAGCCACCGTGTTAGTACGTGGTCTTTTTGCTGTTGATTTAGCTTCTTCTTCCGAACCAGCAAATTTAGACTTTACTGCTTCTGCTAATTCTTCAGCACGTTCTTGTGCATTTCCTGATTCTTTATCCTCAGATGACTGAGTTTCTTTATCAATTTTTCTTTCAGATAAACCTTCAGAAATTGCTTTAGCCATTACCTCAACAATATGAGCTATTGATGTAGAAGCGTCATCATTTGCAGGAATTGGAAAATCAACTTCATTAGGATTTGAATTTGTATCAACAATTGCAAAAGTTGGGATATTCAAACGTTTAGCTTCTTTTACAGCGATATGTTCTTTAGTAATATCAACAATAAAAATTGCAGCAGGTAAACGTGTTAAATCTGCTATTGAACCGAATTGAGTTTCTAATTTAGCTTTTTCACGAGAAAACATTAAACGCTCTTTTTTAGAGATATTATCGTACGTTCCATCTGTTACCATCTTCTCTAAAGCACCCATTTTACGGATTGCTTTACGGATAGTAGCAAAATTAGTTAACATACCACCTGGCCAACGCTCAGTTACGTAAGGCATGTTAATTGATTTAATTTTTTCAGAAACGATTTCTTTCGCTTGTTTTTTAGTTGCTACGAAAAGAATTTTTTTTCCAGATCTTGAAATTTGTTTTAAAGCATTTGCTGCCTCTTCTATTTTAACAACAGTTTTGTTAAGATCAATGATATGAATACCATTTTTTTCTGCAAAAATGTATGGAGCCATTGCAGGATTCCATTTTCTGCGTAAATGACCAAAGTGAGCTCCGGCTTCTAATAATTCGTTGAATGATGTTCTTGACATTATATTCTAAATTGTATAAGTTATAAATTAACGTTTGCTGAATTGGAAACGAGCACGAGCTTTTTTCTGACCAAATTTCTTACGCTCAACCATACGAGGATCGCGAGTCATTAATCCTTCCGCTCTCAATGCGCTTTTTAAATCTGAATTTTCTTCAACCAAAGCTTTTGCTATACCTAAACGAATAGCTTGAGCCTGACCTGTAATTCCGCCACCTTTTACGTTTACTGTAATATTATAATCATTACGTACTTTTGAAATCATTAATGATTGTTCTACATAATACTGTAGAGTTGGAACAGGAAAATACACTTTATAATCTTTTCCGTTTACTTTAATATCACCATTACCTTTAGTAATGTAAACACGTGCTACCGCTGTTTTTCTACGTCCGGATGTGTTAGTTACTTCCATTTATTATTAACCTTTGATGTTTTTTAAATCTAATTTAGTTGGCTGTTGCGCTTCGTGGTTATGAATTGAACCGGCATAAATAAATACATTTGTATTTAATTTTCTACCTAATCTTCCTTTAGGTAACATTCCATGAATTGCCCATGTCAAAATTTCTGTTGGTTTTTTAACCAACCACTGTTTTGGCGTAGCAACACGCTGACCACCATGATAACCCGTGTAACGTAAGTATTCTTTATCTTCAAGTTTGTTCCCTGTGAAACGAACTTTTTCAGCATTAATAATAATCACATTATCTCCATTATCTGCGTGAGGAGTATAATCTGTTTTGTGTTTGCCTAATAAAATATAGGCAACCTTTGAAGCTAAACGTCCAACAACTTCATTTTCAGCATCAACAAGAACCCATTTCTTTTGGGTAGTAGCCTTGTTAGCGTGTACGGTTTTGTAACTTAATGAATCCACTTTTCTATGTTTAAATAAATTATTCCTTAATAAATTTTAATAAAATTATATTTAAAAGGGCTGCGAAGGTAATATAAGTTTTTATATCTGCAAAATTTTTCTTTAATGAATTGTATTTTTGCATCAATTAATTTTCAACAACTATTACCAAATACTTTGAAGTACTCCAAAAATCTTCAGAATTATTAATTTCGAGACTTTCAATCGTTTTTTCCCCATTCAGTTTATAAGAAGAACTTGGGTGTGTAGTTATAATTTTTGCTTTCTTAGAAGCAATTGGAAGTTTTGAAAAATTAGTAATGTCAACTTTGGTAAAATAATCTTTATTAAAGTCTTGTTTTAACTGTGCTGATTTCCCTAAACCAATAAAACCACCTTCTTTAGTGATAACACCATTCTCTTTTAGCTCTTTAGATGTACCAACTACATAATAAGCAGTATTTAATTTTGTGGTTTTAACATCTACCTCTTCGCTCACTTCATTATATTTTAAAGCTAAATCTTCATAATTTAAATTTAAATTACTTAGCTCAATGTTTAATTGTTCGATTTGATTTTTCAAATCGGTAATCTGTAAATCTTTCTCATTTAACTGTGCTTCTAAATTTGCAATTAATTGCTCTAAACCAGTAATTTTTGATTTAGCCGTTTTCAGTTTTTTATTTAATGAATTGATTTTAGATTTATTTTTTCCCATCAACTCATATATAGCCTGAATATCTTCTTTAATTTGCTCTTCTTTGCTTTTTACATCACCTAATTTAGTGCTTGTAACAATGATTTTTTCTTTTTCTTTTATTTCATTTAAGTTAGCTTGAATATCATTAAAGGTATTTACAAACTGTTGAATCGCCTTTTCTTTTTCTGTTAACTGTCCGTTTAATTCATTATTTACACCAGACAAACTATCCGCTAAAGGATTTTCCTCTTCATTTCCTCCACTGCAAGATGTGAAAATTGATAAAATCACTGAGGTTACTAAAACCAGAAACAAATTATATTTTTTCATTTTTTATAAAATTTGGCCGAAATTAATAAAGTTTTTAGAATTAAATTTGACTTATAAAGCAATTAGGCTTAAAATTGTAAATTAATTAGCCCTTTTGATGAAGATTAAAACGTATATACCTTTTTGCATCATCATTTTAACAATATTTTCATCTTGTAAAAAAAATCCTGATTCTTATCCTATAGAGCCCGCTATAGAATTTAAAGATTTTACTCCTTCAAATAAATATGAAGCTGTGTTAACACTTAATTTTACTGATGGTGACGGTGATATTGGTTTAAAAACTACTGATACTATTGGGATATATGATAAATCTACTCCTTATTACTACAATTTATATATCAAAACTCTTTATAAATCTAGTAGTGGGATTTTTAAAGACACATTAATTTACGATGTATTAACTAACAAAATTGATTCTGGATTAATTAAACAACGAATTCAATTTGTAGAAAAAACAACTAAAGAAGACTATTTAAAAGGGCAGTTTATCATTAATTTAAACGGTTACAGACAATCTTTATCTCATAAAATCATAAAATACAAAATCTATTTTTATGATAGGGCATTGCATAAAAGCAATGAAATTGTAACTCCCGAACTATTAGTTCCGTAAAATGATTTACGATCTTGTTTAATTTTTTGAAAAACAATAAATTAAACTTATAATTGCTGATTAAATTCTTTATAAGTCATGTTTTTTTTATGAACAAGTTTTTATTTCAAAAATCGAAATTTTTCGGGACAATACTCTGTTTTACTTTTCTCATATTATTTCCTCAATTATCAAAATCACAATCAAATGACAATTGTGAAAATGCAATTTTTTTGCCTGATGTAAGTAATTTTTGTTCTGGATCAGCCTTTTATTCCAATTCTGGCTCTACTGCTAGTGGTTTTGTAAATGCTTCTTGTTGGAGTGCCGGTGCAACAGAAGACGTTTGGTTTACTTTTACAGCAACTGGAACAGACGCATTAATATCTGCTTCAGGATCCGGAAATGGCGGTTCAATGATTAGGCCTAGAATTGCAATATATACAGGAAGTTGCCTTGGAACAATAAATCAATTAAGTTGTAACAATGGAACTTCAGGATCTGGAACAACTCAGTTATATCAAAGTGCTATGTCTCCTGGGACAGTTTACTTAATTAGAATTAGTACAACAAGCTCTAATGAAGGGACTTTTGAATTGTGCGTAAATAATTATACACCTTCAGCAAATGCTGGAGCAGATTGTGGAGGTGCTGCTTTTTTATGTAATGATAATCCAATAAGCGTTGGCACATTAAGTGGAGGTGGCGCAAATACAGATGAGCCAGAAAGTAGCTCTTGTATGGAAAATTTTGGTGCAGATGAAGGGAATTCATCCTGGTATATATGGACTGCAGGTACATCTGGACCTTTTGCTTTTGATATTACACCTATTAATCCAACTGATGATATTGACTTTATGGTTTGGGAATTAAGTGGTACAAATCCATGCGGCCCTAGATCTGTAATTAGATGCAATGCCTCATCTTGTTTAAACGCTAATGGATCAACAGGTTTAAGTTATTCTGATACTGATATTAATGAAGACTCAGGGTGTGATTTTGGGGAAAATTCTTATTGTTCAGCTATCAACATGGTGGCAGGAACTACATATGCATTACTTGTAAATAATTTTAGTGCGGCTAACGGTTTTACTATTAATTTTAATACAACTCAAACAGGTGGCTCAATTAGTGGTCCGTTACCTGTTATTACAACCAATACAACTACAATTTGTGCAGGCAGTTCAATAATTTTTAACGGAACAAATTCTACCAATATTGGAGGTGGTTTAAATTGGAATTTTGTAAATGGTGGCTCTCCTACTTCTGCTAGCGGAATTGGACCACATACAGTTACATATTCAAATCCAGGAAACTATACAGCTATATTAACCGGAACTGATAATTTAGGGTGCAATAAAACAGAATCTGTTGTAATTACTGTTAATACGCTTCCAAATCCACCGGGAGTAAACAATATCTCATATTGCCAAAATCAAAATGCTACAGCGCTAACAGCAACAGGGAGTAATTTATTGTGGTATACATCTTCAAGTGGTGGAACAGGAAGTTCAACTGCCCCTATTCCATCTACTGCAACTGTAGGTACAACTACCTATTATGTTTCACAAACGGTATCTGGTTGCGAAAGCAATAGAGCGCAAATAATAGTGTCTGTTAATTCTGGACCAAGTGTAAATCAAGTAAATGATATAACAAGCTGCGAAGGGCAAACAGTAAATACAATTACTTTTACAGGAACTAGTGGTGCTACTTTTAATTGGACAAACAACAATACAAGCATTGGACTAAGCGCTTCAGGAAGCTCAAACATCCCAAGTTTTACTTCAGCAAATCCGGGTACAAATTCAATTTCTGGTTTAATTACGGTAACGCCTACTTTATCTGGTTGTACCGGAGCAGCGATAACATTTTCAATTACCGTTAATCCTGAAATAGCACCAACTTTTACTCAAATTAATGCAATCTGTAATGGACAAACACTTAATCCATTACCAACAACATCTGATAATGGTATTAATGGATCTTGGTTACCTGCTCCAAACAATACTCAAACTACAACTTATACTTTTACCCCAACAGCAGGACAATGTGCTATAACTACTCAAATGACAATTACAGTTAACCCAGGAGTTGTCCCAACTTTTACTCAAGTACAAGCGATTTGTGAGGGTGGAACACTAAACCCATTACCATCTACTTCCGACAATGGGGTTACTGGAACCTGGGCGCCAGTAATGAATAATTTACAAACAACCACTTATACTTTCACACCTTCAATTACTACTTGTGTATCCAACGTACAAATGACGATAACGGTGAATGCTGTTCCTACTCTGCAGAGCGTTTCAAGCCAAACTGTATGTGCAAATTCGTCTACTGCTTCAATAAATTTTGTTTCAACCCCAACGGGAGCAACAGTGAATTGGACAAACGATAATAATACAATTGGAATTGGAACTTCAGGAGTGGGCAATATAAATTCTTTTACAGGTACAAATTCTGGAATAAATGACATTATAGGTAATTTTTCTGTTACAGCTTCATTAAATGGATGCACAAGCAATGCGCTGGTATTTACTATTACAGTAACTCCAACACCAACTTTAAATCCAGTAGCAAGTCAAACATGGTGTACAGGACAAAATACTACTCCAATTAATTTTGCGTTTAACCCTACAACTGCATCAGTTAGTTGGAGCAATACAAATACTAGTATTGGTCTTGCGGCAAATGGAAATGGAGACATAGCAAGTTTCACATTAGTAAATTCAGGCTCATCAGTTCAAAATTCAACTTTAAGTGCTTATGCAATTGCTAATGCTTGTTCAAGTGCTGTAGTTACATTTACGATTACGGTAAACCCAATACCTACATTGGCTTCGATTACTAGTCAAACAATTTGTGCAGGCGCTCAAAGTTCACCCATTAATTTTACTATTTTACCATCAAATTCAACAGTTAACTGGACAAACAGTACACCTCAAATAGGTCTTTCAGCTAACGGTGTTGACAATATTAATTCATTTACAAGTCAAAATGCAGGAAGTACTCCACTTACTGGAGTTTTTCAAGCAACTCCAAGTTTTGCAGGTTGCAACGGAACGATACAAACTTTTAGTATTACAATAAATCCAATACCAACTCTAAACACAATAACAAGTCAAACCTTGTGTGCGGGAATAACTACTAACTATATTGGTTTTAGTGTTAGCCCAAGCACTGCAACTGTAAATTGGACGAATTCAAATTCAACAATTGGATTAAGTAGCAACGGAATTGGAGATATTAACGGTTTTACAGCTTTAAATTCAACAAATTCAACTATAACCGCTTTAATAAATGCTGTACCAAATTTATCAGGATGCAATGGTGCCGCTCAAAATTTCATAATCGAAGTAAATCCAATACCTGTAATACAAGCAATAACAGATAAAACTTATTGTACTGGTTCAGCCACATTACCAATTACATTAAGTGTTACACCTATTGGTTCTACAATAAATTGGACAAATTCAAACTCATCAATTGGCTTAGGAGGAAATGGCAATGGCAATATACCTTCTTTTCTACCCACTAATACAAGTAATACTTCTATTTCAGGAGCAATTACAGTTAATGCCGACTTTAATGGTTGTAACGCTATAGTCCAAACATTTAACATCAACATCAATTTAACCCCTGTTGCTACCGTGAACTCTAATTCTCCGGTATGTGTAAACAACACAATTAACTTAACTTCTTCCGGAGGCAATACTTATTCTTGGCTGGGACCGAGTGGTTTCGTAAGCACTTCACAAAATCCAATTCTAGCAAATGCAACAACTTCAATGTCCGGAACCTATTCACTTACGGTTACCGAATCAACAGGTAATTGCCAAGGCACAGCTACTTTAAATGTAGTAGTTAATGCACTTCCGGTTGTTAGTGCAATAAGTAATTCACCAATTTGCATAGGAGGAACAATTAATTTAAGTGCAAATGCAAATAATGTAATTAGTTTTTCATGGGTAGGTCCTGAAAATTTCTCTTCAACATCTTTTAATCCAAGTATTCAAAATGCAACCTTAACTATGGCAGGAAATTATACCTTAACCGTACAAAATGCGGAAGGCTGTTTTAATGCAAGTGTTATTGGCATCAATATTTTGCCTCTTCCTTTACCACCAATTGTAAATGCTATAAATTTATGTCAAAATAGTACATCACTACCATTAATTGCATTACCTGATGCAGGTGGTAATTTAAACTGGTACGGCAACAACTCTACTGGTGGAACACCAACATTAAACGCACCAATACCATCAACCTCTACACTTGGAACCTTACCATATTATGTATCTCAAACCATTCAAGGATGTGAAAGCCAGAGGATAAACCTAAATGTAACCATTTTACCATTACCAACAGGGATATTGAATTCTGTTATACCTAAATGTGCTCCTTTCTGTAATAGATTTATTTTAACTTCCTCTAATATGATAAATCAATATCAATGGAATATGGGGAATGGATTATTAACTTCAAATAACGATACCATAATTCATTGTTATCCATTTGCAGGAAAATATTCTGTAAGTGTTAAAATAACAGATGCATCTGGTTGTTTTAATACATTACAATTTCCTGATTGGGTTACAGTATATGAAAATCCTATTGCGAGTTTTACTTCGAACGAAACCGAAATTACTCTTCTTGAACCAACAGTACAATTTGAAAATCAAAGTATAGGTGATTCTATTGTTTATTACAATTGGAATTTCGGCGACTATGGTAATATTTCGTCTAATCAAATTAATCCTTCTCACACCTATGAAACCTTAGGTTCGTTTACTGTAACACTAATAGTAAAAACGAGTAATGGTTGTACTGACACAACAAATAGAATTATTGAAATTGGAGAAGATATAAACATTTATATTCCAAACTCATTTAGTCCGAATGATGATCAATTAAACGAAGAATTTTTTCCTGAAGGAACAGGTATTTCTGAAGAAAAATATCAATTGCAGGTTTTTGACAGATGGGGTGAACTTGTTTTTTCTACAAATAAATTATCTGAACATTGGAAAGGATTAAGAGTCAACGGAATTGAGCCTTTACTTGAAGATACTTACATCTATAAAATTGACTTACAAACAATAAAAGGGAACAAGATTAACAAGGTTGGGCATGTTACTCTGATCAGATAGAGGAATTATCTCTCATCAATTACCTCGCATTTACAAGCTTTTGAATCAAAAACAAATTGATTTTCTAAAATATCTAAGTTTGGGGTAAGTGTTTTTAACTCGTAAGTTTGTGTACCGCCATCTTTCATCAACATAATCATTTTTTTTACCTGTTTTTTTGGTTTATCTACAAATAATTTTATAGTGTGAAATTTTTTCTTCTCAGGCTTTACAGAAGGATACAAATTTATTATTGTTAAGCCGGCTTCTTCTTTGTCAAATTTATATTTATATCCATTTTCATACATAGTAAATATTTTAGTTGGATCTAATGCATCATCTGCTGAAGGTTCATAATTTTTAATAGACACTTCATTAGCTTCTTTATTAAAAGTCCAAACTGTTTTCCCGTCACATAAAATTGAGTTTCCAGGGATTTCCAATCTAAATTTTGTACCCTTAACTTGTATTTTTCCCGTTTGTTTATCCGTTTGTTTTTTATCTTTATTTGTAATAATTAAAGAATAATCGGTAGTAATCGTTTTGTACGATTTTGTTGTTTTTGAGATGTCGTCTAAAATAACTTTTGCCTTTGGATCTTGATCTTGCGCATTTAAATTGCTGACAGAAAGTAAAGTAACAAGAACTAAAAATAAATTTTTCATTTTATGTTTTTTGAATGATTATCCCAATATGTATGCCAAAAAAACACCAAAAATAGAAAAGTTATTTATAATTTTATTTAATTAACTTAAAATAAAAAACCCACTCTATTTAAGTGGGTTTTTAGTTTTAGTTTAAATTTAATTAATTAATCTTCTATTTCAATTGCTTTATCTAAATCATCGGCTTTTTCATCTGCCTCAGTTTCCATTTTATCTTGTACTTTATCTATACCTTCTTTTCTCGCTTCTTTTTTTTCTTTTGCTTTCGCTTTAAGTTTATCTTTTTGTTCTTGAGTTAAAACTTGTTTTACACCTTCTCTATAATCTTTTCTGCATTGCTGAACTTCTTTTCTAGTGATTACTCTGTCATCAGGATTTTTTTTCGGCTTGTATTTTGATTTAATTTCTTCCATTTTTTTAGCCCTAGCTAATGCTAAATCATAAATTTTAGGCTTTTGCGTTTCTGATAAACCAACTTTTTTGTCTAAGTGATTTACCGAACGCTGCGCTTTTTCTTCAGGGCTTGCTTGTTGATTTTTCTTTTTTTGTACTTCTTTCTGCGCATAGGCAGTTACTGAAAGCACTAATGTTAAAAACAATACGATTTTTTTCATGATTTTAAGTTTTATTTTATATTAAGAAAATATCATGCCAAATTTAATCTAAAAATTATCGATATTTTTGTGTAAAATTTTAACAATGGATATTTTATTTAGTTTATTACTTGTGCTAATAACTTCCGGGGGAGTTTTTGCAACAGCCTATTTTATTATGCAATCATTTTTTAAAAATGAGAACAGAAGAAGACAGGCAGAAATTCGTAAATCAACTTTTTCAGTATCTATGCCTATTCGATTTCAGGCATATGAAAGAGTAATTATTTTTTTAGAGCGATTACATCCAAATAATCTGGTTTTGCGTGTCAACAAAATAAATTTCACTGCTCAACAATTACATGCTGAACTATTAAAAACAATTAGGGCTGAATACGAGCACAATTTATCTCAACAAATTTATTTAAGTCCGGGAGCTTGGGAATTAGTAAAAACTGCTAAAGAAGAAACTGTAAAATTAGTACACATAGCCTCATCTAAAGTAAATGATCAATCAAAAGGCCAAGAATTAGCGACAATAATTTTACAAATTACATCAAGTGTAGAAAAAATGCCAAGCCAAGTTGCTATTGATTATATAAAACAAGAAGTTACACAGTTATATTAAATCATTTAATGTTTCTCTCTTGTTTTCATAAAAAACATATATTTGAAATCTGTAAACAAATAAAACTAATATGAGTAAAATTAAAGTAGCTAACCCTGTAGTTGAATTAGATGGGGATGAAATGACAAGAATTATCTGGAAATTTATTAAAGATAAATTAATTGTACCATACCTTGATGTTGATATTAAATATTACGATTTAGGTATTGAACATAGAGACGCGACAAATGACCAAGTTACAATTGATTCTGCGGAAGCAATAAAAAAATACGGAGTAGGTATTAAATGTGCTACAATTACTCCTGATGAAGCTCGTGTAAAAGAGTTTAACTTAAAACAAATGTGGAAATCTCCAAACGGAACTATCCGTAACATTTTAGATGGAACTGTTTTCCGTGAGCCAATCGTTTGCGCAAATGTTCCTCGTTTAGTTACAAACTGGACAGCTCCAATAATTGTTGGAAGACATGCATTTGGAGATCAATATCGTGCAACTGATATGGTTGTAAAAGGAAAAGGTAAATTAACTATGACTTTTACACCTGAAGATGGATCTGCTCCTGTTACGCATGAAGTTTATAACTATAAAGGAAATGGTGTAGCATTAAGCATGTACAATACTGAAGAATCTATTCGCGGATTTGCACATTCTTGTTTTAATGTAGCCTTAAATAAAAAATGGCCATTATATCTTTCTACCAAAAACACCATTCTAAAAAAATACGACGGATTCTTTAAAGATATTTTTGAAGAAATTTATCAAAAAGAATACAAATCAAAATTTGAAGCTGCAGGAATAGTATACGAACATCGTTTAATTGATGATATGGTTGCATCTGCTTTAAAATGGAATGGTAATTTTGTTTGGGCTTGTAAAAATTATGATGGTGATGTTCAATCTGACAGCGTTGCTCAAGGTTTTGGATCTCTAGGATTAATGACATCAGTATTAGTTACTCCTGATGGAAAAATTATGGAGGCTGAAGCTGCTCACGGTACAGTTACTCGTCACTTCCGCGATCATCAGGCAGGCAAACCTACTTCAACCAATCCAATTGCATCTATTTTTGCTTGGACTAGAGGATTAGAATTCAGAGGGAAATTAGATGGCAATCAAGATCTAATTAACTTCTGCCATGCTTTAGAACAAGTTTGCGTTGAAACAGTTGAAAGCGGTAAAATGACTAAAGATTTAGCGGTATGTGTTCATGGAAATAAAGTTAACCATGGCGAACACTACCTATATACTGAAGAGTTTTTAAATGCTATTGATGAAAACTTAAGAAAAAAATTAGGCAAATAATTTTTTTAATAGCACATATTACAACAAAAAAATCCCCGAAAAAATTTTCGGGGATTTTTTATTTATAACCCAGCAAATGATAGTATAGATTTCTTGTATCCTCTACCAATCGTGTATAGTGAAATTTATGCCCTACTTTTTCCCATCCAAAACTTCCCATTTTTAATCTTAATTCACTATTCTTAATTAATTCAACTAATTTTTCAGTAAATCCATCTTCATCATCCAAACTAAATAAAAATCCTGTTTCAGAACTTACTATGTTTTCTACTCCACCTACTTTAGTTGACAATACAGGCTTTCCTGCTGCTTGTGCTTCAATTAAACTAACAGGTGTACCTTCATTAAATGAAGTCATACAAACAATATCACAACCAGCAAGTGGCCAATCTACATTAGTTATCCATGAAGTAAACGTAACAGTAGATTTTTTTTGTTGTTCTGAAAAATTACAAAAATCAATATTTAGTTGCTTACAATACTCTTCTAATTTGGAGTGTGTTTCACCATCACCAATTATAAAAGCACGGATTTTTTTAGTTATTTTCTGTTGCGCATTTTTAATTAAACGAAGAAAGAGTTCATGATTTTTTATTGGTGCTAATCGTCCAATAATTACAATTGCAATTTCGTCATCTTCTAGTAAATAATGGTTTCTGAATGAGGTTCGTTTTTCATTTTGATTCTCCCTAAATTTATTTAAATCAAACCCTAAATGAATTACATGAGTTTTATCAGGCTTAACAACTTTATATGATTCCGTTAGCTCAAGTTTTTGCCGTTCACTAATCGCAACAATAGCTGTTGATTTTTTAGCAAGGTATCTTTCAACAGATTTATAAAATTGAGTTTTAACAGCTCCAAAATAAGAATGAAAAACATGCCCGTGAAAAGTATGAACAATAACCGGAACTTTTTCATGAATGGCAGCTAATCGGCCTACAGCTCCAGCTTTTGAAGCATGAGTATGAACAATATCAGGTTTAAATTCACTAATGATTTTTCTTATTTTTTGATATGCAGCTTTATCATCAGACCAATTAATTGCCCTTTTCATTTCAGGAATTAAAACAGGATTTAATCCTAACTGTTCGGGAATGAATAAGGAACTATCCTCACCAGGCTCTTTATCACCCCCAATTAAAAGTGTTTCAAATTCAGGAGCAAGGTATTTACTTAAATAACTTACGTTATAAGTAATACCACCAAGATTAAACCTGTTTATTATACGTAGTATTTTAGGCAATTGATTTTTAAAAATTCAAAGATATCATTTGTTTTAATTTACGATAAATGAAATTAAGATGCGATATCTATATTTTTTTTGATTTTTTAATAAAATTTCAATTTTCAATAATGCAGCCTTAATCACTAAATTTTTTTAAATGTTGTATATTCGCAAGTATTAAAAATTAACAACAAAAATAAATTTATCATGGCATTTGAATTACCGGCACTACCTTATGCAACTAACGCATTGGAACCAAACATCGACACAAGAACAATGGAAATTCATCACACTAAGCATCACCAAGCTTATGTAACCAATTTGAATAATGCAATTTCAGGTACCGATACTGAAAAATTAAGCATCGAAGAAATTTGCAAAAACATTTCTAAATACCCCGTTGCTGTAAGAAACAATGGTGGTGGTCATTTTAACCACACTTTATTTTGGAACATTATGGCTCCAAACGCAGGCGGATTACCAACAGGTGATTTGGCTGCTGCAATTGACAAGCATTTTGGAAACTTTGAAGAATTTAAAAAACAATTTGCTAACGCAGGTGCTACTCGTTTCGGGAGTGGTTGGGCTTGGCTGTGTGTGAAAGAAGATAAAAGCTTATGTGTGTGCTCAACACCAAATCAAGACAATCCTTTAATGGATATTGCTGACTGCAAAGGCACACCAATTTTAGGAATGGATGTTTGGGAGCATGCTTACTATTTGCATTATCAAAATAGAAGGCCTGATTACATTAGCGCATTTTTTAATGTTATAAACTGGAATAAAGTAGCTGAATTATACAAGAACGCACTTTAATTTTATTAAAGAAAAGAACAAATTAGGAATCTCCTTTTTTGTTCTTTTCTTCTATCCATCTCGAAAAATACTTTGTACTGTTTAATTGATTTGTTAACAGTATACTACCAAGAAAGTTCGAATTTCTGTGGTCTTTTAAATTCGAAAAGTTTTCATTAATTCGATCAATAAAATGTTCTTCAAACAAATTAGAATCAAAAAAATTAGCTAAAATATCAAAGCCATTTTTTTGAGCTTTGTTCCATTTATATTCATCTGAATATAGTTCAGCTGCTGAAGTTGCAAAACTTTCCGGGCTATCTTCTACATTACCTCCCCATGGAAAATTAAAGTTCATGCCCTCAGCTCCAATTTCAGTTGTAATACTCGGCGTTCCACATTGCATGGCTTCTAACAATTTACCTTTTAATCCTGCACCAAAACGTAATGGAGCTAAAAGCACTTTAGCTTTAGCAATAACTTTTATTGCATTTTCAGCTCTACCTTTTATTAAAAATTTTTCTTTTGAATTATTTAAATTGGTTATTGCTTCTGAAGCATATGATCCATAAACATGCATTTCTGCATTAGGTAATTTTTTTCTTATTAATGGCCAAATTACATGCTTCAATTGTAAAACAGCATCCTTATTGGGTTCATGTAAAAAATTACCTATTGAAATAAAATGATGCCGTTCTTCAAACTTATTACTAATGGGCAAAGCTGATAAATCAACTAAAAAAGGTAAATAATAAAGTAGTTGACTTTCAATTTTAAAAACTGTTTTCAAAATGTTAATTTCAAATGATGAAATGATTAATGAAATATCAGATCGCACAATGGAAGCAATTTCTCTTTTTGCAATATCGTTCAATAATAAATCATTATTGAAATCAATATTTGCCATTACTGCTTTTTGGCGGGCATATCTCAAACAATGTAAATCTTCAGTATCTAATATTCTTAATGCGTTAGGACAATTTTCAGCAACACGCCATCCAAATTTTTCTTCTGTCATGAATCTATCAAACAAAACTGCATTTGGATTTATTTCTTTAAGTAAATCATCAAAAGAAGAATCATTTATTTTAATTTGATATTGAGTTATTCCAAGTGTTTTTAAATGAAATGAAAAAGCTGTCTCAGTGGCCGGTGAACAGAAAACGATTACTATATTGTTTTTTAAAAACAATTTTATTAATTGCATCATCCTACTACCTGCAGCAGACGAATTTGGCTCAGGCCAAACATGTCCTATTATTAGTATTTTTCTCATGAATATACATTCCTTTAATTGCTATTTTAATCTGTAAAAAACTGAGCAATGCCATATAACGGCACATTTATTAAATTACCTGTTGTTTTATGTTTACTAATTGAGCTTCTTAAAACAATTTCCGGCTTATATTTCTCTGCATAAACCTTTAAACTTTTCGCTTGTAAATTTTCTTCTGCTTTTACTTCTATTGGAATTGCTTTATTTTGATATTGAACCACAAAATCAATTTCAGCAGTTGCACGCTCTGCGCACCAATAATACAAATTATCAAAGCCATTACAACTAAGTTGTTGGCAAACAAATTGCTCTGTTAATGCGCCTTTAAATTCAGTCATGATGTTATTTTTATCTAATAAAATTTTTGGATCTAATTCTGCAACAGCACCAAGTAAACCTACATCCAATCCAAACAATTTAAATACATCAAAATCTGTATATGCACTTAAAGGCAAGGTTGGTTTATTAATTAAAACAACCTTATTTAATAATCCTGCATCAGCCAACCAATTAATAGCTAATTCAAAATCCTTTGCTCTAGCTCCAGTCTTAATTTGCCCGTAAATAAACTTTTTATTTTCTTTTGAAAGTTGACCAATAATGTTTTTCCATAATAAACGTATCCTTGGCACTATTGAAGAAGGTGCATATTTTGCAAAATCATTTTCATAACCTAACAAAATATTTTTTTGTAGTTGACGAACTGCAAACACATCTTTATTTGCAATATAATGAGCAACTGCTTCTGGCATTCCTCCAATGTAATAGTACAAACGCAAATAGTGTGTGTATTTATCATGAAATACATTTATATTTCCCCAATCTTTATTTTGTAAAATTTCCACCAATTTTTTCTCACCTAAATTCAATAAAAATTCAGTATAACTTAATGGATATAATTGTAAAAAATCAACTTTACCAACAGGGAAAGTGTGCTTTTTCTGCATAGCTTCACCAAGCAGCGAACCAGCTGCCATTATATAATACTCTGGCGCAGTTTCATAAAAATACTTTAACGCTGTAAGACCTTTTTCTGCCTCCTGAATTTCATCAAAAATTAAAAGGGTATTTTTTTTATCTATACTTATTCCTGAATCCACTTGTAAAACAGTAATAATTCGATCAATATTATAATCATCAACAAACAGCGTCTTAAGTCGTTCAGATTGTTCAAAATTGACATAGAGCACATTTTTAAACTCCTTTTTTCCGTACTCCTTCATGATCCAGGTTTTGCCAACTTGTCGGGCACCCTGAATGATTAATGGCTTTCGTTTTTTAGCATTTTTCCATTGATCAAGTTTATCGAATAAAAGACGTTGCATTTGATGTTGTACCTATTTATTTCACGAATATACATTTTTTCAAACGACTTTATGTAATATTTTACATTTTTTCAAACGACTTTATGTACTATTTTACATTTTTTTAAATGACTTTTAATTTTTACAAAGAAAGTTAATTCGTTATTTTGTTTAACTTATTATTGTTTTAATTAAACAATAAAACTTATTTTTGTAATAATTAAACATTTTAGTTTACACAATACATAAATCAATAAAACAAAATGAGCAAACTTTACCGATTAAAATTTCATCAAAAAATACCTTCAGATATAAATACTATTTGGGATTTTATCTCCACACCTAAAAATCTTAAATTAATTACACCTGAACACATGGGCTTTAATATCATTTCTGATTTGGATAGCGAAGAAATGTATGCTGGGCAAATCATTGCCTATAAAGTTAGTCCGTTTAAAGGAATTAACACCACTTGGGTAACTGAAATTACCCATGTTAAACCCAAAGAATATTTTGTTGATGAACAACGTTTTGGGCCATACAGTTTATGGCATCACAAACACTTTATAAAGCCAATAAAAAATGGTGTTGAAATGACCGACATTATCGATTACAAAATTCCAATGGGATTTTTAGGTGATATCATGAATGAACTAGTAGTTAAAAATAAACTGAATCAAATTTTTGAGTACCGTTTTAAAAAGATGGAAGAATATTTTGGCAAATATGAAGAGTGAAACTCATACAGAAATTAACATTGATCGTGTGATTGAAATGGCATGGGAAGACAGAACTCCTTTTGACGCCATTAAATTTCAGTTCAATTTAAGTGAGCAAGAGGTGATTGAAATCATGCGAACTTATTTAAAACAAAGCAGTTTTAAAAGGTGGAGGAAAAGAGTTCAAGGAAGAGCGACAAAGCATTTGAAAAAAAGAACCTTTGCTATGGGCAATTTTAAATGCACATTACAACGTACAATTACAGCAAACAAAATCAGTAAAAAAAATTAAACCCATGACAACAAAAAAACACTTTTTATTTTGTGGCGCATCTAGCAAAATTGCTTTAAATCTAGCTTCAATACTTTCTGAGGAAGGACATCAAATTATAGGTATAAGCACTAAAGAGCAAACATCAGAAAATTATACAGCATACCATCAAGTAAGTTCATACAAAAGCAATGAGTTGCCTAGTATTTCAGAAAAAATTGACGGTATTGTTTATTTTCCTGGAACCATTCAGTTAAAGCCGTTTTTGAGAATGACCGAAAATGATTTTTTAAATGACTTACATGTTAATACATTGGGTGCAGTTCATTGCATACAGAAATATATGCCCAATTTAAAAGATTCAGAAAACGCTTCCATTGTTTTTATTAGTACCGTTGCTGTTCAAGTTGGAATGCCTTTTCATAGTAGTATAAGCATGGCAAAGGGTGCAATTGAAGGTTTAACGAAATCGCTTGCTGCAGAATTTGCTCCAAAAATAAGAGTTAATGCTGTAGCGCCTTCTCTAACTGATACACCATTAGGCGAACGCTTTTTAAATACCGCTGAAAAAATGGAAAATTCTAAAAAAAGAAATCCATTAAACAAAATTGGAACAGCAGATGATATTGCAAATGCCATTCACTTTTTGCTTTCAGAAAAATCATCATGGGTAACTGGGCAAATTTTACATGTGGATGGAGGTATGAATAACATCAAATTAATCTAAATTCAAAAATGAAATCAATTACAAATCAGGAAATACTTTCTTTTGATCAAAGATACAGGGCAACCTTTATTAATTCGTTAGGAGGATTTAAAAGTCTAGTTCTAATTGGTACTCGAAGTAAATCAGGCAATAGCAATTTAGCTGTATTTAATTCTTACTTCCATTTAGGTGCTAATCCTCCATTATTTGGAATAATTGTACGACCCGATTCTGTTGATAGACACACTTTATCTAACATACTTGAAACAAGTGAATTTTCAGTAAATCATGTTCATGCTGACATCTATAAACAAGCTCATCAAACATCTGCTCGTTATCCCGAAAATATTTCTGAATTTGAAGCAACAGGATTAAGCGAAGAATATTATAAAGGATATTATGTTCCATTTGTAAAAGAAAGTAATATTAAAATTCACGCAGAATTTTTACAAAAAATTGAAATAGCGGCTAATGGGACTATTATGATAATTGGTAAAATCAATCATGTTTTTTTACCAGATAATTGTTTGCTTGAAGATGGATTTGTAGATTTAGAAAAAGCAGGCACAATAACCTGCAGCGGCTTAGATTCATATCATACCACCAACAAACTGGCCAGATTAAGTTATGCAAAACCAGACCAAGAAATTAAAGAAATGATGATTTAAATAAATGAAGAAAACAAACATTAATATTGTTTGGTTTAAACGCGATTTACGCATTATTGATCACGCAGCGTTAAATGCAGCAATTGAAAGCAACCAATTATGTTTGTTGGTTTATATTTTTGAACCAAGCGCTCATCAATTGCCTGATTGGTCATTACGTCACTGGCAATTCATTTATCATTCAATTTGTGATTTAAATAAAAAATTAAATCAATGTAAAATCATTAATTGTTATGCGGAAGCAAAAGATGTGTTTGATGAAATAAAAAAACATTATGTAATTGCAAATATATTCAGTCACCAGGAAATTGGAAATGCTTTCACTTTTAAACGCGATTTAGAAATAAAAAAATATTGCAAACAAAACAATATAAAGTGGATTGAATTCCCAACCAATGCTGTTGTTAGAGGATTAAAAAACAGAGACAACTGGACAAGCAACTGGAAGAAAAGAATGTCTGAATCAATTATATATCCTGAAATTAAACATTTAAAAACAGTAGATTCAAGTTTTTTAATCAAGTTTCAATTACCGGATTTCTGGTTAAATAAATTAAAAGATTATCCAAAAGATTTTCAGCCTGCCGGAGAAGAATATGCCAATAAATACCTGCAAAGTTTTCTAAATAATCGCTACATCAATTACACAAAAGGAATTTCAAAACCTCAATTAAGCAGAAGTACGTGCAGCCGATTATCGCCATTTCTTGCCTGGGGAAATATCTCATTGAAATATGTGGTTCAGGCATGTAATGAAAAACTAAAAGAAAACCCTTCAAACAAAAGAGCACTTCATAATTTCATGTCACGGTTACATTGGCATTGCCACTTTATTCAAAAGTTTGAAAGCGAATGCAGAATGGAATTTGAAAACATAAACAGAGGTTTTGACATTTTAAATAAACCATTTAATAAAACACTTATTGATGCCTGGAAAAATGGAGTTACAGGTATACCAATTGTTGATGCAAATATGCGTTGCCTGGCAAAAACAGGTTATATTAATTTTAGGATGCGTGCACTTGTAGTCTCATTCTTCACATTTAATCTCTGGCAAGATTGGAGAGAATGTGCGCATTACCTTGCACAACTTTTTTTGGATTACGAACCGGGCATACATTATCCACAACTGCAAATGCAAGCTGGTGTAACAGGTATAAATATCATTCGTATTTATAATCCAATTAAGAACAGTAAAGAAAAAGACAGTGAAGGTGAATTTATTAAAAACTGGATTCCCGAATTAAAATTAGTTCCCGCAGATTTAATACACGAACCCTGGAAGTTATCGGAATTGGAGCAACAATTATACAATTGCATAATTGGCAAAGATTATCCTTATCCGATTGTAGATGTGGAATCTAGTTGCAAACTAGCATCAGAAAAAATGTGGTCGTTAAGAAAATCATCAACTGTAAAACAAGAAAGTGAGCAAATACTAAATAAACACACACAACGTAAAAAGACTAAAGAGAAAAAATTATTAGCACCGAATTTATTTAGCGAGCATGAAACATAGAAAAAAATCAGATTTTCCTGAGAAAATTTGTGCATGTTGTAAACTTCCATTTTCATGGCGAAAGAAATGGGAAAGAGTATGGAATGAAGTAAAGTATTGCAGTGATAAATGTAGAACCAATAAATCTAAACACGATGAAAAGAGCAATAGTTTGGTTTAAAACTGATTTACGTTTGCAAGATAATGAAACCTTGCAAAAGTCTGCTGAATGGGCAGATGAAATCATTCCTGTTTTTTGCTTCAATAAACAATGTGATGAACAAACCCAATTTGGAACAAAGAAAATGGGCGAGCATCGAAAGCAATTTTTGCTTCAGTCATTAATGGAATTGGAAGAGCAATTAACTGCCAGAAATAGTGGTTTAATTTTTTGCAAAGGAGACCCTGTAAATGAAATTTTACGATTGGCTAAATTATATAACGTGCAACGTGTGTATGCCAAAAAAGAAGTTGCTCACGAAGAAATTATAGAATTAAAAAAAATAAATGAGCAACTTTTAAAAGTTGGCATTACACTGGAATTATATAGTACAAGTACTTTATACCATGCAACAGATTTGCCTTTTTCAATACGTGATATACCCGAACAGTTTACTAATTTTAGAAAACAGGTTGAAAAGGATTCCATTGTTCGTAATGAAATTAATACGCCTAAATATTTTAAATCTCCACAACTTGAAAAAATTAATTGGTCAGATTATTTTACTCCAATAAAAAATGATGAACGAGCTTCGTATCATTTTATAGGTGGTGAGATTCAGGCAAACAATCGCTTAACTGAATTTATTCAAGCTGGGCATATCAATCATTACAAACAAACTCGTGATCAATTACACGGAGCTAATTACTCAAGTAAGTTTTCACCATGGCTTGCTTTGGGTTGCATTTCTCCAAGAACTATTTATCACCAAATTAAAAAATTTGAAAGTCAACAAGGTGCAAATGATTCAACTTATTGGCTAATTTTTGAATTGATATGGCGTGATTTTTTTCGATTCTCATTCAAAAAACATCCACGTGATTTTTTTCTTCAACAAGGAATTTCAAAGAAAACAATTGAATTTATGCACAATGAAAATAATTTTGAAGCGTGGAAAAATTCTGAAACCATTCAGCCACTAATAAATGCCTTTATGAATGAATTAAAACAATCGGGATTCATAAGTAACAGAGGTCGACAAATTGTGGCAAGTTATTTTATTTACGAATTAAAATGCGACTGGAGATATGGCGCTGCCTGGTTTGAAGAACAATTGATAGATTATGATCCCTGCTCCAATTGGGGCAACTGGGCATATATTGCAGGGGTTGGTAACGATCCACGCGGAGGAAGAATCTTTAACATTGAAAAACAAGCTGATCAGTTTGATAAGGATTTTTCGTATAGGAATAAATGGCTAAATCAATCATACTCAATTTAAAAAAACATTTTGAAAACATTACGTTTAATTCTTGGAGATCAACTAAACTATAATCATACTTGGTTTAAACAAAAAAATGATAAAGTAACTTATTTCATAATTGAATTGAAACAAGAAAGTGAGTATGTTACTCATCACATTCAAAAAATTATTGGATTTTTTGCTTCCATGTTCAATTTTGTAGCGTTCTTAAAAAAAAATGGACATGATGTAATTTATATCCAAATCAATGATACTGTAAATAAATCAACTCTTGAAGAAAATTTAAAGTATCAAATTCAAAAACATCAGTTTCAAAAATTTGAATATTTACTTCCTGACGAATACAGAATAGATGAACAATTGAAACAAATTTCAGAGTCTTTAAATATACCTTTTGAGGCTTTTGATACCGAACATTTTTATACAGATAGAAATGAATTGAATGAATTCTTCAAAGGAAAAAAAACATATCTGCTCGAAAATTTTTATCGAAATCTCAGAAAAAAACACCAGGTGTTGATGCATGAAAACGAACCAATAGGAAACCAATGGAACTTTGATTCGTCAAACCGAAATGCATACAAGGGAAAAGATGAAATCCCTGAACCTTTTATGTTTAATCATAATTATTCAACAATACTTTCAGAAATTAAAAAATCAGGAATTAAATACATTGGTGAAGCAAACGAAAAAAATTTTTCGTGGCCAACCAGCAGAAAACAATCGCTTCAATTAATGCATTACTTCAATCAGCATCTTTTGCCTTTATTTGGCAAGTATCAGGATGCTATGCACACTGAATACTGGAGTTTGTTTCATTCACGCTTATCGTTTTCATTAAACATTAAAATGATTTCTCCAAAAGAAGTAATTGAAAGCGCAATATTGGAATGGGAGAAAAGAAAAGATGAAATTGGTATCGAACAAATTGAAGGTTATGTAAGGCAAATTTTGGGCTGGCGCGAATACATGCGCGGAATTTACTGGGCTAAAATGCCTGATTACTCTTCGCTTAATTTTTTTCAATTTAACAGAAAACTACCTCAATGGTTCTGGACAGGTGAAACAAAAATGAATTGCCTTAAACATGCGATTCAGCAATCGCTTCAACATGCTTATGCGCATCACATTCAGCGATTAATGGTTACAGGTAATTTTGCATTATTAGCCGGGATTCATCCGGATGAAGTTGACAAGTGGTATTTAGGAATTTACATAGATGCCATTGAGTGGGTTGAAATTACAAATACAAGAGGCATGAGTCAGTTTGCTGATGGAGGAATAGTAGGAAGTAAACCTTATGTTTCATCAGCAAATTATATTGATAAAATGAGTAATTATTGCAAAAGTTGTTATTACGATAAAACATCCAAAACAGGAGAAAAGGCTTGTCCGTTTAACAGTTTATATTGGTTGTTTTATGAAACTCATCGCGATAAATTATCTCGTAATCCTAGAATAGGAATGATGTATAAAATTTTAGATAAATTTTCTACTACAGAAAAAGAGACTATTTTTAAGCATGCAGAAAACTACATCAATAATTCAGACAATCTTTGATTATTAACAATTTTCAGTAGTCAACCCTGATTTTTTAAAAGTATTTTATCATTAATTCTCTTTTTTTAATGAAATTTTAATATATTTGCGTCCCATTTTCCTAATGGCATGCGGATGTGGCGTAATTGGTAGCCGCACCAGACTTAGGATCTGGCGCTTCACGGCGTGGGGGTTCGAGTCCCTTCATCCGCACTTTACAAAAAGGCTATTTATTTAGCCTTTTTTAATTTTAAAAATGATTGAAAAATGAACATAACTAAACAAAACATCGACGAACTTAATGCGGTTGTTACTATTAGTCTAACACACGAAGATTACAAAGAAAAAGTAGAAACTGCTATCAAAAAAGCTCAACGTCAGGCTGTAATTCCTGGTTTCAGACAAGGAAAAGTACCTTCAGGTATGATTAAAAAAATGTACGGAAAAAACATTTTAGTAGATGAAATCAATAAACTATTGAACGACTCTATATACAAATATGTTTCAGAAAACAATATTGAGATTTTAGGCAATCCACTTCCTAAAACTCCTGAGTCAGATATTAACTGGGATACGCAAACTGATTTTTCATTTGATTATGAATTAGGTCTTGCTCCAAAATTAGATATTGAAATTTCTAACCAAATGAGTTTTGATTACCCTGTAGTTAAAATTGATGAGGAATTAGTTGAGAAATACATTAAAGATATCAGAAGAAACTTTGGCAAACCATCTAACCCTGAAGTATCTGAAAATACAGATGTGGTTTACGTTGACATCAACGAATTAAATGAAGAAGGTGCAATCAAAGAAGGTGGTGTTTTTAAATCAACTAGCATTGGTGTCGATCGTCTAAAAAACGAATCAGCCAAAACAAAATTAAGTGGTATAAAAAAGAATGATGTAATTACCATTTCTTCATCTGAATTATATGAAAATGCAATTGATTTAGGAATAGGATTAGGCATCGATAAAGAAGCTGCAGAACAATTTAATAGCAACTTACAAATCACCATAAAAAACATCTCTAGAATGGAAGATGCTGAATTGAATCAAGAATTATTTGATAAAATTTATGGCGAAGGTAAAGTAAACGGATTAGAAGAATTCAAATCTAAATTAAGAGAAGAATTAGGTAAAATGTTTACTCAGGATCAAGACAGAAAATTCATGAATGAAGTGGAAAAAACTTTATTAGAAACTAGCAATCCAAAATTACCAGAAGAATTTTTAAAACGCTGGTTATTGGCAGTAAACGAAAAACCTATCACACTTGAACAGTTAAATGACGAATTTCCTAGTTACTTAAAAGCGATGCAATGGAAATTAATTGAAAACAAAATTATAAAAGATAACGATATTAAAGTTGGCAACGAAGAAGTATTAGAAGAAGCAAAACGCTATATCACTTCTCAATACGCACGTTACGGGCAAGTTCCAACTGAAGATGAAATTAAAAAATTAACAGGTACAATTTTATCGAAAGAAAGCGAAGTTCAAAAAATTTACGAAAACTTGTACTATGTAAAATTACTACAACTTTTCAAAGAGAAATTTACTTTAAAAAATAAAGAAATTGCTCAAAGCGAACTTTAATAAAAAAAGGTTTTAAATTAAGCTCCGAAATTTCGGAGCTTTTTTATTTTAAGATGTTTAGTAATTTTAAATTAAATATTATACAATTAATTAAAGCTTGTTAATAGCAATCTATCAATTCAATTCTTTTGTAAACTTGTAATCAATATGCCTTACTCCTCACTCCAACAATGTATTGAAGACCTTGAAAAAAATGGCCATTTAATTCGTATTAAAGATGAAGTTGATCCTTATTTGGAAATGGCATCTATACATTTGCGAATACATGAAGCCAAAGGAAAAGCAATTTTATTTGAAAAAGTAAAAGGCACCAAATACGCTTGTGTATCAAATATTTTTGGCACAGATGAACGTATGCATTTTTTGTTTCGTGAAAATTTTGAAACCGTTCAGCAATTAATTGATGTAAAGGGAAACCCTACAAAATACCTTAAAAAACCATTTCAGCATCTTTCGCTTGCATTAAAAGCAATTAATGCCTTACCAAAAAAACTAAATGCAAAACCATCTGATTATTTTGATGAAATCAGTATCGAAGAATTGCCTTTAATTCATCATTGGCAAAATGATGG
Source organism: Bacteroidia bacterium (assembly GCA_044352985.1). GTDB lineage: Bacteria > Bacteroidota > Bacteroidia > B-17B0 > Aurantibacillaceae > JADJDM01. The sequence continues at coordinate 183,939 of JBILCU010000002.1, forward strand.
TGGCGCCTTTGTTACTTTACCTCAGGTTTATTCGGAAGATTGTGAGCAACCCGGAATTATGCATGCTAATTTGGGGATGTACAGAATACAACTTACAGGTAATGAATATGATTTAAACAAAGAAATTGGATTACATTATCAATTGCATCGAGGAATTGGAGTTCATCAAACTAAATCAAATAAAAATGGTTTACCATTAAAAGTGAGCATTTTTGTAGGTGGCCCACCATCTCATACACTTGCAGCTGTAATGCCTTTACCTGAAGGGTTAAGCGAAATGACTTTTGCAGGTGCGTTAAACGGCAGAAGATTTAGGTATTTTTATGAGGATGGATATTGCATTTCTGCAGATGCTGATTTTGTGATAACTGGCGAAGTATATCCAAACGAAAATAAACCCGAAGGGCCATTTGGCGATCATTTAGGATATTATAGCTTACAACATGATTTTCCTTTAATGAGAGTACATAAAGTATTTGCCAAGAAAAATGCAATTTGGGCTTTTACTGTTGTTGGCAGACCACCACAGGAAGATACTGGTTTTGGTAATTTCATACATGAACTAACTGGTGAAGGATTAAAAAAAGAAATACCCGGACTTAAAGAAGTTAATGCTGTAGACGCAGCCGGGGTTCACCCTTTATTACTTGCTATCGGGAGCGAAAGGTACACACCTTACTTAAAAACAAAACAACCCGCCGAACTACTTACGATAGCAAATCATATTTTAGGAAGCGGACAATTAAGTTTAGCCAAATTCCTTTTCATTACTGCAGATGAAAAAAACAATGTTCATGCTTCAGATATTGCTCCATTTTTCCAATATATACTCGAAAGAATAGATTTAACAAGAGACTTACACTTTCATACTCAAACTACGATTGATACACTTGACTATTCAGGAACCGGATTAAATAGCGGATCTAAAGTAGTAATTGCAGCTTATGGTGATAAAAAAAGAGAATTAGGCACTACACTTCCCAATGAATTAGGAAATTTAAAACATGCTCATTCTGTAAATTTGGTAATGCCTGGCATAATTTCTATACAAACTTCTGAATTTCAAAATTATGAATTGGCCGAAATTGAATTAAACAATATTTGCGTTGAATTGAAAACAATATTTAAATCGATGGAAAAATTTCCAATGATTGTATTGTGTGATGATAGTAAATTTGTTGCTGATACACTCAACAATTTTTTATGGGTAACATTTACGCGATGCAATCCGGCAAATGATATTTATGGAGTTGATAGCTTTATTTCGAACAAACATTGGGGCTGCAAAGGTTCTGTAATTTTTGATGCCAGAAAAAAACCACATCACGCTCCCGAATTAATTAAAAACAACGAAGTAGAGTTAAAAGTTAGTGAGTTATTGAGTAAAATAACCTACTAATAAAATTAAGTAACCATTAGTGTTTAAATTGAAAATTTAATTTCACATGGTGTTTATTTTCATTTTTTGGATTCAGGAAACAAGACTGCAGGATGCAGGATTGATTTTTCACATTAATGTGTCACTTCGAGCGAAGTCGAGAAGTGAGTAAAACCCTTTATTCATAAGGTCTCGACTCCGCTCGACCTGACATTTTTTTTGAACCAAGATACAAGATTGATTTACGATTTTGAGATTTACAATTTGACGATTTGTTTATTTTGGATTCAGGAAACAAGACGACAGAAAGCAGGATTGATTTAAGATTTTAGATTTAAAATTTGTACTGGTACTAATCTCGCTAAATGCAACAAATCAAATATTTGTTGATTCTAAATTTGATATTTTTTTACAATCATTTCATTATTATGTTTAGATTTAATCTTCATTTTTAAGTACGGTTTTAGAACAATCAACGAAAGAAAGAATAAAAAAATTATCTAGATATGAAGAAACTTATTGAATGTGTTCCTAATTTCAGCGAAGGAAGAAATCTTGAAATCATAAAACAAATAACTGATGAAATAGAATCAGTTGAAGGAGTAAAATTATTAAATGTGGATCCGGGAAAAGCCACCAACCGAACTGTTGTAACTTTTGTTGGTGAACCGGAGCAAGTTGTGTCAGCAGCTTTTTTAGCTATTAAAAAAGCTGGTGAATTAATTGACATGAGCAAACACAAAGGCGAACATCCAAGAATGGGCGCAACCGATGTTTGTCCATTTATTCCAATTGCAAATATCAGCATGGAAGAAACAGCAGACTATGCTAAAAAACTAGCTAAAAAAGTCGGGGATGAATTAACGATTCCTGTATACTTATACGAAAGTGCACAGGAAAATAAAAACAGAAGTAATTTATCTGTAATCAGAGCGGGTGAATACGAAGGCTTCTTTAAAAAAATAAAATTACCGGAATGGAAACCTGATTTTGGTCCGCAAGAATTTGATGCGAAACGCGGGGCAACAGTAATTGGGGCTCGTGATTTTTTAGTGGCATTTAATGTTAACTTAAATACTACATCTACTCGCAGAGCAAATTCTATTGCATTTGATGTGCGTGAGGCTGGAAGAGTAATGCGAGAGGGTAATCCAATAACAGGAAAAATTATTACTGATGAAAATGGAAATCCAAAATCAAAACCCGGCACTTTAAAATGTGTAAAAGCCATCGGTTGGTTCATTGAAGAATATGGAGTGGCACAAATCTCTATGAATCTTACCAACATAGCTGTAACTCCTGTACACATTGCATTTGATGAAGTATGTAAAAGTGCAACATCAAGAGGTATTCGCGTTACCGGAAGTGAATTGGTAGGTTTAATTCCTTTACAAGCCATGCTAGATGCAGGAAAATACTTTTTAGAAAAACAACAACGATCAGTTGGGGTAAGCGAAAAAGAACTCATAAAAATTGCCATTAAATCTATGGGATTGGATGAACTGGCACCATTCAAACCGGAAGAACGCATCATTGAATATTTATTGAAATCTAAATCGGATAGCAAATTAGTAAGCATGGATTTAGTTTCATTTGCCGATGAAACAGCAAGTGAGAGCCCTGCTCCGGGCGGTGGTTCCATTTCTGCTTACGTTGGTTCATTGGGTTCTTCATTAGCAACGATGGTTGCTAATTTATCTTCGCATAAAAAAGGTTGGGACGACAGATGGAAAGAATTCAGCGACTGGGCAGAAAAAGGACAAGAAGCAAAAGATGAATTACTGAGATTAGTAGATTTAGATACAGCCTCTTTTAATGCGATTATGAATGCTTTTTCTCTACCAAAAGCAAGTGAAGAAGAAAAACAAATCAGAAATCAGTCGATACAAGACGCCACCAAATACGCCATTGAAATTCCATTTAAAGTAATGGAATCCTCTTTAAAAAGTATGGAAGTAATTAAAGCAATGGCAGAGCATGGAAATCCTAATTCTATTACGGATGCAGGTGTTGGTGCTTTATGTGCACGCACAGCTGTGATGGGCGCATTTATGAATGTAAAAATAAATGCATCAGGTTACAACGATAAAAATTTTGTAAAAGAAATTATTGAAAAAGGAATTGACATTGAGCAAAAAGCCATTCGTCTTGAGCAAGAAATTGTGCATTTTGTGAACAGTAAAATAAACTTAAATGTCTGATTGGATTGTTTTGGAAAATGAATTTTATGAAATTAAAATTCATCCTTCCGGTGCAGAAATACATAGTGTTTATTCCAAAAAAATAAATCGTGAAATTATATGGCAAGCAAAGCCTGAAGTTTGGTCAAGGCATGCTCCTGTTCTTTTTCCTATTGTTGGAAAACTGAAAGAAAATAAATTTCAATACAATGAGAAATTGCATGAACTTTCTCAACATGGATTTGCGCGTGATTTACAATTTGATGTAAAATCACACAATAAAAGTACCGCGCAATTTTTATTGGAATCAAATGAAAAAACTAAACGACATTTTCCATTCGAATTTAAATTAGTAATTACATACGAGTTAAAACAAGATAAAATTAGTTGTTATTACAATGTAATGAATCCAAGCATGAATGAATTATTTTTTTCAATTGGTGCTCATCCTGGGTTTATTTGTCCGATTGATGAAAATGAAAAGTGGACAGATTACTTAATAGTGTTTGAGCAATTTGAAACCGCAAATCGATTATGTTTGGAGGATGGTTTATTAAATGGCAATTCTGTTCCATATTTAAAAAATGAAAACAACATCGCATTTACTAATGAATTATTTAATGAAGACGCTTTAGTTTTTAAAAATTTAAAATCACAATCACTAATTCTGAAATCAGCTAAACATTGCCTAAAGTTCTCTTGGAACAACATGCCCTATCTTGGTATTTGGTCAAAAAAAGGGCAACACCAATTCATCTGCATTGAGCCGTGGCATGGTGTTGCTGATTCAAAAAACAGTTCAGGCGATTTTACCCAAAAAGAGGGAATTGTAAAATTAAATCAAAACGAAGAATTTAACTGTAACTTTGAGTTTTCGATTTTAAATTAATAGCGCTATTAAAACATGCATTATAAACTATCCGGATTATCTGAAGATCAAAAAGAGCTTTTAAATGAGGGGAAATTATTACCCGTTATGGAGCAGTTTTATACTATTCAAGGTGAAGGTAATAATACCGGAAAAGCTGCTTATTTCATCCGAATTGGAGGTTGCGATGTTGGTTGCCATTGGTGTGATGTAAAAGAAAGTTGGGATGCAAACATTCATCCTCTAACACCAATAAATGAGATAATAAACGATGTTTGCTCTTATCCTGCTAAATCTGTTGTAATTACTGGGGGCGAACCACTTCAGTATAATTTGAGTGCTCTCACAACACAACTTAAAGAACAAAAAATTGAAACCTTTATTGAAACCTCAGGCGCTTATCCTTTAACAGGAACTTGGGATTGGATTTGTTTATCTCCAAAAAAAACAATGCCTCCTAAAGATGAAATTTACAACAATGCTCATGAATTAAAAATTATTGTTTACAATAAACATGATTTTGAATGGGCAAAACAAGAGGCAGAAAAAGTGAATGAAAAATGCATTATGTATTTGCAACCCGAATGGAGTAAGCGAAATGAAATGATGCCTTTAATTGTGGATTTTGTAAAAGAGAACACAAATTGGAGAGTTTCTTTACAATCTCATAAATACATGAATATCCCTTAATGTTACCCAATTCAGATTCCTCCTTTCGTCGGAATGACAAAAAATATTTTAGATTTTAGAAATCTGATTTAGGATTGTTTTAGGTTGTCATGCTGACGAAGGAAGCATCTGCTTTTTTAGATTTTAGAAATTAAATGAAATTCCTGCATCTTGCTTCCTGAAGTTCTGACTTAAAAAATAAAAAAATTTTAAATCTTCAAATTGTAAATTCTTTCATCTAAAATCAGAAATCTAAAATTGTAAAAAAAATGACAGGTCGAGCGAAGTCGAGACCTATATTGTCCACTTCTCGACTTCGTTCGAAGTGACAAATTATTTGATTACAAAATGTTAAATCAATGTGCTGCCAGCCAGTTTTCGCCTAAGCCAATTCCAACATCCAACGGTATTACAAATCATTAAACTTAAATATTTTGAATTTGACTAATTATAATTTCATTAAATTCTAATTACTCTTATTTAAAAACACTTATTTACTTGCAAATATTACCTTTTTTCTTTGCCTTACTTTGTGCAATAATTGCCCATGGTACGGTAATAATTGCAGGATAAATTAATAAACAACTTGTACCAACACCTATCCAGGTAAGTGTTTTATTAAAACAACGATCATATTCATATTTAGCACCATGATTTGCTTTGAAATCATATACAACATTGTTTTTATCTAAATAAAAATAGTGAAACGTTTTATCAGTTGATGTTTGACTTATACCATTCATTTGAGAAACACTTCCATGTTCTGTTTGTTTACCTGCAACCACACCATTTTTACCATACACAGCAGCTCCTACAGTATTTGATTTTCCATATGTACCTGAATTTGCATTTACTGTTGTTGTTTGAGTAAATTTTTCAAACATCATTATAGTTCCTCCTGCACCATCATCAGTTGTTTTATCAGGTACACCATAATTACGTAATACTTGATTTTTATTAAGACCAATTGCATCTTCATACACATTGCCTTTGTATATAGAATAGGTTGTATAGCAAGATGTTAAAACTGACGTAAACAATAAAATCATAGCTAATTTTAATAAATTGAATTTCATTTTTGTAAAGATTTAAAATTTTACTTACTCTTAAGGATTTTCAGTTAACTCCACGTTTTTGTATTGGTTTTCTGTTCTCCATTTAATTAATATTTTTTCATTTTATTTAAAAAAACTTTGATTAAGTACTATCATTTATTGTAAATGATCTATTAAAAATCATTTTTATTCTAATTCCTTTATCAGTTGCAAAGACGATTCTACACTTCATTTTAAATTAACATTTATTGGTTGTGCTAAAATACAACTTTTGTTTTAAAGTTGTATTAAAATACTACTTTTTGGATTTGTGTTAATGCAAATTGGCATTAATGAAGAATAAAAATCAAGTTGAACTTTTCTTGAAGCAAGTTGGAGATAACATAAGAAAAGAACGATTAAAAAAAGGAATTACATTAGCTGGTCTTGGCGAAGATATTGGTTTGGATAAATCAAATATGCATAAAATTGAACAAGGAAAAAACATTACACTTTTAACTCTTATTAAAATTGCAACGTATCTTGAAATACATCCAATAAAGCTCTTTCAAAAAACAAATGAAGTAGAAATTAAAGAAATTGAAAGTTATAAAAACTGAAATATTTTATCTTGCTTCCTGAAGTACTGACTTAAAAAAAAATTATAAATCTTCAAATTGTAAATTCTTTCATCTAAAATCAGAAATCTAAAATTGTAAAAAAAATGTCAGGTCGAGCGAAGTCGAGACCTATATTGTCCACTTCTCGACTTCGCTCGAAGTGACAGAACATTTTTTTGAAAAAATTCTAATCAATGTGCTGCCAGCCAGTTTTCGCCTAAGCCAATTCCAACTTCTAAAGGAATGCCTAAATCCATGGCGGTTTTCATACGATTTTCGATGATAGGTTGAATAATTGAAAGTTCATCTTTGTACACATCAAAAACCAATTCGTCATGCACCTGCAAAATCATTTTTGATTTTAAATTGAGTTTTCTTAAATCGCTTTGAATGTTAATCATCGCAATTTTTATCATATCGGCTGCTGAGCCTTGTATCGGTGCATTAATGGCATTTCTTTCGGCATAACCGCGCACAACAGCATTGGCAGATGTGATATCACGTAAATAACGTTTTCTACCCATCACTGTTTTTACATAACCGGTTTCGCGTGCAAAATTTACTTGCTCATCCATAAATTTTTTAATGTGTACGTATTCCCTGAAATAATTATCAATTAATTGTTTTGCCTCTGCTCGGCTAATGTTTAGGTTTTCGGAAAGACCAAATGCACCTTGCCCGTAAATGATACCAAAGTTTACACTCTTTGCCTTGTAACGCATTTCTTTGGTAACTTCTTCCTCACTGATGCCATACACCTTTGCTGCAGTGGCGGTATGGATATCTTTTCCTAAACGAAATGCTTCACACATGGCAGGATCCTGACTTAATGATGCAACAATTCGCAATTCAATTTGTGAATAATCGGCACTCAATAAAACATAGTCTGAATTTCTTGGAATGAATGCCTTACGGATTTCTCTTCCTCTTGCAGTTCGGATAGGAATGTTTTGCAAATTTGGATTATCGGAACTTAACCTTCCGGTTACTGCCACCACCTGATTGTAGCTGGTATGTATGCGTCCGGTTGATTCATTTACTAATTGTGGAAGCGTATCCACGTAGGTATTTTTTAGCTTTACTAACTCGCGGTAATCTAAAATTTTTCCTACGATGGGGTGTTTATTAAGTAGTTTAGATAACACATCTTCTCCGGTTGAATATTGACCGGTTTTTGTCTTTTTAGGTTTCTCAACAATCTTTAAATATTCGAATAAAATTTCTCCAACTTGCTTTGGTGATGAAACATTAAATGATGTTCCTGCTAAATCTTGAATTTCTTTTTCAACCAATAAAATATCTTTCTCTAGTTCATTAGAATAATTTTTTAAATTTTCAACATCCAACTGAACACCTTCTCGCTCCATATCGGCAAGTACTGATATCAAAGGCACTTCAATGTTTTCAAACAAATCTTGTGTTTCAGTTTCTTTTAATTTTGGTGAGAAAATAGATTTTAGTTGAAGCGTAACATCAGCATCTTCTGCTGCATATTCTTTAATTTTTTCAAGCGATACATCACGCATACTCAATTGGTCTTTCCCTTTTTTACCAATCAGGGTTTCAATACTAACAGGACTGTAATGCAAATAGGTTTCTGCCAATACATTCATATTGTGTCTCATGTCCGGTTTTAAAAGGAAGTGCGCTACCATGGTATCAAACAATTTATTTTTGATTTCGATATTGTAATTCTTCAACACCTGCAAATCGTATTTAATGTTTTGACCGATTAATATTTTATGAGGATTTTCAAAAATAAACCTGAACTTTTCAATCAGTTGATTGGCTTCTGCTCTACTCTGAGGAAAAGGAATGTAGTAAGCTGCATTAGCTTTAAATGAGAAAGAACAACCTACAATTTCAGCTTTGAGAACATCTAAAGATGTTGTTTCAGTATCAAAACAAAACTCGTTGTGTTTTTCTAACTCTAAAAAAAATTGCTGTAATTTTTCTTCTGTATCAACGAGATCATAATGGTGAGAAATTGTTTCGATGGTATTATATGCAACTGCTTCTTTTACTTCTTCTGTTTCAGATAGAACATTTGAAACACTTGCATTATCTGATAATCCGGAAAACAAATCAATTTGATCAGGATTTTTGGAAACTGATTTTGTTTTTGTACTAGTTTCTTCAATTGGTAAATCTTCATTTAAAAGCAATTGCGCCATTCTTCTAAATTCCAATTCCATGAATAACTCTTTGATTAATTCACGATCCAACTCTCTTAATTTTAATTCATCTTCATTTAATTCAATTGGAACATCAATAATAATGGTTGCCAGTTTTTTGGATAATAATGCAAGTTCTTTATGCTCTTCAACTCGTTCTTTCAGCTTACCTTTTAACTGTTGTGTGTTTTCTAAAAGATTTTCAATGGTATTGAATTGTTTGATGAGTTGAATTGCAGTCTTCTCTCCTACCCCTGGTATACCAGGAATGTTATCCACTTTATCGCCCATTAACCCAAGAATATCAATCAATTGATTAACATTATTGATTTCCCATTTTTTACAAATCTCATCAATGCCCAGCAATTCTACCCCATTTCCCATTCGGGCAGGTTTATAAATAAATGTATTAGCATCAACTAGCTGACCATAATCTTTGTCAGGCGTCATCATATAGGTTAAAAAACCCGATTGCTCAGCTTTACGAGCAAGGGTTCCAATTAAATCATCTGCCTCGTAACCTTCCATAGCCAAAGCAGGAATTCGGAATGCTTCCAGTAATTTAAAAATGTAAGGAATACTTAATTTTAAATCTTCGGGCATTTCTTCTCGATTAGCTTTGTAATCGGTAAATTCTACGTGGCGCTGGGTTGGACTTGCCGTATCAAAAACAACAGCAATGTGTGTAGGTTTTTCCTTTTTTAAAACTTCCAATAAAGTATTGGTAAAACCAAATACTGCTGAAGTGTTTAGTCCGTTTGAATTAATTCGAGGGTTATTAGCAAATGCAAAATAGGCACGATAAATAAGTGCATACGCATCCAGCAAAAACAATTTTTTTGGATGATCGGGGGTCATAAATAAATACTATTGATTTTTTAAATTGTATTTGGAAATTAACTGAATAGCAGATTTAAAATCCATGTCTGTTTTTTCCATTTCTTTTAATAGTTCTTTATCATCTGCAAATAATGGTTTCAATTGCTTTTTCAATTTCGAATCAGGAAATAATTGAGTAAGTTCATCCATTCCTCCTTTCATTACAAAATAAAAACTTTCTTTGGCCTCATTGCCCAAACTTACTGAAGGTTTAAACTCATAAACCATAATTTTTCCATTACAAATAACCTGCATAAACACCCATTGATCCATAAATTTCATGGCTACAAAATGTTTGTTTTCATAACCATACCCATTTATTTTATTTGGCAGATAGGATTTGGCTTTCCCCACGGGTTTTGGTCTAAAAAAAACTTTTGAATAATATTCCATATCATTTTCGAGAAATAACTTAATCTCTCCTTTTAACGTATCTTTTTTGGGTAATTTAATGTATCCTTTTGCAAACTCATCCTGAGCACTTGCCATTAAAAAGGAGATACAAAACAACAATACTAAACGCATAGATTAAAAAAATAAAGATAGGAATAGTTAAAAGGAAATACTTGTTTTTTTTCAACTAATTATCAAACCAGTAATTTTAGTGTTCAACGTAAACTGGTTTTACCATTTTAATTCAGTTTTTCTCCCTCCCATTTAGCAACTACAGATGAAGCAACAGCATTTCCAATTACATTGGTTGCAGATCTTCCCATGTCTAATAACTGATCAACAGCTAATAGCAGCAATAATCCTTCAACAGGAATTTTAAACATGGCGAGCGTACCTGCTATCACCACGAAAGATGCTCTTGGTACACCGGCAACACCTTTGCTGGTTAATAATAAAATTAACATCATTTTAATTTGATCTGCCGTTGAAATATCAATGCCATATGCCTGAGCAATAAACATAGTAGCAAACGTCATGTACATGATTGAACCATCGAGATTAAACGAATAACCCAATGGCAAAACAAAACTAACCACCTTGTTTGATACACCAAATTTTTCTAAAGCTTCTATTGTTTTAGGCATAGCAGCTTCCGAACTTGCTGTACTAAATGCCAAAAGAGTTGGCTCTTTAATTAAACCTAATAGTTTAAAAAAGTTGATTTTTAAAAACGTACAAATGATTAATAATACAACAAATACAAAAAACAATAAACCACCAAAAAAACAAGCGATTAAATACACATATCCGGATAAAACATCCAGACCTTGTTGTATAACAACGGCTGTTATAGCTCCAAAAATACCAATTGGCGCAAAGCTCATTACGTAATTAGTAACCTTAAACATGACATGTGAAATTGAATCAAGCAAGCTAATTAAAGCGTCTCCCTTTTTACCAATTGCAGCGGTAGCTATACCAAAAAACAAAGCGAAAACAACAATTGGCAATATTTCGTTATTTGCCATTGCCTCTACAATACTTTGAGGTATAACGTGATTTACGAAATTTTTTGCCGTTTGTGTTCCTGTTTTAATGCCTATCTCACTACCTGTTTCGGGTAATTCCAATTGCATTGTTTTTCCGGGTTCAAAAATATTTACAATTACCAATCCTAAACTTAGGGCAATTAAAGTGGCGCTAGTAAAATAAATTAACGTTTTTGCACCAATCCGACCAACTACTTTAAAATCTCCGACTTTAGCTACACCAACAACTAGCACTGCAAAAACTAGAGGTGCGATAATCATTTTGATTAACCGTAAAAAAATATCACTGAGCAAAGAAAAATTACCGGCAGTTTCTTTTTTGGAGAGGCGTTCATTTTTGTTATAGAAATAAGTAGTAATTTTCTCTTGCTGTTTATTGCCATTACATGATTTTAAGGAGTTTTCTTTGGCTTCTACAAATGCTTTCGTTTTTTGGTGATTTACAATTGCTCCGAAAATTATGCCCAATAACATGGCAAAAACAATCCAAATAATCAGTTTATTTTTAGCTAGCATCTTTAAAAGTATTTAATTAATCAAACAATAAGGATGGCAAATATAGTTAATCTCTTTTATGGATATGCTTAACCAAGTTATCAAACAAAAAATCAATTTTATCTAAGTTTTAATTCCTTGAGAAATTTTTAATAAATCCATAATACATTAATAATCTAAATTATCTACATTTGAGCTTTATGAGAAAAATAATCGTACTACTATTTATTATTAATCAACTACAATTAAAGGCACAAGAAGAAATGCCAAAAGTTGATTTACAAAAACAAGTTGAAGATTTAACAAAACAAAAATCAGATACTTTAACTCCTTGGAAAAAAGGAGGCGTAATTACTGTTTCGGGCCAGCAGGTTTCCTTAACCAATTGGTCGGCTGGTGGACAAAGTGCTATATCTGCTAACACTTTGATTAATTTATTTGCTACTTATATAAAAGATAAAAATTCTTGGGTAAGCCAATTAGATATTGCATATGGTGTGATTAAACAAGGCGACAATAAAACCTGGTGGAAAAATGATGACCGAATTCAATTAACATCAAAGTATGGAAGAAAAGGATATAAAAACATGTTTTATACCGCATTACTTGATTTCCGCTCACAATTAGCAGAAGGTTATAATTATCCAAATGATTCAGTTAAAATTTCAAACTTTTTAGCACCTGCGTATGTTATTGCTGCCATTGGTGCTGATATAAAACCTAATGCTAATTTCTCATTATTAGTTGCTCCAATTACAGCAAGAGCAACTATTGTAAATGATCAAACTTTAGCAGACGCAGGTGCATTTGGTGTTAAAAAAGCAGAATATGGAACTGATGCTGCAGGAAAAGTTATTGTTACAAAAAAGGGCTTAAAACATCGCGAAGAATTTGGGGGTTATCTAAAAATGCAATTTCAACAAAAAGTAATGGATAATGTTAATTTCCAAACCATGTTGGAATTGTTTTCTAACTACCTTGTAAACCCAGGAAATATAGATGTAAACTGGACCACCTTAACATCCATGAAAGTAAATAAATACATCAGTGCAACATTTTCAACCCAGCTGATTTATGATGACGACATTGATATCTTAAGAAATACAGGTAGTAAAAAAGGATCCTTTGGTCCGGATTTACAATTTAAACAAGTAATGGCTATCGGGATGAGTTATAAATTTTAAACTTGTAAAATGAGGATCAAACCTCAACATAATTTTTATTATTTCCGAGCTACACTTCTACTTGCATTTATTTTTATAGTTTTTTCATCATGTAAAAAAGAGGAAAAAGATACCATTTTACCAAATGCTCAATTTATTTCTCCTTCTTCCAATTCACTATTTTCTGTTTACGACACATTTAATATAACACTTGAAGTAAGCGATGAAACTCAATTAAAAAAACTTGAAGTTTATTTTAAAGATGAATTTGACCATTCTGTCCTTGAATCATATTCCTGGCAATTAAGTGGGAAAAATCAAAAAATAGAAATTGAAGTAGTCATAAATGATTACAAATTAGAAAGTGGCAATTATACTATTTATGCTGATGTTTATGATGAAGTAAATAGAAAAACCATTGCACTACCTATTTACATTAATGGGGCTCCAAATTATCTAAAAACAATTTATGGGCAATTCTATCACAACTCAACACATACGATTAAACAATTCGACAGCAGTTTCAACTTTATTTCTAATATATATGAATCGACTGCTTTATTTTCTTTTGAATCCAATTCCTATCATCAACATTATTACATCTGCACTTCAAGCCTTTTAAAATGCTTTGACATTAGTAATCAGCAATTACTTTGGCAAATTCAAATTAACGGAATTAATAATAGTAGCTGCGTAAATGACAACAATAGCATTTTTGTTTCTTTAATTAATGGTAATTGTGCAGAGTACTCTCATCAGGGAAGTTTGAGAAGATCTTACCTCTGTAATGAAATCAATTACAAGGTGAATTACTTACTGGAATGTGGCAATTATTTGATCGTTAATCTAAAGCATGCAACTTTAGCCAATAATTACAAAACTATTATTTTCGAAAAAGGAACTTCTATCATAAAACAGGTATTGAATGATAACTTTATTTATAAAAAAGCTTTTTTTAAATCTGAGTATGAAATTTATTTTCTTTTAGAAATAGTTAATTTAGGTAGTCAACTTGTAAAATGGAATTCGTTAACCAATACATTTACAACCGTATTCTCATCAACGACAACGATAAAAGATGCTGCACAAATTGACAACGATAATCTGTTTTTTAGTTGCTCAGATGGAAGCTTAAAACAAATTAATTTAATAAGCCTAAATGTAATTCAACTATCAAGCGGAAAATTATATGATCAAATTTATTATTCAGATTTAAACCAGAAACTATATGCGCATTATCAAACCGGAATGGATATTTTATTAAAACAAAATTTTAATTTGACAAATCAACAAGCAATCTCCATAACTGATTCATTGGTGAAATTAAAAATACTCAACTTAAAATAATTTTATTGAGTTTATTTGAAATCATAAATTTAAATCCCAAATACTTTTCTCCAAATCAAAAAAGTCAATGCTTTAAAAACAATCGTTTTTTCAGTAGGAGATTGAAGTAGCGAATCAAGTTCGTTAAGTAAAATACTTTTATTGATGTATCTACCATCTGATTCGGAAATAATTTGTTTTACCAAATTGATATTACCATACAACCATTTGTTATTAGGAGTTACATAACCCATTTTATCATTTCGGTTATAAATGCTTGAAGGCAAAATATCTTTAGTTGCCTCACGCAGTATTTTTTTGGTAATGTTTCCATGCATTTTGTAACTGCCAGGAATTGAAAATGTATTTTCAATTAAATTGATATCATCAGCAAATGGTGTCCTAGACTCTACCGAATGCCACATCGAACATCGGTCTTCGCATTTTAAATACAATTTTAAACGTGAATTGATAAACTCTTTCTCAAGCGCTTTATTTAAAATACTTTCAGCTGTTCTGTTATTTTTATGCGAACCATTAACTAATTCTGCTGAAAGAAATCGTTTGTTGGAATTTTTTTGATGATAGATTTTCCCCAAAACAGATGGTTTGTATTGTTTTGCATTTTCTTTTATCCAAAATAAAAGTTGATTACTTATTCCACCGGAATATTTAAATGAATTTATTACACTCAATAAGCCTTTGTTTGATTTAAGTTCATTCCAGTAATTTGCAAAGTAAGGCAAGTAACCGGCAAACAATTCATCACCACCTTGCCCGTCCAATATCACTTTAATATTGTGTTGTCGACACAACTCCATCACTTTAAACTGGGCATAGGTACTGCTGCTCCACAATGGAATATCCTGACTATACACCAGATTGTTTAACTCTTTAAATAATCCGGTCGAATCCGGGGAGCAAGTATGCCAAACACTATTGGTTGTATCTGCAATTTGTTTTGCCCAATTACTTTCATCAATATTTTTTTCATTTGGAAAAGTAGCAGTAAACAAATGAAATGGATTTTTTCCTTTTAATAATTCATTCATTTTTACACTGATTGCACTGCTGTCAATTCCTCCACTTAAACATGCACCTACATCAACATCAGCCCGTAAACGCAATTTAACTGCTTCTGTAAAAAGTGATTTAGTTTTTTCTACATGTTGGTCAAACGAATTTGAATTAAAATCTTCGTATAAATTATTAACTGATAAAGAATAATATTTTTCGATGTTAAGTTCACGCGATTTTAAATTTAAAAGCAAGTGATGCGAAGGAAACAATTCGATGATATATTTAAAAAATCCTTCTTCTTCATATTCCTGTTCGTGGTATTCAAAAAAATCAACAATTGCCTTATCATTGATTTCCTTTTTGTAAAAATCTTGCGTGACAATTGCTTTTTGTTCGGATGAAAAACAAAAAATCCCATCTTTAAAATAATAATAAAATGGCTTCACACCAAAGCGATCGCGCGATGCAAAAAGTTGCTGAGATATTCTATCGTAAATAACAAAAGCCCACATTCCATTAAATCGACCAACACAGTCTTTTCCCCATTTTTTGAAAGCATGCAAAACAACTTCAGTATCCGATTGCGTTTGAAATAAAACACCTGCATCTTCGAGTTCTTTTCGTAACTCAATGTAATTATAAATTTCACCATTAAAGGTTATCCAATAGCGTTCAGTAGAATCACACATGGGCTGATGTGCCAAAGGGCTTAAATCAATAATGGATAACCTTCTATGTGCTAAAGCCACATGAAAAGATTCATCGTTTAACTCATTGATATTATTTTTGGGCGAGTAGTATAATGACGTTTCAAAAGCTTTTTTTTGTGTATCATCTGAACCGGCAGTTAAATAATGTGTTTCATTCATTAACACAAACCCTTCATCGTCTGGCCCACGGTGTCGAATACTTTGGCTCATATTAAAAACAGCATTTTTAATGGAAAAATTTTTCCTATTTAAAAAAACTATTCCTGAAATACCGCACATTAAAAATTATCTGTTTTTGTAAATACGTTTTTAAAGTCGAAAAATTGTTCTTTCAACGAGCAATTTGTTTTAGCCCTGAAATTTAAAATTAAATAAATAGATGACGTAAAGTAAGACAATACCATGCTATAAGCAGCGCCATATAATCCATAATATGGAATTAAAATGAAACCGGATAAAACAGAAACAATTAACGCTGTTAATGAAGCATACGTACTCACTTTCATTAAACCTGTACCTGCAAAATAATGGGAATATATTCCAGTGAAACCCATGATGATGATACCTGGGCTTAAAATTTTAATGACTTCCTGCATTTCAGTAAAATCCTTCCCGAAAAAATATATGAATAATGAATTAGGGAGCAATATAATAATTAGCATAAATAAAACAGTAAGCAATAATGATATTTTAGATAACTGTATTGAGAACAAACTGTTTTGTTTATCAGAAGCGTCATTATTTGAAATAGCAGCATATTGAACCATGGAAATCCCATTCATTATCACCCAGGAAGATTCAGCAATAGAAGAACCAGTAGAAAATACCCCAAGCATAAACTTGCCTTTTTCAGGATAAAATACATCTATAAAATAGTAAGAAATACGATAGTTAAGTAATTGAATTAAATTTCCTGCCTGCACAATAAAACCATAAGATAAAATATCTTTAATGGTTTTTAAAATGGGAGCTTTAACAATTGGGAAAAGCTGATTAAACAATGCAAAAAAACTCAAAATAAAATTTACACTAAAACCTATAAATAAAGAAGCAAAATAGACGATTGATGAATTTAGATGAAGAACGAAAATAAAGAAACAAAGCGACAAAAAAATCGTGACTGTTTGAACAACAGTAAATAAATTGGTGAATTTTATTTTATTTAAACCATTTAAAAACACATTGGAAATACTACTTAAATTAAGAGTTAAAGACAATGAGATGAACCACATTAATTGCTGTAAAGAATACTGATGGTAAAAATTTAACACTAAAGGAAGTATAACGGCACTAAAAACTGCGACAATAAATGCTGGCAAAACTATTTTTTTAGCGCCTATTTTTGGGATTAAATAAACCAGTGCACTTCCACCAATTAAATCATTAAACATCAACACTAAGGTGATGTTGAGATACATTAAACTAATTTCTCCTCTGCCTACTGCGCCGGTATACTTAGCAGTAAGCATTACAATAATGAAATTCAAAACGGAAACAATTCCTTTTGAGAAAATAGTTTGTATTATTTTCTTAATCATTAATTAAATGCTGTTTCAAAAATACATTTAGTTTTTGATAAACTAAATCTACATTTAACTCTTTTAAGCACTTAAAATCAGGACAGTCATCTGCGTTTTTTACCCTACTAGCATTTGGATTAATCCATACACTACAAGGCCTGCAATTAATTTGATCATTAAAAATAAGTTGATGCTTTGTTGAATTAAATGCTGAATAAGAATATAAGCTTTCATTGGAAGCACCCCAAATGGTAAATGTTGGTTTAGTTAATGCTGCAGCAAGATGCATTAATCCGCTATCAGAGCCAATAAAACAATTTGTATGATTTATAATTGAAGGAAGTTCTGTTAAACTTGTTTTTCCGGCAAGCTGAATCGTATTTTCACATTTAATCTTTTTATTTAAACCAACTTCATGCTTATCTCCTAACAATAAAATTTGCAATTCAGGAAAATCAACATGAATACGATTGATTAATTGTATCCATTTATCAGTGTCCCAAATTTTATATGGAGTTTTATTGTTACCTGCCCCACATTGTATGGCAATTGTCTGTTTTATAGGTTTTACTTTTAATTTATTTATTAAATCTATTTTAAAATCACTTTCATTTAAACTATGTGACGAATTAATTAAATTAAGATTTTGCTGCGCGTCATGTAAAGCTGATTGAGGCTGAATAAAATGCACATTATTCAATTTAATTTTTTGAAACACTACATCACGATTAGTAATAACTCGTAATGAAGTTTTTGATGCAACGGTTAAATTGGTTTTATTGGCAGCAAAATAATTAACTATAGAAAGATGAAATTTATTAAGAAAAAATTTTCCAACGAACCAAACCTTTTTAGGTTTACTTAAAATCACAATTTTATCATCCAGCAATTTAATATCATCGTATAATTCATGCACTTTAAAAACAGAAGTAAAAATACCGGTAACATGATAACCTTCTTTTTTCAATTGTTTAATTAATGGCGTAAGAAGTAAAGCATCGCCAATTCCTGCTGAAAAATAAACTGCTGCTTTTAAATGTTGCATAAGGAAAAAATTAAAGTGGTTTTATGTTTTCCACTTTTAAATGGAAATAATGTCCTTCAGGAATAAAAACAAAATTATTAATGTATTTTTTTGTACCCCAATCTTTTTGTTCCTGGCTAGGTTCTTCAATTAGAGGAGCTAATTTTTGTTCAGTATGATTAAAAAAATAAGGTAAATATTTTCGTTTAATTGAATAAGCGGCACATACCTCATGTACAATTTGCATAATTGATTTATCTGCATGATGGCGTTTTTCAATCTCAATGATTAAAACAGGTTGATGAACCTTTATGGTTTCCTTTCCTCCTTCCAGCACATTTAATTCAAAACCTTCCACATCAATTTTAATACAATCCAATCGTGGAACATTATTTAAATAACAATACCTATCAAGAGTTATTGTATTTACTTCGTAAAAATCAGCATGAGTTTCATTATGTTCTTTCTCATCAATTTTTAAAGAACCCAGCGAATCGTCTTCAATGTTATTAAGAAAAGGAACTTTTAGTTTTGCATCCCCATTTTGATTGCTTAATGCAAGTTGATGTATATGTGATTTTTTAAAAAGGTGCTTTAATTTAAAATACAAATTTGGGTTCGGCTCAAAAGCATAGATGTTTTCTTTTGGGAGAATTTTTTCTGCAGCAAAAATATATTCACCTTTGTTGGCCCCTACATCAAAAAAAATCCCTTTATCGTTATCTCTAAATAAATCTTCAACTATTAATATTTCGGGCTCAAAGTTAAATTGATGGAATGATTTCCAATTTAATTTTCCCTGATTGATAAAGTAACGATGTTTCACCCATTTTGAAAAACAAGTAAATGCAATTTTTTTGATCAGGTTTTTCATTTCAGCTATTAACTCTGTTTTTAATGAAACACAAAGTTATTGTTTTAATAGTAAGTGGTATATTATTAACAATTAATGATATGAGTTTATCATTAAATCAACAATTAGTTAATGACTTGCGCTAGTTTCAGTATTTTAACTTTTGAAAAAACAAAAAAGCCGCTAAAAGCGGCTTTTTTACTAAGTCGGGGTGGCCATATTGTGGACAACCCATAAGTATGTTGACTATCAAGACTTTTAGCAAAAATAATTTGCAAAGGCGGCCATAAAGGACACCATTATTTTGTTTTAAATCGAATGATTTTGAATCTGTACTCCAAAGAACATTTTGTTGTTACAAAGATAATATATGTATTTCATTACGCAACAATTTGAACCAAAATAAATTGAAATAATTAATCGTTCAAAAAATCTTTAATTACTGCTTCATCAATTCCCGTATAGGATGAGAATTCAGACACTGTGATAAATTGATGATCAGACTTTGAGAAATGGTTTTTTATCCGGGTTAAAAGTCTCCTGGAATATCGTTCACTTTTGCCAGTGATACGCATAATATCTTTTGGGTAAATACATACTCTTTTTACCTCTTTCATACATTATCCATGCTTTATCCATACCGTTGATATGGAGCAAAGGTACTTCTTCCTTTTTGGGTAGTAAACAGGCAAAACGGACAAAGACGATGCAAAATGTATTGAACGGGCACGCTCTATTGCCAATAGGAATTAGCCTAAATACTTTTGTAGTGTCGAACAAAATTTATTCGCGATAAAGTGGCGTTTGATGTGTTGCAACACAAATAATTCAATCAATTATTAATTTTTTATCCATCATAAAATGGCAAGACAAAAAGGTATCATCAAGCTAAAAGGAAAAATCGGAGATATTTCCTTTTACAAAACACAGGATGGCCACTTGGCTCGTGAAAAAGGTGGCGTAGATGCGGAACGCATCGCAAATGACGCTGCTTTTGTGCGAACCCGTGAAAACGGTGCCGAGTTTGGTTCATCGGCCAGTTCAGGTAAAAGCCTGAGAACTGCGCTTTTCTCCATGCTACAAACTGCATCTGATAACAGAGTTGTTTCTCGTTTAACAAAAGTAATGACCGATATTAAGAACCTTGACCCCACAAGCGTTAGAGGTTTAAGAAATGTTGGTGTTGCTATTGCTTTGCCACAGGCAAAAGCTTTGTTAAAGAATTTCAACTTTAATAAACGTGCAATTTTAGGAAGCATTTTGTTTCAACCATACGCTGTAAATACAGGTACAGGAGTAATCACCATCAATGGTTTAGAACCTGTAAATCATATCAATTTTCCTGCAGGAGCAACTCACATAACCTTAAAAGGTTCTTGGTTGAGATTGGATTTTGCAACTGGATTGTATGACTTACAACCAAGTAACATTTTGAATTTACCAATTGACGGTGTGGCTACAAACGTTGTTCTAACTCCTTCGGGTGTGCCAAGTGGCGCAGGAACTGATTTGTATTTATTACAAATTGAGTTCTACCAAGAGGTAAATGCGGTTCAATATTCATTAAAAAATGGCGCACATAATGCATTGAGCGTTGTTGAAATTGCTTAATGAGAATTAGCTATGGGAAACACTGAAAACAAAAAAGGTTTTGTAAAAACGCTCATAGAGCGTTGCAAATCCGACACTCCTCCATTCTTTAAAAAAATGCGATTGGTTGGTTTAACATTAGCTGCTGTGGGTGGCGTATTGGTGGCAGCACCAATTGCCCTACCCGCTGCAATTGTAACCGCTGGCGGTTACTTAATTGTTGCAGGAAGCGTAGCGACTGCAGTTAGCCAAGTAGCAGTTAAAGATGAAGAGTGCGAGCCTAAAAAAAAAGAGTATTAATTATTAAAATTCATGTTATCATGACAGAGAACAATAAAAATGAAACAACTTCAATTATTTCAGTTGAAGTAAAAACGCAAAATTTCAATAGCAAAGGCGAATTGATTGATGCGATTGCAGCAGGATCTAAATTAACCAAAGCAGATGCAGGGCGTTTGGCTTATGAAGATTTGGATTCTCTAACATTTAAATCAAGTGGCTGTGGTTGCCCTAAAATTGAAGTGGATTACAACTCTACTTCTACCGATATTAAATCGGAAGAAAAGGCAAGTAAAAGCACTACGCTTGAAGTAGATGTAAAAGCTCAAATTTTAAATACAGAAAAGAAAGAATTAGTTGATGCAATTGTTGCCGGTTCTAAATTAACTAAGGCTGATTCTGGACGTTTAGAAGGGCAAAAACGAGAAGAATGGTTAAACCTTCGCGCTGAAGGTGGATGTGGCGAAGATTGTTCTAAAACAGAAATGCGCAGCCATTCCAAATTAACAAAAGCTGATTCTGGAAAAACTGCTTAATCATGTCAAATCATCATAACATAGAGAGCGGAACTATCCTGGGCACTGTTTCCGGTACAGTCTTAACTGTAGTGATGAACATAGGTTCATCCGACATCATAAAAACAGTAGTCCTTGCTTCACTAGGTGCGGTGGTTAGTTTCAGCGCATCGGTGTTATTGAAATGGTTAGCAAAAAAAATCAGGCGAATGATTAATGGCGATGCGTAGTTGTTAATCATTTAAATTTGTAAAAGGTCGTGTGCTAAAATGGTACACGACCTTTTTGTTTTAGCAGAACCCTAAAAGGGCAAAGCTGAAAGCTGACGGATACCCGAAGCATAGACCCACACAAAACAGCTGCAGGGCAACTGATAAACTTTAATGCTTGGTGTGGGTGAATGACGAAATGATGACTTGCGCAAATGCCTATTGAAGGCATAAGGTGAAAGTTGCATGTGCTGAAGCAATACTTGATTGCCAAATGGACAATTGAGGGATTGTGTGCCTGACTTGATACGAGGATGTTTTTGCATAATGATTAAATTTTAAATGCGTCCTTAAGCAGGTGGATTAATAAAAACAAAAGGAAACGGAATAAATGAAAGCTCGTGCGTCTGCCTGTGTTTATGCCGTAGTCTTTTGTTTTTATTAGTGTCGGTAAGTGGGTCAGCCCACCTGCTAACTTTGCATATAAAATTTAATTAGGCAAAAATGCCCACTATTTATGAAACATTTTGTAAACCATTGATTGGCGAACCTGATGAATTAATTTAATTTGTTGAGTGAGGTTTGCTTGATGTTTATCCAACTGCTGGAAATAACCTATTATTTCATTAAAATCTGCCTTATTTTGAGAGATTGTGATATTTGCATGGTGCAATGCCATTGTAAATTCATCAATGCGTATAAACTCAATTACAGAGCCAATTAATATTTGATGAAAATATTTGCCTTGCCATAATGCCTGGCATAAATAATAGAAGTGCCATTTTTCATCTTCATTATCTGCAAGAAATACAAAGGAATTACTAAACCAATCTGGGCTTGGTTTACCTGCATTTCTGCCTTTGTTTAAAATAAAAAAATGTGGTTGACTGTAGGTTACACCTAATTTGTGAGTTTTGATTTTTGGATTGAGCATAATTATGGATTTAAAAATTATGCTAACCCACATGCCCCATATATTTTTAAAAGAAAAAATAAAAACCGAAAAAAATAAAAAAGAAAGCCGAACTAAAAGGCGGGCATGCCAAGGTTGTCAAGGTTTTTGACTAAAAAAATACTACCTGAATGCGGCAAATAAAAAAGCTATTTGCATTAATTTAAGCCGCATGAAGCGTGGAGATTTTTTTAGCAAAACCCGAAGGGCTTGACCTTGATAAGCTTGAAGGGCTGGCTTGTGCGCCCGCCTAACTTTGCGGTGTTTTTTAATTTAGGATTGGAACAGAAATTATTGTTTACCAATTAATGGCTTGTGTCTCGCGCGCAATTCTCTTTCGATGTTAACTAATAGAAACTGAAACAAATAGTTCGGAAAGGATTCCGTCATATTTAATTCGTATGATCCGAAAGAAAAATCTGCTACTTCAATTATTTCCTTCCTATGTGCCATCTTTAAGGAATAGGTTGTTTTATCAATAGGTTGAAAACAATGCTCAGTAACTCTTGAAAGTAATTCTTCTGATTTTCCAATGTAAAGTGGATGCCATTTGTCTTTTTCCAGAACCTTGATTTTCTTCTTATTTATTCTACCCGAATGCATTTTTTGGGCAGCACCTTTCCAGCGTGCAATGAAGTCTTCGTAAGTAAGATCTTCTTTTGGCTTTATGAAAAATAAATAGATGCCAGGCTTTTTGTTAATAGAAAATGTATAGTCAGGTTTAAATAAAATGTCGGTTCTTATAAACACAGAAGTTTCTGCTTTCTTAAGCAATTCGGGTTTAATTTCTTCCCAATTTTTATTTAATGCGCTAAGGAATGGATCTACTTTCATGACAAATCTATATAAATACTGTTTCGGGGGCTTCTGGAAGTGTTGGGATTACTCGATGAGCAATTTCAAAATTCAAAGCAACTTTTTCCTGAAAATTTTCATCAATGCCTGTTTGTAAACTTTGGTTAAATAGAAGTACTCCCATTTTTGTTTTTTTTATCAGAATATCTGCCATAACTGTATTGCAGTGTTTAGAAAATTCATCAATCTCGCCAGTACTTTTTTTTCTAGTACTATGAATCATAAAGTTATGGCTAGGAAGAGTAAATCGGTTCTTTTTAAATGCTAAATACAGTACCATACCGCATGATTCTACTTTGCCCGAATTGTAAACAGAGAACTTTGCTTTAAGTAATAGTGGCTGTAGTTTATCATAAAATTCTATTGCATAAGGAAACTCGCCACCATGTGTATCGATAAAAATATTTATTGATTTATGGCCAGAATCAATTGCTTTTTCAATTTCTGATAGTAAGCTAAGAATTGATGGTTGGTCAATACGTTTTTTATAAATAATATTTATTGTAGCGTCACTGTGCAACATATATTCATCTTCGTTATCAAATAATTCAAATAAAGGATCCATTACATCTAAGATATGAAAACCATAAACAAGCACAGAAGGCATGTTTCCTGAAAATTTATGTGTGTTTGCAGAATTCATTGGCAACGGATATCTAGCACCCCAACGTATCATATCCGTTAAGTGGCGCAAAACCTCTTTCAATGGTTTACTTTCTTCCTCAGTTTTATACAAACCAGTTTCTTGTTTGAATATTCCTACAACTTCAGCAAGTTGTAATAAATCATGAGTTTTACCCGCTTTTGGCCCTATTGCTTTTACAATAACTTCGCCATTTGAAATTTCATATTTTACAGATGAAGGTTGATGCTTTATTATTAAGGCTTTAAATCCATTTTCAATAGCAATTCCCCAATGATAATGTGCATTACTAAATATTGTTATATACTCATCAAAATTACCCTCTTCCTTTGCCCTTAAAAGTAGGTCTCCTTGAGTAATGGAATCCAATAATGCTTCTGCTACTTTTTTTTGTTGACGACTAAAATCAAACCAAATTTTATGATTTGTTAAAGCTTCTATAGATTTATGTTGAGGCACACTATTGTTATTTAACGTGAGGTAAGAAACTCATTAATTCTTGTTCTATGTATTCCGGAATATTATCTTTTTCAAAAACTTTTAGGCGTCTTCGCTTTTCAAATAATTCATCGATGGCTTTCCTTTCTTTTGGTTCATGCCTTTGGTCTGCGATATCGTAAATTATTTCGTAAAAGAATTCTTTTAGATTCTTTCTTGGATAATTTCTACCTGTAGCAAAGTTTTCTAAATAATACGAAGTGAAAGGGCCTCCCTGTAAAACATTCCAGTATTTCATCAATTTTAAAAGAGGTATCATTAATTGTTTTTCCTGCTCGTTTTTATCAAGAACCCTTTTCTTAAATTTTACAGGATTTGTCTCGAGCCATTTGAAATCCTTACTTGGAGGGGCAGGAATAAGTAAACCAGAGTTACTCCAGGAATCTTTATCTGAAATTGCAGGTACTAATTCAAATCGTACATGATCTAATTCAACTACAATACTTGGATACTGAGGGAAGACGCTTGATTTCGGGTAGGTTTTTTCCGAAAATGACCTGAGTTGATTTAAATATGTTTGAGGTTGGAATTCGTCCTTTTTGAAGATTACTAATATATCAACATCGGCATCTTTGTCAATGGCCTGAGGTAACATTGTGCCTCTATCATAGGAACCGAAAACAGTTACGTCAGCGAGACGATTTTGAAACAAGCCCCAAATTTTCTCTTTTAGAAAAGTGAGAGATGTGTCAATTTTCTTTTTCTCACTATCAGGAACAACAAGTTGTTGGGATAGTTTAGTGAGATAGTCATTAATATCCGTCATACTTTGAGTTCTTCTTTTGTATAATCTGCGTAGCCTTTGTCAATGTTCTCTTTTGTCTTAAGAAAGTCCACCTCTTTTGTTATAGGTGCAGCGTTACTAAAAGAAGTGTACTCTGTGATATACTCGTCTAGCTTTTTCAAAAGATCTTGTTCTGAAATCAAAGTATCAATGTAAGCAGCCTCCGTTGTTCTTACTTTTTTATAAAGCAGGTTTATGTTGTTTGCAGTACTGTAATGTTTACTTGATAATTCGATTTTATCATTATACCCGGTGAATGTTGTAGTATAAAGCATCAGGAAACCACCCAATGCTCCCAGAACATTTACAATGACCTGAATAATAACTGTGTCGCCTGGTATTTTATCCCAAACACCAACATTCATGATTGTAGAAAATGATGCAGATATAGTTCCTATAATTAGGAATAGTCTAAAGCGATGAGCTTCTGTATGAACTCTTTGGCCAGCATTAAAATGAGTGTCCTTATTATAAAGGCAATCGACCTTTAATTTTCTCAATGCTTTTAAGGTTTCTGTTGCTTTCATTATTTATTTTCTATGTATTTAAGCCACTCTGTTTTTAATTGCGCTTCATTCAAACGCGCACTCATTCCAACCAAATCAACCATTTTTACCGAGTCATTATGCAAATTATGAAATTTGAAAAACGATTGCATCATCGCTGTTATAGTAAGGTTGTGAGAAAAATTTGAATTAAAAGCATTGACTACTTTCTGTTCGATATCAAAATTCTTAATCCCTTTTTTATGGCATTTGTTCCACAGTTTCAAAATTTTGATCAAAGATCCGTACTGTGAATTTTTTCCTTTGAGCGAAGCAACGGATGTTTCAAGCGGAGTTAAATTAATTGGACGCCATCCTAATAAATTATCATTGGGAATGCTGATGGTTGTTGAATAAATATCTTTCTTATATGGAGTAATGTTAAAAGGTATCTTGTCGAAATCAACGAGAATAGATGGTTTATCCTGCTTTATTGTTGAGCTTGAATAGGTTTTTACCAAACAACTTTTAAGTCTGTCTAAAGCAGCCTGGGGATTACCTGATCCTGTATATTGATAGTAAACATCTACATCACTAATGCCTTTAACCATTGTATTTCTTTTATATGAACCTGCCACAAATGATTCGTTAAAGTCCGGCTGGTTTTTTATGATGCCTCTCATGTGATTTGATGAAGAAGCAATATTGCTTATTTCAGATTGAGAATATGAGATTAAGTCAGCTTTCTCAAGGATGATTTTATTGAGCATAAAGGTGGTTTTTTTGTATAGTAAATATAATAAAAAAGTGCTTCTAAATTGAACCGATTTTAATGGGCTGGGGTTATAGCGCCTGCGGCTGTGCGGTGGGAGAAGTGGCTGCAATGAATGAAGTGCAACGGAATGGATTGCGGACACTTGTGCAGCTTTAGCGAGCCGTCCTGCGAGTGGAGCCTTGGGTGGGAGCACGGGAGTGCCGACTAAGGCACGGGTGCGACCTATGTT
This sequence comes from Bacteroidia bacterium, assembly GCA_044352985.1. Lineage (GTDB taxonomy): Bacteria > Bacteroidota > Bacteroidia > B-17B0 > Aurantibacillaceae > JADJDM01. Next base: position 211,108 of record JBILCU010000002.1, read on the forward strand.
GTAAACACAAGGGGCTGGCGGAGTTTTTGTTTTTCTTACAAAAACTGTGACAGCCCCGCAGCCCAAGGCGACCAGCAGGCGAGCAAAATTATGGGCAGCCGGCATTGCGAGAAGCGACTGAAATGAACGAAGCGAAATGAAACCCAGCGCAGAGAATGAAGTGGCTTTGAGCAATGAAGGAGGCTGACGTGACGAAGCTCGTGCAAAATGCAAAAAGTGTGACAAACTTTTAACCCACTGAGTAGCGCAATGAAACGAAGTGAGAATGAGCAACGGAAGTGGGCAATGTAGCTTTTGCTAAAAACCTTAAAAAATAGACACAAAAAGCAAATGCTACATTGGTTTGGCGCATCTTTTTGCTTTGCACCAGCTGAGGAACACCTTATAACCTTTGTGTTGACTTGTGTGCAGAATCTTCTTTTCGAATATAAATATTTCTTGTAAAAAGGATTTAATGCGTGCGAGATTTCAGCAGATTACCTTTTTATTTTTCATAAAAAGATAGGAGCGGAAATCGAGCCCGAAGGGAACGTTCTGAATATTTGGAGTTGAAGAGTCTATTTGTAAAGTTTGCCAATATCCAAATTTGTTTGACGCTTTTTATTTCCTGTTTTAGTAGTTAATGAATATGTTCCTTTCGTTTTTTGTAACTGTTTCACTAAATTCTCTACCTGATTTTTTGTGCACTGATACATTAAGCCCCTTGCTCCAGTATAAAAACAATTTAAAGAACCAAGCGCTTGGCCAAATTTTAACGCTTCAACTACTTTCTTTTGATCAATGTTACTAAAACCCTTTAATCCCTGTTTACCAACTTTAGTAAGCAATCCTGCCGACATCCAATCACCAGCGCCCGAAGCATCAACTAGACAAGAGATTGAAAAACTTTTTAAATTAACCCACTTTTTTTCTTTCAAAGTATGACTAAATCTATAATTAATACCCTTATCACCTTGGGTTTGTATTTCAAGAGGTACACGTTGAACAGGAAATAATTCGCTGTAATTACTGATTCTATCTACTGAAAATTTTATAATATCGGCTACCTTTAGACATTCCTCAAATAGTCTCATTTCGCCAATAGAACTCGGTTCAAAATAGATAAGAGCTCCTTTGGATTTATAATATTTTGCAAAATCAATTGAACCTCGATTGATTCTATCAAAATAATATATTACTGGTTCACTAGTTTTCTTTACAATTTCAGGTACATCTGCACTTAAAACTGGCTTATAGTTTGGCAACCAAGCGCCATCTATAGGATCCTTAAACTCAAATTTATGAATGGGTTCCCCTAACTTATTTCTCTTATTTCTTTGAATAATTATAGGCGTTGATCCATCAGATGTTACTGTCACCAGTTTAGTTTTGACATTCCATTTCTTTAAATCTTTTATTACAGCTTTTGTAGCTAAGTTGTTCTTTAACCTAGAAATCACATAAGATTCAAAACCTAGATAGGACATAATAGAACTCACATTGCCACAAGAACCTCCTGAAAGCAATTGTTCAGGACTATTGTTTATATCGTCTATAATAATATCCAGGGCAACTAACCCAGTACCAATCCAGATTGGTTTAATTTGTTTCTTTTTTATTTTATTCTCCATATGGTTCTCCTGTTAGCCAAATTTCATATAATATATCATTTTCCGAATTCTCTGTTCTACATTGGTCATCCAAATGATGATCAATCGATTCTACATGCGCTATTCCAACAATTTTATCTTGTTTTTTTGACTCATAAAAAGCCATAAAAGCACCTATAGTCATCAATTTACTTGAAAGAGTTGACAAAATGATTTTGCAACCGCCTAATATTTTAAAAGTGTTATGATACTGATCGATAGTTCTTGTCAAAAGTCTGTATATCTGAAACGGATTCTGCTCGTCTGCATAAATAATATTATTAGGTTCAAAATCGGGATCGTTAAAAAGATAATCCTGATAATAATTAATCAAATTGTCTCCACGCTTCAAATTTATTGACGGAAATGGTAACACAGGACATACCGCAACTGGTTCAAGTTCCTTATTAATTATTTTGAATTGCTCTAATTGGCCCTCGCCTAGCATTGGAATCCAAATTTTAGAATACTCATCCGTTTTTGCAATATCCGAAATTCTAAAACCGTGTGGAAATGTCATCTGCTCTTCTACACCCTTATCTTCAATAGCAGAATCCAACACGGGGTTTTCTGCTACCACAATATGTAAATTTTGCTTAGGTGATGTTTGTTGATCTATTAGGAAAAGCATTTTATTAATTAATGGTAAAAACACTCCTCTCGACATCGCACTAATATCTACAATAATATCCGTGAAGCCTTCCAAATCTGCTGAATTAATTATTTTGGAACTGCTTATAGATGCTATGCTCTTGTCTTCGTCTGATCTTGTAATTAGATCCTTATAAACTGGATCGATTCCAACGGTTTCCTTTAAAAATTTTTCAAGTACTTCTGTGTGCTTTAAAACATGTTGATTCGGTGTTCTATCCTGAACTAAATTATCTTTTTTATATTTGAAAGCAATGCACTTTCGAACACCTTTTCCTTCGAGTGAAAATATTTTTGAAATACCGTGATTAGTTCTTGGGTCAAAGCCTATCCCCATTATATAACAAACATTTCTTTCACTACTTGCCAAATAATCAGTCCAGAACTGACTAAATTCAGCACCTTTCCGGATAAAATTATTTTCCCATCTTAATCCTGCTCCCATAAATTTTTATTTTTTGTAGGTGTATAAATTTTATCAGTCCACGGTGCTAAGTCAGTTAACTTTTTAATTTTGAATTTGCCATTATCTAATGGCAAGTTGTACTTAACGCAATACATTCGATTTAAATAGAGAACCATTAAAATTTTGCCCTGACATTTATAATTCAAAGTATAATCGATAAGATTATAAGAAATACATGTTACTAAACAACGTGCAAACCTATACATTGGGTGGTCAACATTTTTTAAGACTGTATCCTTCAAAAAAAGCCGGTCGCTCATGGTTATTGCAATTCCATTGATGCCAGGAGAATTCCAGGCATTAGGCACGTATGTTTGGGAGTAGCAGAATTTTCCTAAGGATTCAAGAAAATTTGATATTTCAAGAAAATTTGGAACTTTTTCTGTAAGTTCTTTCCACTGAACTTTACATTTTTTTAAAATAATTTCTTCTTGCCTTTCTGGTGTAATAGTAAGATTGTAATCCTTTTTAAGTTTTTTATATACTTTTTTAGAAAGAATATCCTCGAAAACATTTCCTGCGATACTCAAGAACTGTTCAATATTTGATGAAGACAATTTACTGATGGCGGAAAATCCGTAGTAATAAGGCACCTGCATTTCTTCATGCAAAAATAATTTAGCGGCATTTTTCACGTCATTGCCCTCTTGAACTTCTAATTGTTCTTCAGCAAGTTCTTCTCCAAAATCCATTTCCTTTTGGGGCTTATTTTCATCTCGTGTTAGCAAAATTTCCAACGTGCGCCAAGACACTAAGCCGTCAAAGTCATTTTCATATTCTCCGTCTTTTGAATTAAGCCATTGTTTATATTTATCATCATGAAATTTTTGCTTCACACGTTCTTCAACTGTTTTCTTGCCACTTACAATTGTTGAATTGGTTTCGTTTGTAAAAGTTGTTGATAGAAAACTTGTAAAGTTGGTTATCTCATCTTCGAATACAGCTGCTACTCTTCTATCGGCAACCGATCTGGCAAATTTTTCAAAGCTTTTACTTGACCAATAACGTTCTAAATATATTGTATTCCGATCCCTTACTGATGTTGTTCCTTCAAGGATTTCATCCATTGTTAGAGCCTTTAACCTTTCAGCAACCCAGGTTGTAACCGGTGGTCTTTTATTAATTATTTTGTTCAGTAAGTTAGATCTTTGAGATTTAGATAAATCATGAACATTATCAAGCATAACAAGTATATCTTCTTCGATTGACTTATTCTCGAAAAATATATTTTCTTTGTTAAATAATTCCAATGAAAACAATTCGATATTACCTTCTAGAACAGAAATATCAAAACTAAAGCTGTCCATTTCTTTACAAACAGATTCTTCTAACGAGCTTGCCCAATTAAAAAAATCTTGTCCTGTTTTAAGGGCCATCACACTTTGCGGAACATTCACCCCTGTTACATTCTTTATTTCTAATAAATGAAGGTCCTCAGGGAAATTTAGGTTTTTTGAGATTGACAATGAGTGCAGAATTGAAATTACAATTCTAATGTTTAGCAATGAGTAAAAGAGCCTTTCTTTTTGAACCTCACTAAGATCAATATGTTCCAATGATGAGTATTCATTATTGAAAGAAATAAGAGAGGCAGAAATGAGTGGTTTACGATCATCCACAACATAAAGTTCCTTTAAAATTTTATGGATTTCTTTGCAGCCTTCATCATGCTTCTGATGTTTGATTATTTCATGCAAAACCCGGGGTGTAAACAATTTTAACAAGGTAGTTTTACCACCACCTGGGGAACTCCTAAATATATTTACAGTATTTAAGATCGGATAATCTTTAAATAAGAATAGAATTTCCGGACTGAATAGTTTAATAAATTTACCATCAGAACCTACGTATTCTGAAGCACGACTAAAAAAAGGATTAATACCACTTCTCATAATTCTTTGTGTCTAGGGATTCTTGGAAATAAACCTTTAAATTTTAAACAACTGTCATAAGACCATAATAACGGAACGGAATTATTAGGTGTATTATGACCAAGAACAATAGGAAGCGAACATTTACCGTACCCCATTTGAATGTTAGTACCTGTGTGTTCATCTTCAATCCCATCTTTATCATAATACTTCACATTATTACAAAGAGCAATGTATTTATCATCCGAACCAGGATTCAATTTGATCGAATCATCAATTATATAAATGGGCTCAATATGTAAATTTTTATATGGCCAATCAGCGTTTGAAATAGTTTTGGATATTTGGTCAATAGCCTGTTTAGTACACATATATATTACAATGTGCACTTCCAAATTATCCAAATCAAAAACCGATTCAAATTGTTCCTTATTTTTGTAAAGATTATCATATAATTGAGCGATCTTTCCTTTAAATTTCTTTCCCTCATCTTTATATTTCAAATATGATGTCCCGCTCGCGGAAAAATCGTCCAATAAAAATAACATCTGAAATTTCGAGTCTTGTTCTGATGGCTCTGCACCATAAATATCTTTAAGATCTTCCTTCAATTTCTTGGACATTTCCATCGCTCTATCTACTGAAAGCTCGTAGGTTAAATAGACCTGCTCATGCGATATAACACCTGGATTTGAACGTCTAAATACTTCCGTTCTTGCGCCATCACTTAAACCACAAAAGAGACATTTTCTTTTTAAGGCTTTATACTCCTGAGTTGATGTAATACCATCTATTTTCCAATATGGAATAGATTTTTTGTCTGCGATTTTACCGATTAAAATATTTTTAATTTTATCAGGAAAAACCGATGATACTAATAAGTTCATTTCAGCATGCGAAATAAACACTAATTTTTCTTCTATAAATTCCAGTGCAGTATCTCTATCTGCCTCTTCAAATTGATTTAACCATAAAGCAAGCTTTTCTAGGAATCGCATACCTGGATAGTATTGATGATAATCATCAAATTTATATCTAGCCATATTCTGGAAATAGCGGCCGATTTTGGTCATTCTTTCCGTATCAGTATCTGGGATACTTAAAATTTTGTTTAATAGTGCCTGCGCGATCTCACTTTTCATATATCAATTGTAAAATATTTATCGTGAATTTCTATTGATCGCAAATATTCCAAAGTGGCTTTGACACCTAAGATACCCGGCCTGTTATATGACCAACAACTGTCTGGCGCTGGTGATACTTCATCAACACTTAAAGAGTATTCGGACGCTAATAATTCATAATCGTTACCAGGCCATTGACCTTTATCACCAATTGTTAAGCAGCTAAATTTTGTGTTTTTTGAGTTACAGAATTCGATAACGTTAACCTTTGAAGCTGTTTTTTTGACAACAACATCTATGGAATGTGTGGATTCTAAAAGCTGTAGTTCACTATCTGAATGACTCATAACCATATTTTGAATTATACGCTTTGTAGTTATCCAGTTTGAAAGATCAGTAGTTTCAATAGTTAGCTGATTTGGTCTTAGTTTTATCTCAACGTTTTTATAGGGTAATTTTAATGCCTTAACTTTTGCCTCTATCTCAACTAACTTCTTATTTGTTTTTAATTTTGTGTTTGGAAGATTATCGTCATTTAAATATCCTATGTCTGACCCATTGTAATATCCAACAACAATATTTTTCCAATACGATTTATTAGTTATTGTATTTTGTAGATCCTCACGAACAGACTGCCCTCTACCCGTAGCTATACCAATTGTCAGACCCGCTTTTAATAATCGATTTAACTCAAGGGTAATCTCGTCATCTAACTTCCTTTTAAATCTATCCTCCTGTGAACATAAGGTTCCATCATAATCAAATACAATCGCAGAGAATTTTGCACCTTTTATTTTTTTATCAAATGCAGTAAATTTTTCTGTCCAGTATTCAAGTTCATTTTTCGGAATTTCACTAATAGATGACTGACTAGTCTTTTTTAGAATAGCATTTTCCATTCGCAAATCCATTTTACTAGCCCTATTCTGTTTGTAAAATGAAGAGTACTTTAAGTGATATAGTTTGCTCCCAAATTCTGGAACACCAGGTTTTCCAGGATCAATAGATTGCATTTCACCGAAGGCATTTACTAAATAAAATGACTTTATTAAAAGTTCTATACTTGAAGCAGAAGATATTTCTTTACTGATGATAAATAACTTCGGAATATATGAGGGGATCAGATCTAATGTTTTTTTGGCGATTTGCTCCTCCTCCGGTGTAACTAGCGCAACGATTGCTGATAATTTACCTCTTTTTGCAAACCAATGGTGTCTTCCATGACCAAAATTTCTATAATCACTAAGTAGAACATTCCCTAAAGCTGCTTCAGTAAATTTAGATTCCAGGTCGTATGCTACAGATTGACCCCAACCACCATAAAGCACAGTGAGTGAATGTGATGGTGATAGCCGATCTGTGAAGTCTTTTAACTCAAATTGAAATTGATCATTAATATAGTTTTCTTTTAACTTGACACATTTATTATCGAACGCTTTATGAAATAAGGAAAAATAGGCCACTAATGAATTTGTAGCTAAAAATCCATCTTTCTTTGATGGCAAGGAGAAATCAATCGATTTACTAATTGAATATGAATTAGCTGATTTCGCAAGTTGAGAATCTTCTCTCATTGATATCGTACATATGTTTTTTGGATTTTGACTTATTGCAATATCAAATCCAAATAAAATATCCGTATTTCTTCCGCTTGAGCTAATAAAAATTACATTACAATTATGTAAAACTTCTTTTGAATAAAATATATCCAGTGGTGTAATTGCCTTTGCAAATTGCCCGCTATTTTGCAGCAAATTTGCAAGGTAGTAACAAGCACTTAATGAACCTCCTGATCCAACAATATAGTATGGATGTCCTTTCGATTTATTGAAAAATGCAGCTAATGAATTTGTATCTTGACTCTCCGTCCATTTAACAGTTTCAAATAGCTGGCCAATTTCTTTTTTAAACGGCTTTCCCATGATTGTTTTTCTTTACTTTTTCAACAATAATTTGTATTGCTTTATAGGCAACAGTTTCATTTTCTAATAATTCAAATATTTGATCTACTAACCAATCTGTCAGTAACGCTTCTGGATCTACTTTGTAAACCTGGGCGAATCTAAAAACCTGCTCCCTTTTTACTTTTCTTTCTCCTCTTTCAATCTTGCTTAGTAATGGGTTATCTATATCTAATAAACTCGCAACCTCTCGCTGTAATAACCCATTTTCTTCTCTCAGTTTCTTAATTTTATTACCAAACTCGTTTTCCATTTATATAAAATTGACTTGTCAAATTTTGACAAATATAACATTTATATTATTCGAAAAACTATGTGTTAATAAAAAATTAAATATTGAATTGATGTGATATTTAATCTGACAAAATTGTTTCGCCTTTCACGAGCCATGAGAAGCCGAAGGCTAGGAATGCGATGGTTTCGAGCCAAAAAACGGGTTTGAATTTGAGAAGAGGTGCGCTTACGGAATCGGGTAAGGCGAAAAAGAGGATTAAGATGGCAATGCAACCTAGCATTATGTAGCCTGAAATCCTGTAGATTTTGTTCCTAATGAGTTTTTGGGGTGTGGGTGTGGTTTGACCCTTGGTGAATAGAAAAAGTGTAAAATAGGCCATGCCGAGGATGAATAATCCGGCTGATGCTAAATGTACTATACCTATCCAATTATGCTTTTCTACATTGCACCAAATATTACATGGTGGTATTAATCCTGTGATTGGATCTGTTTTTAAATTAGTTGGCATTAATGCTACAAGTAATCCAAAAATACCTGTTAGGGCTGAAACAATACGGTCGGCTAAATCATAGCCTTTGTATGAGAGCATGAAAATTGAAAGTGTGCAGACGTAACCAACAAATACATCTCGCATGTTGGTGTAATAATAATTGCTGATTGAAATTTGAATGTTGCAACAGTGCCCTAAAATAAATGAGCCCAGTACTAAAATTAGCGGAAAGAGTAAACCCAATACCCCAATAATTTTTCGGACTGTTAAGTACGACAGTACTAATTTGTTTTCTCTTTCGAGTTGCTCGTATTCACGAGGATTTTGAATTTGACCTTTACCACCGAATACTACTTTCAGTTTACGAAGGAATTCTTTGATTTTTGATTTACACATGTTTTCTATTTTTTGGTTGTTATTATTTACGTTTATCTATTGTTGTTTTTTCAAATGAAATAAGATTCATCATTTCTCTTAGGCGAGAGCGAATGCGATTGCCATATTGTTCTTCAATTTCAGAAGCAGAAAGATTTGTTGTTACATGAGTAAGGAGCTTGCGACTTACGAATAAATCGTAACGGCTTAATAAAACCTCAGCCATTACATTGCACTCGTTACCGAAATATTTTAAATTATTTTCTGTTCCTAAATCATCAAAGCACCATATTATTGGATTGTGATTACTAAAGCTGTGGCGACTGTAACGATGAATTGTTTCGTAGCCATCTTTTATAAAATCAAAGCTTACATCCCTACATGACTTGATATTGTATCGGTTTTGAACTGGTAGAAAAAAACGCATTAAATTCATAATGGATGTTTTGCCACAGCCTACTGGACCAGTAATTAAAATTCCCTTATTGAAATTTATGTTCAACTTTTCGGCAGTTTCTTCATCATGTAAGAAATAGCAGAGCATACGGCAAATAAGAAATTTATCCTCTTCAACTATTTTAAATTGATTGCCGTAAACTTCCATGCCTTTTTTTTGTAACCATGCTAATTGCTGCTCATAGTGCTTCGTTGTAATCCTTTCCAGTTTTTGCTTGGAGCTTTCCTGCTGTTGATTTAGTTTTGCCATTGATGAATTTTTCTGCATTTAACATCCAATTATTTGCTGCTGCTTGCCAGTTTTTCATTGGTGTTTTACCACCTACTAACCAACCGTTACTCTCATAGTGATTGAAAAACTTTTGACCTTCAATTGCCGGCAGTTTCTTTTTTGCAAAATAAGTTGCAACGCTTTTGGAAGTTGGTTTATCGGCAAGGCCTGAACCGACACTTTTTTTATTTTTCTTTTGGCGCAACTTTTCTTTTTGTTTTTTTGAGTTATCATCTGCTAAGGATTTTTTAATAATTACTTTTTTAATTGTGGGCTTGCTGCCGTTTACATTGTTTGTTTTGTTTGATATGTTTGTATTGTTTATAGAAGGTATCATCGGTTTTTCACCAGCTTTACCAGTAGTTTTCTTAGGAGCTTTATCAGAGCCTTTATTGTTAGATATATCAGAAGCATTATTATTACTATTATTAAAATTGTACAAGTAAACCTGTGAACCTTTTTGTGGATTGTATGAGGGAATGTATTGTATGTAAGCCCATTTATCCAGCTCTTTCATACAACGGATGTATGTATTTACTGAACCAATTTTTGAACTCCGCATTAATTCATCACGACTTACAGAAATGGGATTACGAAACCTTGCCATGTTCCAATACTGGAAAAGACTGAAATACAAACTCACATGAAATGGTGTTAATCGCTCATCTTCACAAAACTTTTCGAATGTTTTATTTAAGTGAAGGATATAATTCATCGTTTTGCATCTCTGGCTGTTAATGGATTTTTATGTTTGTTGTTTTCCATTAGCTTAACAATATCATCATACTTGTAATACATTAAGCCGCCTAATTGCGTAAACTCCAAAGTGCCGTTTATTCGCATTTGCTGAAGTGTGCCGGGTGAAATACCTAACATTTTTCTTACCTCATACGATTTGAGATACTCCTTTTGTTGAAGTTGTGTTTTGGGTTTTAGTATTGCTCTTATTTCAGCCAATACATCCTGCTTGAAAGTATGCAGATCTTCTTTTGTAATTAATTCTACTGCCATAAAAATGATTTTGATTTGTTATGGCGCAAAAATGTAGGAAATGATTTATTTCTTTTCCCTACGTTATCCTTAGTAGGGAACAATTTTTTTTGAAATACAGTAAAATTAATACTTAAGAGCGGTCCTCTTTTTCGTTGATGCGTTTTTGTAGATTTTCCTGCAAAGCTTTGAGAAACATTGTCTGGTGACCCTTACGCTCTTTTATTACCTGAAAAGTGGTATAAAAATGATTTAAATCTATATTGAAAACGCTTTCAAAGTAGTTTACTATATCTTTTATGGATGCTGTAGTATTGTTGAATGCTCCCTGGGATTGCAATGCGTAAATAAGCTCAATTAAAGAAGCTTTAGAGGCCGTCCACGTTAATTTTACTTTTGGACTGATAAGTCCTTTTGTGGTTGTTTTTTCCTGTTTATTAATATCTTCTATTTCCGCCTTTAAATAAATTTCCAACAGTTCGTTGGCCATTATCTCTGAAACCTTAAAGTCATGACTAGTACTGAAATTTTTATCTGTTTCAAAATAAAATGTATCCAGTGACAGTGAAAGATCGTGCTTGCCCCGCACAAAATATTTATAATCTAGATAACTTTTTTGAGTCCGGTAATATTTTATGAAATCAAGATTGCGGTTAAAGAACTGTTCGATATTGTGAAGTTCGTTTTGTAAATACTTTTTCTTTGCCTTATCACTACCATTTGGCTTATGCATTTCAATGTTATAAATCTTTACATGATAAATAAGCTTGCTCAGAAACTTAGGCTTAAGTTTCTTAAAAAAGTTAATCTCTTCCTGCTCTGTTCTTAACTTTTGTTTAACTATCTGTTTCTTTAAATTCTCTAAACTGGTATGTATTACAGTAATTGATAACTCCGCTCTACGCAAAGGTTCATCGGTTTCCAAATGAATAAAATTAAGTTGTTCATCAAGATCGCCCAAGGCTTTATCTACGTAGTCCTTCATCGTTAATAAAGAAACGAAAGCTTTATTATTTACTTAAAAATTTCATAAACTGATCTTTATGTGTTGAACTAACGGGTAATCTTTCGGACCCGATGTAAACATGATTATCTTCGACCTTATCAATCCATTTTAATGAGATAATAGTTGAACGATGAATCTGGAAAAATAATCTTACAGGTAAATCATTCATGGTGTCTTTTATAGAGCTACGAACAATTACTTTTTCGGATTTGGTATAATAAGTAACATAGTTTCCATCTGCCTGTATATACAAAATGTCGTTATAGAATAATTTTCTCTTTTGATTACCAGAACTTAAAAAGAAAAATTCAGAAATCGGCAAAGCAATTTTCAATCTCTCTTTGGCTTTATTGACCGCAGACAAGAATCTGGAGAAATCAAAAGGCTTTAATAAATAATCAATTGCTTCTATCTCGTAACTATCCAAAGCATACTCACTATGAGCTGTAGTGAAAATAATTAAAGGATCAAATTTCAGATGTGTTTTTAATTTCAATCCGCTTATATCCGGCATATTAATATCCAAAAACACTAATTCAATCTTATTATCATTAATATATGAAATTGCCTCAAAAGGGTTTGTAAATGTTGCTTCCATAGACAAATAATCTATCTTGGATATATGATTTTTAATGATTTCCAATGCTTTGGGTTCATCATCTATTGCTACACTTTTTATCATTGTATTAATTTGATTTTTAATTTTACAAAATATGTTTTGCCAGCTTCTTCTAGTACTAAAGAAAATTTATTATTGTACAAATGATTTAATCGTTGTTTAACATTTGCAACCCCAATGCCCTTTTTATGTTCGCTGGCAGAAATAGATTTAATAGAGTTTTCGGTTTTGAGTTCAATCGAACCGTTTAAAATATTTATTGAAATATTTATGTAAGTTTGTTCTGATGGGCTTATACCATACTTAAAAGCATTTTCAATAAAAGGGATTAAAAGCATTGGCGCAATTGAATACTCGCTCTTGTCATTTTCGCTGACATTTATATCCACAACAATAGTATTATTTTCATTCAACCTAATTTCTTGTAATGCTATATAATTTTGAATGTAGTCAATTTCCTTACCAATCTTAATCATTTCAGCGTTTGAATCATGAAGATTATAGCGCATTAATGTACCCAATTTCGCAATACTATCGGCTGTTTTAGGACTATTTTCTTCTAATGCCAAACCATAAATATTGTTTAGGGTATTGAATAAAAAGTGAGGGTCAATTTGTGTTTTTAAAAATGCCAACTCGCTACTGAGTTTTTCTGCTTTTAATCGCTCTATCGTTTTCATATTAATTAACCAATCCTTAGTAGTGCTATAAAGCCAAGAAATAATAACTGCTAATGAAAATGGTAAAAAAATGTTGTGTTCTTTGAAGAATATTAACTCCCCTGAATTGTTTAGTAGAATTCTTAAAGTTTCAATAAGAAATAAAAGAGCGGTCAAGCAAATAATGTAAATTAGCCAACGTTGATTTTGTGCAAGTTTACGAATGAATAAAAAAGAATTTAAAACAAACACTAATGGAAATGTCATTATAACAAATACTAAATCAATAACTTCATAAGAGTTCCAGTAAGTGCCTCTTCCAAATAAAAACATAGTGAAATACAAAAACGCTAATAAAATCAGAATTATTCTTTCCGAAAAATTAGTTGTACGTTGAAGAGTGTAGCGGTTTTTTAGAATCATAGTATTACTAGGCTTTTATCTATATAAAGTTACAATTATATTGTATTAACTCTATAAGGCAATCGTATTATCATTTCTGTTTTTATCAATAATTAAATAATATGGATCAATTGTTATTTTAACGGGCATGAAACTGATTGAAAATGTTTTTGAATTGTTAGTTTTGGTAACACGAATACGCCTTATTTCCTTGGGTAATTTTTCATTATCGGCTGAATAAAAACCAATTTCAACAAAATCATTAAGTGGCATATTTGCGTCTATCTTCTGTTCTTTTCGAATTTTTTTTATTTCAAAGAATAGTTCAATTTCCAATAGGTTGGCATTTGAATTTTTAAGCTCTGCATTCAGTATTTTGTTGTCATACAAAGTAACGCTCTCGAATAAATCTGAGATTAAATATTTCAAAGAATCTGGTGTATCTTTTCTTATGTAATCAATCATTTCTAATGAAGTTGTATAAGGTGCGTTTTGACGGTAAACCTGATTTAAATATTTTTTCAAAGAAATGTTCAATTTTTCTTCTCCTAAATAGTGACTTATTGCATTTAAAGCCAGCATCCCTTTTTGATAAGGTATGTATGCTTTATCATTACCTGTATTATATACTAATGGGACCTCTTGCGTTTCATCTTCATTACTTTTTCGTAAATAAGTGTTCATAGATTTTCCTAAAAACTCCAATGCTTTGCCTTTCCCATATTCTTTTTCAAGCACTTTTAGTGATACAAATTCTGCCATGCTTTCTGTTATCATTTTAGCTCCGTTTACATCAGCAGGTATTGCTTGCATGCCCCACCATTGATGAGCTAATTCATGTGATGCCCCTAAGAATGGAAGATTTAATCCTCTTTCTCCTTTTTCATCTATGTCCATTATAAATCCAATTTCCGAGCAGGGAATTGTGTTGGCAAATGATTGTGCAAAGTCTCCTATACTCCTTGAATATTCAATAATTCTGATCTGTTTATGCTGATATTTGCTATAATTAGCTTCGCAGTAATCTAAAGTAGCTTTAATTCCTTTAATCATGTGGCTGATATTTGCTGTATGGTTCTTATGATGATAGATTTCAATTTCAACATCCTTCCACTTGTCTTTAGTAATCATAAAATTGCCTGATACAAAGGCATAATCGTTTGTAACTGGCGAAGTTGATTGATATTGATAATAGTTTCTATCATTTTTTATCCAGTGCTTTTTAAGATAGCCAGGAGCAACTGCAATTTGACTGTTTGTTGTACTAACAGTTGCATTAAAATCTATATAGTCTGCATCTGGTGAACGATAATGATTTTGTAATGCGATAGAATCTTGTGGCTTGGCTGTGAAATTACCAGGCCTGTAGCCAATAGTAGGATAAATAAGTGAAGTAATGTATGTTCCGTTTTTTTCAACCAACGAGTTTTTGTAAAAGAATGTATTTGGAATACTTTTTACCTTATAACTAAGAATCAGGGTATCGCTTGGCTTCAAGGAATTATTTAATTTCATCATGGTAAAACCGATGGATTTATCTGATAAAATAATTGATGTAGGATAGTTTATTTCAAACTCTGTTATTAAATCCATAGATGTATTCACAAGCAATGTATCTATGTTGGCACTCGATTTATTAACCAGACTATATTTTCCCGTGGAAATAAAACTTTGTTTTTCGGGATAAATATCTATTGCTACATCAACAGCTACAATCCTTGGTTGAACTGTATATTGGTATTTCTGGTATTTTTTATCTGCAACCTCATACAGGTTTTCTTTTTGCGCTTGTGTAAGTGGTTTTATTGAGTTATTTTCTGCCTGATGAATCCAAAAACCCATTGCTGAAAAAATGAATAAAATACATAAGCATGGAACAAATAACCTATATCTGAACCTTTGAATTACTGTTATTAGTCTCTTTTTTAAAGATTCGGCCACACCCCTTTGCCAAAATTGAAGGCACAAGCAAAATAGAAATAAACCAAAACAAAACCAATAAGCTTTATAAATGAAATATGGAATTAAGGAATGACTATAACCACTCAAATCTGAGTATTGTAAATAAAAGGCTGCATCAGGATTTTGATTAAACCGATATATATAATTTTCAATTCCGAGCAATGATAATTCAGAGATACCAAAGAATAAGAGTATCAAAATGAATAGCCCAAGCCACGAATTGGTAAAAACTGTTTGTATAAAAAGTGCCGCAAAACCCCAGATTACAAATCCGATCAAATGAATGGCAAATAAATCAAAAAAATAATGTACTAATTCAATTCTATAGTAACCATTTGTTATCTGCACCAAAATGCCTATACATAAAATAATTGAAAGTAATGTTGCTTGAATTTTCACTAAGGCAAAAAGCTTTGATAGCGCCAATGTCCAATTTGGAATTGCAGTTGTGTCAACCAATTGCATCATACGGTAGGTTCTAGAACGGTGTACTAAAATACCTGCATAAAGAAAAGTAACGAAATTAATAAGTAGTGAAAAAAATAATACAGGGAAAGCAAGCATAACCCAGGTTGCTGGCATAACCTTTACTCCATAAGGTGCATTCATTTGGGAAAGCAAAACATAAACGAATAATGAACCAGCCAATACAATACTTATAAACGCCCCTGTTTTTATAATTGCAGAATATTCTTTTATGGATAAGAGCCATGCCCGTTTAATGCTACCGATGAAAGAATAATTATGTAAAACTATTGGTAGATTTACTTTAATGATACCAACATCTTTCAGCGATGGTTTAACTGTATTTTTTCTTTTTTGGATGCTTAACATTGTTGGATTCTGAGAGAAAGAAAATTTATAAAAACATAAAAAGGTTATTGTGAATGAAATAATCAACCATAGAATACGGTTAAGTAGTATGAAATTTCCAGTCGGAATCTCAAGTATGTTCTGTTCTTTAATAGACCATGTACTGGTGTAAAAATGAGTAGCGATTTCACCAAAGGGCTCAAATAGTAATGAAATAGTATTTACATCTGCGCTTGCGGTTAAGCGAAGGAGGATTTCTCTTAAGATAATAATTATTACAGTTGTAATGAACCCAACATAAATACTTCTGGTGAAAAGAATAATGCCAAATATAATTGTACTGAATAAAAGAAGGTTAGGAAGAAGGTAAACTATAAATAAATTCCAATAAATATTTAATCGGTAAATAGTAATTACACTTTCATCAGCACCTGGCAAGATTGTACCTGAAAAACATCCAACCAAAAAAAGTATGGCAATAACCACTACAATAAGAAATGAGCTTAGAAACTTTCCAGATAGGTATCCTGATTTTTTTATCGGGTAGCTAAATAAAATATGATGTGCATTGCTTTTAAAATCCCTGTACACTGCATTTCCCATTATTGAAGGAATAATGAATAAGGCAAGTTTTGTAAATAAGCCTGTAAGATTATAAAGTGCAATTGGTGAATTGGCAATTCTTACTGAATCTTCTGATGCATTGCCAAATACTCCTGCATTGCCTGCCATTGCCAGCAAACCAAAGATAAATGCTGTTAACCCATAAATATAAATTGATGGGTTTTTCAACCAATATTTAAGTTCGTATTTAAAGATGTGTAAAAACATGTACTGTTACTTTATTTTAGTTTTTCCGAGCCAGTTTTCCGTGGGGATTACTTCAAAAAATGGGTTGCTGCTAAATAAGTGGCCTATAATTGGAATATGGTCATTGCCCATAATTAAAAAAATTGCTTTTTCTGAGTAGTCAAGTTGAGCAATCATTTTTGAATAAATTTTTATATTCCTTCTGTACCAGTCGGCTGTGAGTTCAGAACCCAAAAAGTAAGTAGAGTCGTAATGAAAAACATTAGTGTTGCCTAATTGTGGGTATGAGTTAATGTAGTGTGCATGGGAAGATTGTTGTACACTTTTTGAATTTAACCATTTCATATATTCCAATAAATCAGAATTTAGAAGTAAAGAATCTTCATTTATCAGGCTTGATTTAGGAATAGTAATCCCATTTCCTTTACCATTCAATAATGCTACTTGGTTATTTTTTTTTGCATACTCCTCAATTTGAGAATAATAATATCCATATTGTCCTGGATGGTCGCAACTATATATTGTTTTATGGTTTAAATCTTTTGCTACCCGAAATGCCACCTGCCAAATTTCATTACGTCTTTGTTTTTTGTCTCCACTTTTATACGCTTGATATAAACTATCCATTTTATTTTGATATTCGTAGTCAGGCATTCTTTCAATGAAGATTTTATCAGGTTTTTGTTTCTTAACAATCTCACAAAGCTTGAGAATGCTTTTTTGATTCTTTTCACTAAGAACATCATAAGCAGAATCTGTTTGTGCAAAATGAAAAGTACCTAACAAATAAACTTTTATTTTTGGATTTCCATTTTGCGAAAAAGTATTTGTTGTAATAGCTATAAATAATAGCAATGGTAATAAATAGACTTTCATAATCAATTCATTTTTAGAGTTTCTGAATTCTTTAAAGCAATGAAATACACATCTTCCAATTGAGGTTCTGCAACCGTGAATGCATTATTTGGTGTACTTTCAGAAAATATCCTTATAGTTATCGTATTATCTGCGTTGTATTTTGAAGACAAAACCTGATATGTTTTTTCTGAGTTTTCTAGTTCCAGTCTTTCTATAACCTTCATCCAAATATTTCCTTTGATGTTGTTCAATGCTTGTGAAGGAGATGAATGTAAAAGAATTTTTCCTTTGTTAAGAATGGCAATTTGTTGACATAAGTCCTTTATATCGTCCACAATATGAGTTGAAAAGATGATTGTGCTTTCAATTGCAATCTCTCTTAGTACATTTAGAAATCTGTTTCTTTCTGCAGGGTCTAAACCAGCAGTTGGCTCATCTACAATTATTAGTTTTGGCTTATTAAGTAAAAGTTGTGCTATACCAAATCTTTGTTTCATCCCACCCGAAAAACCATCCACATTTTTCTTTCGTACATCTTGCAAATTCGTAATTTCAAGTACTTCCTGTATAATTTTATTTCGGTCATTCTTTTTAGTAATGCCTTTTAATATTGCGAAATAATCAAGAAGGCTTTCTGCCGAAACATTTGGATAAACACCAAAGTCTTGAGGTAGATAACCAAGTATTTTCCGTAACCCCATTTGGTTTGTTAAAACATCTATGTTATCAAAATATATGTTGCCACTATCTGGAGATTGTAAAGTAGCAATGGTTCTCATAAGAGTGGATTTTCCAGCCCCGTTTGGGCCAAGTAAACCAAACATACCTTTACTAATGTTAATAGACACATTATCAAGAGCGATAACCCCATTCTTATAAATTTTTGATACGTTTGATATTTCTAATGCCATAAGCTTAACATTTTAAATGTAAAAATCTATTATTCGATTCTATCTGCAAAATCAATGGTGTGAACATTAGTATTTCTGACGCGAAAACGCTGTCATAGGTTTTATATTTCATTTATCTATATTCTGTTGTGTCTACATACATTGACATAGAAGCAATTTTTAACGTAAAATATTGAACACCATTTTTTAAAAAAATGGATGTTCCCCCAAATTGACCTGAAAAGGAAATTGGAATACTAGATCCTTCAGAAGGTAGAACTTCCACGCCTACAGTAAAATCCGAATCAAGCAATACATTGTAGTTATCTAGGTTTAATGAATGCCACCCCATCTTGGAAGGGATCCTGACTATAATGTTTTCATTCAAAAATGATTCGTTTGGACTATTCGCACGATTGAAATTTACCCTAAAAAAGATTGAATCAGAATTTGAGTTTATAGACTTAATATGAAATCCAATTGTTTTTACTCTATATTGATGATTTTTTCGGATACTATAAACATTTGAAAAACCAAAAGAATTTATCGAATCAGCTTTTATATCAAAGTTAGAAATACCATTATTAGCTCTTCGGCCAAATCTTTTAGAAGACTGTTTCTTTGAAACAATAACTACTTCGTTAAGTTGATTTATCTCCTCTTTTAAAATAATTTGACCTGACGCAACTAAGAATCCTAAATCTGAAACAGCTAAGGTTCTTCTCTGAAATCCAATTGACGAGAAAATTATACTGTCTTTAAAATCTAATGAATCGAGTAAAAGAATAAATCTTCCGTTGTAATCACATGTAGTGCCCTTATGACTAAATTTTAAAAATAAATTGACAAAAGGAATAGTTTCTTGTTTTTCTGATACAATTGTTGCCGAAATACTGGATACACTATTATTTTGAAGCGATAAATTTTGAAATTGTGGATTTGATTTTACTGCTACTACTAAATTATTTTGGATTGAAGTACTATCCGTTGTAATTGTATCAGATATTGAATCTGCTGGGATTGAATTTAGTCTATTAGGCTTTATTTTTCTTAACTGAACTTTCCAAGAATGTAATTTAATTTTATTCCTAACAATAGATAGAGAACCGATAATAGAACTGTCACTTTTCAATATGCCTTTAAAATACAAAGGATAATCTTTTTCAATACTAAATGAGATTTTGTGCTTTGTTATTTTTATCGAATTTAAACTTATGCTATCTTTTAAATTATTAAAACTTTTCAGTCTACCAATATGTTTCCCCCCTTCCGATTCAATTTGAATTACAATAATATTTGTATCACCTGAAATATCAAATGATGATTGCCATTCACCAATAAATGCAGTACTATTTTTTTGAGCGAACAATTGAGATGCAACAATTATTATAAACAGAAATATTAAAAAGTATCTAAGCATTTCGTAAATGTCATATTACTCAAAGCTTTTTCAAAACAATAGTTGTGAATTTGCGATTTAGTGGTTTAGATAATGTAATACTTGTTTTGAATGAAATGACTATAGTCTGTCTTTAACAGAATCTTGAATTATTTTTACTTCATCAAAACTACATTTGAAAAATAAATTGCAGCCAATAAAATCCATCACGTTGGTTATATGAATATAATCTTATTGTACCACTGTGAATAACAATTATAAAACCAGAAGTCGAAATAAGTTTATTATTTTGTAAGCATTTGTTGTTGTTACATTATTTTTAATTGAGATTAATAGTATATTGTTCAATAAATATTTTACTATAATAAAGGCTTGCCAAAATTTTGTCGACTTTGCAAATCGATGCTTCATCCTGAAATTAAAGTTATGAATTACGCTAAAAAGGAAGTAAATTGTAACTATTGTATTTTGAAACATAACGATTAATAATTAGCCGTTTTGGAAACTGTTTTCAAATCATTAGCCTTAAATTTTTGTTCTAAAGCTTCCATTTCTCTGCTAATACGTTGAGGTAATATCTTACCGTAAATTTGAGTGGTACGCATATTTGCATGACCAAGCATACCACTTGTGGCTTCCATAGAAATGCCATTTGTAAGACAAACTGTTGTAGCAAATGTATGGCGCGCTAAGTGATGTGTTAGGGTTTTGTTTACACCACAAATAATTGCAACCTCTTTTAAAAATGCATTGAACGGTTGATTTGCTATCATTGGCAACAATGTGCCTTTCTCTTTGCATCTTGGATGCGATTGATATTTGTTAAGTATCTCAATTGCTTTAGGCAATAAAGGGATGTTTGCTTGCACGCCCGTTTTTTGACGCTTAATGATTATCCATTTTTTACCATCAATACCGGGATGAATATTTAATGCGTTTAAATTGGCAGCATCTGTATAAGCTAATCCAGTATAACAACTGAACACAAATAAATCTCTTACAATTTCTACTCGTGCAATATCAATTTGCTTGTTTTGAATTAATGCTAATTCATCTTCGGTTAAATAGCCTCTGTCCTTTTTTACAAAGCTTGGCTTGAACTTCATAAAAGGATCCTGTTTTAACCAATCATTACGAACTGCCATTGATGTTATTTTTCGAAAACGCTCAATGTGCTTCATTACTGTATTATTACCGCAAGGTTTTTGGTTTTCACCTGGTACATGAGTACGAAGGAACATTTCGAAATCCGTGAGGAATTTATAGTTTAACTGAGATAGAAACACATCTGTTGTATTCATTTTCTCTTTTAAAAACTCTACAACATACTTTTGGGTAGTAAAGTAATTTTTAGCTGTACCCCAAGCTAAGGTTCCGTTCATTGTATCATTATGATACTTGATGACCTCTAAAAGTGATTTTTGGGTGTCATCAATGCCAAGGAATTTTGATTTTATTGCTTCTGCAGTAATCAACTTTTTATCAATTTGCATGGTGCGATAGCAGTTATGCAGCTCTGTTCTTACTTCAGCAATATAATTATTGAGTGCTTTAGTTTCAACATCAGTGCCCGTTACCAGTTCTTTGTTTTTATTCCATCTATCAACAGGAATGCGGTATTTAAGCGATATTTCTTTGCGCTGACCATCAACCGTAATGCGTGCCATTAGTGGTGCTGAGCCATTGCTTAAACGCACCATGCGAGGAAAAAAGATTACTCCGAATGAATTTGGTGTTCTCATTGTTTCTTGTTTTAAAAGGTTTGTAAATGATTTTCCAAAATGGACACCAGTGTACACCACAAACCATTTGACACAACGAGCTAACTGCCTGATAATAGGGGCGAAATAGCTAATTGGTGTCCAAATATAAAACAAGCTAATGGACACCAAAATGGACACCAACAAACTGAAATGTTTTGATATTGATTGATAGGATTGGAAATTAAAAAGCCTGTAAATTTTAGGATTTACAGGCTTTCAATTTTGAAACATAAGTTTCAAGTCGGGGCGGCAAGATGTTTGCGCCCTTATAAAAGCCTTATCAATTAACGGTTACAAAACATTTACAGTTTAAAGTATCCTAATTGGACACCTGCATTTTTTTGCAATTTGAAAGATTTTGAAGGCTTAGAAAATGAAAAAAGCCCACAAAACTTTCATCTTGTAGGCTTACTTTTTAGAGGGTTTAACCTCTGTGTCGGGGTGGCCAGATTCGAACTGACGACCTCCACATCCCAAATGTGGCGCGATACCGGGCTACGCTACACCCCGAACTTTTTGCCTTGCCTCTCTGCAGCGAGGCAACTCCAGTTTAATGTGCGGTGAGGGAGGGATTCGAACCCTCGGTACAGTTTAACCCGTACGACAGTTTAGCAAACTGTTCCTTTAGGCCTCTCAGGCACCTCACCGTTTTCATTAAAACGGGCTGCAAATGTAATAAGTGTAAATTGAAAATACAAATTTTTAAAAAATTAAGTTGAAAATAAATTCCATTTTATATTTCGTCAACTTTTTAAAATTACGCGTGTAATTTTCTTTTTATTACAAAACATGCTTAAAATCAACAGATAAAATAAGCATTACTACTGAATTTAATTAACTCAACAAGTAATTATGTAGTCATGTTTCTCAAATTATTGTTTGATTTTTTTGAACGTATTGGCATAGGTTCTGAGTTCGCTTTTCGTTTTTTTAAAGAAGCAATTTTCCCTCGTTATGAATTTAAAGAAACAATAAGACAAGCCTATTTTGTTGGTTATAAATCATTTCCTCTTGTTGGTTTAACTGCATTTATAATGGGGCTTGTAATTACTATTCAATCTCGGCCCACTTTAGTAGAATTTGGCGCTGAAGACTGGTTACCTAAAATGGTATCTATTTCATTAATAAGAGAAATTTCTCCGGTAATAACAGCATTAATTTGTGCCGGCAAAATAGGTTCGGGAATGGGTGCTGAAATTGGCTCTATGAAAGTAACAGAGCAAATTGATGCAATGGATGTTTCTGGCACTAATCCATATAAATACCTTGTTGTAACTAGAGTTACGGCAACCACATTAATGATTCCATTACTGGCTATACTTGGCGATGCTGTTTCACTTTACGGTGCTTATTTAGGCTGTAATCTTCGTGGCCAAATCAGTTGGCAATTGTATTGGAATCAGGTTTTTGAAACCCTTACGTTTGGCGATGTTTTACCCTCAGTAATTAAAACTTTTTTCTTTGGTTATGCTATTGGCATAATCGGTTGTTTTAAAGGTTATACTACCACTCATGGCACCGAAGGTGTTGGTCGTTCTGCAAATTCTGCCGTAGTTGTTGCCTCACTAATGATTTTCATCATCGACCTTCTTGCAGTTCAAATAATAGATATGCTCAACCTTACTTAATTACATTTTATATGAATAACCCAGAAACCGTAATTAAAATTGAGCATCTATTTAAATCTTTTGGATCCAATCATGTATTAAATGATTTTAATATGGAATTAAATAAAGGAGAGAATCTTGCTGTAATTGGAAAATCAGGCTCGGGGAAATCAGTACTTATTAAATGTATAATTGGTTTATTAAAAGTTGATTCGGGTTACATTAATGTACTTGGAAAAGATATAAGTAAGTTGAGCAATAAAGAACTAGATCTACTACGCATTAAAGTAGCTTTTCTGTTTCAAAGTAATGCATTGTACGATTCCATGTCGGTTCGCGAAAATTTAGAGTTTCCTTTAAGAAGACATAATGGTTCTGTGAAATACGATAATATGAATTCATTGGTAGAGCAAGTACTAGATGATGTAGGATTAAGACATACTATAAACATGATGCCATCGGAATTATCCGGAGGAATGAAAAAACGAATCGCTTTAGCTAGAACCCTAATAATGAAACCTGAAATTATTTTATACGACGAACCAACAACCGGTCTCGACCCAATAACAGCAAGGGAAATAAGTCAATTAATACTCAATGTACAAAGGCATTATAAAACTTCTTCAATAATTATTTCTCATGATTTAAGCTGTGTAAAATTAACTTCTAACAAGATCATACTTCTCATAAATGGTAAAAACTATACGGAAGGTACATTTGATGATTTCACAAAAAGTAAAGACAAGGAAATTTCTAATTTTTTCGGTTAAGAAATGAATAGCGTAATTACACGAAATATAAAACTTGGTATTTTTATACTGTCTGGCACTTTATTTTTTTTAGTGTTGCTTTATTTTATTGGAAGCAAACGAAGTATTTTTTACTCAACCATTAAAATCAAAGCGCAATTTTTTAACGCTGAAGGTTTAATGCGCGGCAATAGTGTTAGGCTTTCAGGAATAAACATTGGAACTGTTGAAAGTGTTTCTATCATTAATGATTCAACCGTTTTGGTGGAAATGATTGTTCAAAAATCGGTTAAGGAACACATTAAAAAAAATTCGGTTGCAAGTATTGGCACTGATGGATTAATGGGAAACAAACTTGTCAATATAGCTTCAGTTAATGAATATGCAAAAACAATAAGTGAGGGCGATGAATTAATAACATACAAAGGAATTAATTCGAATGATATGGTGAAAACACTTTCAGTTACCAATGAAAATATTAAAAACATTACAACCGATTTAAAAGAAATTGTTTCAAAAATGAATCAGGAATCTTCTATTTTAAATTTAATGTCGGATAAAAACACAAAAAACAACATTCAATCAATCATATTAAATTTAAATGAAAGTAGTAAACATGCTAAAGAGTTCACATTTCAATTAAATGTATTAAGTGAAAATATAAATCAAGGAAAAGGCACATTGGGATTATTGGCCAAGAACAATCAAGTAGAAAAAAACGTTTTTGAAACAATTGCAGCTTTGCAACAGGCAACAAAAAATATCAATACCAGTGTTGAAGAAATTAATCAAGTAACTACTCAAGTAAAATCAGGTAATGGAACAATTGGATCTTTGGTTTATGATACGTTGATGGTTAAAAAACTAAACAATATCATCATTAATACAGAAAACGCCTCAAAATACCTGGCTGAAAACATGGAAGCGCTCCAACACACATTTTTATTGAGAAAACAGTTCAAAAAGAAATCAAAATAACTGTTTTGAAATAGCTACTCTTTAGCGCTAGTTTGAACTAAAATTTGGTAAATAGCGACAGAACTTAGAAAATATCTAAGTATATTTGTTTTCCAATTTTTTACTTCATGTTTAATAACTTATCCGATAAGATAGAAAGAGCCTTTAAAGTTTTAAAAGGTCAAGGAAAAATCACTGAAATTAACGTTGCAGAAACCATGAAAGAAGTTCGTAAAGCATTATTGGATGCTGACGTTAACTTCAAAGTGGCAAAACAATTCACTGATACCATTAAGGAAAAAGCTCTTGGGCAAAATGTTTTAACATCCATTTCTCCTGGGCAATTATTAATCAAGATTACACGTGATGAGTTAGCTCAGTTGATGGGTGGCGAAAAATCCGACATAAAACTCAACAACAATCCAACTATTATTTTAATGTCGGGATTACAGGGTTCTGGTAAAACAACTTTCTCTGGAAAACTTGCTAATCACTTAAAAACAAAAAGAGGCAAAAAACCTTTGTTAGTTGCTTGTGATATCTATCGTCCGGCTGCTATTGATCAATTACATGTGTTAGGTGAACAAATTGGTGTAGAAGTATTTTCCGATAGAGAAAGCAAAGATCCGGTAAGTATTTCAAAACGAGCGATTAAACAAGCTAAGGAAAACGGAAACTCCGTTGTGATTATAGATACTGCTGGTCGTTTGGCGATTGACGAACAAATGATGAACGAAATTGCATTGGTGAAAAAAGAAGTTCAGCCCGATGAAATTTTGTTTGTAGTTGATTCCATGACCGGACAAGATGCTGTAAATACAGCTAAAGCATTTAACGACAGACTGGATTTTGATGGTGTTGTATTAACTAAGTTAGATGGTGATACACGAGGTGGTGCTGCATTATCCATTAAATCGGTAGTTAACAAGCCCATTAAATTTATTGGTACTGGCGAAAAAATGGAAGCTATCGATGTGTTCCATCCTGATCGTATGGCTGACCGTATTTTGGGAATGGGTGATGTTGTAACTTTAGTAGAACGAGCTCAGGAACAATTTGACGAAGAAGAGGCTAGAAAACTCTCTAAAAAAATTGCAAAAAACCAATTTGGCTTTAACGATTTCTTATCTCAAATGCAGCAGATTAAAAAGATGGGAAATATCAAAGATTTAATTGGTATGATTCCCGGAGTTGGTAAAGCGGTGAAAGATATGGATATTAACGAAGATGCCTTTAAATCGATTGAAGCAATTATCCATTCGATGACTCCACTTGAACGTGAAAAACCTGAATTATTGAATGGCAGCAGAAGAGCTCGAATTGCAAAAGGAAGCGGAACAAGTATTCAAGAAGTAAACAAATTGATTAAACAATTTGATGATACGCGTAAAATGATGCGTATGATGCAAGATAAAGATGCCATGGCTAAAATGATGCGTAATATGCCTAAAATGGGTAACCAATAAAATTGATGGTATCAAAAATAGAACAAATGAATATCATCGACGGCAAAAAAATATCTCTCGAATTACAAGATGAAATTGCTAACGAAGTAATTTTATTAAAACAACAAGGTAAAAAAACACCTCATTTAGCGGCAATTTTAGTTGGCAATGACGGTGGTAGTGAAACCTATGTTGCGAGTAAAATAAAATCGTGTGAACGTGTTGGATTTAACTCTACACTCATTCGCCATCCGGAATATGTAACCGAAGACAGATTGTTACAGTCAGTTAAGGAACTCAACGAAAACCCTGACATTGATGGCTTTATTGTTCAGTTGCCGTTGCCTCGTCACATTAACGAGCATAAAGTAATTGAATCTATTTTGCCTTCAAAAGATGTGGATGGTTTTCATCCCATTAACATTGGCAGAATGGTTTTAAATCTTCCTTGTTATGTGAGCGCTACGCCATACGGAATAGTTCATCTTCTTGAAAAATACAATGTAGAAACTTCCGGTAAGCATTGTGTTGTAATTGGCAGAAGCCATATTGTAGGCTCTCCGTTAAGTATTTTAATGGCCAAAAACACCCATTTAGGCAATTGTACGGTTACACTGTGTCACAGTAAAACGGTTGATTTAAAATCACATACATTAAAAGCAGATATTTTAATTTGCGCATTAGGTAGCCCTGAATTTGTTACAGCAGATATGGTTAAAGAAGGGGCTGTAATTATTGATGTAGGTACAACTAGGGTTGCCAGCACAGAAACCAAATCAGGATTTAAATTAAAAGGAGATGTAAAATTTGATGAAGTAGCTCTTAAGTGTTCTATGATTACTCCTGTGCCAGGTGGAGTTGGCCCAATGACAATTGCTTCTTTGCTTAGAAACACATTACTTGCTGCAAAAAAAGTAATTTACTGATCTTGGAATTCCGGGATTGATGAAATTAACTTAGGCTAATTTGGATTTAACGTCTGAAGAATTCAGCAAGGAATAAAAAAATACAAAAAACAAAATTCCTGCCGATGTTTGAAGCATCGATTCAACTAAAAAGTTCATTGTAATTAGTAACCCAAAAAAAAGCTGAAGTTCGTTTTTAGATTTTATTCCAAACCAAACGGAATAAAAAATCATTCCTAGTAAAATCAAAAAACCAATACCACCTAAACCAATTGTTGTTTGCAAAAACTGATTGTGGGCATTTAATTTTTTTTCTAAAGCACCTGTTAATCCTTGTTTTTCGTATGCCTGATAAAGTGCGTCATTAGCATCACCTGGCGTGTAACCTAAAATTGGTTTTTGTTTTATTAAATTTAAACTTTCTTTCCAAATTAATAAACGTACGGCATTGCTTTCACTGGTAGTTTTATCAATTTCATTTGTAGCTGTTAAAACACTCACTACATTTCTCATTCGAGCTGCAGGTATGCTATCTGAAAAGAGAAAAAACAAGGCACTTGCAATAAATGTAATTGCAACAAAAAGTATAGATTTAAATTGTTTTCTTTTAAAAAGTTGAATCAAAATAATTAATGGTATCAACATAAAAAATGTAAGAATGCCCATTTTAGATGCTGAAAAGTAAATTCCTGAAACCAAAAAAACAACAATTGAATAAATGAATGCTTTACTATTTATTAAAGAAGTAAGTTCCTTAAATTTTAGCATTAAAATAAAAACAGAAAAAGCCAAATACATCGAAAAATAACTCGGATGCATGAATAAACAAAACTCATTGTAGGTTAGAAAATTGGAGTGATTAAACCAATGTATGATTGAATTTACCGTACAAATTACTAATGCTAAAACATTAGCACCAACAAATGTAAACAAGAGCTTGTTTTTTGTTTCAATATTAAAATTTGACTGGGCAAAAAGAAATGGTAAAAAGAGAAAACTTAATTTAATCTCAATGCTAAAAAGTGCTTCTTTAGCATTTGTAGAAAAAAAACCAGCGAATAGATGAGCGACAAAAAAAAGAATTGGCAAAAACAAACTTAAATTCTTTCTTTTTAATTTTAAATTAATCTGCTTAAAATTAAACAAGTGGAAAATCAGCCAACAGGCAATGATAGGAGAAAGTAAAAGTTTAAACGGCAATAAAAATGCAATAGCAATTGCAAAATAAAAATTAGCTGGTGGATAATTCAATTTCATTTATCAAAATCCAATTGACATAATCAAAATGTCATCAATCTGTTCTTCATTGCCTTTCCAATCTTTTAAGGCTTTTTCAATATACACATGTTGATCGTTCAAATTCATTTCAGAGCATTCGGTTATAAGTTGCATAAATCGTTTCGACATGAATTTTTTTCCGTTTGGTCCGCCAAACTGGTCCACTACTCCATCGGTGTACATGTAAAATCTGTCGCCCGATTTTATATTAAATTGATGTAAAGTGAAGTCTGTATCCTCATGCATATTTCCATTAATGCCAAAAGCATTCGGCTGAACACGTTCAATTGAATCAGCGGATGTTTTTATTAATGGTCTGCCCGCTCCTGCATATTGCAAAATATTTTCTCTTCTTTTAAAAGTACAAATCGCCAATTCTAAACCATCATTAATAGAAACATTTGTAAACTCGTTTCTAAAAGAAGAGCGAAATTCGTTCGACATTTCTTTTAAAATCATATCCGGGCTAGTTATTCCTTTATTTTCTACAATATTATGAATGATATTTACGCTGATCATGGTCATCATGGCTCCAGGAACTCCATGTCCGGTACAATCTCCACAAACAAGCACCACCTCTTTATTCATTTCTTTCATGAAATAGAAATCACCACCAATGGATTCCTTGGGCTGAAATAAAACAAAACTTTCATGAAATTGTGCAGCAATTGCTTCCGGTTTAGGAAGTATGGCTTGCTGTATGTTCTGGGCATATCTCAAGCTGGCAGTTACATCCGTGGTGTATTCCTTCATCACCTCGTGTTCGCGCTTCACTGTTTTTACTACTTTATTCGTCTCTTTTGTTTTAGCACTGATTTTTATACACAACCTCAGCTTTGCTTTTAATAGAGCTGGATCAGGTGGTTTGCCTAAAAAATCAATAGCTCCGGATTCAATGCCTTGTATTACTTTTTCTTTATCAGAGCCTAAAGCAGATAAAAAGATGATGGGAATATTTTTGGTTTCTTCTTTTTGTGAAAGTTGCTTGGCAACTTCAAAGCCATCCATTTCAGGCATTTGAACATCTAAAATGATGCAATCATAAGCTGTTTTAGAAGCCATTTCTATGGCTTGTTTGCCTGATGTTGTTTTATGAATGATGTAGGGTTCGGATTTGAGAATTGCATTTAAAGTAAATAAGTTATCATCTAAGTCATCTACTAAAAGTATTATCGGCAAATTCTCTTCAACTTCTTCACCTTTTTTAATTCCGTTTATTATTCGATCAATGGACTTGCCCGAAGCATCAGCTATGAAATTGCAAATCTTTAAAGTATCAGCAATTAAATCAGGGAAAAACAAATTAATGGCCGACATCGGCATTGTAGCAACTGTAGCAGAATCTGGTGACTGAACTATTGTTAACCCACCAGCTTCTTTAATTTTTTTTAGCCCTTCTGCGCCATCCGAATTTGCACCGGATAATAAAATTCCAACACATTTATCTCCAAAAGCTTTTGCAAAGCTTTCGAATGTAACATCAATACTTGGTCGGGAAAAATTTACTTTCTCGGATACATCCAGGCACAATAAACCTGATTTATCAACCAGCAAATGATAATCTCCGGGAACCAAAAACATGTTGTTGGGTTCTAATTGCATCTTATCCTGAATTTCAAAAACTTTAATTTTTGATTTTCTGTTTAATACATCTTCCAAATGATATTCAACCGTTGCTTTACGGTGAATAACTACCACAATAGCATGCGGAAAATCAACAGGAATAAAAGGTATGAGTTTGATAATAACTTCTATACTTCCGGCAGATCCACCTATAACAATTACGCCATTTTTCTCCATATCCTGAATTGTGAGTTATAAGTATCCATTGTTTTTTCTATGGAAGAAAACATAATGGTTTCTTTTGAACCCAATGCTAAAAAACCGTGATTGTTTAAGCTATTATAAAAAGTTTGTAAAATCTGATCTTGTAATTGTTTATTGAAATAAATCAGCACATTTCGGCAAATAATTAAATCAAATTTATTGAAACCACTATCCGTTACTAAATTATGTGTGCTGAAAATTATTTTTTTCCGAAGTTCTTCCTTAATGATTAAATTGCCCTCTACCAAATCGTAATAATCTGCAAAATTTCCCTTCAGTTCAGATTCTTTATAATTGCTTTCGTAGGTCTTTAATAAATCCATGGAATATTTACCGCTTGCAGCCGTTTGCAAAACGGTTTGATTAATATCCGTTGCGTAAATAATCGCTTTATCCAAAATTCCTGCTTCTTTTAAAACAATAGCCATTGAATAAGGTTCTTCACCGGTTGAACAGCCTGCATGCCAGATTTTAATGGATGGAAGTTCTTTCAATTGAGGCAACACTTCTTTCTTCATGATATTAAAGAAGTATGGATCGCGAAACATTTCGGTAACGTTTACCGTGATTTCTTGAATGAATTCATTTAATAAAACGCTATCATTATGCAATTGCTCAATAAAACCGGAAAAATTACTAATTTTTTTTAAATCGATAAAACGTTGAAACCTTCTGTGCAATGAGGGTGTAGAGTAATTCGAAAAATCATATCCGGATGCATCGTAAATGGCAGCAACTAGTTCGTCAGCTTCTACATCACCAATTTCAATTCTTAAAGTTGTGTTCATTTACATTAATAGTGTGTTTATTTTCTTCACCAATACATCTATATCAACAGGTTTGGTACAATAATCGTTTGCTCCTGCTTCCAGGCATCTTTCCATATCACCTTTCATGGCTAATGCAGTAAGTGCAATAACTTTATTGGTTTTTAAAACATCATCTCCTCGCATTACACGAAGTGTTTCAAAACCATCCATAACAGGCATCATCATATCAAGCAAAATAATGTCGTATTGATTGTCTTTTAATTTATCCAAACACTCTCGGCCATCTCGCGCCGACTCTACTTTAAATTTTTTAGCTTTTAAGTATGCAGACAATGCAAATATGTTTCGCTCATCGTCATCAACCAAAAGTATTTTTATAGTTTCGTTCATGATTAGTTTTTACTTTCTTTGTTCATTAACCAGATCTTAATCAGTGAAATTAAGAAATCTGCATCTATTGGTTTTGTTAAATAGTCGGAACATCCACATTTAATGCATTTTTCACGTTCATCGGCTTGAGTTTTACCGGTAAGTGCAATTATTGGAACGTGTAATCCTCCGTTTAATTTCCTTATTTCTCTGGTTGCTTCGTAACCATCCATTTCAGGCATCATGATGTCCATCAACACAACATCAATATCATTATTGGATTTCCAAACATCAATGGCTTCTTTACCATTTTTTGCCTGAATGATAAGTGCTTTATTGGTTTCTAATAATTTACCAATTGAAAAACGATTTTGTTCATCGTCATCAACTACTAATATTTTTTTATTCTCTAACAATTTTGCAGGAATAATAGCTGGCTTTATGGTTTTGGAGGCATTCCCTTTGTTTACATAATTTAGGAAAAGTCCAATTTCATCGGTAATTCCAGTATAATTTTTTACAATTTTAATGATGAAAGCATCTTCAAACTGATGAATTCTTTTTTGGTCGAGAGAAGAAAGATAGGTATTGCAAAAGATAATAACTGGAATACTTTTACCTTCGAACTGAGGCTTTATTTTTTCAAGGAATTTAGAAACTTTTGCTTTTTTGAAATCCATGTCTATCAAAATAGCAGCAGTATGTTCTTTTGCTGGTGCAGAGGTAAGATCGCTTTCAGGATTAATGGAAACTACATCCAATTGTTTTTCATTTAAAAAATTTTCCATCGATAAACGATGCACTTCAATATCTGAAAACAGAATGATTTTTCCAGAATTTCCATTCATCAAATCATCCAGTGTGGAGAAAATAGAATTTAATCGATTATCATCTACTGGCTTTGCTATAAAATCAATAGCTCCGGCCAATTTAGATTTGTTTTTATCTATATCTTCAGAGGATAAAATATGTACCGGAATTTTTTTCGTTTCTGCAAAACTTTTCACTT
Source organism: Bacteroidia bacterium (assembly GCA_044352985.1). GTDB lineage: Bacteria > Bacteroidota > Bacteroidia > B-17B0 > Aurantibacillaceae > JADJDM01. The sequence goes on from JBILCU010000002.1 coordinate 243,723, forward strand.
CCTTCAACACATCCCAACCATTTTTAATGGGTAAATTTATATCCAGAATAATCCCTGAAGGAATGTGTTTTTTAGCATAATCAACCCCTTGTTTTCCGTTTACAGCAACTATAGTTTTATACCCTCTTGCACGCGCTGCTTGTTGCACTACCTTAGCGGTGATTACATCATCTTCTACAATTAAAATGGATTTATCGTTTGAATTAATTTGAAGACGGTCGTCTTCAAATTCAATTTCCGGAATTGTATCCTCTGCTAAAACAAGCTTTGGACTTTGTTCATCAGCATTTAAATTATCCTTTTCGCTATAATTTACCGGAATGGTGATACTGAATGTACTGCCTTTTCCTGGCTCACTTTCAAGGTTAATATTACCTCCAAGTAAGTGGGCAATTTCGCGGCTAATGGAAAGACCTAAACCTGTACCACCATACTTACGTTTTGTGGAGCCATCTGCTTGCTGAAATGCTTCAAAAACTAATGCTTGTTTATCTTTTGGAATTCCAATCCCTGTATCTGCAACGGCAAACGTAATTAAGTTACTATTTTGCATGCTAACATTTAAAGCAACCTTTCCTTTTGCACTAAATTTAAAAGCATTTGAAAGTAAGTTTTTAATCACTTGATCAATACGCATGCGATCGGTAAAAATTTCTTTTGGGCAATCAGTAGCAATGTTAATAGAAAAATCAATTTCTTTATCCTTACTTAATGGAACAAATAAATCTTCTGTATCTTTTTTAAACTCACTTAAACTAATTGTCTCCGGATTGATATCCATTTTACCTGATTCTATTTTTGATAGATCAAGAATTTCGTTGATGAGTTCGAGTAAATTATTTCCTGCTTTGTGAATAACAGAAACGTATTCAATTTGGTCGGTGGAAAGATTTTCTTCTAAATTATCTTTTAATAATTTACTTAATAAGATAACCGAGTTAAGTGGTGTTCTTAGTTCGTGGCTCATGTTGGCAAGGAACTCAGATTTATATTTACTGCTTAATGCCAGTTCTTCCGATTTGCGTTGCAAATCTTTTCCTGTTTCAATTAGCAACTTATTTTTCTCATCGAATGCGTGATTTTTTTCTTCGAGCAATTTTGTTTTCTCTTCAAGTTCTTTGTTGCTTTGCATCAATTCTTCCTGTTGCACTCTTAACTCTTCCTCTGATGCTTGTAACTTTTGTGATTGCGCTTCTAGTTCGGTATTACTCTCTTCTAAATTACGTTGCGCTTCCATTAAAAGTTCTGTTTGACGTTTTAATGCCTCAGATTCTTTTTGTTTAGATATATCAAATCGTATAGCTACATACTTTTCAATTTTACCGTTTTGATTCTTAAATGGCATAATAGTGGTTTCTACCCAATAATAATTACCATTTTTACTTACATTTAAAATTTCGCCTTGCCAAGTTAATCCGGTGCTGATAGCTTTCCACATACCCTTAAAAATACCATCGGGTTGTTTCCCTGATTTTAGTATGCGGTGATTTTTACCAATTAATTCCTCGCGTGAATATTCTGAAATATCGCAGAACAAATCATTCACATAAATAATATTCCCATCTGCATCTGTTTCAGAAACGATTGCCGCTTTATTTAATGCTGCAACTTGTTGATTTAATTTCAGTGTCATGTTTTCAATTTCCTGACGCTGATTTTTCATTTCGGTTATATCATAACCAATTTTAATGATTTTGTAAACTTTACCCGTTTTATCGGAAACTGGATTGTAGCTTGCTTGAATCCAAACAAAATCATTCTTTTTATTTTTTCTTCTGAACTCACCTGAAATACTTTTACCACTATTTAGTTTAGCCCAAAAACCAACAAATTCTTTATCATAATCAACATCATTAGGTACTAAAATTTTATGATGTGAATTTTTAATTTCATCTAAGGAGTAATCCAACAAATTCAGAAAAAGTTGATTGGCATCCAATATTTTTCCTGTCGGATCAAACTCAATTACCAAAGTAGATTTATTAATAGCGTTTATTCTATTTTGCAATTCCTGTTCTTTAGCATCTAAATCCAACAGTAATTTTTCTAACTCTATTTTGCCCAGTAAGGTATTTAAGAAAATGCCGATAGACTCAGCTGCATCTTCTATAAAATTTACTTCAAGGGCTGAGTAAGGAATTAGTTTTACCAATTCCATTAAACCAACTAATTTTTGATTATAAAAAAATGGAATTACAAATAGCGATACTGAATTGGAACTGCCCAGCGTTGTAGAAACTTTAAAAAAATCGGTTGAAATGCCATTTATAGCAATTGGTTTTTTCCGCTGAATGGATTGTGCAATTAATGAATTTTCTTTACTTACAAATTCAGGAGCAGGTTGCTCATTGCCCATTGAAAAAGTAAGTGCAAGTTGATCAGCTTTATTAATAGTATAAAACGTGCCGATTTGGCAAGTAAAATAATCAAAGAAAAAAGTGATGATTTCCTGAGCAAGTTGTTCGGTGTTTTTTTCGCCACGTAAAATTTCGGCAAGTTTTACTTTACCATCTTGCACCCAGGAATTTTCAGTATGCTGTTCGGATAAATGCAAGATACTTTCTTGCATTTGATGAATTGCCTTACTTACCGAATCTAATTTGCTCATTATAAAAAATTAAAGTTTATTCTTGTGATGAAGTTCATATACAAATATCGCAAAAATCACGGATTAATAAGATTAAAAACAGATTGTGGTTAGATTACTTAAAATTAAAATCTGTAAATACTGACTAAAAAGAGTTTTTGAAATTAAAACAGAAAAAAATTATAAATGTTTAAAAAAATATAAAACACTTTATGTAAAACAGGTTAATTACCTAAAATTACCTATTAATGAAAAACCTTGAGATTTGAGCATATAGGATTTATCACAGTCCCCATTTCCGAAAATTATATAATTGTTATTTTGTGATATTAAACCAATTAACTGATAATTAGAGTAACCCTTAGTAAAACTTAATAATTTAGAGAAAACGGTATCAGAAATACAAGAATATCCAAACTCAACATCATTTGAAAGATAGGAACGATAACTTGCCTGATTTATATTAGTACCACTTGAAACTCCACCCACTAAAAACTGTGCTATTGTAAAAATTAATGGTTGATTATAGCCTACAAAAGCATTTTGCGTGTTTTTAAGTTTTATAGAATGATTGCCTGTAAAAGTTATATTTTTTGCGTTGTTTGTTGTCATTAACAAAGAAGAATTGATTTGCCAAGTTAGGGTATCATTACTTCTTCCCGAATTTGTAAATGCTTGAATTCCATTAATTAATAAAGTATCGGTTCTATAGTTATTTAAAAGAATTTTAATTTTATTTGTTGAGTCAGTAAATGATAAATTTTTCTTGTAAGAAAATTGTATTAAACCAGACCTAAACTTTCCATCCTTACACAAAATCAAGTTATTGCCATAATTGATTTTGATTTTCATACTATCCAAATTACTTAACGAATCTTTTGTTATTTGAATAGAGTTATCAGTTGAATTAAATGAAAATAAAGAATCGTGAAAACAAACCTGTTGGCCAGAAACAAAAACATCTTTAATAACATTTAAAGCAACAATTTCATGTTTTAAAAATGTCACATCTTGTTCTACAATTGGGCCAATATCATCACTTTCAAAATCATCTTTTTTACAAGATGAAAAAGCAAATAAAACTATTGTTAAAAAAATTGACGATAGGTGTTTCATTTAAATAATTTGTTTATCAAACTTAATTATTAATTAAAAAAAAGTTAGTTAAGAATCATTTACTTTCTAACAATCAGTCTGTTTAAAAAACAAAAAACCCGGCGGTGAGCCGGGTTTTAAAAATTAGACTTTATTATTTATTAAAAATAAAAGTTTAAACTAAGATTTCCTGCAGGAGAAAAACTGTTCATCCATAATTGTTTTGGATCACTTGCTGCTGCATTGTCTCTATCATTACCTAAGAACCAACCTCTTGTTACATCGCCTGATTTTACTTTTGTATCAGAAATAACTGCACCTGTTGCAATTGCATTTCCATTATCATCTAATCTGTCTAAACCTTCAACAGTTTTAGAACCTCTTCCTGTTCTTGACCAACCAAGACCCCAACCGAATTCTCCACCTAAAGACATTTTAGAAGAAAAGAAATATTCAACACCTGCATAACCTCTTACAGCTAAAGCAATTGTTTTACCATCTCTTTGTACTAATGTTCTTTCATCATGGTCAGCAGCAGATGATACGTTTGCACCAAAATTAGTTGTGTAATTTGTCAATGCATCATCATTTGCAGATGTAGTAACTGAATTTGTAACTACATCATTTCCATAACTGTATTTTTCTCCACCACCAGCAAGAATTAAAGCTGCTTCAGCGCCATAATATCCTTGTAGTCTGTATTTAGATCCTTTTCTTTTTTCTAAACCTCCACCAATACCTACAGCCCAATCTCTTGTTTTTTGAACATCTTTTACTTGTTCTGGGTCAATATTTGTTGGCCAAGTTTGTGGAGTTGGTGTAGCTGTATTTAATTTATCGATGAATTTTGCAGTTGTATTTGTTTGATTATACAATCTGATAGTTCCTTTATACGCAGTAGTAGCATCTTTAAAATATCTACCAGTTAAAGAAAACTTATTGTTCAATGGATCAAAAGTTGGTGCTCCTTTGGTACCAGCTGCACCTGGGTGTGCTAAGTCAGCAGCAAAGTCGATAAATTTAGTTGCATCAACTGAAATACCCCAATCACCTGCTTCTGGTAAAATTGCACGTCCTTTTTTATCGGTAAGGTCTTGTGCAAAAGCGCCCGTTACACCGAACGTAGCTGCTAATAATAATACTGATTTTTTCATTTTTTGATTTTGTTTTAGTTAAACATTGAAAGCAAATATGATTCTTTTTTTAGAGAAAAGTTATTAACAATTAATTTACTTATTAACCACTTTTTGTTAATTACGTTTATCGCTTATCTTTTAAAAGGGGCACAAATTTAAAAGTCCCAAGTTCTTTCTTTTCAAATTCCATCCCTTTTTTTCTCTTAATTATGTTCATCACTTGAGATTCACCCTCACCTACAGGAATAACTAATATTCCGGTTTCTTCTTTTAGCTGAATTAATAAATCTTTTGGTACAAATGGGGCTCCAGCTGTAACAATAATTTTATCAAAAGGAGCAAATTGCACTAATCCCTTGTATCCATCTCCATAAAAAAACCGCGCATTATAACCAATGGTTGGTAAAAATTCCTTTGTACGATCGTATAATTTACGCTGGCGTTCTACAGTAAACACTTTAGCGCCCATTTCTATAAGCACTGCAGTTTGATATCCACTTCCAGTTCCAATTTCTAAAACTTTTTCCCCTTTTTTAATTTCAAGATACTGTGTTTGCATTGCAACCGTGGATGGACGAGAAATAGTTTGTCCTTCTCCAATGTGATAGGCGCTTTCTTCGTCGTATGCAAAATGAATTAATGTAGAATCATGAAAAAAAAGATGCCTTAGTACTTTCTCCATTGCTTTTAGTACATTTTCATGAATTCCTTTTTTCCTTAATACTTCAATCATGTTTTTTCTTTTTCCCTGAAAAAGAAAGGTGTCGTGCCTGTTTTCTATCATATAAAAACAAATTTAAAAGCAATTAACATTCTAGTTTTAATATTTAATGAATGATACTAACAAAGCGCTTTTAATTACACGATACTTTTGTTACAAATCAATATTATGAAAGTAGGTTTTATAGGTGGAAATGAAATTACTGAAGGTTTTATCAGTGATTTCAAAAACAATAAAATGGTTACAGAAACCCATTTTATGGAGGAAGATATGGTAAAATCTCGTCAAATAATAAAGCGTTGGGCAGATATTAATTACCATGTTGAATCAACCGCTTTTATCAAAAGTATTGATGCTTTAATTGTTTGTGGTAATCATAAAAAAAACCATGAATACATTGTGCAAGCTGCTAAATACGGCAAGCACATCATATTAAGTGATCCGCATTTTTTACCCATAGGTATTATAAGAAAACTAGAGCATTTAGAAAGCGAGGCAGGAATTAAAATTCAAATTGGTGGAACAGAAAAATATAATTCTGCTTTTTTAGCTGCCAAACCATTTATTAAAAATCCAGTATTTGTTGATGTTGCTCGCCTTAGTCAGTATTCGCCTAAAAACAACACTATTTCTGTGCTTCACGATTTGCTGTACAAAGATTTAGATTGGGTATTAAGCTCTATTAATTCAAATATTCGAAAAATAAGCGCCAACTCGCTTTCTGTTACAGGTGAAGAAATTGACTTTATCAATACAAAACTTGAATTTGATAATGGTTGCATAGCTAATTTAACGGCAAGCAGGGTTAGCGAACTTAATCTAAATAAAGCGCGTATTTACAATGCTAATTCTATTTTATTTATAGACTTTTTAAACAGACAACTTAAAAGATCTTGGAAAAAAACCGATTATCTAGAATTTGAAGATTTAGAAATCACGGTTTGCCATGACCGTTACAATCAATTTCATGAATTTTATAAAAGCATAAATAACGAAATTGAAATGAGTTCAATAATTCCTGATTTTTTAAAAACAAAAGATGTATTGGAGCTAATACTAGAAAAAATAAAAATGAAAACAAATCCTTTTGTTAAATAATTTAACAATAAGTCTTTTATTTTTGCGTTCTTTTATAAATGTTAAGATTAATAGGAATAATATTATTTAGTGCGTCCGTTATAATTTCACATATTTCCTGTGAAAAAATTAATCCATCCATTAATAAACCTGCCTACATTGAAATTCCAGCTTATTCCGTAGCATATAAAACAACTTATTCAAATGGGGGGCCTGGTACTAAAAACCACAAATTTACAGATGTAAAGGTTACCTTAAAAGGTAAAGACTATGGTGTATATCCTTTACCAGCAAGAATACCTGTGTTAGAAACCGGTGAATGCGAATTAACAATTGCACCGGTAATTAAAGTTAATGGTGTAAGTACTGTCCGTTCAGAATATGCCCCAATTAAGTTATTCGACACTACTTTAACTATTAATAATGGCAACAAACATTTAATCACTCCTTCATTTGATTATTATTCAAATGGCGTTACGTTTTATTGGGTAGAAGATTTTGAAGTTTCTGGATCTTCGTTAATTGGTGATACTGCCATTAAGTTACAAAGTATAGAAAAATTTGAAGGATCAAAAGCAATAAAAATTGAGCTAAAAAACAGTCAAAACAGTTGTATGGCTTATTCTTCATCAGGCTTACCACTACCAAATAATTCGGAAATGTTGTATTTGGAAGTAAACTATAAATGCAATCAAAAATTTGAAGTTGGCTTATTGGATGCCAATAAGCTTTTTTTAGGTTCTGCAGGTGGAGCAAATCCAAGTTCGGAATGGAATAAAATTTATTTTTTTCTTACTCCTGTAGCTAGCAGAAATCAAAGAAGTTCATACCTAGTTTATTTTTACTTTGATAAAACTGATTTTAGCGATAACGGCTTAGGACCTAATCCCGTTTTATATATAGATAATATTAAAGTTGTAAGTCAACCTTAAATGAATAAAAAATTACAGGTTATAAAGTATTTAATACTTGATTTGCTAAGCGCAGCACTTGCCTGGACCATTTTTTTTATTTATCGCAAATTTGTAATTGAACCACAAAAATTTGGAGTTGAACCCGACACTATTTTCTCTGATAAATTTTATTTGGGCATTTTTATAATTCCTGTTTGCTGGATTATTTTTTATTATATACTGGGTAATTACAATAATATTTATAAAAAATCGAGATTAGGTGAATTGTTTAATACAATACTTTCAAGTATAATAGGTGTAACGCTCATTTTTTTTATTTCTATTTTAGACGACGAAGTAAAAGTATATAGCAATTATTATCAATCTTATTTTACCTTATTAGGTTTACACATCTGTATTACTTCCATTTCTAGATACATTATTACAAGCTATACCAATCTGCAAATTCATAAGCGCAAAATTGGGTTCAAAACATTATTAATTGGTAGCAATGAAAATGCTTTTAAAACCTATGAAGAAATACAACACCTAAAAAAAGGAACGGGTAATTTGTTCTTAGGATTTGTACATGTTGATGATAAGAATGGATTTTCAGAAGAACTAAAAAAACAACTTGATCATTTAGGTGAAATCAATGAAATTAGAGATTTAGTAAAAAAACATGAGATTGATGAAATTATTATTGCTATTGAATCTTGGGAACATGATTATTTAAATAAACTAATAACTGATTTAAGCGACACAGGCGTTTTAATTAAGGTAATACCTGACATGTATGATATTTTATCAGGTTCAGTTAAAATGAATTCGATTTTTGGAGCTCCATTAATAGAAATTAATAAAACTATAATGCCGGAGTGGCAACAATCGTTAAAACGAATAATGGATGTATTAATTTCAATTTTTGTATTAATTTGTTTTTCCTGGTTATATACATTAATTGCATTAGCTGTTAAAATTAGCTCAAAAGGTGCAATTTTTTATAGACAGGAAAGAATTGGTTTACATGGTTCGCCTTTTAAAATTATAAAATTCAGGAGCATGTACGTAGATGCTGAAAAAATGGGGCCGGCTTTATCAAGCGATAATGATCCTAGAATTACTAAAGTGGGTAAATTTTTAAGAAAAACACGATTAGACGAATTGCCTCAGTTTTTTAATGTTTTAATTGGCGAAATGAGTATTGTTGGTCCTAGACCTGAACGACAATTTTTCATTAATCAAATCGTTCAAAAAGCATCGCATTACAAACACCTACATAAAGTTCGTCCCGGCATTACATCTTGGGGTCAGGTAAAATATGGGTATGCAGAAACAGTTGATCAAATGATACAACGTTTAAAATACGACATACTTTATATTGAAAACATGAGCATTTTAGTTGACCTTAAAATTATGATTTACACTGTACTAATTGTAATTCAAGGAAGAGGAAAATAAGTTGATTTAAGTCAAACCCTCTACTATCCTACCATCTTTCATTACTAATTTTCTATCAGCCATATCTGCAAAATCATTATTGTGAGTAACAATTACAAAAGTTTGGTTAAATTGTTCTCTTAATTTAAAAAATAGCTCGTGTAATTCATTGGCATGAACAGAATCTAAATTACCTGAAGGTTCATCCGCAAAAACTACTGCAGGACGATTAATTAGTGCGCGCGCAACTGCAACACGTTGCTGTTCGCCACCAGATAATTGATTAGGCTTATGATGAATTCTGTTTTCTAAATTCAATAAGTTCAATAATTCTTTAGCAAATTGTTCAGCTTCTTTAGTTGATTTTCCAGCAATAAATGCAGGAATACAAACATTTTCAAGCGCAGTAAATTCGGGTAACAAATGGTGAAATTGAAAAACAAAACCAATGTTTTTATTTCTAAACTCAGCGATTTTCTTTTCATTTAGTTTTATTATATCAACATCATTAATAAATAAACCTCCTTTATCTGGTTTATCTAAAGTGCCTAATATGTGCAATAAAGTTGATTTTCCTGCACCTGATGCCCCAACTATTGATACAACTTCTGCCTGTTTTATGATTAAACTTACATCTTTTAAAACATGTAAATCGTTATAAGATTTAAATATGGATTCAGATTTTATCAAGATTTTTAAATTAAGTTTAATTTAGCAACAAATATAACTAAATGAATAAAGCTTTTTTTTTAATATCGATTGTCTTTTTATTTTTTTCTTGCAAAAGTAAACAACCTGTAACTAGAAATTTTGATGCTGAAGGTTTTACAAAAGCAACTGTAATTAAATATGAAGTTGAAAATTGTGGTTATTTAATTCGCTTAGAAGATAATCAACTTTTGGCTCCGGATAGCTTACCTCCATCTTTTGAAAAAAACAACTATGCTGTTTGGATTAAATTTCAATACTTTAAAAAGCAACTGCCCTCAGTATGTATGGCCGGGAAAAATATTAAACTATTAGAGATTACAGAAAGAAAAAAATGATAAATTTGCTTTATTGAAATCATTTAAAAAATTTATAGTTAGTATACTTTTAATTCTTTTCGGATTTGAGATTTCATTAGATTTAATTAAAACGTTTACCGATACTGAGTGTTCGGTTTTATTTTCTGAAAAAGAGGAAGGAAAAGAAACAGAAAATGATGATGATAAATTAGAAAAAGAAAAATACAACTTAGATAATTTATTATCCAATTTAATATCCATTAATTCTCCTTCTTTAATTTATTTTCATTCTTTAACTTTTATAAATTTAATTCAGCCTCATTTAGAGGTTTCAACTCCACCTCCAGATTTTTGCTAATAAATAAAAATTAGCAGATAAATTTATAATCGTATTAAATAATTATGTTTAAACATATTGGTGCAGACCTTAAGGCTGGTCTTGTGGTTTTTTTAGTTGCAATTCCACTTTGTTTAGGAATTTCATTATTACAAGGTGCGCCACTAATGGCTGGCATAATTAGTGGTGTTGTTGGAGGCACAATTGTTTCAATCATTAGTAAATCAAATTTATCAGTTAGTGGACCTTCTGCTGCACTAACAGGAGTAGTAGTTTTAGCAATATCTAGTTTAGGTACGTATGAAAAATTCTTAACTGCAGTTTGTATTGCAGGAATAATTCAAGTAATCTTTGGACTTGTTAGAGCAGGTATGGTTTCACATTATATTCCATCAGCAGTAGTAAAGGGTGAAATAGCAGCAGTAGGTATTATTTTAGTTGCAAAACAAATACCCCATGTTTTAGGTTATGATAAAGATCCTGAAGGTGATCAAAGTTTTTTACAGAATGATGGGCAAAATACTTTTTCAGAAATCACAAATGTATTTTCAAACATTAGTTTAGGAGCAATTATTATCGGACTTGTTTCTTTTACTCTACTAATTATTTGGCAAACAAATTTTTTTAAGAAGAATAAAGTTTTATCATTAATTCCTGGACCTCTTGTAGTAGTAATAGTTAGTATTTTTATAAATTATTTATATAATATTTATGGTTCAGATTTAGCTATAAAATCAGAACATTTAGTCAATCTAAGTTTACCTGAAAATCCAAAGCCAATGTATATTTTATTAGGAATTAAAACTCCTGATTTTAGTGTATTAAAAGACTATAATGTTTTTATATTCGGATTAATGATTAGTGCTGTAGCTTCCATAGAAACATTATTAAATATTGAAGCTTTAGACAAAATTGACCCAAATAGCAACATTACTCCAACTAACCGAGAATTAATAGCACAAGGTGTAGGTAACTTTTTTTGTGGTTTAATTGGTGGTATTCCAATGACGTCAGCAATTGTTAGAAGTGCTGCAAATGTTAATGCTGGTGGAAAAACTAAAATTTCGGTTATTTTACATGCAATCCTTTTTATAGTGTTAGTTTTGTTTTTCCCTTTTGTTTTAGAATTAATTCCATTGTCTGCTTTGGCAGCAATTTTAATGTTTACTGGTTTTCGATTAACTAGACCTTATATTTATAAAAATGTATACAAGCTTGGATTTGATCAGTTTTTACCATTTATAGCAACAATCATTGTTATGTTACTTACAGATTTATTGAAAGGTATTACGGTTGGTATTTTCATAAGTATAATCTTTATTTTAAGAAACAATTTTAAAACTCCATTTAAATTGATTTCTGAGGTAATTGATGGTAAACCAAATTACTTCATGAAACTTTCTCAGAATGTTACTTTCATAAATAAAGGTAGAATTTTAAATGTATTACATGGATTACCAAAAGGATCAAAAATATATATAGATGGCGGTAGGGTAGTTTTTATAGATAAAGATATTTTAGAGTTAATTTCTGAATTCAAATATGGTGCTCAAAAACATGAAATAGAAGTTGTTATTGAAGAATTGGAATTAGTTGATATATTAGCTGCACATTCAGATCCAATAAATAATAACAATAAATAAATTATTAATTAAAATAAAAAAAATGAGTTTACAAGAATCTTATCAAAGATTAATAGATGGAAACCGAAAATATTCACTTGAAAAAAAATTTGAAGATCCTGAATATTTCAAAAAATTATCAATAGGTCAAACACCTGAGTACCTATGGATTGGTTGTAGCGATAGTAGAGTTCCTGCCAACGAAATCACCAATACTCATAGTGGTGAAATTTTTGTACACAGAAACATTGCCAATTTGATTATTCATACAGATTTAAATGCATTAAGTGTTATTTCTTATGCCATTGAAGTTTTAAAAGTTAAGCACATTATCGTCTGTGGCCATTATGGATGTGGTGGAATAAGAGCAGCTATGACGAATAGCGCAGTTGGATTTGTAGATAATTGGTTAAGAAACATTAAAGATGTTTATGCAAAACACAGTGTTGAGTTAGATGCTATTTTAGATTTAGATAAACGTGCTGATAGATTAACGGAATTAAATGTAATTGAACAGGTTAAAAATTTATGTAGGACCAAAAAAGTTCAAAAGGCTTGGAAAGAAAGATTATTGCAGGTTCATGGCTGGGTGTATGGATTAAATAGTGGTTTAGTAAAAGATTTAGAAGTGGTACATGATGAAATTACTGATATTGAACACATTTACAGGTATGATTTATAACAATCAAAATTTCAAACTACTAAAACAAACTGAATCTTTATAAACTTTTATTATTTCAGTATCACTTTTAATTATATCGTTTAATGATAATTCGTTAAACGATATTTCATCGCTTATAAATTTTGTAAAATCAAATTTATAAAACACTTTATCTTTAAAATAATAAATTTTACCCGATTTAACGGTGAAATGTTTTAGCCCTAAAACTGGAATGGTTTTAAAATAAGTTCCATAAATATCAAATATCAAAATACCTTCATCAGGATTATTTATGAATAAATAATTTTCTTTCTCTATAATAAAATTTGGATCTATTTTTCTAGATAATAAAACATTTAAATTTCCAGTATTTACAATTTTGTTAAAAAACGCATCCATTTTAAACAATTGTGCATTTTGCCTATCAAATAGCCAAAAACCATTATTTACAGAATTACAAACCAAATCTGTTTGTTCTAAATTATAATTTAATAAATCAATTGATTCGGCATTTTGTGACAATTGAGAGTCCAAATAAATAATTTGACTTTGATCTTTGTAAAACAATAAAATCCTAAGAGGATTTGAAACATCAACAGAAAATATTTTACCTAATTTTTTATTGGAATAAATTTTTAAAAGCTGCCCGTTAAAATTGTATTTCTTTAATTGATCATCTTTTACAAAATATAAATTGCCTGCCTGATCAACATCTACAAAATCAAAATTTGAAACAATACAACGTTCAGGATGAAATGTTATATTACTACTAAAACAGATTATAAATGAAATTATAATTAAGAACAACTTCATTTAAACATTATTATTTACTCATAGAATCCCTTAAAGATAGCATTTTAATAGCTGTAATTGCAGCCTCATCACCTTTATTGCCATGTTTTCCTCCTGCTCTATCCATTGCTTGTTCAAGATTATTTGGAGTTAAAACACCGAAAATAATCGGCATATTGTATTCAATATTTAAATTTGTAATACCGTTTGCAACTGCATTACAAATAAAATCAAAATGCTTAGTTTCACCTTGTATTACACAACCTATACAGATTATAGCTTCAACATCAGAATATTCTGCCATAAATTGGGCACCTAAAGTTAACTCGTAACTACCTGGTACCCATTTTATGATAATATTATTTTTATTCGCTCCATACTTTAATAAGGTTTCTTCTGCGCCATTACAAAGTGCTTTAGTTACTTCATAATTCCATTCGGAAACAACAATTCCAAAACGATAATTTTTTGCAGTTGGAACTTCAGTTCCTTCTACATCAGATAAATTTTTTAATTGACTTGACATAATCTGTTTTAAAATAAAAAACCTTACTAAAAGTAAGGTTTTTTTAATTTGTTATACTGTAAAATTATTAAAATTGCCAGAAATCATGCTCGTATTTAAACAAGTCATATTTAATACGTTCATTTTCTAATAAAGCATCTATACCTTTTGCGTAAGTTTCAATACCTCTATCATAAACATTGCTTTCTCTAATAATGGTACTGTTAAATTGACGTTTCCAAAATATATCATCAAAAGTTCTTCTTTCAGCATCATTTTTTGTATTATAAACTTCTGTTTTAGCCAAATGCGGACGTAATTGAGGAAAGTAAATCCAAAATTGAACGTCAACAAAATCTAATTTTTCACAATTAACAGGTAATTCAAAACCAATACCAATAATTCTAGATTCCATAACTGACTTTTGTTTATCAAAAAACCAATCTTCCTTAATGTAAACGCCTCTTAATTCTTCGAATAACCAAGTAGGTCTAGCAGCAGGAAGTACCTTTACCATAATCGTATTACCTGTAACAGGATCAACCTCTTCAGAATCAATAGAATCGGTAGGTTGACACATCGCAAATTTTCTTATTGCAGCAGTATCTTTAATTTCTTTAAATTCATCATCTTTAAATGCCCAAATCTTTTCTTCAGGATTATTAGATAATAGAGCTTTAATTACTAATTGTAAAAAAGATGTTTTTCCAGAAACAAAATCAAGTGGATAATAAAGTGGTTGATTAATTTTTTCTCTTAAATCAATTTTTCTCCATACCCTTTTCGACCACTGAACATCACTTTCTCTTAATGATGTATACGGTATAGGTTTTTTATTTTGTGAATTTTCTTTTACATAAATTCCATCATTAAAATCACCTGGTGTAAATACTTGAGATAAAACAGTATTACAAGATAATAAAAGTGAAATTATAAAAATAATATTTAAAAAACTCTTACTCATATAACAATGTTTAGTTTATAATTTGAACTATTCTATTTAGTAACTTTTAAACCATGACTCGCACTTGTAGTTTTGCCATCTGGTCCTTTAACTTGTGCATCAATCAATATCTTAGTACCAACATCACAACCACTAAATACAGATTTGGCTTCAGCAGATAAATTTGGACCAGACCCTTCAACCACAACAGTTTTACCTTTTACTTTTCCATATACTGTCCACGTTTGGGTAATGTAATTTGCTTGAAAATCAAAGCCTGTAGCACCAGCAACTAATGCACTAACTGTTGATAGCATAGATTTTTTTACCTCAAGTGGAGAAAAAGCACCTGCTATTTTCAACTCAGGTTTAGGTAATGGTTTAACTCTAAATTTTATTGGAGGGCCCTGAGGTTTATTTCCATCTTTGGTTTTCCCCATTACTGTAATCATTACATCACCAGTTGATGAAAATTTCATTTCGTATTTACCACCACCTTTAGGTGTCATTGTAGCACCACAACCAGTTGCTGATATTGAAATATCACCAGGTGCAATACCACCAGCAGAAGCTGTTACCGGATTTGGAACACCTGCATAAAATACATTCATCATATCAGCAGAAACAGTACCTGATGGAGGAGCTACTTTATACTCTCCTTTAAATGGATAATAACTAAATTCACCAGTAGGCTTCTTTAATTTAATAACACCTTTGTATTCTTGATCTCCTTGACCACTAGTGCCCACTTCATATTTACCAATACCCCCCACTAATGGAAGAACAGTTCCAGAAGCACCACTTGCAGCTCCTGCTGAGTCAACACCAAGAATAATTTGAAGATTTTCCGGTTTAAAATCAGTTGAGGATGCTCCAATAAAAATATCGGCAGTGTATTTCTGACCAGCTTGAATATAACTAGAAGGAGCAAGAACAACTGCAGAATATTGATTAAATTTTATTGATAATTTACCACTAGCACCTGCAAATTGAGCAATTAACTCTGATTCAACGTTTTTCAAGTCAGATTGCATCTGAGATAAGTTTGTAACTACACCAGCTAAAGGTAAATGATAAAAGTTAAAAATTTCCCATGTTAGTTTAATACCATCCTCTGTATCAGTTGGATCTTTAATTTTCAAGGTTAAAATTTTTTCTTTTAATCCATCATAATCTTCCTTAAGCAATTTAGTTTTTTCATTCTTTTGCATGCCATCTAACATTGCTAACAGTTTGTCAGATAAACCATCAAATCTCTTTCTTAAATCTACGGCAGACCACTCCCCATCTTTAGGTTTTGTTTCATCATCACCTATCATTAAGTGGGTAGGAGCATCATAATTATCTTTTGCGTTAGCAAATTTTAATGTTGCTGTATCTTTAGTAGGTGATTTTTCTACTTCATCAATTAAAAACTGCTTTAGTTTGTCTATATAATCATAAACTTCTTTTGTTAATTTATTTACCTCTTTAGCTTTTTCTAAGTAAGGTAATGCACTTGGATTTGACTTTGCAGCTTCATCAAAGGCTTTTAATACACGAGTGGTATTGTTATTGAAATTTTCATTAGTTCTTACCAAATTATCATTTACAGTAACAAACGCTTTTAATATATCTTTTGATACGTTCATTGCAAGTAGTGCAGTTAACACTAGGTACATCAAACCAATCATCTTCGATCTAGGTGATTCTTTACCTCCGCCTCCCATTTATTTTAAATTTTAAATTGTTAAAATTAGATTAATACTAGTTTTGTTATTGTTACTATTAAGAATTATTTTTGAAATTCATAGCAGTTAACATATTACCATAAATAGTATTTAAGGCATTAAGGTTTGATGATAATGTAGCTATTTCTTGTTTATATTTTCTTGTATCTTCAACAGAATCATTTAAATTTTTCATTAAGTCAGATAAACCTTCATAGAAAATTGTTGTTGATTTCAAATGTTCTTGACTTCCTTGTAACTGAAGTTCGTAAGAAGCATTTAATGCCGATAAATTTTTAGATACTTTAGTTAATTGTTCACCAAATGAAGCTCCAGATTCATTTGAAACGGAAAGACCCATTAATGATTCTGCTGCTCTATTATAAGAATCAGATAAATTACTTACATTTTTTGCTGCGCTTCTAACACTGTCTACATATTCATTAGTAGCTGTATGTGCATTTGAAAGATCAGCTATTTTAGTTGCACTTTCGCTTAAAGTTCTCATACCATTTCCTAAATCTTCAATTAATTTAGGTTCGATTTTAGCATTTTCCAACATTTGATCTAATTGTTCTGTTAAAGAACCTTTACTAACTTTTGTTGGATGCTCATCTTCCTCTTCATGTTCGTGATCATGTCCTGCTTGAGGTATTAAATTTGGATAAGCTAATGACCAATCCCACTCTTCATGAGGTATATCTTTTGCATAAAGTAAGAAAATTGCAGCTTCAGTTAACAACCCAATAATTAACATTTGCGAGGCTCCTGGCCAGTGCATAATTTTAAACAAGGCTCCAACAATTACAACTGCTGAACCAATACAAGCTGCTAAGTATAAAAACTTTTTAAAACCTGTTACTTTAGCTAATTTACCACTCATAATTTTACTTTTTTACTGTTTGTTTATTTATTATTTGATTTTTGTTATAATTCATCACCTTTTGCACGACCTAAATATGTCATTACACATCTAAATCCAAGGTAACACTTTGCAGTATCTTGATACTCATAAGTTCTTGTGCTAGTTTGAAGATAATGTGCAACATCTTTCCAAGAACCACCACGAATTACTTTTCTTTTCAAAACATTTGGATCTTTTTCTTGAGCTTCGAACTTGTAAGAAGGATTCAAATCATGAGCTAAATCATATGCAGCCTCATCAAAAGCATCGTCAACCCACTCTGAAGCATTTCCTGACATACAATATAGACCGAAATCATTAGGGTTATAAGAATAAATTGGAACTGTATGAAATCCACCGTCATCTGTGTAAGAACCTCTCATAGGTTTAAAGTTCGCTAAGAAACAACCTCTTGCATTTCTTATGTAAGGACCTCCCCAAGGATAAGGAGATAAATCGTTACCAGCTCTTGCTGCATATTCCCACTCTGCTTCAGTTGGTAATCTAAAATCATTTACAATTGATTGACCGCTACCAAGTAAAAAGTCATTCATTAAATTGGTTCTCCAAATACAAAATGCTCTTGCTTGTTTCCAGGTTACACCAACAACAGGATAGTTATCGTATGCCGGATGCCAAAAATACATATTTGTCATCGGCTCATTAAATGCATAAGTAAAATCATGTACCCAAGCTAAAGTATCTGGGTAAACATTTAAAATGTCTTTCACAATAAATACACTTCTATCAACACCTTTTCTTGATCTTGGAGCGTAATTTCCTTGACCTACTGCAACTCTGTCTTCAACTTCATATTGTCCTAATGATTCTTTTGGTACAGTTGCAGATGGAACAGAACCATTAGCGCCAGGTGCTGCATTAGGATCTCCAACTGGTTGAGTGTATTGAGTAGTGATGTTATCGTTGGTTGGAGCAGTATTATCATAAATACCATTTATATATTCATCAACTTTGTATTTATTTGTTGCTGCATCAGCAGATTTATTAGGCAAAAATCTATTGTTTTTTGCCGCTGCTAAGCGAATATCGATTCTGTAATACTCGTAATTTAATTTTCTTGAATCAATTTCTTTACGGTTATAAAATCTTTCTTTAGGTTCTAAATAAAGTGGATTTAAATCTAGCTGATATTCAGCTTCGTCATTATCCCACTTAATATTTGGCTCCCAATTTAAATAATAATTTGGGTGATTATTGTTTGGAGTAATGTTAACATCTCCTTTGTAAACAGGAAACATTTCTAACCAATCAGGATCAGTTGGAATTTTAAAATCTTCTGTTTCAGAATTACCATTTGTTCCTTGAGCTAATAATACCCTTGCAATTGAATCTCTTACCCAATATACAAACTGACGATATTCGTTATTGGAAATTTCAGCGTCATCAATATAAAAAGCTTGAACAGAAACCATTTTAGCTTTTGAATTATGAGCAGTTGGTAAATCCTGATCATTAGGTCCCATATGATAAGAGCCCATAGGAATATAGAGCGTACCATAAGGATCAGGCTGAAACCATTCCTCTCTATTTTTTACCCCAACTAACTCTCCTGGATATTCAGTGCACGCTGTTAGTATCGCCATAACAGTTGCAGACATTATCAACAGTTTCTTCATTGTCGTGTTTTTATTTAATTTAAAAGTAGACTTTGTTAATCCTACTTCATATAACTTAATACCTTTAAAAAGATTACAAAAAATTGATTCTTTTTTTTGAAATTTATTTTCGGTATTAATGGGTTTCAACGAATTTTAATTTAAAAAGGTTACAAAGATGAGTTTTTTTTTTAATCTTCCAAAAATCTTACGTTAGTATGACTTGAAACGGGCTTAGGTTTTGTTCTTTTGAAACAATATCCTAGCATGATTTCATGAGTTCCTGAACTGTATCCTTTAATTTTTGAAGTTGTTAAATCATATGAATAACCTAATTTCAATCCAAACTTAGTTACCATACCTAAACTTGGAGCAATTGCATCCTGCATACGATAAGATAAACCTGCCCAAATCATATTATTATACATGTAGGTTGCGTTTAAATCTAAAATATTGGCAGAACCATCTGATTTTACTTTTAGGTTAGGTGTTACCTTATGTGTTCCGTTGTTAAAAGAGAAAGTATAACCCGCAATCGCATAATAATGTCTTGCCATTTTAAAAGTTAAATCATAACCAACAGATCCTGAATTTCCTGTTTTTTTATCGCCAATTAATTCTTGAGCAGAAACATGGCTTACTGATAATCCAACATACATTTTATTTGGAATAGTGTAATATAAACCAAATCCAAAATCAGGATTTAATTTATCAAAAGCAGGAGATCCTGTTGCGTATTGTTGAGCGTTTGGTCCAATCGGATTATTTGGTATTGCTGGATCAGCATAGGTTACTGGAGGTATCCAAGTACCATTTATTGACTTCTGAAGAATTCCTCCTTCTAATCCAATTCCTAATCTTCCTGTACCATTTCCGCCTAATCCATATATGTGAAAAGAATAAGAAGCTCTTACCATAGTTGTATTATCATTCCCTAATTTATCACTAGCAACAAATAAACCTACGCCACCATGTAAAGGTTGAACTGCTGCGTCGAATGTAAAAACACCTGTTTTAGGGGCACCAGGGAAATTAACCCATTGTTGACGATATAATCCACCAAAACACAATGCATCACTAGTACCTGCATAACCAGGATTATAAGCCTGTTTAATATGCATAAACTGTGTGTATTGTGGATCTTGTTGTGAAAATAATAACGTGGTTACACTTGAAAATAAGAGAGTGAATCTCAAAAGCTTTTTTCTCATTTAACTAGATTTATAAATTTTTAACCATTCGCAAATTAATAAAATTGAATTCAAAAAAACAAGTACATATTAAATTTATTTTTAAAAACATACCATTAATTAATTTTTAAGCTTCCTTTAAATATTAGAAAAGAGTTATATAAAATTGATTTCATCATTTAATCCACTTTTTTATTAGATATTTCATGTTAAAATAAATGGTTTTATTATCAATAATAATACTTCATTCTTAAAAATCAAAATCACTACATTTGCTATCTTTTATACAATAATATGTTTTTAAACTCGAAAAAAAATATGCTTTCTCAAAAATTAATTTGTCACAAATTATTTTATGTAGTTTTCATTATTATTTCATGTACGTTTTTATCATGTAGTAATAACAATGCCGATAACAATTTAAAAGAAATTGAAGTAGATAGCACATTAAGTAAATTAAATTCACCGGAGTTAAAATCAATAAATTCAAAACTTATAGCAGACCCAAATAATCCCGACTTATATTATGAACGATCAGGAATTTATTTTAAAAATCATGATCTTGAAGCTGCTAAAAATGATGCAATAAGAGCTATAAAAATTGACAGTTTAAAAGTTGATTATTTTATATTATTATCCGATATTTATTTTACGGCAAATGAAACTAGACAAGCAAAAGAAAATCTTGAAAAATGCATTAAAATAAATCCAAATAGTGTAGAAGCAAATCTAAAATTAGCTGAATTATTTTTTTATGTAAAAAAATATCAAGAAGCTATAAATTTTTCGAATAACGCATTAAAGATTAATGAAAACACTTCAAAAGCTTACTTTATAAAAGGCATGTGTTATAAAGAGAGTGGCGACACTGCAAATGCTGTTAGTAGTTTTCAAACAGCAGTTGAACAAGACAACAACTTATTAGATTCTTATTTAGAGCTAGGTATAATTTTTACAAAAAAGAAAAATCCTTTGGCACTAGAGTATCTTAAATCTGCATTAACAATCGATCCTAAAAATGAAGACATTTTATATAATTTGGCATATTATCATCAAGTTACAAACAACTACATTGCTGCTACAGAAATCTATAAAAAAATTCTGTCTAAAAACATTAACTATAAGGAAGCTCATTATAATTTAGGCACAATTGAAATTTTAAAAAACAAAAATTATTTAGAAGCAATTAAATATTTTACAAATGCAATTAATGCTGATGCCAACTATGCTGATGCTTTTTTTGCTAGGGGTGTCTGTTATGAAGAAGTAAAAGATAAAACAAATGCAATAGCCGATTATCAAATGGCTTTACAAATCAATCCAAAACTTGAATTTGCAATAGAAAACTTAAATAATCTTGAAAAATAAATCTTCCATCTTAGATGTATTTGATGATTTTTTATCTTTATTTTACCCGATAAATTGCTCATGTTGTGATGAGCCACTTTATAAACACGAAAAATTGATTTGTAATTTGTGTTATGTTAGTTTGCCTCGATTTTCAAATGCTTTAAACTCAAAAAATGAGCTTGAAAAAATGCTTGAAGGCAGAGTTAAATTTAATCGTGCATTTTCCTTATTAAATTACCAAAAAGGCTCAAAAGTTCAACATCTTTTACACCAATTAAAATACAATAACCAACCAAAAATTGGAATTTTGTTAGGAGAATGGATAGTTGATGAAATTAATTACTCGGATTTAAAAAATAGTGATTTTATTATCCCGATTCCGCTTCATCCTAAAAAAGAGAAAAAAAGAGGCTATAATCAAAGTTTAAAAATAGCAGAAGGACTTGGAAATAAATTAGGAATAAGAGTTGAAAAAAATGCACTTTTCAGGAAAGTATTTACTAATACACAGACTAAAAAAGGTAAAAACGAACGATGGGAAAATGTAAAAGAAGTATTTGGAATTACACCTGATATTTTAAAACCAAACTCAAAAATTATTTTAGTAGATGATGTTATTACTACCGGATCAACAATTGAAGCTTGTGCAAAAATAATTAATGAACAAGCAAGCATCGAATTAATAATTGTTTCATTAGCTTTTGCCAGTCTTTCCAATTAATAAATCTATAGTACTGATTATCATACCAATAAATAAAAAAAGTTAATTTTTAATAATTATTTAGGTTACTTTTTAGAATGTTATGGTATTAAAGTAAAATTATTTAAAACCCTTTAAAACAAAACAAATGAAAAAAGTATTTTCTATCATCGCTGTTGCTGCTTTAACTGCAACATTTGTAGCTTGTGGTCATTCTAAAGAAGAATTAGAAGCTGCTGAAAAAGCAAAAGCTGATTCAATTGCTGCTGTAGTATTAGCTGATTCTTTAGCTAACGTTGCTAAAGCTGATTCAATTGCTGCTGCTGAAAAAGTTGTAGCTGATTCATTAGCTGCTGCTGCTGCTGCTGATTCAATTGCAAAAGCTGAAGCTGCTGCAAAAGGTGGTAAAAAGAAATAATTAGCTTTAAGTTAGTTTCGTAAAAACCCTGATAAATTTTATCAGGGTTTTTTAGTTGTAGTAATCGCTAAATTTATTTTTTTAATCGTTCGATCTATAATATTTTCCCATAGAAAGTCATATTCAACTTTTAAATAGCTTTCAACTTGCATTTTATTTAATCGATTATATTCAATTTTAATAAAATCAATCATAGTATTTTTTAATTGAGATATTTGGTTTAATACTACCCCATTTTTTTCGTCTACCATTAATCTTACTGCCCCAACATCCGTTGCAATTATAGCCAATTTACTTGCCATAGCCTCTAAAATAACATTGGGCATTCCCTCAGAATGACTTGGGCAAACCAAAACATCCATTTTTTCCAAAATTAATTTCATTTGATCTGATTCCCTGATTGGTCCATGATAAATCACTGAAGCATTATTTATGCGTTTTTTTTCAGGTATTGGTCCAATAAAATGAAATTCAAGATCAAAATCTTCACTTAATAATTCTTTCAAAACAACATTAAGCTCTTCAATTCCCTTTCTTCGCTCATATCTGCCTATGTAAACAAATTTAATTTTTATGTTTTTTTGTTTTTCATATTGAGATAACCATTTTTTTTCGATTGCAGTTGGTAACTCTATAAATTTATTGTTATCAATACCGATATTTAAAAGTAAATCTGTAATTTTTGCACCATAAGAAAAAATAAAATCAGCATGCTTAAGCTGAAATAATGTAGGTTGTTTTAATATGAAATGGGCAGATAAATATGAAAAAATATTTGGCTGTTTTTGAAACATTTCCAAACCATGAAAATTGACGCCTATTGGAGCACATGAATAACCTTTTCTTTTCTCTTCCAATAATTTCCAACCAGAAAATCCTTTACAATAAATAAAATCAACTTCTCCCCTCTTTTTAAATTCATCAAATACTGCTTCTGAATATTTAAAGGATTCGATTACATAATGTCCTGGATAAAATGATGCTTTTGGAAAAGGAACAACTATAGAATGAATGTATTTTTTCTCATCTTCGGTAAAACAATTCAAGTCTGTAACATCAAAAGTACTTTGATTGAAATGATACAAATCAACTTGAATTTGATTTAAGGCAAAATATTTGGCTAAATAATAGGAATGCTTCTGCATTCCACCCAAAACATAAGGATAAATGCCATCTGTTAAAAGCGCTATCTTTTTTAGTTTTCTAATTGAAATTATTTTGAATATTAAAAAACTATCTAGTTAATATATAAAAATGAATTATGCCCCGTGACAGCTTTTATATTTTTTACCGCTTCCGCAAGGACAAGGGTCGTTTCTGCCAATTTTTGCCTCGGCAACAACAGGTTGTTGCTTAGGTTTTTCTTTTCTTTGAACTTCCTCCTCGTTTCTGCTTTCAGTTAATTGTTCTTGTTTAGGTTTAGGTGCAGCTTGCTGAAAACGAGCTTGTTGTAAATTCTGCTGCGGATTTTGACTTGGCAAATTTCCTTTTGTTAAAAACGAAATAGTATCCTTACTTGTTTTCGCTATCATATCTTTAAACAAATTAAAGGATTCCAATTTATAAATCAACAATGGATCTTTTTGTTCCAATGCGGCATTTTGTACAGCTTGTTTTAAATCATCTAACTCACGTAAATGCTCTTTCCACGCATCATCAATCATAGTTAACGATACATTTTTTTCAAATGCAAGAACTAGTTCTTTCCCTTTGTTTTCGTATGCTTTTTTTAGATTAGCAACTACCTGAATATTATGAATTCCATCAGTGAAAGGAGTTACAATGTTTTCAAACTGATTTGATTCATTTAGGTAAACTTGTTCAACCACAGGTAATACAGTATGAGCAATACGAATATTTTTTTCTCTATAATGGGCTTCTGCTGCAGCAAAAACTTTTTGTGAAAGTTCTTCTGATTTTAAAACTCCAAACTCCTGTTCACCTACCGGACTATCAATTCCTAAGGTTTTAATTAATTCAATAGAGAATCCTTCAAAATCTTTTGCTTCATGAAATTCATTTACAATTTGATCAGCTGTATCGTAGATCATGTTAGCAATATCAATACTTAATCGTTCGCCAAACAAAGCATTTTTTCTTCGTTTATAAACAACATCGCGTTGAGCATTCATAACATCGTCATACTCAATTAAACGTTTACGAATACCAAAGTTATTTTCCTCTACTTTTTTCTGAGCGCGCTCAATAGATTTTGTAATCATGCTGTGCTGAATTACCTCTCCCTCCTTTAAGCCCATTCTATCCATCATTCTTGCAATTCTTTCGCTACCAAATAAACGCATTAAATCATCTTCTAGGGAAACAAAGAATTGAGAGCTTCCTGGATCTCCCTGACGGCCTGCACGTCCACGCAACTGTCTGTCTACACGACGACTTTCATGTCTTTCTGTACCTATAATGGCTAACCCTCCGGATTCTTTTACTCCCTGTCCAAGTTTAATATCGGTACCACGACCAGCCATGTTCGTTGCTATAGTAACCGTTCCCGGTAAACCTGCTTCTGCAACAATTTCTGCTTCGCGTTGATGTAATTTAGCATTTAATACATTATGTTTAATGCCTTTCAATTTTAGCATTTTGCTTAATAACTCAGAAATTTCAACTGAAGTTGTACCCACTAAAACAGGACGTTTCTTTTCCACTTGTTTTACAATTTCCTCAATTACGGCATTATATTTTTCGCGTTTGGTTTTATAAACCAAATCTTCCATGTCTTCACGCTGTATTGATCTGTTGGTAGGTATTTCAACTACATCTAATTTGTAAATATCCCAAAACTCTTGACTTTCAGTACTCGCAGTACCTGTCATTCCAGCCAACTTATTGTACATTCGGAAATAGTTTTGAAGCGTAATGGTTGCATAGGTTTGTGTTGCCGCTTCAATTTTTACATTTTCCTTAGCTTCAATGGCTTGATGCAATCCATCGCTGTAACGACGACCTTCCATGATACGTCCGGTTTGTTCATCCACAATTTTAACCTGCCCACCATCTATTACGTATTCTACATCTTTTTCAAAAACGGTATATGCTTTTAATATTTGATTTACGGTATGAATTCGTTCACTTTTAACCGAAAAATCTTGAAACAACATTTCTTTTTTAGCTAATTTTTCTTCCGGGCTTAAATTTGATTTTTCTAGTCCGGCTATTTCATCACCAACATTTGGTAATACGAAAAACTTCTGATCTTCAGAATTAGAAGTAATCAAATCAATCCCTTTTTCGGTTAATTCAACACCATTATGCTTTTCATCAATTACAAAAAATAATTCTTCATCAATCTTATGCATTTCCTTTTGCTGGTCTTGCATATAATAATTTTCTGTTTTTTGTAGTAATGCCCTAACTCCTGTTTCACTTAAAAACTTTATTAATGCATTATTTTTAGGTAATCCTCTATAACAACGTAATAATGGTATTCCTGCTTCTTTTTCTTTTCCTTCAGCAACTAATTTTTTCGCATCGGTTAAGCAAGTATTTAAGTATTGACGCTGCGCTGCAACTAATTTCTCTACACGTGGTTTTAATTCCATAAACTCGTGTTTATCTCCTTTTGGAGTTGGTCCGGAAATAATCAATGGTGTTCTTGCATCATCAATTAAAACAGAATCCACCTCATCTACAATGGCAAAATTATGCTTACGTTGCACCAAATCTTCTGGTGAACGTGCCATATTATCACGTAAATAATCAAAACCAAATTCGTTATTGGTTCCATAAGTAATATCTGCCAAATAAGCCATTCTTCTGCTGTAAGAATTTGGTTCGTGCATATCAACACACTCTACAGTTAAACCATGAAACTCAAATAAAGGCGCATTCCATTCAGAGTCACGTCTACTTAAATAATTATTTACTGTTACCACGTGTACACCTTTTCCTGATAAGGCATTAAGGAAAATCGGAAGTGTTGCCACTAGGGTTTTACCTTCACCGGTTGCCATTTCGGCAATTCTACCACTATGTAAGACAGAACCACCAATTAACTGTACATCGTAATGAACCATATTCCAGGTTACTTCATTACCCGCAGCTATCCATTTGTTTTTCCAAATTGCTTTTCCGTTTTCAATAACTACATTTTTAGCATTTGGTCTTCTTTCTAGATAATACTGATCGATTTCAGTTGCTTCTACAACTATTTCAGTATTTTCAGTAAAGCGGCGGGCAGTCTCTTTACACACTGCAAATGCTTCTGCCTGTATTTCATTTAAAACATCTTCAATTTGTTTGGTAATTTCCTTTTCAATAGCATCAACTTCTTTGTAAAGTGCCTCTTTAGAATCAAGATCCATTTCTGATTCACTTTCAATGCGTTGTTTTATATTTTGAATTTTATCTTCATTAGCCTGAGTAGCATCTTTAATTTTTTTACGCATAACAGCTACTTTCCCTCTTAATTCATCATTACTAAGGCTAGATAAAGTTGAATAGATGGAATTCGTTTTGTCAACAATAGGTTGAATTAGTTTTATATCTTTTTCTGATTTTGTACCCAGTAATTTTTTGAGAAATCCGAACATTTTTAAATAGTTTTTAAGGGGAACGAAGATAATAAAATAAATTCATGCGGCATTTTTATATATGCTACGTTTTTTCATAAAATTTCACCAAAAAAGCGGGCTAATTTTCTGCCTAAAAAAAAGAATTCTACTAAATAAATGCATCTAATTATTTCAATTGATTAAATAAATTACTTTAGCGAGTGATTAAAATCATTGATGAATGAAAAATATATGCTTTACAATTCTGTTTTTTGCCACATCTGTGTCATTCGGCAGTCAAAATGACTCATTATCAAAAAATAAAAAATTAAAATTTTATTTTTTATGGGGATATAATAAAGATTGGTACGCTAAAAGTACTATTCGATTATTTAATAATGGAAATCCTACTCAAACAAACGAATTTGGAGTATATGACTTTAAAATTTATGATGCTGAAGCTCATGATCGTCCAGATTTTCACCAAATAAAAGACGTCATTAACATCACCATCCCCCAATTCAGTTCTCGTTTTGGTGTTTTCTTTGGGAAAGACAAAAAACAGGGTATAGAGTTAAATTATGACCATGCCAAATATGTTGTTAGAAACTATCAAAAAGTACGAATGGCTGGTACTGCATTTGGAAATAGCTTTGACAAAGACACTATTTTAGATCCTAATTTTTTTCATTTCGAACATACCGACGGTGCTAATTTTGCAATGGTAAATTACATTCGTGTTTGGGATTTACTTAAGAAAAATACTTCAGCCAACAAATTGCAATTAGTTGGGAAAGCAGGGGGTGGTTTTGTTTACCCAAGAACAGATGTTACTGTTTTTGGGAATCGAGTAAATAATAACTGGCATATTTCGGGTTATTGCGCAGGTATTGAAAGTGGTTTAAGAGCTGAACTTTTTAAGTTTTTTGTGATGGAACTTACAGGAAAAGGCGTTGCTGCAAATTATAACAAATGTATTATTCAGGGAAAAAATAACGGACAAGCGAGTCATAAAATGCTTGCTGCAGAGTTAATTTTTTGCTTTGGTGTTTACTTTTAAACTCAAACGACATTAACCTCAAAAGAAATTCTAGAGTTTCATCAAAAAGTATATTTTTGAATTATTAAATAATTAAACATGCAAATTCAACCCATACAACAAACAGATTTAGCAAAAAATCCGGTAATCGGACAGATGCTGCAATATAACCACGAACAAATTGTATTTTGTAATGATAACGATACCGGCTTAAAAGCAATAATTGCCATCCACAATACGATTTTAGGTCCTAGTCTTGGTGGTACGAGAATGTGGAATTACAACAACGAAATGGAAGCGTTGATTGATGTAATGCGTTTATCGCGTGGAATGACATACAAATCATCTGTAGCTGGCTTAAATTTAGGGGGCGGAAAAGCCGTTTTAATCGGTGATCCGAAAAAATTAAAAACAGAAGCTTATCTCAGACGTTTTGGAAAATTCATCAATAGTTTGGGTGGCAAATACATTACTGCGGAAGATGTTTCCATGAACAGCAGAGACATGGAAATTATTAAAATGGAAACTGATTACGTTAGTGGCTTACCTGTAAACATGGGTGGAAGCGGAGATCCTAGTCCGGTAACAGCTTATGGTGTTTATGTTTCTATGAAAGCAACCTCAAAAGAAGTTTATGGTAATGATTCGTTAAGTGGCAAAAAAGTAGTCGTGCAAGGATTAGGAAATGTGGGTATGCATTTGGTGGAGCATTTACATAAAGAAGGGGCACAAATCACCGTTTTTGACATCAATCAAGAACGTATAAAAATGGCAGTTGACAATTTTAAAGTAAAGGTTTGTACAGCTGATGAATTGTTTGACTTAGATATGGACATATACGCACCTTGCGCTTTAGGTGCAACAGTTAACGATGATTCCATTTCCAAATTAAAATGCAAAATAATATGCGGAGCAGCTAACAATCAATTGGCCGATGAAAATATTCACGGTGAAGCACTTATGAAAAAAGGAATTGTGTATGCACCCGATTTCGTAGTAAATGCAGGTGGTATAATCAACGTGTATTATGAGTTGGAAGGATATGTGCGTGAGCGCGCAATGAAACATGCGGAAGGAATTTATAATACCACATACACTATTTTACAAATTGCAAAATCAGAAAACATCCCTACATTTGCAGCGGCTAACCGAATTGCTGAAAATCGCATCGCAGCCATTGGGAAAATTAAAATGTCATTCTAATAACAATCAAATAATTTAAATCGTTCTTTATGGTTAATCGTCGTTTTTTAAGAGTTAAAGTAATGCAATCTCTTTATAGTTATTTGCAATCAGGAAGTACCGATTTAGCAAAAACTGAAAAAGAATTGTTTCAATCGATAGATAAAGTATATGATCTTTATTTTTACTTCATTTCTTTATTGATAGACATTCACCATTCTTCTCACCTGCTTATTGAAGACAACAAAAACAAACGACTACCAACTCAGGAAGATTTAAACCCAAACCTCAAGTTTGTTGATAATCCAATATTAACGGGCTTATCCAAAAATGCTCAATTACAAAAAGAAATTGCCAACAGAAAAATTAGCTGGCAAAATGATTTTGATTTGGTTAAGAAAATTTTTAACGAAATTCGTTTTTCTGAGGAGTATAAAACCTTCATGAATTCCGGAAAAAATAGCGCGGAAGAAAATCGTAAATTTTTGGAAGTAATAATTAGAAATTTTATTGCCGATAACGACATCATGGAGTTTTGGCTGGAAGAAAAAAACATTCATTGGGTAGATGATTACTATGTTGCTGTAAATGGATTAATCAAAACCATTGAAACAGCTGAAGATTCAGGTGAAATTAAACTTCCTTCACTTTATAAAGATTTGGAAGACGATAAACAATTCATGCGAAGTTTATTGAGCAAGTGTATTATTCATAACAATGAATACGAAGAAATGATCTCCGATAAAACCAAAAACTGGGAGATTGAACGTATAGCATTTTTAGATGTGTTGCTAATGAAAATGGCCATTACAGAAATTTTAAACATCAGCAATGTTCCTGTAAAAGTTACCTTGAATGAGTACATCGAAATTGCTAAACAATACAGCACGCCAAAAAGTAAAATTTTCATCAATGGCATTTTAGATAAAATTCTTGCTGATCTAAAAGCAAAAGATAAAATCAAAAAAACAGGCAGAGGCTTACTCGAAAGCTAAAAGCTGAAAAAATTCCTTTATTATGCTCAAAAATTTAAAAATAACGGATTTCAGAATACCGCTGACATTGTTATTGCTAACTATCGTTTGTGGATTTATTGCAGTAGAATTAGATAATGCTTTATCCAATATTTTTGGCATAATTGGATTTGCTACTGCAATTGGCCTAATGCTTGTTTATTTTCCTCTGCTTACCATTAAAATCGCCCGAAATAAAATTGAAAACAAAGAAAAGGTAGTTAACACAATAGGAATTTTTTGCGTTTCTTTTATAGTAATAGGTATATTATTTAGGTTATTCAATTTGCCCGGTGCGGGTGTTATCATTATAGTTGGTTGCTCTTGTTTTTCTATCAATTTTTTGCCGGCCTGGTTTTTCTCAGTCATTAAAGATTGTAATTGGCCGAATAAAATTTTAAGATTTTTATTCTGTACATGTCTCGGTTTTTTAATTGTAGCCTATCAATTTAAAGCAATGCGATGGCCTGGAGGAAGCATGATGCTTAATTTAAGTTATTATTCATCTCTATTTATCTTTCTCCCCTATTGCATATTTTTACTTTTATTTAAAAGAGATATAGGATTTTTATCCTTCCCTAATTTTTTTCTTTTTGGGTTTATTATTGCCTTTATTATAAGCGGAATTTTAAGTAATAAGCTAGCAAACAGAGCATTTGTATCTGATAACAAAAATCAAACAGGCATTGAAAAAAATTTAAAAATTTATGCTACTAAAAATAAGTTCATTTACGATGCCTTTGATAAAAATTTAAGTCAAGACTCTTTACAAAAAAACATAAAATCAAAAGTAGAATTATTAAAAAAGCAATCCGAAGAACTATCAAATTATATTCAAAATCTTAAAACTCATTTAGTATTAGTTGTTGATAGATTACCTGAATCTTACAAAGACTCTATACTATTTGATAACATTAATGGTAAAGACAATATAGATCATGTTACTCATATTTTAATTGGAAATAATTCAGAAAATCCGAAAACTGGAAAGTATACTGCATTGGAATTAAAAGCTAAAATTGAAAATTATATCGAACAACTTAATAAACTTGTTCCAGAAGAATATGCTGTTCAATTAAAAGAATCTAATTCCTTTGATTTTTCAGATGTTGAAATTGAAGACGGATATAAGGAAACATGGATAAACATGAATTTTTTCATGGAACCACTTGCCAATGTTTATACTACGCTTACATCCTACCAGGCAAATGTCCGTTACCTTGAAATGACTGTTTTAAATGAATTATTTAACAAAGCAAGTTCATCCAATAAAGAAAATATTGCTGGTCAATTAGCAGAGTTAGCAGTGAAATACGAAACAGAGAAACAAGCTAAAAAAATTGCCATGTTACAAAAAGATCAGGAAATGAATGATCTTAAAATTCAGGCAAAAGATGCAGAGATCTCAGAACGGGAAAGTACAATTACACTATTTACTTTTGGTGGAATTATAGTTGGTGTATTGTTGATTTTTGTTATTCGTTCAAATATGTTGCGCAAACAAGCCAATAAAGAATTAGCCCAACAAAAAGATATTATAACAAAACAAAAGAACGAGGTTGAAAGCCAAAAACACCTCGTAGAAGAAAAACAAAAAGAAATTCTCGATTCAATCAATTACGCAAAGCGCTTACAGGAAGCCATTTTACCACCATTGGATTACATTAACGAACATTTGCCTAATAACTTTGTGTTGTATCAACCAAAGGATGTTGTTGCCGGAGATTTTTACTGGGCAGAAATGAAAGACGATATGTTTTTTATTGCCGCTGCAGATTGTACCGGACACGGCGTTCCGGGCGCAATGGTTTCAGTGGTGTGTTCCAATGCGCTAAACAGAACAGTGAACGAATTTGGTATTACCAATACCGGAAATATTTTAGATAAAACCCGAGAGTTAGTTTTAGAAACCTTTGCCAAAGGCAATGCCGAAGTAAAAGACGGAATGGATATTTCGTTATTGTGTATTGATAAACAAAACAACAAAGCTTTTTGGAGTGGTGCTAACAATCCGTTGTGGTATTTGAAACAATTAGATACTGAGTCAAACTCATCGGGCACTGAGGCTCTCGAAGTGCCTGTAAAAACTGTCACTTCGAGCGAAGTCGAGAAGTCGACAGTAATAGGTATCGACTCCGCTCGACCTGACAATAAAACTTTTAATTCAATTGAAAATAATATTACTTTGAGTGAAACACCTTCTGTCACTTCGAGTACTCCACACTCTGTCACTTCGAGCGAAGTCGAGAAGTCGACAGCAACAGGTCTCGACTCCGCTCGACCTGACATTAAAGAAATAAAAGCAGACAAACAACCTATTGGTAAAACCGATAATCCTAAACCTTTCACTACACATGAAATTGAGTTAAAACCAGGTATGCAGTTCTATTTATTCACCGATGGTTTTGCCGATCAGTTTGGTGGACCAAAAGGAAAGAAGTTTAAATACAAACAATTGGAAGATTTACTTTTATCTCTTTCCAACTCAACAATGCAGAATCAGAAAGAAACATTGATTTCCAATTTCTCTCAATGGAAAGGTGATTTAGAGCAGGTAGATGATGTATGTGTAATTGGGATAAAACCTTAAATAACTGAATAAATTTGTTACGCATTTATTTTTAGTTATACTTTACATGAAAAATAGTTTATCTTCGTAATTAGCATTTTAAATACTGAGATGATTTATTTTACAAATAACAGCAATCAAAATGTTGACGTGAAAATTCTTTGCTTTTAAAACATATCTTTAACAGAAGAACTTTAGTTTCGAATATGACAAAAAAAATCAAAGTAAAAAAAGCGGTTTATATTGCATCCGCTTTTTTTCTGTTTTTCATAATTTTATTCGCTTTAAGAAATTACAATCAAAATTCTTCGTCAAACCAAAAAGCCGCTATTAAATTAACCGTTGACAAGCCTTTAATAGATAAGCTTGAAAAACAATGGAAATACACAATAGATGACAATCTTCAATATTCTTCCCCTAATTTTAATGATAGTTTGTGGAAAAGTATAAATCCTGAGTTATTTACGGATTCTGTTCCCCAGGAATTATTTAATTCTGTTATCTGGTTTCGTCATTATTTTTCGGTTGATAGTACTTTGACACAAAAAATTATTGCATTTGATATTAAGCACTACGGAGCATCCGAAATTTATATTGACGGTAAACTGATGAAACGTTTCGGAAAAGTATCTTCTGATAAAGAGCAGGAAAAAGCTTTTATTCCCGAACTACCTGTATTCTTCTCTGTGCACGACACTAAAAAACATGTTCTTGCAATTCGTTATTCAAATATAAACGCTAAAAGTTATTTTGAAAAATATGACGAGAACATTGGCGGAATTGAAATAAAACTAAATCCTAATGCTTATGATGCTATACGCTCAAAAAAACAAAGCAATGTACTTTCTTTTTTAGTATTGTGTTTATTCGGTTTTTCGTTTACGCTTTTTATTGTTCACTTTCTACTTTATCTTTTTTACCGAAAGCAAAAAGAAAATCTATACTTCTCGCTTTTTATGTTCGTTTTTTCCTTGGTGGTGATAAAGCCTTTTATGATAAAAGTTATACACATTCCTTCAAATTATTTATTTTACAACTATCATGCAAACATACTTCCATTGTTATCATTGTTCTTGCTTGTTATATGTATGTATGCGTTGTTTAAACCTAAACATCTCAAAACATGTTTTACTATTGGTTGCGCGCTTACCCTTTTAGTTATTCTTACTGAATACCTTGAAGCGTTTACATTTTTAAACTTTACTTCTTGGTTTATGATTATTCTTTATATGGGAATAGAATCGATACGTGCTGTAATTACAGGTATTAGGCAAAAGCAGGAAGGCGCAAAAATTGTTGGCGCGGGTGTTTTAATGTTCTTTTTAATTGTTCTTGGAGGAGCGATTATCTCCGTTATTACTTCTCAGTTAAAATCGGATGTGACTTTTGAAATAAACGGGATTTTAATCATACTGTTTATACTTATAATGATATTGAGTATTCCGCTTTCCATGAGTATTTATTTAGCAAGAAAATTTGCGCTAACCAACCAAAACCTTGAAAATAAATTGATAGAAGTAAAACAGCTCTCTGAAAAAACTTTACAGCAGGAAAAAGAAAAACAGCAACTATTGGCTTCACAAAATGAAAACTTAGAAATTCAGGTAAAGGAACGTACGCGAGAAGTAGTAAAGCAAAAAGAAATTATTGAAGTAAAACATAAAGAGATAACAGATAGTATTTCTTATGCCAAACGCTTACAACTTGCCATTTTACCACCATTGGATTACATTAACGAACATTTGCCTAATAACTTTGTGTTGTATCAGCCCAAAGATGTTGTTGCAGGAGATTTTTATTGGGCAGAAATGAAAGACGATAAATTCTTTATTGCAGCTGCTGATTGCACCGGACACGGCGTTCCGGGAGCGATGGTAAGCGTGGTGTGTTCCAATGCGCTAAACAGAACAGTGAATGAATTTGGAATTACCAATACTGGTAAAATTTTAGATAAAACCCGCGAGTTAGTTTTAGAAACCTTTGCAAAAGGCAATGCAGAAGTAAAAGACGGAATGGATATTTCGTTATTATGCATTGATAAACAAAACAACAAAGCATTTTGGAGTGGCGCTAACAATCCTTTGTGGTATTTGAAACAATTAGACACTGAGTCAAACTCATCGGGCACTGAGGCTCTCGAAGTGCCTGTAAAAACTGTCACTTCGAGCGAAGTCGAGAAGTCGACAGATTCAGGTCTCGACTCCGCTCGACCTGACA
>JBILCU010000003.1:0-266263 GCA_044352985.1 Bacteroidia bacterium
TTGAATTTCGTCAATAACACCAAGAACAAAAGGTTTCGTAGTTTCTACAGGTTTCACTTTCGGTTTCTGTCCAAATGCGAAAAACGAAATGAAAGTCAAAGTAAAAAGTATAATATTATTCTTCATTTTTTCTATTTTTTTCTTGTCAGTAGTAGGGTTCGGTACAATGACGCACAACTCCCTGCTAAACCCCTCTAATATACTAACAAGTCCAAAAAAAATCTCCTATCAATGCTCCCAAAACACATTCGGGTTATTGGTTTTGTGGAAGATCCATAGCGTATTGCTCTCTTCTCGTTTATCTTCCTCTTTATGTGGTTCTTGATTAAAATAATCAAGCGGAAGAAGCTCTATGTAGTAGTAGGTTTTACCTCCAGAATTTGTTTCCATATTGTACTCGCTTGATGCTGTACGCTGCAAAATATAGAGGTTTTTAGCCATGTAATTTTCAAGGTAATTCTCTTTTGTTTGCGTCTGCTGATTGTTCCAATTGGCATCTGGATTCAGAATTAGGTGTTTGTCACCGATCAGGTACTCTCGAACTTCTTCAATACTCAATAGTTCTCCTTTTTCATTCATCACATAAGCATCGAAAGTCGGATCAATCCAAAGCCATTTTTTGAGTGATTCGGAATAAACGGAATTAATAACATGGCAATCATTGTCGATTTTCAGGCTGTCTTTAGGTAAACAGGTAACAACTCTCGATTTAATGCCCATTGATAAATAACATTCATTCAAAACCAATGCAAGCCCTCGGCAGTTTAATCCTCGATTGTCCTTTTTACAGACATTAATCATACTCATTGCATTTTTGACCTCCGGATTTCCATTCATTCCATCATGGGGAACTAAATCGTGAATCCAATGCATGAGATTTAAAATTTGTAACACGTCTGAACCTTGTCCGGCTATGCTATCGAGATTGAATCCTTTGCGCAATGCCACAAGGTTTGGATTATCACTTGCTTGATAACTGAACGCTGGGACTGATCTATTGTCTGACAAGTTGTATTTGCCTGCTCTTTTGAGAATAGAAAGATAGTCGCCGGTTGACTTCAATTTTTTATTGAGTTCCAGAAATTCTTTCTCGTTTCGGATATTGTCTAAGTCGGTATCAAGTTGTACATGTCCGTAATCGTTATAACCAGCATCAATTGCTTTTTTCAAATTGGCTAGAGCAGATTTTTTATCTTTCGAAATGGAGTATATGCAACTTAGATTATAGTAGATATTGCTCATCAAATAGGATTGCTGTTTTTTCTCATCAACAGATAATTTCTCATATATCAATAGATAATCAGACAACAATGCATTGTATGCCTTAACGTCTTTCTTTTCATATGCTGCCTCAAAGTCATCTCCTTTTTGCTGAATAAAGTCATCCATTTTTTGTAATGGAGTAGTTTGCGCGATGAATTGTTGCATGCTCATAAACAATGCGCAGAGGAGGATTATTTGTTTTTTCATTTTTATTTGTTTTAACTATTTACTAATTGGTTCTTATCGGGAAACTATCGAACTATAACCTTCCCTAAAGAAGTTTCCATTATCACTTTCAATTTTCCATTTCCCAAGATTAATTGACTACCTGATTTCTTCTTGAGATCTGGTCGATCTACTTTAACTTTACCCAAGCTTGAGCTCAAATCCAAGCTGCAGTCAGAAAGCGTATTACTCAATTGAATATCAATATCTCCGAGGCTGGTATTAAATGTACTGTTGTCTGAGAGCAAAATATGTTCTCCCTGGATATCTCCTAAAGACGTAACGGAATTTATTTTTCCCGACAAATCATTCATTGAAATGTCTCCAAGGTCTGTATTCAAATCGATGTTCCCCGAGACATTTTCAGCAGTAATATCACCAAGTGCTGTGTAAAGTTTTATTGTATTTGCTTTTAAGCCATTGACATCTATATCACCTAAATCGGAATTCATTTTCACATCAATATTATTCGGAACAATGAATTCTAGTTTGCTGGTTTCAGACAGGATGCTTACCCCGTTAAAATTCTGATCCTTCTGTTTAACACGAATCGTTAGAACAGAATCCTTCAGCTCGTAACTTAATTCACAATTTCTCCCCTTTTTTTTGGAGAAGACGCCTTTTGCCTTTAACTTATAGTTGTAGTTCATAGAAATGGATGTCCGTTCACTTCCTTGAATTACAATATCACTTTTGTCCCCTTTAAACACCAATGCTTTAACATCATTAAATAAAGTATCTACTTTTAGTGAGTCATTTATAGATTTCCATGTTCTTATTATGTTTTCATTTTTGCTTTTTGCGTAATATTCATTTTCCTTATTCATTAAATTAGTATTTGAATTAAGTTCACTCTCGTTTTTTTCTTTTAAAACTGGTATTACAATTTCGCTTTGAAGTTCATTTGTTTTTGTCGCTTCAATAGGCAAATTTTCGAGTATAACTTTATTGTTTAATGAAGATTTACTATCATTTGTATTCACTTCTTGAATTTCACTCTTATTGTTTTTTTGTTTAATTGAAGTTTCATTTTTTTCAACTTCGTGTTTTGATATTAAGTGTTGTTTGCCATCTTTCTTTTCATTTTGTAACGAAAACAAAGCAATAACTCCTATTAAACTAATAGATACAATTGAACTCATAATGATGATTTTTTTTAGTGTTAGTTTTTTAATTGTGTTTACGTTAGTTATTACAGAGCCTGCGTTAATCCAAGAACTAACCTCAGAAATGCTTGTTGTAGGATGTTCAGTTCTGAGTGTTTCAAATAACTGATTTAATTGATCTACTTCTTTCATTTTGCCTGCATTTTAATTTTTGTAGTCTGGAATAATTCAATTAATTGCTTTCTTCCTCTGAATAAGCGCTGTTTTACAGCGGATTCACTCAAATTTTGTATAATCATTATTTCTTTGATAGAAAAACCCGAAATTTCAAATAGAATGAGGCATTCCCGAGTTACATCATCTAATTTCTCTAACTGTGCATATAAGTTTTTTATTTCTAGTTGCTGTTCTATTGATTTTGAGAGATCGCTAATATTTTCTTGTTCATTTGTGAATTTTTCAACGTATTCTGGCTTTTTCTTTTTCCTTTGGTTCGACAAAACCCTAACTGCAGTTCCAAATAAATAATGAAGAAAAGCATCTTTTGATTTTACTTCATCAAACTTTTCATAAGCTATTATCAACGTATCATGCATTATGTCTTTAAAATGAAATTCGCCGTACGCACGAGTTTTGCAATAGCGCTCAAACCTTTCATGAATCGGTTCGTACAATTGCATAAATCGTTCTTGTTTACTTTGCGACATTAATTGGTTTTAAGAGTAAGTGTATTAACTTTTAAAAAAGTTACATGAATTGTAAAATTGTTTTTACATTTTCAAAAAATTTTTCTTTTTCAAGGTTCCGGGTGTTTGCCCAAATTGTTGTTTGAAGGCTTTGGAAAAAGTTGGGGCATCTGGAAATCGATAGCGAATAGCAGTAAATAGAATTTCTTTTCCGCTCAATAAGTCCAATTTAGCGAGCTCTAGGCGTTTGCGTTTTTGGTATTGATACGGCGAAATTCCGAAAGCAGATTTAAACACACGAATGAAATGGTATTTTGAGATTCCTGTTTGAAGTGCCATTTTTTCCAAGGACAAATTCTCGGTGATATTTTCATCAATGAGCGATTTTGCCTTTAGAATTGCTCTAAAAACCTCTTCATTCGTTACATTCTTTTTAAAATCCAGTTTAGATAAATGGTCAAAAATAAAACGTTGATCGGTAATAATGGATTCTGCTAAACTGTAAAATAATTCGTTTTGTTGAAAATTGTTATTGAAATTTCCGGATTTAATTTTTGAGTTAATTTCATTTAACGTATAACCCAAACTAGTGTTTTTTATATTATATCGATTAACAAAAAATTGTTCTGATAACAAAAACTCTTTTAAATTGGTACCATTTAAGTCATAAAATTCTGCAACTTCAGAAATAATTTGCGAGGAAATATCAATGCATAATCCTTGAACTGATTGTTCATGATTAATTTGAACAACGGATTGAGTAAAATCGTTGCCAATGATATAATCTCCTTCTTTTACCTTATATTTTTTATTATTGGCATAATAAATTTCTTCGCCTGATGCCACATACTTTATTCCTAATCCTGAAAAAGGACAATCTACTTCCAACTTAACGAAATTAGAAAAGCGAATGGCATTTTTAAGTTCATCTTTATAGATTGTTTGGTTCATTTAATTTTAAATTAAGAGATTGTTTTGTTGGATGA
This sequence comes from Bacteroidia bacterium, assembly GCA_044352985.1. Lineage (GTDB taxonomy): Bacteria > Bacteroidota > Bacteroidia > B-17B0 > Aurantibacillaceae > JADJDM01. The sequence goes on from JBILCU010000003.1 coordinate 4,267, forward strand.
TTAGATTAAGTGATGATTTAATGGTCTCGCAAATATATTTTGCTTTTTAATTTTTATTTAAGTGCATTTTAGTAAATGTCCTAAAAGATTCAATTAGAAATGGAAGTATTCGTTTTTTATCGGGTTGCCAATAACTTATTAATTTAGTATTTTCGCAATCCTAAAATTATTCAAATCATGTCAGAAACAGGAAGACAAATCATATTCAGTATGGTGAATGTATCAAAGATTCATCCACCGCAAAAACAAGTTTTAAAAGATATTTACATTTCGTTTTACTACGGTGCAAAAATTGGCGTACTTGGTTTAAATGGTTCCGGTAAATCATCTTTGCTGCGAATCATGGCGGGCATTGATAAAGATTATATTGGAGAAATACATCAGTCGCCGGGTTATTCCATTGGAATGTTGGAGCAGGAGCCAAAATTGGATGAAAGTAAAACAGTTATAGAAATTGTTCGAGAGGGTGCACAAAAACACGTTGATATTCTGAATGAATACGAAGAGGTGAACAATAAGTTCATGGATGAAGAAGTCATGAATGATCCTGATAAAATGGATAAACTTATCAACCGTCAGGCGCAATTGCAAGAGTTGATTGATCAACATGATTTATGGAATTTGGATAATCGTTTGGAAAGAGCTATGGATGCTCTACGTTGCCCAGAAAGTGACACTTCTATTAGCGTATTGTCTGGAGGTGAGCGCAGACGTGTTGCACTTTGCAGATTGTTATTACAAGAACCGGATATTCTTTTATTGGATGAGCCAACCAATCACTTGGATGCAGAGAGTGTGGATTGGTTAGAACAACATTTGCGTCAATACAAAGGAACTATTATTGCTGTAACCCATGATCGTTATTTCTTAGATAACATTGCAGGTTGGATTTTAGAGTTGGATAGGGGTGAAGGTATTCCATGGAAAGGCAATTACAGCAGCTGGTTGGAGCAAAAAGGAAATCGTTTAAAACAAGAAGAGAAAACTGAAAGTAAACGTCAAAAAACATTAGCTCGTGAGTTGGATTGGATTCGTCAGGGCGTAAAAGGACGTGGTGTGAAACAAAAAGCACGTTTGAATAACTACGAAAAAATGTTGAATGAAGACATAAAAGATAAAGAAGAAAAATTAGAGATCTTCATTCCGAACGGGCCACGTTTGGGTAATGAAGTAATTGAGTCTATAAATGTTTCAAAAGGTTTTGGTGATCGTTTATTATATGAAGGATTGAATTTTAAATTACCACCAGCAGGTATTGTTGGAATTATAGGACCAAATGGTGCTGGTAAAACAACTTTATTCCGAATGATTATGGGAGAACAAACACCATCTAGCGGTGAATTTAAAGTTGGCCCAACAGTTAAAATTGCATACGTAGATCAAAATCACAAAGAGTTGGATCCGAACAAAACAGTTTACGATGTAATCAGCGGTGGTTTGGATAATATATTGTTGGGAGGTAAAAACATGAACTCTCGTGCATACATTTCTAAATTCAACTTCAGCGGAAGCGATCAAGGGAAAAAAGTAAGCGTGTTGTCTGGTGGTGAGCGTAATCGTTTGCATTTAGCCATGGCATTAAAAGAAGAAGGAAATGTATTGCTACTCGATGAGCCAACCAATGATTTGGATGTAAATACGCTTCGTGCATTGGAAGAAGGTTTGGAAAACTTTGCTGGCTGTGCTGTAATCATCAGTCACGATAGATGGTTCCTGGATCGTGTATGTACACACATTCTTGCATTTGAAGGAGACAGCTCTGTGTATTGGTTTGAAGGTGGTTACACCGAATACGAAGAGAATAGAAAAAAACGTTTAGGTAACATTGAACCAAAGCGTCCACGCTACAAAAAATTAGCGGTTTAATTCTAATTCATAGCAAACTATTGAAAGCCCATTGCAAAATGGGCTTTTTTTGTAAAAATCATTAACATTTTACTGCTAATAACGGTGTATAAAATTATCGATTTGCTATTCATTTATTATTAGATTTGTTTCATTATTAAAACAAATTAATGGCGCATTTATCCGATCGAATTCAATTGCTTTCCGAGTCGCAAACCATTGCAATGGCTCGTAAAAGCAGAGAGCTTCAGGCACAAGGTATTGATATCATCAGTTTAAGTTTAGGTGAACCCGATTTTACAACTCCTGATTCAATCAAACAAGCTGCAAAAAAAGCTATAGACGATAATTATACATACTACACTCATGTGTCTGGTTATGTGGAATTACGTCAGGCAATTTGCAATAAATTTAAACGCGATAATGGATTGGAATACACACCTGATGAAATTGTTGTTTCTACAGGTGCTAAACAAAGTATTGCAAATGCAGTGTTGTGTTTAATCAATCCAGGAGATGAAGTGATTGTTCCTTCACCTTTTTGGGTAAGTTATTTAGAACTTTTAAAATTAGCTGAGGCGAAAGCAGTTGTTATACCAACAACTATTGAAAGTGATTTTAAAATTACCCCTCAGCAATTAGAAGCGAGCATCACATCTAAAACGCGCATGATCATGTTCAGTACTCCGTGCAACCCAACTGGTTCTGTTTATTCTAAATCAGAATTGGAAGCATTAGCACGAGTTGTAGCAAAATACGATGAGCTTTACATTATGTGCGATGAAATTTATGAGCACATTAACTTTGTTGGTGGGCACGAGAGCATGGCACAATTTGATTTTATTAAAGACAGAGTAATTACCATTAATGGTGTTTCAAAAGGGTTTGCCATGACCGGCTGGAGAGGTGGAATTTTAGCTGCACCAAAATGGATTGCTCAGGCATGTGATAAAATGCAAGGACAATTTACCTCTGCTACTTCAAGCATTACACAAAAAGCAATGCATGCAGCTATGGATCTTCCTAAAGAATCCACTCACGAAATGCGTGATGCATTTTTAAGAAGAAGAGATCTGGTACTTTCGTTATGCAAAGACATCAAAGGTTTAAAAACAAATTTACCCGAAGGTGCATTTTATGTTTTCCCGGAAGTAAGTTATTTCTTTAGCAAATCACACAACGGAAAAACAATTAATAACGGAACAGATTTGTGTATGTATTTGTTGGAAGAAGCCAATGTGTCGATGGTTCCGGGTGCTGCATTTGGTGATGATAATTACATTCGTTTTTCTTATGCAACATCTGATGATAAATTAATTGAAGCTTTGCGTCGCGTTAAAATTGCGCTCGATAAATTAAGTTAATCCGTTTTTTACTCATGAAGAATTTTAAAATTAAAAAAGAGTTCATTAAGGAAACCTTTAAATCGTTCAATGATTTGAATGTACTCATCATCGGTGATGTAATGGTAGATTCATACATGTGGGGAAAGGTAAATCGTATTTCACCTGAGGCGCCAGTGCCTATTGTTGCCATTCAATCAAAAGAGCAACGCTTGGGTGGTGCTGCCAATGTAGCCCTGAATATTCAAGCTATGGGAGCAAATCCCATTCTTTGTTCAGTAATTGGTGTGGATTATGATGGCCAACATTTTCTTGACTTATTGAAAAAACAAAAATTAAGTCAGAAAGGAATTTTAAAATCCCGTAACCGAATTACCACCAACAAAACACGTATCATTGGCAATAACCATCAATTGGTACGTGTGGATGAGGAAGTGGAAGAAGACATCACGCCAAATGAAACCGATCAATTATTGCAATTGATTTTATTCATTCTTCAGCACGATAAAATTGATGTGATTATTTTTGAAGATTACAACAAAGGATTAATAACTCCTAAATTGATTAAGAGTGTTGTTGAAATGGCTAAAAAAAGAAACATTCCGATTGCAGTTGATCCTAAAAAGAAAAACTTTTCAAGCTACAAGGGTGTTACCTTATTTAAACCAAATTTAAAAGAGCTAAGAGAAGGTTTAAAATTAGATGCTGAAAATGATAATCTCAAAGAATTGCAGAAAGCAGTAAGTAGTTTTAGAGTTAAACAAAAAATACACACAGCTTTAATCACCCTTTCTGAAAAAGGAATTTACACCAATTCAAGGTTTTTAAAAGAAATTATACCTGCACACATTCGTAATATTGCTGATGTATCAGGTGCTGGTGACACAGTAATTAGTGTTGCTGCTCTTTGCCTTGCCATGGAGCTACATCCTATACTTACAGCTGCATTGTCAAATTTAGCAGGCGGCTTGGTTTGTGAGGAAGTTGGTGTTGTACCCATTAATAAAGCCAAATTGCTAGAAGAAGCATTGCATCTTGAATTTGTAAAATAAAATTAATTATAAATACACAGAACATAACAACATGTACATAGGTAACTGGATTTTTTTAGCGTTCACTTTAATTTCATTCGTTGGGTTATATAAAATTTTTGAAAAAACCGGAAGAGATACCTGGAAAGCATGGGTGCCTTTTTTAAATTATTACGAATGGCTCAAATTACTTGAACGTCCATGGTGGTGGGTTTTTTTAATGATTGTTCCTGGTGTAAACATTTTAATGTATTGTGTGTTGAGTTTTATTACGGCACAATACTTTGGAAAACGTAAAGCAATGGATTTAACACTTGCGGCTTTTCTTCCATTTTTTTATCCCATCTATTTAGGGTTTAGTACTGGCGAAAAATTTAAAGGAATTGATGATATTAAAAATCTAAAAGGTGGCTTTATTAAAACATGGTTAGATCCGCTCATATTTGCCATTATTGCCGCATCCATCATTCGTACTTTCTTTTTAGAAGCATTTACCATACCAACATCATCTCTCGAAAAATCCTTAATGGTTGGTGATTTTTTATTTGTAAATAAATTTGCATACGGAGCTAAAACTCCGCAAACACCTTTGGCATTTCCACTTGCTCATCACACCATGCCATTAATTAATAAAAAATCGTATCTAGAATGGATTCGTTTGCCTTACTATCGTTTGCCGGGTTATTCCAAAATACAAAACGGAGACATCGTGGTATTTAATTATCCCGATGGTGATACAGTGGCATTAAATTATCAGAATTTTAGCTACTATCAGTTAATCCGTGAAATTGCCCGTGAACAAAAACAAATGTATGCCGGAGATTCGGCACTTTTGGCAAAAATTAATGATAAGGAATTATACAACAGTGCCCGACAATATGTTTGGTCGAACCCACAACAGTTTGGTGCAGTGGTTGCTCGCCCGAAAGACAAACGCGAACATTATGTGAAACGCTGCGTGGCAATTGCCGGCGATAAATTAGAAATTAAAGACGGAGAAATTTATATTAATAATGTAAAACAACCTTTCCCCGAAAATGCACAGCATCATTATTTTGTAAAGACAAAAGGATTTTTGTTCGGTAATGAAATTGCCAATAACGGAGAGGTAACATTGAGTAATGAAAAGTTGCTTGATAGATATGATATTTATGTTACCGAAGGAAACATTTATGCTGAAAGCAATGACACTGTTGTGTATGAATTGAACATGCCGGCAAATGTTGCTATAGAAATAAAACAATTACCCGAGGTGATTTCGATTGAACGAAAAATTGAACCTAAAAATCAGCGTGATGAACGTATTTTTCCGCACAATAAAAATTTTGCCTGGAACAACGATAATTTTGGCCCGTTTGTTCTTCCCAAAGCAGGCTCAACTGTTTCCATTGATACCACAAACATTGCCTTGTATTTAAAAATTATGAATACCTATGATGGCAACCATAATGTAGAATTAAAAGGCGATAAGATATATTATGATGGCTCACCAATAACTTCTTACACCTTTAAACAAGATTATTACTGGATGATGGGAGATAACCGACACAATTCAGCTGACTCAAGAAGCTGGGGTGTTGTGCCTTTTGACCATGTGGTGGGTACACCTGTTTTTGTATGGTTCAGTATGAAAGATCCTAAAAACAATCCTGTTTCCGGAGAAGGATATCTTTCTTCCTTAGTTAAAAATTCAAAAGAAGGAAAATACAGATGGGAACGTTTCTTCTGTTTTGTAGATAAAGACGGTTTATCAAAATCTTACTTCCTTCATTTCCTAATTTCAGGAATTGCGGTCTGGGCATTCTTTAAATTCAGAAAAAGAAAACAATTAAAAAAAGAAACAGCCGATAAAAAATAATTTCAATGAAAGAGGCATTTATAGTAAACGGAGTTCGCACTGCAATTGGAAGTTTCGGTGGCACTTTATCAAGTGTAAGAGCTGATGATTTGGCAACATTTGTTTTGAAAGAACTGATGAAAAAAAATCCCGATGTTAATTGGGAAGAAGTTGGCGATGTGATTATGGGTTGTGCCAATCAGGCGGGCGAGGATAACCGTAACGTTGCACGAATGGCTACGTTACTTGCAGGTCTTCCTGTTTCTGTTCCTGCGCAAACGATTAATCGTTTGTGCGCATCTGGCTTATCTGCAGCCATGGATGCTGCTCGCTACATTCAATGCGGCGATGCTGATTTAATGATTGCATCAGGTGTAGAGAACATGACGCGTGGACCTTGGGTTTTATCAAAAGCATCTGCGCCTTTTGGTAGAGATCAGCAACTATTTGATACGAGCTTTGGCTGGAGATTCATTAATCCCGCGCTGAAAGAAGTTTACGGCACTGAAGCTATGGGCGAAACTGCTGAAAATGTTGCTGAGTTGTATAAAATCAACCGCGATGATCAAGATAAATTTGCTTTATGGAGTCAGCAGAAAGCAGCAAAAGCAATGGAGAGCGGAAGATTGGCAAAAGAAATTGCAGGGATTTCTATTCCCCAAAAAAAGGGCGATGCTTTGCTTTTTGATAAAGATGAATTTGCAAAACCAAATTCCAGTTTAGAAACTTTAGCTAAACTTAAACCGGCATTTAAAAAAGATGGAACTGTTACTGCAGGTAATGCTTCCGGATTAAATGACGGCGCGGCTGCTTTATTATTGGCTTCCGAACAAGGTTTGAAAAATAACAATTTAAAACCCATTGCTAAAATCATTTCAGGTGTGGCGCACGGCGTTGAGCCACGCATCATGGGAATTGGACCGGTTGAAGCAGCTAACAAAGCATTAAAAAAAGCTGGATTAACTTGGGATAAAGTTGATGTGCTGGAACTCAACGAAGCATTTGCTGCACAGGCATTGGCTTGCACACGTAGTTGGAATTTAGCAGATGATGATGCACGCATCAATCCAAACGGTGGTGCAATTGCATTAGGTCATCCTTTGGGAATGAGTGGCGCACGAATTTTAAATTCTGCGGCAATTACATTACATCAAACCAATAAGAAAATTGCTGTAGTTACCATGTGCATTGGTGTTGGTCAAGGTTATGCATTAGTGATTGAGAGAGTGTAAATAATAAATGAAATGAGCGTAAAATCAATATTCATTAACCTTCCAATTAATAACCAAGCTAATACTAGGGATTTTTGGTTTAAGCTTGGCTTTTCATTTAATGAACATTTTTCTGATGATAAAGCACTCTGTTTAGTTTTAAATGACGGACTAATTTATTCGATGCTTATCACACGTGAATATTTTAGTACGTTTACGAATAAAACTATTTTTGATGGTTCTTCTACTCAGGTTATTTTAGCCATTCAAGTTGATAGCAGAGAGCAGGTTGATCATATTGTAAATCGAGCTTTAGAAAATGGGGCTTCTCGCTATAAAGAATCCGTTGATCAAGGTTGGATGTATTACGATAGTTTTACAGATCTTGACGGACATCAATGGGAAGTGATGTTTACTGATTTATCATTACTGCCTCAATAAATTAATATGTTAGAAAAAATAATAATCAAAGCAATCATATCAGCTGATAAACAAAAAGTTTGGGATTATTACACTCAGCCCGATCACATCACAAAATGGAATTTTGCAGATCCAAGCTGGCATTGCCCATCTGCAAGTAACGATTTAAAAATTGGAGGACGATTTATTGCTCGTATGGAAGCCAAAGACGGAAGTTTTGGTTTTGATTTTGAAGCAGTTTATTCTGAAATTTCAATGGGAAATAATTTTACTTACGTGTTGGATAAACGAAATGTAATCGTTGAGTTTAAAGAATTAAATAAACAAACTGAAATTACCATTTCGTTTGATCCTGAAAATGAAAATCCAATAGAATTGCAGAGAAATGGTTGGCAAGCCATTTTAAACAACTTTAAAAATTACACTGAAACAAATTAATTCATTACGAAATAATTTTCAAAACCAATTTGTAAATCAATTTACAGTTAAATATTAATCGTAAATTATTACCTTTAATCAGTGTTTAGGAAGTTAATTTTATAATTCTTCATTTAAACAGAATACGAAAGTAAGTACATGAACGAAAATTTAGATCCAAATGAAGAAAATTTAGGCTCTGCTGAACGCGAGTTTGAACGGGCGCTTCGTCCTTCTATGTTCGATGATTTTAGTGGGCAGCCTGGTGTAGTGGAAAATTTACGAATTTTTGTAGAGGCTGCTAAACAACGCCAGGAAGCATTGGATCATGTATTATTGCACGGCCCGCCGGGTCTTGGAAAAACTACATTGGCCCATATCATTGCAAACGATTTAGGAGTGAATTTAAAAATTACGTCCGGTCCTGTTCTCGATAAACCGGGTGATTTGGCTGGTTTGCTAACCAATCTAGAACCCTTTGACGTTTTATTTATCGATGAAATACATCGTTTGAGCCCGCTTGTGGAAGAGTACTTGTATTCTGCCATGGAAGATTATAAAATCGATATCATGATTGACAGCGGACCAAACGCAAGAACAGTTCAAATTAAACTGAACCCGTTCACATTGGTTGGCGCTACCACCAGAAGTGGATTGTTAACTGCTCCATTACGCGCTCGCTTCGGAATCAATTCCAGATTAAGTTATTACGATGCAAAAACACTAACGGGAATTGTTGAACGGAGTGCAGGAATTATTAATGTTCCAATAGCAGAAGATGCTGCATATGAAATAGCTCGTCGTAGCCGTGGAACTCCACGTATTGCCAATGCTTTGCTTCGTAGAGTTCGCGACTTCGCACAAATTAAAGGCGATGGAAACATTAATATTGAAATTGCACATTTTGGTTTATCTGCATTAAATGTAGACAAGAATGGATTAGATGAAATGGATCATAAAATATTAAATGCCATCATTGATAAATTTAAAGGCGGGCCTGTTGGTATTAATACAATCAGTACTGCAGTTGGTGAGGAATCTGGCACCATTGAAGAAGTTTATGAGCCTTTTTTGATTCAGGAAGGTTATTTAGTGAGAACGCCAAGAGGAAGAGAAACCACTGATAAAGCTTACAAACATTTAGGTAAAACAATCAGGGGGCAAAGAGGAACACTTTTCGATTAATAGTTTCATTTAAACTAATTTGTTATTTTTGCCGCGCAATGCAAATACAAGTTTTAAAATCAAAAATACACTGCGTATCTGTAACACAAGCAGAGCTTGACTATATTGGTAGCATCACCATTGACGAAGATTTAATGGATTCAGCCAATATGATTGAAAATGAACAGGTACATGTTTTAAATAAACGAAATGGTGAACGAATCATTACGTATGTCATTAAAGGCAAGCGTGGTTCGGGAGTAATTTGTTTAAATGGACCAGCCGCTTTAAAATTCGAAATTAATGATGTAGTTATAATTATCTCTTATGCTTCGATGAATTTTGATGAGGCTAAAAAATACCGACCAATTGTGGTTTTTCCGGATACTGCCACCAATACATTAAAATAATGGCATTACATCCAACAACAAAAAAAATTCTTCAATTTATACTTTTATTTTCATTAGGTTTTTTGTTGATTTGGTTGGTTACCCGTCAAGTTGCAGGTAAAAAAGAAGAAATTATTAATGCATTTAAAAATGCTAATTATTTCTGGATCGCTATTGCATCTGTAATATCTATTTTAAGTCATGTTCTTAGAGCGCAACGTTGGAATTATCTTTTAAATCCTTTAGGTTACCATTCAAAATGGTATAACTCAAACGGAGCAGTATTTATAGGTTATTTTGCTAATTATGGTATTCCCAGAAGCGGAGAACTTTCTCGCTGTTCAATTATTGCAAAGTATGATGGTGTTCCATTCGAAAAAGCTTTAGGAACAGTAATCACGGAGCGTATTATTGATTTTGGGTTACTAATTGTAATTTTTCTGCTATCATTAATTGTTCAGTTTAATGAACTAATTGGTTTGAGTAATCAATATGTTTTTGAACCACTATCCAAAAAATTAAAAGCATTTAATCAACATCCTGTTTTATTTGGTGCAGTAGTAATTATTCTTTTTTCAATAGTGCTTTTATTTTATCTGAAAAGAAAAAAAATCAATGCAATGCTAACAGGAAAATTCGGAAACATTATAAAAGGTTTTGCAGATGGATTAACTTCAGTTAAAGCGGTTAAAAACAAAGCTGCTTTTGTTGGAGCCAGTTTTTTAATTTGGTTAATGTATTTTTTAGCTCAGTACATCACCTTTTTCGCCTTTGAAGGAACTTCAAAATTAGGGTTTTCGGAGTGTTTAGTAATGTTGTTATTTGGTACATTTGGTGTAATCTTTACTCCCGGTGGCTTAGGTGCATATCAGGCAATTTTAACTGGTTTATTATTGTATTATAATATTGATGATGTTACAGCATTTGCTTATCCATGGTTGTTGTGGGTATTGCAGTTAATTGTAGTAGCAATAATTGGTTCAGTAAGTTTAATAATACTTCCATTTTTAAATAAATCACAAAATGGGACTAAATGAAAAACTTTACACAAAGCAGGTAAGCACAGCTGCTTTTTTTCCAAAATTGAAGTTGCTTAATTTTCATGGTAAAAAGATTGTTTTTACCAATGGGGTATTCGATATATTACATACAGGACATGTAGATTATTTAAGCAAAGCAAGAGATTTAGGAGATTTTTTAGTGGTTGGATTAAATACTGATGCTTCGGTTAAACGATTAAATAAAGGGCCTGAGAGACCAATTAACAATGAAGTAGCACGAGCAACTGTTTTAGGCGCTTTGGAGTGTGTAGATGCCATAATTCTTTTTGATGAGGATACACCCTATGAATTAATAAAATCTATTCAGCCCGATGTTTTGGTTAAAGGAAGTGATTATGCAGTTGAAAAAATTGTTGGTTATGATGTTGTTATGGCAAAAGGGGGAGAGGTTAAGACAATATTGTTGTCCAATGGCTTTTCTACTACAAATATCATTAAGAAAATTACAGGATAAAAACTCTTAGCTTTTTTTATCATTTATAGAATTATTAATCTTCTAACTTCGTTTCAAATAAAAAAAATGGATGTAAAAAACTTTTTTAGTCAAGAAGAAAAAAATAAAATTCTGGAAGCAATTCAGCAAGCCGAGAAAAATACGTCTGGTGAAATAAGAGTACATTTAGATGCTACTTGTAACTCAAACCCATTAGTTAAAGCGGAGAAGATTTTTAATAAATTAAAAATGGATGAAACTCAACTTCGTAATGGAATCTTATTTTATCTCGCGGTAAAATCAAAAGATTTTACTGTGTTCGGCGATAAAGGAATACATGAAAAAGTTGGCGCAGATTTTTGGAATAGTATTACCGAAAAAGCAGTTAACAAATTTAAGTCGGAGCACTATTGCGACGGATTGGTGGAAGCAATACAAGATTGTGGACAACAATTAAAACACTATTTCCCATTTCAACAAAATGATAAAAACGAATTAAACGATGAGATTTCATTTGGCTAAACTTCTAATTTTCTTAGTATTTCTACATTTTTCTGCAGTTGTTTTTTCTCAAATTGCAGATAGACCGAAACCAGAAAGATTAGTAAATAATATTTCTAAAAATTATAAAAACTTTTTATCCACAGATGAGCAAAAACAACTGGAAGATACTTTAAGAGAAGTTAGCAATTCTACTTCGAATCAAATTTGCATTGTAATAGCTGATGATTTAAATGGCTTAACAGCTTTTGATTATGCCGCTCAACTTCTAAACAAATGGGGTGTTGGACAAAAAGATAAAAATAACGGAGTGGTTGTTTTGGTAAGATTGTCTGAAAACGAAGGTGACCGCGACTTAGTTATAACTGTTGGTTATGGATTAGAAGGAGCGATTACAGATCTTGAAACCAAAAAAATTTCCGAATTTGAAATTATCCCCGAATTTAAAAAAGGTAATTTCCTTAATGGCTTATTAAAAGGTACTCGGGCCTTATCAATTGCAGCTAAAGGAGAATATAATGTAAAAGATAAACGAAGAAAAAAATCAAACTGGGCCGAAAAAAATCCTATGTTGCTTATAATTATTTTAATTATTCTGTTTTTTGTTTTTTTTGGAAGAGGTGGTGGAGGTTCTTCATTTGGCAGAGGAGGTTATCGTTATCATCGTGGGCCGTATTTTGGAGGTTTTGGGGGATTCGGAGGCTTTGGTGGAGGTTCTTCTTCAGGAGATGGAGGCTGGGGTGGATTTGGTGGAGGTGCAGGAGGAGGTGGTGGATCAAGTAGTAAGTGGTAAGACAATCTTTGCCCGAGTAAAAAAAAATTAATAACTTGCCTTCGTAAATTTTAATGTAGTTACAATGTTTAATAAACCTATGACTAAAACATCAGCAACAGAAACACCTTCTGTAAATATTATCGGGGCAGGCACACAAGTAACAGGTGAGATTCAATCAAACGGAGATTTTAGAATTGATGGCCAGCTAAAAGGTCAGATCACAATAAAAGGAAAATTAGTAATTGGTACATCAGGTAAAATTGATGGCGAAGTTAATTGTCAAAACGCCGAAATTTCAGGTGAATTAATTGGTAAAATTAGCGTAAGTGAATTGCTTACATTAAAATCTACATCAAGATTGAACGGAGATATTATTACCGGTAAAATTGCTATTGAACCAGATGCTCAATTTACAGGAACATGCAGTATGGGAGGAGTTGTAAAAAATATTCAGGTAGATAGTGAGTCAAGAAAAGAAGCCAAAGTCGCCAATTAATAATTCATACCTGAAATATTCAGGAATGGCCATTCAAATGGCTGCTATTATCACTTTAGGTGTTTTTGGTGGTAAAAAATTAGATCAGTTTTTTAATTTAAAACAACCTGTTTTTACGCTTGTATTAAGCTTGTTTGCTGTTTTTGCAGCAATATATGTTTCAATAAAAGATTTTTTAAAAAATAAAAAATAAATGGCTTATAAAATTGCACTTATAATTACATCATGTTTGTCATTTTTATGTGTCTATGTTTGGAACTCGTTAATGCCAACAGAATACTATAATCCACATGTTTATTTTGTTGTAGTTTTTTTCTCACTTTTTTCTTTTTTAAGTAATTTGTTTTTTTCCTCTTCCATGAAGGATGAAAATAAAAATGCTTTCACGCTTAGGTTTATGGCTACTAGTGGTATTAAGCTTTTTTTATCGCTTTTTATAATTGTAATTTATGCTTTTGTAAACAAAAAACAAATTGTTCCTTTTGCAATTTTGTATTTGTTCACTTATTTTTTATTTACTGGGGTCGAAACTTTTTTTCTTTACCGTAAAACACAAGTTAAATAGCTTTTTGGTATTGAATAATTGAAATGTTTCTCTCTTTTTCTCTTTAAATAACATCAATCATCTTTCCTACTTGAAATTTTTTCTTTTCTAAAACCTTTACTTTTGCTAAATTATGATGTAATAATTACTTTTTTTATAGAGTAAATACCTATATTTACTCCCTTATTTTAAAACAAATAAAATGGCAACTTTAACTCAAGAACAAACTCAAATTTCTGCGGTTTTAAACGCATTAGGATTAAAAGAAATTAATGAAGGCTGCTCTACAGGAAATGTAGATTTTGCTTCAGGAGATATTATTGAATCATATAGTCCGGTTGACGGAAAATTAATTGCTTCGGTAAAAACAGCTACCAAAGTTGATTATGAAAAAGCAATGAGAGCAGCTGAAACTGCTTTTTTAGAATGGAGATTACTACCTGCACCAAAGCGCGGTGAAATCGTTCGTCAGTTTGGTAACAAATTGCGTGAGAAAAAACAGGAATTAGGCATGTTGGTTTCTTACGAAATGGGGAAATCTTTGCAGGAAGGTTTAGGCGAAGTTCAGGAGATGATTGATATTTGTGATTTCGCTGTTGGGTTATCTCGTCAGTTGTATGGTTTAACTATGCATAGCGAGCGTGCAGATCACAGAATGTATGAGCAATATCATCCATTGGGAATTGTAGGTATTATTAGTTCTTTCAATTTTCCGGTTGCTGTTTGGAGCTGGAACACTGCATTAGCATGGGTTTGCGGAGATGTGTGTATCTGGAAATCATCACCTAAAACACCTTTGTGTTCCATTGCATCTCAAAAAATATGGGCTGAGGTAGCAAAAGAAAATAATTTGCCTGAAGGTATTTCATGCTTAGTTAACGGAAAAGGAATTGGAGAATTCATTACAACAGACAGACGCATTCCATTAGTTTCTGCAACGGGTTCAACACGCATGGGTAAAGAAGTTGGAATTAAATTAGCTGAACGTTTCGGTCGTGGTTTGTTGGAGTTAGGCGGAAATAACGCAATCATCGTAACTCCAAATGCTGATATTCAAAATGCAATTCCTGCAATTGTTTTTGGAGCAGTTGGTACAGCCGGACAACGTTGTACAACCACTCGTCGTTTAATCATTCACGAAAGCATCTACGAAACCATAAAAGAAAAATTAGTAAGTGCATACAAACAATTACGCATAGGCAATCCATTAGATCAAAATAATCATGTTGGTCCGTTGATTGATAAAGACGCGGTTAAAGATTATCTATCGGCTATTGAAAAAGTGCAACAAGAAGGCGGTAAAATGCTTGTTAATGGTGGCGTTTTAGAAGGTGTAGGATATGAAAGCGGGTGCTACGTGAAACCTGCTATTGCAGAAGCGCAGCCAAACTATGAAATCGTGAAACACGAAACCTTTGCTCCAATTTTATATTTATTAAAATATTCAACTATTGAAGAAGCAATAGCAATTCAAAATGATGTGCCGCAAGGTTTATCAAGCTCAATCATGACATTAAATATGCGTGAGGCAGAACGTTTCCTTTCTTGTGCAGGATCAGATTGTGGTATTGCTAACGTAAACATTGGTACTTCAGGTGCTGAGATTGGCGGCGCATTCGGTGGTGATAAAGAAACCGGCGGTGGTCGCGAATCAGGTTCTGATTCATGGAAAATATACATGCGTCGTCAGACAAACACCATCAACTACGGAACAAAATTACCTTTGGCACAAGGTATAAAATTTGAAATTTAAAAACAACAATAAAACAAACAACTAAATGACAATTGGAGAAAACAAAGTAGTTTCATTAAACTACCACCTTAGTTCAAAATTCCAAAATGAGCCGGAAGAACTTGTAGAACAAACATCAACAGAACGACCTTTTATATTCCTTTACGGGGCAGGTGGTATCATTCCTTTGTTTGAAAAAGAATTATCAGGAAAAACGGTTGGAGATAAATTTGATTTTCATATTAATGCAGCTGATGGCTACGGAGAATACAACGAAGAATACGTTGCAGAAATTCCAAAAGAAGCATTTTTTGTTGAAGGTAAATTTGATGATTCACAAATTACAGTTGGTGCTGAGGTTCCAATGATGGATGCTGAAGGAAATCAAATGTATGGTTTAGTATTAGAAGTTGCCGAAAAACATGTTGCTATGGATTTTAATCATCCTTTAGCTGGGCATGATTTACATTTTATTGGTGAAGTATTAGAAATTCGTGAGGCAACAAAAGAAGAGCTTGATCATGGGCATGTTCATGGTCCAGGAGGGCATCACCATTAATTTTGTCCTTTTAAAAATAGTAAAAGCGTTACATTTTAAAGTAACGCTTTTTTATTTTAATAATTATTTTTAATAATAGTAGTTTAACAAGTATTATTTTTGAAATGACAATACTTTTCTTAATTTTAAGCTAATTATTATTCAATGAAAAAGTCTAAAATCCTAATATTATTTTTTGTTTTCAATTTGTTGTTTTCTCTACATGTTTTTTCTCAATTACCTCCAGATAACGAAGAAGAAACACCTGGTTGTTGGCCACCACCGTGCGTTCCTATAGACGGAGGAATTGTTTTCTTAATTGCGGCGGGCGCTGCTTATGGCTCAAAAAAAATAGTTGATTATAGAAAACAACATTAAATCTTTAAAGCTTGATTAAGCTTTTTAAAAACTCACCTTTTCGTTTTTTTTTCCTTTCAGGAATAATTTATTTATTCTGGTTTTTAACCTATGAATTTTATATCATTCCAAAAACAAATTTGGATGAGAAAGTAATTTCAAATATCGTTGACATAAGTGAAATGATACTTCGTTTTTTTAGCCATGAAACTTACGCCTCCAAAGATGATTTAAATATGCAGATGATTGGTGTTGATGGCGCACATCCCGTATGGATTGGTAGACCTTGCAATGGAATTGCTGTAATGGCTATTTTCACCATTTTTATATTGGTTTTTCCCGGTAAAGTGAAAAATAAAGTATGGTTTATTCCATCCGGTCTTTTAATAATACATATTGTAAATGTTCTTCGTGTTTGCGCATTGGCCTCAATTTCTTATTACAAGCCTAATTATTTATATTTTAATCATACCTATACATTTACCATTTTAATTTATGGTATAATTTTTCTACTTTGGATGGTTTGGGTAAACCGATTTTCTAAATCATGAAAAGAAAATTAATCATAACTTTCTTTATCATTTCTCTAATTATTCTAGGTTTTTTTAGAGAGTTTGTATTTGTAAATATTAATACATTAATCTATAACAATAAGTTCAATGAAAATTACCCACATCATTCACTTTTTACTATTATTTCGGGTTTTAATTATAAAGGCTTATATGCATCTAAATGGTTTTTAACTTTTACTTTCGTAGTTCTATTCTATTTTATTCAAATACAATTTTCTTATTTCTTATTTCGCGATAAATTGTTTAAAAAATGGTTTCTTTATCTCTATGTAATCTTGGCATTACTTTCATTTATTACATTTATTTCTGGTTGGTTATTTAACGATTTAATACAAGGATATGTTTTTAGCCGTTTATTCTTAGGTTTTTTACAATCACCACTTCCAACTGTATTTTTAACTCCGTTTTGCTACTTCTATAAAAAAAACATTTCTTAATTTTAGCAATTATTAAAACAACAACAATCTAATTATAATATGAAAAAAGATACTCAAATTTTTAAATTAATTAAAGAAGAAAACGAACGTCAGGTTAGAGGCATTGAATTAATTGCATCAGAAAATTATGTAAGTAAACAAGTAATGCAAGCCATGGGTTCAGTTTTAACTAATAAATATGCTGAAGGGTTACCAAATAAAAGATATTATGGCGGTTGCGAAGTTGTAGATAAAGTGGAGTTAATTGCAATAGATAGAGTTAAGCAGTTGTTTGGAGCTGTTTGGGCAAATGTACAGCCTCATTCAGGGGCGCAAGCAAATGCAGCAGTAATGTTGGCTTGTTTAAAACCAGGAGATACAATTTTAGGTTTTGATCTTAGTCATGGAGGACATTTAACGCATGGTTCTCCTGTTAATTTTAGCGGTAAACTTTATCGACCAACATTTTACGGAGTTGAACAAAAAACTGGTAAAATTAATTATGATAAAGTAGAAGAAACAGCAAAAATAGAAAAACCTAAACTAATTATTTGCGGAGCATCAGCTTACAGCAGAGATTGGGATTATGTTCGCTTACGTAAAATTGCAGATGAAGTTGGCGCTTTATTGTTAGCAGATATTTCTCATCCATCCGGTCTAATTGCAAAAGGAATATTGAATGATCCTTTACCTCATTGTCATATTATTACTACAACAACGCATAAAACTTTACGTGGACCTCGTGGAGGTTTAATCATGATGGGAAAAGATTTTGAAAATCCTTGGGGTGAAAAAACACCTAAAGGCGAAGTAAAAATGATGAGCGCAATTTTAGATGCTGCTGTTTTTCCAGGTACACAAGGTGGACCATTAGAACATGTAATTGCAGCTAAAGCAGTTGCTTTTGGTGAAGCGCTAAGCGATGAGTACATGCATTATTGTGTTCAGGTAGTTAAAAACGCAAAAGTAATGGCAGATGCATTAGTTGCTAAAGGGTATAAAATTATTTCAGGAGGTACTGATAATCACTGTATGTTAATTGATTTAAGAAACAAAAATATTTCAGGTAAAGAAGCAGAAAAAACATTAGGTGAAGCAGATATTACTGTAAATAAAAACATGGTGCCTTTTGATGATAAATCTCCATTTGTAACTTCCGGAATCCGTATTGGAAGTGCAGCAATTACTTCTCGTGGTTTAAAAGAAAAAGATTGTTTAAAAGTGATCGATTTTATTGATGCTGCATTAAAAAATAACGGTAATTTAAAAGAACTTGGAAAAATCAAACAAAAAGTAAACAAAATGATGGAGAAGTACCCATTATTTGTTTAAAAACTTATTGTTTTTTTAATCTCTTTTTCTTTCTAAAGTAAAGATTTTAGCTTTATTTTGCATTTTAATTAAGGTTGCTTTTGTAATTCCTATTTTTCTTAATGAAATTATTGATTAAAATATCTTTTTTACTTTTTTTATTCCTTTTTGGATTTAATTCAGTTTATGCTCAAAAAAAGGTAAAAGGAAGTAATTTCCATGAAAACCAGAATTTGTTTGGTGGTAAAAAAAAGGAAAAAAGTAATCAAAGTAAAGCACTATCTAAACGAAAAAGTTTATTCAATAGGAAATTTAGTGCAGGAAATGCAGATGCCTTTGCTAGCAATAAGTTAACAGGAGGAAAGGGATTATTCGCAAAATTATTTAAACCCGGAAGCCAATACGGAAGAAATGCTTCATTACGTAAAACTCGTCCTGGAAAAATTCAAAACAGAGAGCAGACTAAATTGTTTGGAAAATATCAATCGCACAATAAAAAAAGAAATAATGCTTTTTTAAGTAAACAAAACAAACGTAGAAATATGTCTCGTGTAAGAGGTAATTCTGTTTTTTCTAAACGTAAACGATAGTTTTTTACACCTTTATTACACCTGCAAATAAAGCGTTTCCTCCTTCATCAAAATAATTCAAAAAATTATTTTCGAATAATAATTCATTGTGTGCTGAAAGTTGGTGTTCGTTTTCGGAAGCAAATACGGAGCAAGTAATATATAAAAAGTTCGTTTTATTGTCTCTGTTATTTATGCCGTTTTGGAGTATTTTCTTTTGAAGCAGGGTGTAATTTTCTAATTTTTCAGGCGTAAAGAAAAATAGTTCTTCAGGATTTCTTTTCCAAGTTCCGCTGCCACTGCATGGAGCATCACAAATAATGCCGTCAAAGTTTGTGTTTAAATAAGAAGGAATTGAAAGATCCATCACTTTGGTTTTTGGATTAAAACCTATGCGATTAAAACGTGATTGGAGATTCTTTAATATGCTTTCACGTGTATCTGTACAAAGTAATTGAAGTTGATTTTCTTTACTGAGTAAAAGCAAACTTTTTCCACCCGAAGCTGCACACATATCCCACCAGTTTTCATTTTTTTTCGGATTTAAAAATGGAGAAATTGCTTGTGAACTAATATCCTGAATTTCGAAATAACCTTTTTGCCATGATGTTAAATCCTGGAGTTTAGCTTGTTTTTCAATTTTTAAACAATTGTTTTGTTCGTTTAATACTTGATATGGTATTTGTTTCGCATCAAGTTCTTTTTGAACATTCGTGATGTTTTTAGTAACACGAATAAAAAAATAATTTGGAGAAAAAAAGGAGTAGAAATAATTTTTAAGATTTATTCCTTCAGTAAATTCAACTTTGAATGGTAGAAAATTATTCAAATTAAATTGAGGAAATAATTTAACAACGTGATCTAACTTGTCATTTAAATTATCATTATCGTTTAGATTTAAATTTGAATATTCACCAACAAAAGAAAAAAAATCTCCTTTTTGTTTACTTGTAAAAAAAGATGCTATTTGAATACGTTCTTTAATTTTAGTAATATCAAATGCATAACCTATTTTAAAATAGGCATAAACTAAATCTGAAATTGACTTACGATCACGCTTGCCAAATTTAGAATTTGATTTAAAATAATTTTTAAGAAAATGATTAAGTGGAATTTTTTTGTTTTCGTGTAATTCAAGATAATCTTGAACTAGTGCACAAGCTGTGTTGAGGTATGAATTGACTACAATTTCTTTCATTTAATAATCACTAATCATCATCCTCTAAATCTAAGTGAAATTTATGTAAAAAGCGATGCAATACAGGAGCAAAAATAACTGCTACAGATGTTAAAAATGCAATTCCGCTGTATAATGCATAAAATGAAGCAAAAATTTTTGCGCCATCACTTTTTGCTATTGATACCGGACCCATTCCCGTTAAAATCATGGAAGCATCCAATAATGCATCTATCCAATTTAATTGATAAAAATGCATGTAACCAACAACTCCTATTAACAAAGAGAAAAACAACAAGCCACTCGCCAATAAAAAACTTTTAAGAAGACGTTTATTATATTGTTTTTTTGGAATTAATTTTTGTTTACCCACTTTTAATTTAGTTCTTAATTAATTTCTTCAAAAACAACTCTTTTTCATTTATTTGAATGCTTAAAAAGTAAATACCATTTTCCCATTTTTCAGCATGTAGTTGAACAAGATTAATGCCTTTATTTCCGGTTGTTTTATCAATTACTATGCTTTTGCCAAGTACATCTTTTACTTCAAATTGAATAGATTGAGTCTCTTTTAGATTTATAGGAATGGTAAATTTGTTTTTGCTAGGATTTGGATAAGGATCTGCAACAAAATTGTCATTATTAATTAATGATGAACACGCTTGGTTGTTTGTTAAATTGGCATCTTGTTTTGAGTTTACCGAAAGAATACGAATACAATTGAGTGCATTTTTTTGAAGATAGTCCTCTAAATAAATTTCTCTATTAAATGTATATTGAAAGATGGAATTAGGAGGCAATGTACCTGCCCAGCTTTCTTTAACTTTTTCTGCCCCTGTAACCTCATACATAATATCAAAAGCTGCTACAGGCGAAGTTCCTAGATTTCGCAATTCAGCACTTATTTTCACAAATCCAAAAGTATCTACACTTGCTAAAGCTTGTTGAACAGATAGATCAAGTATACGAGAGGTAACATTTACGATTTTATTACCTTTCGCAATACAACCTAAACTATCCTCTACAGTAAGTTGAATAGGGAATTCGCCTGAAGAATTAAATGAATAAGTTGGCTGTGCTATTGTATAAACAGAAGTAGAATCAATAATCCATAAGTATGAAGTAAAATTAGATGAGGAGGCATTGAATTGTACAGGTTCGCTAATAAAATAATATGGATCGGCATTACTGCTAATTGTTGCGTCCGGAAGCGAGTAAACCTTTATGTTTTTAGTGATTGAATCTATACAACCAAACGAGTTTTGAGCTATCAGTTGCACGTTAAAATTTCCGGCAGAATTAAATACATAATTAGGTTGTTGTAGTTGCGAAAAGGATTGATTGTTGATTTTCCAATTCCAAGATGAAATATTTCCTTGTTGAGGAAGAGATAAATCTTGAAAAGTTACCGTATCATTTTTGCAAATGGTATCGGAATTAAAATCAGCTATTGGAGGCAGATGTACATCTATGTTTTTGGTGATAGAGGAAGTACAACCATTAAATCCGTTAACAGTAAGAGTTACGTTATATGTTCCCGCACTTGAATAAGTTTTGTTTACACTTAAGCCCCCAGAGCTGCCTGGATAAAAATTCCATAAACGTACATTTTGGGTGTTGGGAGCCGGAACAATAGAATTATCGGTAAAAGTAATTGGAGTACCAACACAGGCATTTGTAAAATTAAAATTGGCATTTACTTCATTTTTAACGGAGATGGTTTTTGTAATTGAATCTTTGCATTGCTTATTGTTTTCTGCAGTTAATTTGATTTGGTAATTACCGGTTTGAGAAAAAATATGGGTAGAATTTACTAAAGAAGATTGATTATTATTGCCGCTTGCAGGATCGCCAAAATTCCAAGTGACTGAATTAGTAAGGTAGCCAAGTGCATTAATGGTGCTGAAAAAAGATGTAGTGTCGTTTTGGCAAGCAATGGAGCTGAAAAAATCAACTATAGGTTTTGGGTATACGCGAAAGTTTTTTTGAATACTTTGCGAGCAGCCTTGTGTACTTTTTACACGAAGAGAAATTTGATAGGAACCGGTGTCAGCAAAAGTATAAGTTGGATTAGCTAGAATTGAAGTGTCTGAAAGGGAGCTGGTATTTCCGAAATCCCAAAACCATTGCGCTAAATTACTGCCATCCGTAACCTGAGAAGTATCGGTAAATTGAATGCTTGTATTCAAACAAGCAGGTGTGTTTTCAAATCCAGCAATAGGTGCTTGCCCAGAAATTGTTACGTTGATGGTGTCTCTTGCCACACAATTATTCTGATTGGTTACCTCAAGCGTGTATTGCCCACTAGTGTTTATTACCAATGCACTATCCGTGACATTATTATTCCATAAATAGCTTAGCCCCGCTTGATTTCCGGCTACTAATCCGATTCTATTGCCAGCGCAAATAGCTGTATCTGAGCCGAGGGAGGCTATTAAAGGGAAGTTGTCTTGAGTGATGGTAATGGTATCGGAGTCAATAAAACATCCGTTATTGTCTGTAACCCTTACGTAGTAATCTCCGGGCTGACTAATGATAATTAAGGAGTCTGTAGAACCATCTGACCATAGGAAGGAGAAAAGGGATTTTGGGAGGTTGGTGTTCCAATAGGTAGAAGAGTTTTGGCAGATATTCGTATTTGATGAAAAAGCGGTTATTTCAGGGTAGTTAACTACAATAGTATCTGAAGAAACTTTACCGAAAATATTTGTTGCTTGTACCCAGTAAGTGCCTGATTTATTTACGGATATTGAGGGGGATGTTTCGCCTGATGACCATAGAAAATTTGAATGATTTCCTGCCAGGGGAGAAATATTTACGATGCAAAGAGAGTTGGTTATATTAATGTTTGCGGGTAATTGAATTGGAGGAGCGTATTTGGTGTTTATATAGTTTTCGATATTAGCTCGCTCTTGAGCATTTAATACTTTATTGTAAAAAATAACTTCGGCAATCTCCCCCTTCCAAGGCTGATAGCCTTGGAAACCATTATGAGATATTGTGTTTGCAACACCATCTGGAGATGGTATTAATTCAAGGATTCTAAAAATAGTATCTTGTTCTAAGCTATAAGGGCTAACGGAAACTCCGTTTAAATAGGACATATTAAGCCAATTTGGGCTATAGTATATCAATTTGTACAACCCCCCACTAAGTAATGAACCTATGGCATTTGAAGTGTGTCCAAAGAGGTTATCGTAAACACGAAAAGAAGGGTTGTGATTAAAAACTAAAATAGCTGTTTTTATATTTGTAATGTCTGAAAATTGTAGATAATCATTATCGCCATCAAATTTAACAGTAGGCATATTATTAAGCATAGGATTATTTGGAACCAAAAAAGGCTGTAGACTAGAGTCTGCCTGAATAGCAGGGTTGTTATTACCACTTCTATCGTCCCATGAAATAACTTTTCCATTATTAACTTGTAATTGATCTGCTGAATACCACAAACTCAAGCCACTTATAGAAGTGGGTAAAACACTTGCTTGTGCAAACCCCTTAATTGAAAATGCCAATAATAGATATGCTACAAAAATTCGCATTAAAAATATCAAGTGAATACATTTTACTCAATAAAGATAGTGTATTTTTAGGAAACATCTTAGAATAAACATAAATTATGAAGCGATATCTTTTGTATATTTAACCGAATTTAGGTTGTATTTATACTATGTATAAGAAAATAATTGAGGCGGATAAAAATCTTTTAAGGATTAATTTAAAGGAATTATATCAATATAGGGATCTTTTTCTGTCACTTTCTTGGAGAGACTTTAGGGTAAGATATGCTCAAACATCTGTTGGTTTTTTGTGGGCTGTTTTACAGCCAATTACCACTATTTTTATTTTGAATATTGTGTTCGGTAATTTTGTTGAAGTAAAGACCCCTGTTCCTCATCTTTTATATACAGTATCAGGAATGAGTATTTGGACTTATTATTCATATGTGATGACTAATTCAGGGAATTCAATAATCACAAGCCAGAATATGATAAAAAAAATATATTTTCCACGTTTAGTAATCCCGCTTTCAAAGGCTGTTGTTGGTTTGATAGATCTGTTAATTACGTTACTTATTTTTTTTGTTTTAATGATTTATTATCATATTACTCCGAGTTCAAACGTTTGGTTCGGCTTGTTTTTTATACTCATAGGAATGATTTCTGCTCTCTCAGTTGGTATATGGCTAAGTGCTTTAACTGTAAGATACAGAGACTTTCAACATGTTATACCTTTTTTAGTACAGATAGGAATGTATATTACTCCAATTGCGTATCCCATGGAATTTGTTACAAAAAAACTTCCTCAATGGGCACAAACAATTTATTTTCTTAATCCAATGATTGGCGTTCTTCAAGGCTTTAGATGGTCTGTTTTTGGTGGAGAAGCTCCTGGAAATATGTTTTGGATTTCAATTTTTGTAGTTTTTTTTATGTTTATTTCGGGCATTTATTACTTTCGAAAAATAGAAGGACAAATGGCCGATTTTGTTTAAATTAGGGGAATGCAAAAGGAAAAACTTTCTATAAAAGTAGATAATCTATCAAAGAAGTTTTCTATTGGTAAACAAAAAGATCCAAGTTTGAGAGGAACACTTTCTAATTTTTTAAGTTTCAAGAATAAGTCTTCTCAAGTAGAGTTTTGGGCATTAAAAAACATATCTTTTGATGTAAAGGAAGGAGATACCGTTGGTATTATTGGAAGAAATGGAGCAGGAAAAAGCACTCTTTTGAAAATTTTATCTGAAATAACTTCACCTACACATGGGCGAATAGAGCTTTACGGTAGGGTTGCTTCATTATTAGAGGTTGGTACTGGGTTTCATCCGGAATTAACAGGAAGAGAAAATATTTTTCTTAATGGAACAATTTTAGGTATGACCAGGAAAGAAGTAAAAGCGAAATTTGATGAAATTGTTTCTTTTTCTGGTATAGAGAAATTTATTGACACTTCAGTGAAACATTATTCTTCAGGAATGTATGTGCGTCTTGCCTTTGCAGTTGCTGCTCATCTTGAGCCCGAAATATTAATTATTGATGAGGTTTTGGCAGTAGGAGACTCTGAATTTCAAAAAAAATGCTTAGGAAAAATGAAAGACGTTTCAAAAAGTGGTCGTACAGTATTGTTTGTCAGTCATGATATTGAAGCTGTTTCTACTTTGTGTAACAATGGAATTTTACTTGACGGTGGAACTATAAAAAAAATCGGACCAATTAGTGAAGTAATTAGAGATTATACAGACCATTTTCAAGAATCATTCAAAATATGGGATTTGGATCGAAGACCAGGGGATGAAGTGGTTAGATTAAATAAAGTTATTTTAGTTAATGAAAGTGAAGAACAAATTTTTCAAGGACAAATTGATGAAAAAATTGGAATAAAAGTGCAGTATGAAGTCTTTGAAAATGAAGTTAACCCGACTCCAAACTTTCATTTTTTTACTACAACAGGTGTGTATTGTTTTGTTGCAATTGCTGAAACTAAAACCTTGAATAGAGGAGTATATGAAACTATACTGTGGATACCTCCATCATTATTAAATAATACCAATTATACTATTGGCGTAGCCATTACCACATTAAAAAGTATTCATATTCATTTGTATGAAAAAGAGGCAATAACCTTGGAAATAATAGAGAGTAAAATAGCGCGAGCTACAGAATATGGTGGTTTTATACCAGGTGTTGTAAGGCCGGTTTTTCAAAGTAAAACACAATTAATAAATGTAAGATGAATATTTCAAGCATATTTGCGAAAATTAAAAGCACTTTAAATGGAATTCCAAAAAATGAGCAAGTGTTTTTCGATGCGAAAACCCTTTATTATGGGCACCAGAAAATCACGTATAGAGGAATTCAATCTATTCGCTGTCCATTTGATTATGTGATTTTTCAAATGATTATCAGTGAAGTCAAACCTGACCTCATTATAGAAGTAGGTACCAATAATGGGGGAAGCGCTCTTTACTTAGCAGATCTACAGGCTATTTATAATATTGACGGTGAGATTCATTCTATAGACATTAATGAAAATGCCAGAGAAAATGTCGCTTCTAATCATAGAATAAAACTATTTACGGAAGGATGGGAGAAGTATGATATGGAATTGGCAAAAAAATTCAAGACAGTTTTAGTAATTGAAGACGCAGCCCATACTTATTCTTGTTCAATTGGCGCAATGAAAAAATTTGCCCCCCTTGTTACAAAAGGTTCATATTTGATTGTAGAAGACGGGATAGTAGATGAATTGGGAATGTCCAAAAATTTGGAAGGTGGCCCATTAAAAGCAATTCGTGAATTTCTTCCATCGCACCCTGAATTTGTTGTTGATAGAAGGTGGTGCGATTTATTTGGTAAAAATGCAACATTTAATGTTAATGGATATTTAAAAAGAATATGATAATGAAATCTACAGAAGATTTTGAGTGGACAGGCGAAAGACTTACAACAAGTAAAGGAGAGGGGGAGGTTGTAATACATCATTTACATCGTTATGCTTTTACAATTGATTTTATAAAGGACAAAACAGTTTTGGATATTGCTTCAGGCGAAGGATATGGTAGTTATATTATGTCAAAATATGCAAAAAAGGTTTTAGGTGTTGACATTGATGAAAAGGTAATACAACATTCGAAAAACAAATACCAGTCCTCTAATCTTAATTTTAAAACAGGTAGTGTAGAAAAAATTCCTATTGAAAGCAATAGTATTGATGTGGTTATTAGTTTTGAAACTATTGAGCATCATGACAAACATGAAGAAATGTTGAAAGAAATCAAAAGAGTGTTAAAACCTGATGGGGTACTCATAATGTCCTCTCCTGACAAATTGAATTATTCAGATATTCCAAGATACCAGAACCCTTTTCATGTTAAAGAGCTTTATAGAGAAGAGTTTAAAAAATTTATTTCTTCTTACTTTTCTAAAGTTAAAATGTACAATCAAAGCATTGTTTTTGGTTCAATTATTACAACAGAGAATGGAGTAGGAAAAAACTTTTCGGAATATGAAGGAGATTTTAAAAATATAAGTAAACATTGTGGAATAAATACTCCGGTGTATAATATTTGTGTAGCATCAGATTTTGAGATTATTCAATTTTCTGAATCTGATTTTAGTTTTTTTAATGCCAATAAAATGTTGCTTCAAATATTATCTAAAGAACAGGAGATATACAACTCTAAAACCTACAAGGCAGGAAAACTGATAACTTTTCCATTACGACTTTTTAGAAGTATAAAGTGCAAATAATTTATATGAATAATATACGAAATAGTCACCTTGCTTTCAGTTGTTATAGTTAATTATAAGACGCCAACTCTTACCCATAGATGTATTGGCACAATTTATCAATCTAATATTGATTGTAAACATGAAATTATTGTTGTTGATAATGCTTCAAACGATAATTCGGAGGAAATAATTAAAAAATCATTTCCGTCCATTTTATGGATTAATAATCCACTGAATGAGGGTTTTGGTCGAGCAAACAATATTGGCGCTCAATATGCTAAAGGCAAGTTTTTGTTATTTCTTAATTCAGACATGCTTTTATACGAAGAAACTATTAAAAGGTGTTTAGAGGAAATAAGTAAAAATGAAGGTATTGGAGTTTTAGGCTGTAAATTGTTTAATGAAGATGGTAGTTACCAAATGTCAATTTACAGTCATGTAGGTCAATACTATAATGTTTTAAAAAACAATTTGCTCTTTGATTTTTTTATAAAAAAAAGAAATAGCGAAATAGAGGCTGTTATGGGGTCTTTTATGTTGATCCCAAAGCATGTTTTCGAATTATCTGGAGGGTTTGATTCTGATTTTTTTATGTATGCAGAAGAATTGGATTTGTGCCGAAGGATAAAAAAATTAGGATATAAAATACAATTTACAGAGAAAACATGCGCCATTCATAAGCACGGTGGAAGCTCAGAAGGCGAAGAGTGGAGCATTAAGCAATCCTATCTCTCAGACGCCTTATTATACCATAAAACAAAAGGGTTTTTTGGATATTGGTTTTATCATTTTTTAATGATAATGAATTTTTTAACCAATTTTTTTCTTATGTGGCGGTTTAATAAGAATTTTAGAAAAGACTTTTGGAAGATTCAAAAGGCATATTTTTCTAACTTTTTTTATTACCTTCATATTCCATTTAGATATAAAAGAGGACTGGGTGATGGAAAGAAAATGCTTAAGAGAGCATAGTTATACTGATAATGATACACCATTAGTAAGCGTTGTTATGATTGCTTATAATGTAGAGCGATATATTACACAGGCAATTGATAGTGTTTTAGAACAGAAAACTAATTTTAAGGTAGAGCTTGTTATTGGTGAAGATTGTAGTAAAGATAAAACACGTGAAATAGTATTAACATATCAAAACAAATATCCTAACATAATAAGAGTTCTTTTACACCAAAAGAATTTAGGATTAACGCCTAATTGTGTAGCCACTCACAATGCTTCTTCAGGCAAATACATTGCTTTGTTGGACGGTGATGATTATTGGACAGACGAGAATAAATTGCAAACCCAAATAGATTTTTTGGAGATTAATGAATTATATGCAGGAACCGGTCACCAATCTGTGAAGATATATGATTTAAATCCTGGTTTAGAGCACCTGTTCGGGGAAACAATGGAAAGGGATTATGAATTGGAAGATACGATTACACACAGAAAATTCCATACATCTTCTTTTGTATATCGAAAATGGATTTGGGATAAAACAGGAGGTATTCCGACAAATATTTCATCTAATGAAAGAGCTATTTATCCAATAGTTGCAATCTTCGGAAAAATAAAGTACTTCCCTGAAAAAATGTGTGTTTATAGGCTTTCGGGATTGGGACTGAGTTCGCGTGTTGATTATAAAGAATTAGAAACTGATTTAAACATGATCCCTTGGATTAAAAAATTGAACCCGAATTTTCCAACTAAAAGATTTAAGTCGTTTTTACATTTATGCATTTTTACATATGGTACTAAAAAAATGCCGCTGCGCCCATTACTCAAACATTATGTTTTTTTTGTTCTTAATTCGTTTAGTGATTTTCCTCGAAATATGAAACATGTGAAATGGGGCACAATTTTTATGTTTAAGCGAATGTTCTCAAAACCTGTATAAAAAGTTTATTTTGAAAAAAAAAAATATCGAACCACAAGTAATGAAAATAACTATTATTGAAACAGGTCATTTTCAATATGCATTAACACAGGCAGAAATTTTTTCAGAAGCAGAAATAACAATAATTACTACTGATCAGGCGAAGAAAGATATGCTTGATTATTTCCCTGATTCAATAAAATATAAATATATTTTGATAACATCCATTACAAAAGATGAAAAAAGAATAATAGACCACTTTGAGCAGGAAAAAGTAGATTTATTACTTATTAGTCCTGTGTTTGATTCTTACTCAGCTTTAAACAGAATAGTAAAGAGAATAAAAAACTGTAAAAAAGTTTTAACAACCCATAATATTAATACTTGGTTTAATGGTCGTTTTTGGTCGCCTAGGTCCTATTTAGACCGCACAAATATGCTATCAATAATAAATAATTGCGATTTTATCGCTGTTGAAGACTTTATTTACAATCATTTAAAATCAACTAATCACCCGTATTTTTTAAAACATAACTTCTTGTATATTCCCTTCACTATTTTTCACGAATCAAAAAGAAGAAAATATGTTAAAGAAAATGATACTTTTAAAGTTGTTTTAACAGGCGCTATAGATGGCGATAGGAGGAGGTATGAAGATATAATTGAGGTTATTCATTTTTTCTCAACTACTAATTTCAATATAACATTTTCGTTTGCAGGAAGAGCAAAAGGAGAATATGGATTACGCATACAACAGCAGCTTCAAACTATTAAATCTTCTTCCCCTCTTTTAGTTTCATATTTTGACAACCATTCAACGGTAGACATGTTTCGTTACGAAATGGAAACTTCTGACATAGTTCTTTCCACTAGCACAAAAACTTTTAAAGGAATGGGAACTGTTGAACATATCGGAAAAACAAAGCCTACTGCAGCCATTCATGACATGATGACTTATGAGTTGCCTGGATTATTGCCCTCGCATCTCAATGTCCCACAAAACTTAAAGGGGTCTGTTTTTAATTATCAGTCTACAGAAGATTTAAAAAAAATACTAGTAAATTTATTAGATAATCCAACATTACTAACTCAGTGGAAAGCTAAAGCAAAAGAAAATTCACTTAACTTTACTGCAAGGGAAATTCGTAAGGGTTTGCCATTTTAAATAATTTATAAAAATACAAAATGCATATTTCTTTAGTAACAGGTGGCGCAGGTTTTATAGGTGCGCACGTAACAAATGAGTTAATTAGGCTAGGCCACAAGGTGGTAGTTTTAGATGACTTAAGTGGTGGATTTGAAGATAACATCCACCCAAAATCTATTTTTGTAAAGGGTTCTATTAATGATAAGGATTTATTGGCCAAACTATTTAATGACTATTCATTTGATTATGTTTATCACTTGGCAGCTTATGCTGCAGAGGGCCTAAGTCATTTTATTCGCAGATATAATTATGAAAACAACTTAATTGGAAGTATAAATCTAATCAACCAATCAATAATACATAAAATAAAGTGCTTTGTTTTTACTTCATCTATTGCTGTTTATGGAGCGGGTCAGTTACCAATGAAAGAGGATTTAACCCCTATGCCTGAAGACCCATATGGAGTGGCAAAGTATGCAGTTGAGCTCGATTTAAAAGCTGCCCATGAAATGTTCGGACTGAATTATATTATTTTCCGACCTCATAATGTATACGGAGAATATCAAAACATAGGAGACAGATATAGAAATGTAATTGGTATTTTCATGAATCAATTATTACAAGGGAAGCCACTAACAATCTTTGGTGACGGTAATCAAACACGTGCATTTAGTTACATTAGTGATGTAGCCCCTCATATAGCAAATTCAGTCAACATTCAAAAAGCATATAATGAAATAATAAACATTGGCGGCGAAGTGAATTATACTGTAAATGATCTTGCAGAAACAGTTATGAATGTAATGGGGATAAAAGAATCAATTAGTTATCAACCCGCTAGAAATGAAGTAGCACATGCTTATTCAGACCATAGTAAAGCCATCGATATTTTTAATTTAAATCCAGATGAATTTGTATCATTAAAAAAAGGTGTAGAAAAGATGGCTGAGTGGGTAAAAAAGGCTGGTTCTCGTTCAAGTAGTTATTTTGGGAGTATTGAAATTGAAGAGAAACTTCCTCCTATTTGGAGAAAACAGTAATTTTTTCTCTTTTTTGATAATAAAGAAGCCCTTGAAAAAAGTTCTCATACTTGCTTACGATTTCCCTCCCTATGTATCTGTTGGTGGTCTTAGACCATACAGTTGGTATAAATATTTTAAAGAATATAATGTTTATCCAATAGTAGTTACAAGAAATTGGGAAACTAAACATAATAATCATTTGGATTATATTTTGTCTAGTAGCTCTCAAGATGTTTTACAAGAACAAACTGAATATGGAACAATAATAAAAACTCCATACAAGGCTAATCTTTCAAATAAATTAATGTTGAAGTATGGCCAATTTAGGTTTAATTTAGTTCGTAAATTAATAACAGCATTTTATGACCTACTGCAATTTATTTTTATTATTGGACCTAAATGTGAATTATATAATGCCGCTGATAATTATTTGAAAAAGAATAATGTCGATTCAATTATAGCTACAGGAGATCCTTTTGTTCTTTTTAGTTACGCTCATAAATTGAGTAAAAAATATAATATTAATTGGATTGCTGATTATAGAGACCCTTGGTCACAAAATTTGAATATTAAAAATAATTTTATACTTAATAAATGGCATCTGAAAAATGAAAGGAAATCACTATCAAATGTTTATTGTATTACAACAGTTTCAGATTTTTTAGTAAAAAAAATTTCTGAAGTTGTTGGCCAAAAAATATTTTACGTTTTGCCAAATGGGTACAATCCTGATATCTTTAAAAAGATGAAGGATATAAATCAAAATACAAATGAACTTACAATCGCTTTTGTTGGATCTATTTATGATTGGCACCCATTAAGAAGTTTTTTTAAAATTATTAGTGAATTTTTATCAGAGGAAATTCATCGTAAACTTAAACTTAATTTTTATGGAATTAATTTGTATGGAAATAGTTTTAAAGGTTCTTTAAGTGAGATAATAGAGCTAGAGTTTCCAAATTTAAAATCATCCATAAAAATTTTTGATAAAATCCCAAATGATAAACTTTTAATGGAGTTAGCTGAACAAAATGTGATGCTCTTGTTTAATTATTACTCTTACATGGGTACAAAAATATTTGACTACATTGCATTGAAAAGGCAAATTTTATTTTGTTTCTCAAATGATTTATGTGCTTTAGAGTTAAAAAATAGATATTACGATATTGAAGAAATTGAAAATGTAAGTAGTAAATTACAAGAAGAATTACTAAAAGAAACAAATTCTGGTATTATAGTAGAAAACGAAGATCATTTAAAAACTGTTTTACTAGATTTGTATAATGAGTTTCAAACACACGGATATATAAAATGTGATACTATTAATGCTGATAAATATTCTCGTAAACATCAAGTGAAAAAATTAGCTGAGATTATACTTGAAATGAAATAATAACTTCATAATTCAAATGACAAATCAATATCAAATCTGCAAACGCTGTGTTATGGATACATCTGATCCAGCAATTACTTTTAACGAAAAAGGTGAGTGTAATTTGTGTGAAGAGTTTTTAGTTAAAAGAGCACATCATAAATATCAAGGTAAAAAAAGTGACGGATATTTTAAAAGCTTAATTGAGCAAATAAAAAAAGATGGTAAAGGAAAAAAATACGATTGTGTTGTTGGGTTAAGTGGGGGTATTGATAGTAGTTATGTCGCTTATTTGTGCAAAAAAAATGGCTTGCGAGTGTTAGCTGCACATATGGATAATGGATGGAATTCTAATGAAGCTGTAAAAAATATTGAGAATATTGCGCGTAAACTAGATATAGATTTAGATACATTTGTTTTGGATTGGGAGGAATTTAAAGATCTGCAATTAGCTTTTTTAAAAGCGTCTGTCCCTGAAGCAGAAACGCCAACTGATATAGCATTATTGGGAGCTGTGCATAAAATTGCAGAAAAATATGGTGTTAAGTATGTTATTAGTGGTGGTAATTTAGCTACTGAAGGCATTTTGCCAAAATTTTGGCACTATAATGCTAAAGACACAACTTATCTAAATTATATTCAAAAAAAATTTGGCACAAAAAAAATTGAGCATTTTCCTTATTTTGGGTTTAAACAAGAAATGTACTATAAGCTTTTTAAAGGGATTAATATTGTATACATGTTAAATTATGTTCCATATAATAAAGAACATGCCATGCAACTTTTAACTATAGAGTTGGATTGGTTGTACTATGGTGGGAAACATTACGAATCAATATATACAGGGTTTATTCAATCTTACTATTTATTTAAAAAGTTTGGTATAGATTATCGAAGAGCAACTTTGTCCTCACAAATTTGTACAGGCGAAGTTTTGCGTGAAAATGCATTAAAAAATTTAGAAACACTGCCTTATAAAGAAGATAAAACAATTCGTGAAAAAGAATATGTGGCTAAGAAATTAGGCATCTCAGTTCAAGAGTTTGATGATATTATCAATTTACCTGCAAAATGGTATACTGATTATCCTAATGACGAAAAACGATTGAAATTTATTTACGATTCCTATCGTAAATTATTTAATAAAGAAAAATTAGCTAATTTTTAATGAATTTTCACACAAAGTGCATATTATGTAATTCAATAGACATAACTAATTTAAATGGTTATGAAAGGGCATATTTATGTCAATGTAATCAATGTAAATTTGTTTTTTCTAGAAAAATTCCGTCATCAATTGAGTTGAACAATTATTATAAAAATTATGGCCTTTCTCAGTATCTTTCTCCATTAACTGTAAAGCGTTATAATGAATTACTCGATAAGTTTGAGAGTTATCGTAAAAACAATAAAATATTAGATTTAGGATGTGGATTAGGTTTTTTTTTAGAAGAAGCTAAAAAAAGAGGTTGGGAAGTTTTTGGGACAGAAATTGGTGATATACAAGCTAAAACTTGTATAAAAAAAGGGATTAAAATATATAATGGAATTATAGATATATCAGATTTTGATGCAGAAATGTTTGATGTGGTTACTTCAATAGAAGTTATAGAGCATATAAATAATCCAAACATTGAATTAAATACAATTAATTATATTCTTCGTAAAGGTGGTTTGGCATATATTACAACACCAAATTTTAATTCACTATTAAGATTTAAACTTAAATCATCCTACAATGTAATTAATTACCCAGAACATTTATCGTATTATACTCCTAATACTTTAAATAAATTGTTTAGTAATCACGGATTTAAGGCTTTAAAAATACAAACTACAGGTATAAGTTTGACTAGATTTAAAACAAGTAGTGGAAAAAGTTCACAAAAAATTATTTCTCCCAAATCTGATGATGAAAAAATAAGGAATAAAATTGATAATAGGTGGTATTTGTCAAAAATAAAAAAAATAATAAATAATACACTTACCATTTTAGGTAAAGGTGATACGATAAAAGGTTTTTTTATTAAAAACTAAAACACTACCAAACCAGCACTTTTGGTTCAAGCATATCTTGAATTGCATATTTAACTCCTTCCCGTCCTAAACCACTTTCTTTAACGCCGCCGTATGGCATTTGATCAAAACGAATAGTGGGTACATCATTATGAATAACACCACCAACTGCAGCGTGTTCGAAGCAATAATTAAGTTCTTCTAAAGAATCTGTAAAAATACCACATTGCAATCCAAAACGAGTTTGGTTGAGTTGATCTACTGCTTCCGAAATGTTATTGGAATAAGGCTCAATGGTGATAATTGGAGCAAAAACTTCTTCTGAGTATACTTTTGAATTTGTTGGACAATTGGTTAAAATGGTTGGTGAAAAATAATTTCCCTTGCGTTCTCCTCCGCAAATTAATTGTGCGCCTTCATTTATCGCTTCTTTTACCCAGTTTTCTGCTCTTACAGCATTTTCTTCATCAATCATTACACTGAAATTACAATCGGGAGATGCTGGTTCTTGGTTCTGTATTTTTTCAGTTTCTTTTTTTAATTGCGTAACAAAATCATGAAATAAATTATCATGTACAATGAAGCGTTGCGCATGAATGCAAATTTGCCCACTATATGCAAAAGCACCGTAAATGCATTTTGTTATTACATCTTGCTTGGTGTATTTATCAGAAATAATTACTCCCGCATTTCCTCCCAATTCCAACACAACTTTTTTAGTGCCTGCGTTTGCTTTCATTTTCCAGCCTACTTCTGGTGAGCCGGTAAAGCTTAACAGTTTTATTCTTTCATCGGTTATCAAAATATTTCCCGCTTCTCTCGAACAAGGTAAAATAGAAAGTGCTCCTTTAGGCAAATTAGACTTATCAATTATTTTAGCAAGCTCAAGGGTTGATAAAGGTGTTTTACTTGCCGGTTTTAAAATAATAGGACACGCAGCAGCTATTGCAGGTGCAATTTTATGCACCGCCAAATTCATTGGGAAATTAAAAGGTGCAATGCCGGCTACTAAACCAATAGGAAAATGTTGAACTAATCCTTTTTTATTTTTACCGTTAGGTGCCCAATCCAGTGAAATAAATTCTTTTGGTAAACGTTTTGTTTCTTCAGCTGCAATTAAAAACGTGTGAACAGATCGTTCTATTTCTGCCAAAGCATATTTATAAGGTTTTGCACTTTCCTTACATAGTAATTCTGCTAAATACGTTTTATTCGCATTTATTTCATTGGAAATAAAAAGAAGGATATTACTTCGTTCACCTGAACTTAATTCATTTAATTCAGAAGCTGACTTTAATCCTTGAACTATTGCTTTGTTGATAATTTGCTCATCAGCTAAATAAGTGGTAGCAAAAGGTGTTTGCGAATAAGGATTAATGACTTCAAATTGTTGAGGTGTACTTATAAATTCACCTGCACAATAAATTTTATAATCGTTTATCATTGCTTTAGTGCAAAATTTTAAAGATTAATTCTTTCATTAATTCGCCATAGCTTAAACTGTAATTATCCACACCTTTTGATTTTACATCGCACTCACGTAAGTGATAAAAAATTTGTTTGAGCTTAAGTGTGTTATATTGCTGTCCGGCATTTATATAGCCTTCTGCAAAATAAGGATTAACACCTAATTCTTTAGCTACATTAAATTTATTTTTATCCTGAACAAAATGATACAACAAAACTTTATTGAAGTATCCATACAATGTGCTAATTACTAATTGAAATGGATTTTCTTTTGGATTGGCAATAAAATAATTAATAATTTGATTGGCTTTAAATACATCTTTTTTTGCTAATGCATCTTGCAGCTCAAACACATTGAACTCCTTGCTTACTCCAATGTTTTCCTGAATTTGTTCAATTTTAATTTCCGCACCTTTTGGTATGCTGATAATAAGTTTGCTTATTTCGTTGGTAATTTTAGATAAGTTTGCCCCAAGATAATCAGCCAATAGTTGCGACGCGCGAGGATGTATGCTATAACCAATTTCTTTTACGTAATTGCTTATCCAATCGGGTACTTTATTGTCATAAAGTTTTTTAGAATCGACGCAAACGGCATATTTTTGGAATGCTTTGTATATGGCTGATCTGCCATCAGGTTTTTTATGTTTTTGGCAAATCACCAAAACAGTTGAAGGCATTGGATTTTCTAAATACGATATGAAAGCTTTTGCAGAGGCATTGTTCTTGTCTTTTTTAATTGAATCAGTTTCACTTTCATTTCCTGAGTTCGACTCTGCCTTAGAAAATTCAGGAATGTTTTGCGCTTCTTTTAAAATAACCACCTGATAATCGCTCATCATAGGAAATCGTTTTGCGTAAGAAAGCAAGGTTCCTAAATCCAAATCTTTACCATACAGCACACTCTGATTAAATTCTTTTTCCGACTCATCTAAAAAATGCTTTTCTATATAATCGCTTATTAAATCAATATAATAAGGCTCCTCACCATACAAATAGTAAATTGGTTTAACGATTTTTCTTTTTAAGTTGGTTAGTATGTCGTCTATCTCTTTCATTCCTATATTTAGTCGTTAGGTTGTTTGACTCTTTAAGGTTATTTGATTTGGGTTGATTAGCTGTACTAATTTAATTTTCAATTTATAATTACATACTCATAACTCATAACCCACAATTCATAACCCACAATTCATAAATCAAAACTAAAACCTAAGATGTTTAACTGAAATACCCGTATTTTCTAATTCTTTTAATGAATCAATTCCAATTCTTAAATGTGTTTCTACAAAACTGCTTGATACTTTTTTGTCGCTCTCCTCAGTTTTTACACCTTCAGGAATCATGGGCTGATCGCTTACTAATAAAAGTGCACCGGTTGGTATTTCGTTATGAAAACCTACACTGAAAATAGTTGCTGTTTCCATATCGATGGCCATTGCCCTAAGTTTTCTTAAGTATTCTTTAAATTCATCATCGTGCTCCCACACTCTACGGTTTGTGGTAAATACCGTTCCCGTCCAGTAATCATGACCACTTAAACGAATGGTATATGAAATGGCTTTTTGCAAACTAAATGCAGGTAATGCAGGAACTTCAATTGGCAAGTAATCGTTTGAAGTACCTTCGCCTCTGATAGCTGCAATTGGCAAAATAAAATCGCCGATTTCACTTTTCTTTTTTAAGCCACCGCACTTGCCTAAAAACAAAACTGCTTTTGGCTCAACGGCCATTAGTAAATCCATAATGGTTGCAGCCATTGCGCTTCCCATACTGAAATTAATGATGGTAATGCTACCTGCTGTTGCTGATTGCATTGGGCGATCAATTCCCTCTACCTCCACATGATGCCATTCGGCAAACATTTTTACATAATTTCCAAAATTGGTTAATAAAATGTATTTGCCAAATTCTTCAATTTTTTTTCCGGTATAGCGCGGCAGCCAGTTTTCTACAATTTCCTCTTTAGTTTTCATTTCAATATTTAGATTGTAAGTTTGACCAAATACTAATTCAATTAAATTTGTATTCATTCAAAGTTAATGTTAAATCAATCGTTCCCAAAATTAAATTTTCCAGAATACATTTTTCGTTTT
Organism: Bacteroidia bacterium; assembly: GCA_044352985.1. GTDB lineage: Bacteria > Bacteroidota > Bacteroidia > B-17B0 > Aurantibacillaceae > JADJDM01. Next base: position 42,634 of record JBILCU010000003.1, read on the forward strand.
AAAAAAAATGAAAAAGGTGATATAATGATATTTGACACTATCAGAAAAAAATTTATTGTACTAACACCCGAAGAGTGGGTGAGGCAGCATTTAATTCGCTATCTCGTTGAAGAAAAAAAATATCCTCAAAGTTTGGTTTCTGTTGAGAAAAGCTTGAAACTAAACAATACTCAAAAAAGAACAGACTTAAGAATCTATAATCAAAAAAAAGAATTGATTGTGTTGGCCGAATGTAAATCGTATGCTATTAGTATTTCTCAAAAAACAATAGAGCAGGCGCTGAGGTATGAATTAAGTTTACAATCGCAATTGATAGTTCTTAGCAATGGTTTAATGCATTATTGTTTTCAAAAAAACAATGAAGGGAAATTTAATGCACTTCAAACATTACCTGAATATTCAACATTAATCTAAATAAGGTCTGCTCAGTATTTATAAATGCTTGTAAGTAAAGCGTTTTAGAGCCTTTTTCAAAAAATTAATGCACGGAATTATCCATAAACCATTAAAAACTCTCGACTGCATTATTGATTGCTTCCACTAGTTTTTTCATTCACTGATTTTTGCAAGGCTTCGCTGCGCAAAAATCTACGCGAAGCGAAAAAAAGCGGAACTTGCAATCAAAAATGCTAGGTTGAATTTTTATTTTTACTTCGCGTAAGCCACGAACAAACTCCAATTTAAATTGACAACTTTAATATTTACGATTTTTTTATTTTTATAAAATTGATTTAAATCTTTACAGTAGAATATGAAATTGGCGCAGCAAAATGAGATAAAAGCGTTAAGAACCGCCGAAGCCTTGGAGGCGGTTTAGCTATTATTGAATGGTATTTCAAAAGCTTTAGTTTTTGAAATAGCCATGTGCCGCAGAGCACAAAAACAAATTAAGAAACATGGCGTATAACATATGGCAACTAAAAAAATAAATAGCTCTATGTGAAATATTGCCTTGACAATTTCTTGATCTCTTTTTGTTACTTTTTCTGAATCAAGTCAGAAAAAGTAAGATATAAAAAGTGAATATTTAAAGAGGTAGCCAGGCGGAATGGCTGACCGTTAAGAAATAGCCATTTACCGTAATGCACAAGCACAATTTAAGTTACATGGCGTATAACATATGGCAATAAAAAATAAATAAATACCTACATATGAAAAAAGCAAAGAGCGGAAGCAATCGTTTGTTCTTGATTTTACTTTTTTACTGCCGCCCTCATCCTGGCTCAAATGTGCACTGCACATTTGCCCTAATCAAGCAAAAGAAAGTAAATTTAAAAATTAGAAAAGAGAGTTTTTGAGTGAACCCTAAATATATAGATCATCTGTTTTTAATCTTAGGTATTTTCTTACTGATAAAGCCGTGCTGAATCCTGAAATTAAAATGCCCAATACAGTTATGATTCCAAATAATAACAAAAGTAAATTTTCATCTTGCACCACTAATAAATCAGGTATATATTTGATTGCAACAAAAATAAATAATGAAAGCATAATCATGGAAACTACTGCAGAAATCACTCCATTTCTTACCCCTTTTAAAATAAATGGTTTTCGGATAAACGATTGTGTAGCTCCAACCAAATACATGGTACGAATTAAAAAACGTTTGGAATAAATAGAAAGCCGTATGGTATTATTAATTAAACCAACTGCAACTATAGCAAGTAATGCTGCAAAAAATAGAATGATTAAACCGAGTTTACCGGCATTGGTATTTATTTTTTCAATCAAAATCTTCTGATAAACAACTTCTTTTACAATCGGACTGGCAGCTATTTCCTTAACAATCCATTTTATGCTATCTGCATTAGCATATTCTGAATTTAGATTGATTGTTATAGTTACCGGAAGCGGATTAAATCCAAGGAAGGATACAAAATCATCACCGGTTTCTTTCTTCATTTCAGCTGCTGCAGCTTCTTTTGATTTAAAAAAAGTGTTTTTTACATAACCTGAAATATCTAACTCTTTTCTTAATTTATCGATGTCAGAAACAGATGCGCTATCTTTTAAATAAATTTGAAATCCAATATTTTCTTTATAGTAGTCGGTTAATTTTTTGGTGTTGATTAAAAACCAGCCAACTAAAGCTAACATAAATAATACTAGCGATAAACTAACAATTACCGTAACGGAAGAAGTTTTAAAATAATCTGATCTTTTTCTTTTACCCACGTAATTAATTTTATTGCTAATTTAATTTGAAGGTCTTTTTGGATTGAACAAAATTAAAATAGAAGTTAACACGTCAATGTTTAAATAGTTGTAGTTCTTTTATAAAATGTAGTTAACTTAGAATTCTATTTTTATCAATTAAAAATCATTACTATGCAATTATATCCTGTAAATAGCGGAAATTTTAAATTAGATGGTGGCGCCATGTTTGGAGTTGTGCCCAAATCCATCTGGAATAAAACAAATCCTGCCGATGAAAATAACATGTGTAACTGGGCAATGCGTTGTTTATTAGTTGAATCTGGAAACAGATTGATTTTAATTGATAACGGTATTGGTGATAAACAGGATGCCAAATTTTTTAGCCATTATTATTTGAATGGGGATGATTCATTGGAGAAAAATATCAATAAGTTAGGTTTTTCATATGATGAAATTACTGATGTTTTTTTAACTCATTTGCATTTTGATCATTGTGGAGGAAGTGTAAAATATGCAGATAGCAGCAAAACAAAATTGGAAACAACTTTTAAAAATGCTACATATTGGTCGAATGAGCAACATTGGCTATGGGCAACACAGCCCAATGTGCGAGAGAAAGCTTCTTTCATGAAAGAAAATATTTTGCCGATTCAAGAAAGTGGACAACTTAAATTTTTAAAAGAAGGCGATAAATTAATTAATAATTTTGAACTTGTTTTTGTTTATGGGCATACTGACGCCATGATGCTTCCATTAATTAAGTATAAAGACAAGAAAATTTTATACACAGCCGATTTAATTCCTTCTGTAGGTCATTTGCCCATACCTTATGTAATGGGTTATGATGTTCGACCATTAGAAACATTAAAGGAAAAAGAATCAATACTTAAACAAGCTGTAAATGAAAATTGGTTGTTATTTTTTGAACACGATGCCATAAATGAAGTTTGCTCGCTTGAAAATACAGTACGAGGCATAAGAAAAAAAGATACCGGAACACTTTCACTTTTTTTATAATTGCTTAAAAAGGATAGTTGGTTTTTTAAACTTCAAAAAATGTATATTTGCGACCGATTTATTAATCATAGTTAATTATTAATTAATTAGTTTATAAAATGAAAAAAATTACCCTTTCGCTTTTTACATGCTTATTGATGCTATCGTGCAGCAACGATGAAAAATCTATTTCAACAGATGATATTAAAATTGGTGCATCTGCAAATGGTAACGTTTCTGCTGAAAATTTACCTGTAATTGAGTTTGAAGAGGAAACCCATGATTTCGGAAAAATTACTCAAGGTGAAAAAGTAAGTTATAGCTTTAAGTTTAAAAATACAGGTAAATCCAATCTATTAATTTCTTCTGCACAGGCAAGCTGTGGTTGCACGGTTCCAAAACCACCAACTGAACCATTACCTGCTGGTACTAGCAATAAAATTGATGTTACTTTTGATAGTAACGGAAAATCTGGGAAATTTGACAAACAAATTACTGTATTAACCAATTGCGAACCGAATACTAAAATTTTAAAAATTACTGGTGAAATTATTGTTCCGGTAACCAGCCAACCTAATAAAACAATTAATAACAAATAACAAAAACAAACATGCAATCAATCATCCTGCAGGCACCTGCAAGCGGCGGCGGAATCAGTCAAATCATTATGCTGGTTTTAATCGTAGTAGTATTTTACTTTTTTATGATTCGCCCTCAAATGAAAAAACAAAAAGAAGCAAAGAAATTTTTGGAGGCAATTAAGAAAGGCGATAAAGTAGTAACAATAGGTGGAATTATAGGTAAAATTGCCGAAATTACTGATACTTATTATATGATCGAGGTTGAAGGTGGAAATAAATTAAGGATTCTAAAATCTGCTATTTCTATGGAAAACTCTGCATCATTAAATAATGCAGAAACTCCAAAAGCATAATTCATTTTTTAAATTATTCAATCAACCCATTGCTGAAAGCAATGGGTTTTTTGTTTTTAAACTTGATTAATTCCTACTTTTACAATAATTAGAACCAAATTTCGTTTCACAAAAGCAGTGTTTAATTTCATAAAGCATAAATTGAATTGTTGGCGATGTATTATTGTATTGTGCTTTTTAATTTTTGCTCAAAATTATTTTGCTCAGCAAGCTGATGTAAAAGGTAAAATTTCTTCGGGAGAAATTAATCTTCCGGTTGAAGATGTTCAGGTTTCTATTGAGGGAACTTCTCAGCAACCCGTATTTTCAGATCAATCAGGTAATTATCAAATTACTATTCCTGCTAATAAAGAAATTTTACTTGTGTTTTCCAATTTAAGTTACCGCACACTAAAGAAGAAACTTCAGTTGAAAGAGGGTGAAGTTTTTATTTTCAATCCAACATTAACTTTTAGAAATGATTTAGCGAGCATTGATGTGGTAGATGAAAAACGGGAAACGGAAACCATTAAATTAAATCCAACACAAATTACTCAATTGCCCGGAGCAAGTATGGACATTATGCGCTTACTGCCATCTATGGGAATTGGTGTTTCGATGACAAACGAATTGAGTTCTGGCTACTCAGTGAGAGGCGGGAATTTTGATGAAAATTTAGTTTATGTAAATGATATTGAGGTGTACAGGCCGTTTTTAGTAAGAAGTGGGCAACAGGAAGGTTTGAGTTTCCCCAATCCAGACATGGTTTCCGGAATGAGTTTTTCTGCCGGTGGTTTTGAAGCTAAATATGGAGACAAACTTTCTAGCGTATTGGATATTACTTACAGAAAGCCTAGGAAATTTTCGAGTACTGCAAGCATGAGTTTGCTGGGTGCAGGTTTGCATATTGAAAACATTACTGCCAACAAATTGTTATCATGGCAAATAGGTGCGAGGTATAAAACGAATCAATATTTATTGCGCAGCATTGATACCAAAGGAGATTATTTTCCAAGATTTTATGATGTTCAAAGCCTTTTAAATTTTAATGTTTCACCAAAATTTAATGTAGATGTGTTAGGTGTAATTTCTGGTAATAAATATCAAGTTATTCCTCAAACCCGTGAAACAACTTTCGGGACATTCAATCAGGCATTACAATTCAAAGTGTATTTTGATGGGCAAGAAGTAAGCCAGTTTAATACTACTTTTGGTGCGCTATCATTCAACTTTATACCGAAGGAAAAATTACGATTAAAATGGATTTCATCCTATTTTAATACACAGGAAAGTGAAACATTTACCATTCAGGGTCAATATTATATTAATGAATTGGAAACCGATTTAGGCGATCCTAATTTTGGTAATGTAGCATTCAACAGAGGTATTGGAACCTTCATCAATAATGGTAGAAATTATTTAATTGCATCTGTACTTGCAACCGAACACAAAGGGTTTTATACCACAAAAAATGGTGAGTTGTTGTGGGGCTTAAAATTTCAGCACGAGATCATTAATGATAAATTAGGTGAATGGAATTTTATTGACTCAGCAGGGTATTCAATTCCTCAAGCCGATCCATTGTTGGTTGAATTAAGAGATGTGATTAAAACAAAAATCAAACTTCAATCCAATCGCGCGATGGCCTATGCACAATATGTATTTAAAAAACAATTGCGCGATAGTGCGTTTTTTTCTTTCACAGGAGGTATAAGAAATAATTATTGGACGATGAATAACGATAATGTTGTTAGTCCAAGATTAACGTTTTCATACGAGCCAAATTGGAGAGCTGATTGGCTTTTTAAAGCATCTTGGGGTTATTATTACCAACCTCCATTCTATCGTGAGATGCGAGATTTTATTGGAAATGTAAATTCCAATTTAAAAGCACAACAATCCATTCATTATGTTTTATCCGGTGATTTAAATTTTAAATTGTGGAATAGACCTTTTAAATTTATTACTGCTGCATATTTTAAACAGTTTGATAATCTTGTTCCATATGAAATTGATAATGTAAGAATAAGGTATTACGGAACGAATAGCAGCAAAGGATTTGCAACAGGTATGGATTTTAGGTTAAATGGTGAATTTGTTAAAGGCATTGAATCATGGGTTAATATGAGTGTAATGACCATTCAGGAAGATTTAAAAAATGATTTTTATTATACTTATCGTGATTCCTTAGGTAACCCTTGGTATAAAGGTTACAGTAACTTGCCTGTTTATGATAGTACTTTGAATCAACCAGGTTACATTCCTCGTCCAACTGATCAGCGGGTTACATTTAATCTATTTTTTCAAGATTATTTGCCAAAAATACCGAGTTGTAAAATGCATCTGAATTTAATTTACGGAACAGGTTTGCCTTTTGGACCGCCATCGCGCGAACGTTATAAAGACACTTTAAGAATGCCTGCTTATCGAAGAGTTGATATTGGATTCTCTTATCAATTATTAAAAGAGGAACGAACAAAAAAGGAAACAGGGATATTCAGATACATTAAATCTGGTTGGATAAGCTTAGAAGTATTGAATTTATTAGCTGTTAACAACACCGTTTCATATACATGGATTAAAGATGTAACAAACAGACAATATGCAATTCCAAATTATTTAACTAATCGGCAATTGAATTTGAAAATTCAGTTTAAGTTTTGAAGATTTTAATGTAATATTTTGACGATTATTCGGATTGAAAAATACTGTTTACACAATTAGTGTTTCAAATAACGTTCTGAAATGTAATAATCCAAAATATAAAACGATAGTCCAGAACACCACAAAAAAAGACATCCAAAAAATTATTTTAGGTCTATCACCAAAAAATTTTAAACAAATAAAAACTCCTAAAGGAATTGATAAAAAAAGTGGCGCAATAATAGACACTCCTACAACTCCAAATTTCTTTTTCATTGTAATAATAAAACGATTCACTTTTGTGAATTTTTTTTTGCTAGTATTTCTAAGAGGAAAAATTTTAGTTATTAATTTATTAACTAATTTAATAACCACGTCTATTAAAAATGAAAAGAAAAAGCTACCTGTTATCCCACCAAGTGAGCAAACAACAAGTGTCTCAAAAAAATTAAAACCAAAAACTAAAACGGCAGTTGGTATGCCTGCAATACCAGGTTTTAAAGCACATGCAATAAATACAGTAAAAAATTCACTCCAAGAAATATCAAAATCAATCATGATTTTTCTCCATAAGCCAAATCACCAGCATCTCCTAAGCCAGGAACAATGTAAGAGTGTGCGGTTAATTCTTCATCAACAGCACCAATCCATAATGTGTAATTTTGGTGTGGCATATGTGTTTTAAAATATTCTACACCTTGCTTGCTTGCTATAACCACCACCACATGAGTGTGTTCGGGAATTCCTTTTGAAATTAATGCCTGATATGCCAATACCATTGAAGAGCCTGTTGCCAGCATAGGATCAGATAAAATTAATGTTTTATCTTGTAAAGAGGGACTCGACAAATATTCTATTGCTATATCAAAAGAATTATCTTTATGATGTTTACGATAAGCTGAAACAAAAGCATTTTGAGCTTTATCAAAAACCCTAAGCAAACCTTGATGTAATGGCAAACCTGCTCTTAAAATAGTAGATAATACAGGTTGTTTTGCTAATTTCATTGAATCACATTCTCCCAATGGAGTTTTAGTGACAACCGATTCATAATTTAAAGTCTTACTAATTTCGAAAGCCATCAATTCTCCGATTCTTTCTAAATTCATTCTAAAACGCAATGGATCTTTTTGTATTTCAATGTCTCTTAATTCTAAAATATATTGACCAAGAATTGATTTTTGCTCTGATAAAACTTTAACCATACTTTTTTTTAGAAAGATAATTAATTTGATTTATAAAAAATATGGTTTAGTAGAAAAATTTATTTTCACTCATCACAATTCAAATTGATTAATACCTTGAAAATGTAAAACCTTTAACAGTTTTTTTAATGAAATGGGTAAATAAAAGGACTAATCAGAAAATTTGATTTGTATAACTACCACATTTATGGTATTTTTGCAAGACTTTTAGATTTAATCTAAATAAGTTTAAGCCAATAAAGTATTGAAAATTAAAATTTTAACAAGATGATAACTGTTTCTGATACAGCAAAAGAACATGCCCTAAAAATCATGTCTGAAGAAAATCGTCCAATTAATTCCTTCATTCGTGTTGGGGTAGAAGGTGGCGGTTGCTCAGGATTAAGCTATAAACTGGAATTTGATAATGAATTAAAAGAGGGCGATCAGATTTTTGAAGACAAAGGAATCAAAATCGTGTGCGACAGAAAAAGCTTTCTTTACCTAGTTGGAACCCAATTAGAATACAGTGGAGGAATCAATGGGAAAGGGTTTTCATTCAATAATCCAAACGCATCTCGTACTTGTGGTTGCGGAGAATCGTTTTCGGTGTAATTTTAGTTTAAAGGTTGAAAGTTGGATAGTTTAAAGTTTTACACTTTTTATGGCTACAGCAAAATCATTTGAAGAGTTAGACGTTTGGAAAAACGGAAAAAAATTTACTGTATTAATTTATAAAGTAAGTAACTCAAAAACTTTTTCTTCTGATTTTTCATTAAGAGACCAATTAAGGAGAGCTTCGGTTTCAATTATCTCAAATATAGCAGAAGGATTTGAGAGAAATGGGAATAAAGAATTCATTAGGTTTTTGAAAATTGCGAAAGGTTCAGCCGGAGAAATTAGAGCGCAACTTTATATAGCATTTGAATTGGATTATATTTCAAATTCAGAATTCAAGGAATTATATGGAGAAATTAATTTGATAAGTAAACAACTTTCTTCTTTAATTACTTATCTCAGAAAATCAGTATAACAAAAAAAATAATTTCAAACTTTCAACTTTATAACCTTCAACCAATCAAATGCAACCTTTAAACCTCAAACCTTCAAACTTTATAACCTTCAAACTTTTTAACCCACAAAATGTCTGAACAAAACGAAATACTAGAACAACACATCAACAGCGAATACAAGTGGGGATTTACCACTGATATCGAATCGGAAACCTTTAAAAAAGGGCTGAATGAAGATGTGATTAAATTATTATCTCATAAAAAAAATGAGCCAGAATGGCTTTTGGAATACCGTTTAAAGGCTTACCGTTATTGGCTTACCATGAAGGAGCCTAATAACTGGGCATACTTTCCCTATCCAAAAGTAGATTTTCAGGATATCTCTTATTACTCAGCTCCAAAGAAAAAACCCGAGTTAACAAGTTTAGATGAAGTAGATCCTGAACTTTTAAAAACCTTTGAAAAGCTGGGCATTTCTTTGGAAGAACAAAAACGCTTAACCGGTGTTTCATCTAACATTGCAGTGGATGCGGTGTTCGACAGTGTATCTGTAAAAACAACTTTTCGTGAAACTCTTGCAGAAAAAGGAATTATCTTTTGTTCGTTTAGCGAAGCAGTTCAGGAACATCCTGAACTCATCAAAAAATACATGGGCATGGTTGTGCCTTACACTGATAACTATTACGCTGCATTAAATGCTGCAGTGTTCAGCGATGGTTCATTCTGCTACATCCCAAAAGGAGTGCGATCCCCAATGGAACTTTCAACCTACTTCCGAATCAATTCTTCTGGAACAGGACAGTTTGAAAGAACATTAATCGTTGCAGATGAGGAATCTTATGTAAGTTATCTGGAAGGGTGCACAGCGCCTCAGCGCGATGAAAACCAATTGCATGCCGCAGTGGTAGAAATTGTTGCCTATAAAAATGCGGAAGTCAAATACAGCACCGTTCAAAACTGGTATCCGGGAGATAAAGACGGAAAAGGTGGCATTTATAATTTTGTTACCAAGCGAGGCTTGTGCGCTGGTGAATACAGCAAAATCAGCTGGACACAAGTAGAAACTGGTTCTGCCATTACTTGGAAATATCCATCGGTTATTTTAAAAGGTGATAATAGTGTAGGAGAATTTTACTCGGTAGCTGTTACCAATAATCATCAGCAAGCCGATACGGGAACAAAAATGATTCATGTTGGCAAGAATACTAAATCCACAATTATTTCAAAAGGTATTTCTGCCGGATTAAGCAATAACAGTTATCGTGGATTGGTTCAAATTCGTAAAGGGGCAATCAACGCACGTAATTTTTCGCAATGCGACAGTTTACTCATGGGTGATAAATGTGGCGCACATACTTTTCCATACATTGAAATCAAAGATAAAAGTGGAATAGTGGAACATGAAGCAACAACTTCAAAAATTGGTGAAGATCAGTTATTCTATTGCAACCAAAGAGGAATAGGCACAGAGAAAGCAATCGGATTAATTGTAAACGGATATTGCAAAGAAGTATTGAATAAACTACCTATGGAGTTTGCCATTGAAGCACAAAAATTATTAGCAATAAGTTTAGAAGGAAGTGTAGGGTAAGCATGATAAATCTGAATCTTTATACAAAAAAATTAATGTCAGTTCGAGCGAAGTCGAGAACAATTTAATTCAACCATCATAAAATAAATACCGAAAACCAAACGAAATGATTAGCATAAAAAATTTACACGCCAGCATTGATGGCAAACAAATATTAAAAGGAATAAATCTTGAAATTAAAGCAGGTGAAGTTCATGCGATAATGGGACCAAATGGTTCGGGTAAATCTACGCTATCAAGCGTATTAGCGGGTAGAGAAGATTACGAAGTTACCGAAGGTGAGGTTTGGTTTAATGGTAAAAATTTATTGGAACTTCCTGCGGAAGATCGCGCACGTGAAGGTGTATTTTTAGCGTTTCAATACCCGATAGAAATTCCGGGAGTAAGCAATATTAACTTTTTAAAAACAGCCATTAACGAAATCCGCGAATACAAAGGGGAAGCACCAATGGAAGCAAAAGACTTTCTTGCTTTGGTAAAAGAAAAACAAAAATTGGTTGAATTGGATGGTAAGCTTGCTAACCGAAGCGTTAACGAAGGATTTAGCGGAGGTGAGAAAAAGCGTAACGAGATTTTTCAAATGGCGATGCTGAATCCAAGTTTTTCTATTTTAGATGAAACCGACTCCGGTCTTGATATTGATGCCTTACGCATTGTAGCAAATGGCGTAAACGCATTAAAAACAAAAGATAATGCGTTTTTAGTAATTACTCACTACCAACGTTTACTGGATTATATCGTGCCTGATTTTGTTCACGTTCTATATAACGGAAAAATTGTAAAATCGGGAACCAAAGATTTGGCTTTGGAACTGGAAGAAAAAGGATACGACGATATTAAAAAACAATTTGAATTTGCATAATCATGTCCTTACTAAGTGATACAAAATTGAGCACTGCCCAGCAATTATTGAACACACTCATGTCTATTTCAGGTAAAAATGGAATTGTAGAGTTTGAGAAAATGGGCGAAGCCATTCAATACCTTGAAGAATATGGCATTCCAACCAATAAGCACGAAGAATACAAATATTGTAACCTCGATGCTTTGCTGAGAAAAGAATTTAAAAAAATTGAAAATCAGTTCGAAGAAATTACTGCTATTCCTCAGCTTCAAGATTGCATAAATGTATATGTGTTGAATGGTAATTTTCACAGTGCAGAAACAAATCATAATGCATTAACAATAATAGATATTCAATCTGCACAATCAAATCACAAATCATTAGTAAAACAACATTTTTGTGCGTGGCCGGTTAAGGATATGAATTCCGGAGTAGCTTTAAACACCGCTTTTTGCAATAATGGTTTGTTTATTCATGTTCCACAATCGTATCAATCACAAAAACCAATTTGTATTCATTACCTTAACAAAGCAAATGGTGAAGCAATGATTCACCCGCGCTTGTTGATTGTTGCTGAAGAAAATTCCTCACTTACTTTAATCGAAAAGCATTACGGAACACTAAACGGAAAAGTATTTTCTACCAACACGCAGGAAATTTCTCTTGCTGAAAATGCACAAATCCATCATTACCGTATACAAGCAGAAAACGAAAACAGTTTTCATTTTTCAAATATCGAAGTGCAACAAAATAGTAACAGCAACTATACGGCAAGCACTTTTACGTTTGGTGGCGCATTAGTGCGTAATAATCATCACATCCGTTTAAACGGAAAAAATGCAGAAGCAAATTTAAACGGACTCATTATTGCAAGTCATACTAATTTAATTGACAATCATACTTTAATTGATCATGCAACACCTCATTGTAATAGCAATGAAATGTATAAAGGCATAGCGAATGATAAATCGAGTATTGTGTTTAATGGTAAAATTATGGTGCGCAGAGATGCGCAGAAAACCAATGCTTATCAAAGCAGTAAAAATATTTTGTTAAGTGATGATGCAACCGTAAATACAAAACCTCAGTTGGAAATTTTTGCAGATGATGTTAAATGCTCTCACGGAACCTCTACTGGTAAGGTAGATGAGCAAGCATTGTTTTATTTAAAAGCAAGAGGTATAGGAGATGTAAGCGCTCGCAGATTATTGTTACAAGCATTTGCCCAAGAATTGATTGATAAAATAGAAATTGAATCTTTACAGGAAGAAGTAATTAACTTATTTGAAAATACACTGAAGTGAAAAGCATTGAAGAAATAAGAGCACAATTTCCTATTCTTTCCAAAAAAGTAAACGGGAAAAATTTAATTTATTTCGATAATGGCGCTACCACTCAAAAACCCAAACAAGTAATTGATGCTATTGTAGATTATTACAGCAATTTCAATAGTAATATTCATCGTGGTGTGCATCGTTTAAGTCAGGAAGCAACAGCCTTATTTGAAGAAAGCAGAAAAAGTGTTCAGTATTTCATCAATGCTAAACATGCGCACGAAATTATTTTTACCAAAGGAACAACCGATTCCATTTGCCTTGTTGCGAATTCCTTTTCAAGAGCATTTTTGAAAGAAGGAGATGAAATCATTGTTTCAGAAATGGAACACCATTCCAACTTTTTGCCCTGGCAAAATTTACGCGATGAAAAAGGAATTGTGCTCAAAGTAATTCCTTTGACTGCAACAGCAGAATTGGATTTAGAAAAAGCAAAAACACTTTTTACAGCTAAAACAAAATTGTTGGCTGTAACACATGTCAGCAACACCTTAGGCACGATTAACCCTGTAAAAGAGTTAATAAATATGGCTCGTGCTGTTGATGCAAAAATTTTACTTGATGGAGCACAATCTGCACCACATATTAAAATAGATGTACAAGAATTGGACGCAGATTTTTTTGTGTTTAGTATGCATAAGGTGTATGGTCCAACCGGAGTAGGTGTGTTGTATGGCAAAGAAGAATTGCTCAATCAAATGCCACCTTATCAATATGGAGGAGGAATCATTAAAACAGTGAGAATTGAAAAAACAGAACTCGCCGATTTACCCAATAAATTTGAAGCAGGAACTCCAAACATTGAAGGAGTAGTTGCTACAAAAGTGGCAATTGATTTTGTTAATGAAATTCGCATGGATGTAATCTCTGCACACGAACATCAATTATTATTGAAAGCTACTAATTTATTAAGCGAAATGCCCGAGATTGAAATATATGGTAATTCGGAAAATAAAGCAGGAGTAATTTCATTTAATATCAAAGGCGTTCATCCTTTTGATACAGGAACACTTCTAGATCAAATGGGAATTGCAGTAAGAACAGGACATCATTGTACGCAACCATTAATGCATTGCCTTGGAATTCCTGGAACAGTAAGGGCAAGTTTTGGAATTTATAATACAGAAGAGGAGGTAGTAAAATTTATAGAAGGAGTGAGGAAATCAGTGAAAATGTTGGTATAACACAGTTAGTTAGTTCACTAGTTAGGAATATATTTTAGTAGTAATGGGAACAATCATAAGATTTGAAGATATAATTTCATGGCAGAAATCAAGGTTGCTTACTAAGGATATTTATGTCGTAACTAAATCAACAGATTTTGAAAATGATTTCGATCTAATAAGACAAATGCTAAGATGTACAGTTTCTGTAATGGCAAATATCGCAGAAGGTTTTGAAAGAAAACGAGAAAAACAATTTGCACACTTTCTAGATATTTCAATGGGTTCTTTAGCAGAGTTGAAATCTCATCTTTACATTTGTTTGGATTTAAAATACATAACAAAAGCTGCCTTTAAAAAATTTGAAGATCAGATTGAAGAAATAGGTAAAATGATTAATTCTTTCCGAAAATATTTAAAAGAATAAAAACTAACTAACTGGCAAAATAACCAACAATTAAACTTGAATGATTAATATTGAAAATGAAATAATAGAAGAATTCGAACTGTTTGATAATTGGGAGGATAAATACCAATATCTAATCGACTTGGGAAAAGATTTGAAAGGATTAGAGGATGAATTTAAAACTGATGATCGTTTAATCAAAGGTTGTCAGAGCAGAGTATGGCTATATAGTTCATTGGAAAATGATAAGGTAATTTACAAAGCAGATAGCGATGCAATCATAACCAAAGGAATTGTTGCATTATTAATACGTGTATTGAGCAATCAAACTCCCGATGAAATAATAAATACAGAGCTTGAATTCATTAATAAAATAGGATTAAAAGAACATCTTTCCCCAACACGGGCTAATGGTTTAGTAAGCATGATTAAACAAATGAAATTAGATGCATTGGCTTTAAAATCTAAAGTAGCGTAATATGGCAGCAATAATTATTTCAACAAATACAGAAGTAACTCAAAAAATTATCGATCAGCTTAAAACCTGTTACGATCCTGAAATTCCGGTTGACGTATGGGAGCTTGGTCTTATTTATGAAATAAATCTTTCGGAAGAAATGGATTTAAAAGTAGTGATGACACTTACCTCACCTAACTGTCCGGCAGTAGAAACATTGCCTGCTGAAATAGAAACTAAATTAAAAGAGATTTCAGAAATAATATCTGTTAAACTTGATTTAACTTTTGAACCCACTTGGACAAAAGAAATGATGAGCGATGTAGCGCAAGTGGAATTAGGGTTTATGTAAAATTGAAACAATGGAAAATGAAATCATAAATAAAGTTGCTTCAAGCGGAATCATCACCATTGATTTGGAAGAATATTATCAAAAAGGAGAACGAAAAATAATTGACATCAAAAATCAATTGTTTCAGGGGTTAATTCTTCGCGAAAAAGATTTCAGGGAATACATTAAAAATAATAATTGGGAATCGTATAACAATTGTTTTGTTGCAATTACTTGTTCGGCCGATGCCATTGTTCCAACCTGGGCATATATGCTAGTTAGTTTAGCTTTACAGCCTTATGCAAATAAAATCTGTTTCGGAAACTTAGAAACATTAGAATCCATTCTTTACGAAGAACAATTTTCAAAAATCAATTTCGAAAATTACAAAGACGCAAGGATTGTAATTAAAGGTTGTGGAAATTTACCTGTTCCACTTCACGCATACACTTCACTCGCTGCATATTTAAAACCTTATGCCAAAAGCATTATGTATGGTGAGCCGTGTAGCACTGTGCCGTTATTTAAATCAGCCAAAAAAGAAGTTTAAGAAAAAATTTAAAAAGCATTTACACCTTGTACTGTAGTGTACTTCATGGTGTATTTAATTCCCGGATTCATGTATTTGTATGCGCTGTGACTCATTAATGCAGCTTCATGAAATCCACAAAGTATTAATTTTAATTTATTGGTGTAAGTATTAATGTCTCCAATTGCATAAACACCAGGCACATTTGTGCTGTAATCTTCTGTATTAACTTCAATAGCGTTTTTATCTAAGTTTAATCCCCAATTTTCAATTGGTCCTAATTTAGGACTCAAACCAAATAAAGGAATTAAATTGTCGGTTTCTAAAACAACTTCTTCATTTGTTTTTGTATTAATCACACCAACTTGTTTTAAAACATCATCACCAATAATTTGAGATAAATTAGAATTCAGCAATAATCTGATCTTTCCTTCTTCAGCCAGTTTCATTACTTTATTTACTGAGTCAGGTGCACCTCTGAATGATTCGCTGCGGTGAACTAAGGTTAATTCATCAACAATATCTGCAAGGAAAATGCTCCAGTCAAGAGCTGAATCACCTCCACCTGCAAGAATTACTTTTTTGCCTCTGTATTTTTCAGGATCTAAAATCATGTAACTAATTCCTTTTCCATTTTCAAACTTATCTAATCCAGCTACTTCAGGCTTTCTTGGTTCAAAACAACCTAATCCACCTGCAATTACAACCACTTTTGCTTGAATGGTAGTTCCCATGTTAGTGGTCAATATAAAATCGCGTTCATCTCTCTTCTCTAATTTTTCAATTCGTTCTCCCAAAGTAAAAGTTGGATGAAAAGGCTCAGCTTGTTTCATTAAATTATCAACTAACTCTTGCGCTAAAACTGTTGGATAGCCAGGGATATCGTAGATAGGTTTTTTAGGATAGATTTCTGATAGTTGTCCGCCCGGCTGAGGTAAATAGTCAATTAAATGACAACGCATTTTTAATAAGCCTGCTTCAAAAATGGCAAATAATCCTACAGGTCCGGCACCAATTATAGCGAGATCAGTTGTAATCATAAATTTAAAATTTAAGTTTGCAAAGGTACGCTTTTAAGTTTGTTTAACTATAATTAGTGGCTTAAAAAATTAAAAACATATTCGATAAAATTAAAATCGTGTACGATAAACCTATTAAAAATATATAGTACCATTTATCCAAATTAAGTAGCTTGGGAATTATTAATTTGTAGTTTTATGAAATCAAAATTTAAACTATGCGCAAACATTCATTATTGATAACACTTTCATTAAGTGTTGGGTTATTAATTGCCCAAAAAAATTCAGGAATTCGATTAGACATTATTGATAAAACGGTTGATCCTAAAGAAGATTTTTTCAAATACGCATGTGGAAATTGGCTTAAAAACAATAGTATTCCTGAAACAGAATCTGCCTGGGGAAGCTTTAATGAAATTAAAGAAAGAAATGATAAAAACTTGAAAGAAATAATCTCTGAAATCTCGAGTGATAAAAATGCAGTTGTAGGTAGCAAAAGGCAGAAAATGCGTGATTTTTACAATTTAGCAATTGATACTGTTAAATTAGAAAAAGACGGGTTGAAATTCATGAGTTCCTATTTTACTATGGTAGATAAAATAAAAACAAAGGAAGATTTGATAAATACCATAGCAGAATTTCATGCATCCGGAATAAGTTGTGCATTTGGTTTTGGAATTGAAAGCGATTTAAAAAATAGTGAAATGAACGCTGTGTATCTAAGTCAATCAGGAACTTTTTTACCCGATAGGGATTTTTATTTTGATGCAAAATATGAAGCTATTCGCGCTGCATATCAGGAACATGTTAAAAACATGTTTCAGTTATTTAAAGTAAACGAAAAAGATGCTTCTGCTGATGCGAAAATTGTTTTTGATCTGGAAAAAAAATTAGCTGAAAAAGCTATGAATAGCCTTGAATTGCGAAACATAGAAAAGCAATATAATCTAACAAAAACTACCGACTTGATTTCAAAATTACCGGATGTAATGCTTAAAAATTATTTCACTACGGTTGGATTAAGTAGTGCACCAAATGATATTATTGTAACACAACCTGAATTTTTTGCCAACTTAAATTCTTTACTTAAATCTGTTTCAATTAATGAATGGAAAACGTATTTGAAATTTTGTGTAATGCACGAATCAGCTCCTTATTTAAGTAATGCAATTGTTCAGGAGAATTTTAATTTTTATGCAAAAACATTAAATGGCGTTAAAGCAAGAAAACCACGTTATAAAACAAGTATAACATCTCTTGATAATGCTTTGGGTGAAGCTTTAGGTGAGGCTTTTGTAAGTAAACATTTTAATGCAGATGCTAAAAAACGAGTAAACGAAATGGTAGATAATTTGGCTGCTGCTTTTAAAGATAGAATTTTAACAAGAAATTGGATGACTGACAGTACTAAGAAAAATGCATTAGATAAATTAGCTAAAATAACTAGAAAATTAGGCTATCCTGACAAATGGAAAGATTACAGTGCGCTTGAAATTAAAACCGATGCTTATGTTTTAAATCATTTCAGGGTAAATCAATTCAGTCACAAACGAATGCTTGCTGATGCCGGTAAACCCGTTGATAAATCTCGTTGGGGAATGACACCGCCAACTGTTAATGCTTATTATAATCCAACAGCAAACGAAATTGCTTTCCCCGCAGGAATTATGCAAATACCTTTTTTTGACCCTACTGCAGACGATGCTTTTAATTATGGCATTATGGGCTCAATCATTGGTCATGAACTAACACATGGATTTGATGATCAAGGTTCTCAATTTGATGCGAAAGGAAATTTTGTGGATTGGTGGACTGCTGAAGACAAGAAAAATTTTGAATCTAAAACAAATATTCTAGTCAATCAGTTTAACGAATATATTGCCATAGATTCTACGCACGTAAACGGTGAATTAACATTAGGTGAAAACATTGCTGATTTAGGAGGATTAACGATGGCATATTATGCTTACAAAAAATCGCTTAACGGAAATGCATCACCGGTAATAGATGGTTTCTCAGGAGAACAACGCTTCTTTTTGGCATGGGCACAAGGTTGGAAAACATTGATGCGTCCACAAGCTTTAAAACAAATGGTAGCAACAAATCCACACTCACCTGGTAACTTCAGGGCAAATGGACCATTAACCAATTTAATTGAATTTTATGAGGCATTTGGTGTAAAAGAAGGCAATAAAATGTATCGTGCAAAAGATACACGTGCAGAAATTTGGTAGTAAAAAGCTAGTATGAACTTTATTTGTATTGAAGGTAACATAGGTGCTGGCAAAACAACATTAGCTAAAAAATTAGCGAATCATTTTAATTTCGAATTTTTACCTGAACAATTTGAGCACAATTCGTTATTGCCTCTTTTTTATCATCAACCGGATAAATATGCTTATACTTTAGAGTTTTCTTTTTTGATCGATCGTTTTCAACAATTAATGCAATGGAGAAAATCTTTTGAAAACAAACATGTAATCAGTGATTACCATTTTTACAAATGTTTGTGTTTTGCAAAAGTGAATTTAAGCCAACAGCAATATCAGTTGTTTGAAGAAGAGTTTTATAAATTAAATGATCTTGTAATCCAGCCCAACCTCGTTGTTATTTTAAAATTAAACTCAGATTGTTTACTGCAAAATATCCAAAAAAGAAACAGAAATGCAGAATCCCTTATTTCAACAGATTATTTAGTAAAAGTAAATGATAGCTATAGCAGTGTTTATCGTAATTTAAATTCAATTCCATTAATAGAGTTTAATCTAACTGAAAATAACGATAAAACATATCAAGTAATTTTAAATGAAATAATTTCAATCATCAGCGGAGGCATTTTTACAACTAATACGTTTAATTTGTAATATAATGATTATCAATTTTTTATTAATTTAATAGTGTCTTTGTTTAATTTTTTTATTTAAAAAACTATCATTAATATTGCAGCGCAAAAAAAAGATTTAAACTAATTACAAAACCATGCAAAACAATACCTTAAAAGTATTATCTATTGCCTTAGGAACTTCAGTATTATTTACTGCATGTGACGGGCTAAAAAAAATGATCAAAAAACAAGATTTGATTACGTATGATGTAACTCCAAAACCTCTTGAAATGCACGCTGATTGTGTTTCAGTTGCGATTTCAGGTAAATATCCCGCAAAATTATTTGCTAAAAAAGCTGTTGTAACTGTTACCCCTGTTTTAAAATATAACGGAACTGAAAAAAAGTTGAAACCTGTTACTTTAGTTGGTGAAAAAGCAACTGCTACAGGAACTAAAATAGCTTTTCAAACTGGTGGAACGTTTTCTTATACTGATAAATTTGCATATGAACCAGATATGAAAGTTGCAAAGTTAGAACTACAAGCTCAGGGTGCAGTTAAAAAGAAAACTAAAGATTTTAATAGCATTGAATTAGCAGAAGGAACAATTGCTACTCCATTGCTAGTGCGTAATGATGAAAAAACTATTTACGCAAAAGATGCTTTTGTAAAAACTACATCAGCTAATCAAACATCAAGTGTATATTATCCGGTTAATCAATCTAATGTACGCCCTGCTGAATTGAAAAGTGAGGAAGTGAAAAAAATGATGGAGTTTTTATCTAAAAATGCTAATAACACCACTTGGTATGATTTTAAATCTATCGAAGTTTCTGCTTATGCATCACCTGATGGAGAATTAAGTCGCAATGAGAATTTAGCAAAAGATCGTGCTAAATCAGGTTCAGAAGCTTTAGCTGCAGAATTTAAAAAAGATAAAAACAAAGAAAATACTTTTGGAAAAGACATCGCTCAATACAAAACAGTTACAACTGCTGAAGATTGGAATGGTTTTAAATCATTAATGGAGCAATCTTCAATTGCTGATAAAGATTTAATCTTACGTGTATTAACTATGTATGCTGATGGCGATCAACGTGAAAAAGAAATCAAAAATTTATCTAAAACTTACAAAGAAGTTGCAGATCAAATCTTACCTAAATTGCGTAGATCTGT
This sequence comes from Bacteroidia bacterium, assembly GCA_044352985.1. GTDB lineage: Bacteria > Bacteroidota > Bacteroidia > B-17B0 > Aurantibacillaceae > JADJDM01. Next base: position 63,215 of record JBILCU010000003.1, read on the forward strand.
TCTTACTTTAGTTGTAGATAAAAAATCTAGAACAGATGAAATGATTAACCGTTTAGTTGATACAAACCCTGATTCATTATCTGTTGAAGAATTATTGTATGCTGCAACTTTAACAGAAGACGTTAATAGAAAAATGAACATCTACAAATCAGCAGAAAAATATTTTGCTTCTGATTGGAGAACTTCAAATAATTTAGGTATCACTTATTTATTAAATAATAAAGTAGATGATGCTAAAGCTGCATTTGAAAGAGCAGACAAATCATCACCAAATAACCAAACTGTTTTAAATAATTTAGGTGCGGCAGTAGCTAAAAAAGGCGACAGAAAAGGAGCACTTGCTATATTTGAAAAAGCAGGAAATGCTCCAGAAACAAATTATAACAAAGGAATTGTTTCTATAAGAGAAGGAAATTACTCTGAAGCTATTTCTCAATTCGGTTCATTTAAAGGATTTAATTTAGCACTTGCTCAATTACTTTCAGGAAGCGCAGAATCAGTAAACGGAACAATTGATGCAAGCAACGAAAAAGATATGGCAATTTGTCATTATTTAAAGGCTATTGCAGCTGCAAGAAAAGGTGATGCAAAAGGTTTAGATAGTTTAAAAACTGCAATTGAAAAAGACGCAACTTTAAAAGCTAAGGCTAAAGATGATTGCGAGTTTTTGAAATGGAGAGCTAACGATCAATTCAAAACTTTAGTTAACTAAAATAAGTTAAAGTTTAAATCTTAAAACCCTCGAAAGTATTTCGAGGGTTTTTTATTTGCATTAATTTACCAAGATAGGAAATTATTTAAGAAGCATTTGTCTTAATATCTTCTATTGTAGCTATTATTAATTCAAATTAATAGCTATTAAATCGAAAATTAGGTGATTTTTGAATTACTCTGTTACCGGAAGTTCAACAGTTACAGTTTCATTGTATCTTAATTTTACGGGAATTCCCCCTTTTACCAGCCATGGCGCAGGCACTGTAAAATCTCTGCCTACTGAATATAAATAATAATCGCCTTTATAAAGTGTTTCAACTTTAAAGTTTCCGTTAGCATCAGCGGTAACTTCAAAATCGTATTTTGAAATATCGTCACCTGGAAATTCGGTTGCCCCCATCTTTACATAAACAGTAGCTTCTGCAATTGCTTTAGTATGATGCAAAACTTTTCCTTCTATATTTGATTTCCCACCTAATTCATTTTTTTTACATGCAGAAAAAAATACACTTAATCCAACTAAAACAATACTAGAGATGATTTTTTTCATGTTAATTTGGGTCTTTAAATCGTTCATCTTGAACGAATTTATAATCAGTTAAAGTAAATAAAAATGCCTTTAAATAATTTTTTTCTATATTGGTTAAAGGTATTCCTGATTGTAAAGTGGGATCTAAATTTGTTGTATTGCTAATTCCATTTGCGTAATGATTTAATACCTGCTCTAAAGAGTTAAAACGGCCATCGTGCATGTAAGGTGAAGTTAAAGTTATATTTCTTAGTGTAGGAGTTTTAAATTTAAACTTATCGTCTGCATTACCGGTAATTTTTTCTCTTCCAAAATCATTAATTGTAACATCAACAGGTAAACCATTATTTTTAAAATCATGATCAGTAAATAAGGGTTCTCGGTGACAATTATTGCATTTCTGAATAAATAAATTATATCCAGCTTGTTCTTCGTTCGTTAAAGAAACCTCATTACGTTTAAATTGATCATACTTGCTATTGTATGAATAAAGTACACCTTGAAATTGAGCAAATGCTTTTAAAATTTTTTGAGAGTTAATCTCTTCATTTCCAAAAGCACTTTTAAATAATTGTTTGTATTTATTACTTGAAGAAAGTTTAGCAACTACATTATTTAAATTTTCATTCATTTCAATTGGATTGGCAATTGGTGCAAGTGGTTGTGTTTCGAGGTGATTTACTCCACCATCCCACATAAAAGATGTATTCCAGTTCATGTTGAATAAACCCGGGGCATTTCTATTGCCGAGTGAATCGTTTATTCCATGGCTGAATCGGTGATCAGCATTTGCAAATGCAGAAAATAATTGATGACAGGAACCACATGAAATCATATTGTTTGAAGAAAGGAGTTCTTCATAAAATAATTCACGTCCCAATTCAAATCCCTCTTGAGTTAATGGATTGTTTTCAAATCGATAAACAGGTTGAGGCCATCCATCTGGTACAATCTCTTTGATGTCATTTGAAGGAAGCTTGGGTTTTACTTCCGAATCAACAGAACAGGAAGCAAGAATGATTAGAAATATGATAGAATATAATTTCATTTTTAGTTTTGGATGGATTTAAAACTAAACATATCTGCATAATTATCTGCAATTGATTTGGAAGTTGAATTTACCATGGTAATGTTATTGGTTACACTTAAATCTAAGCTAACAGGATTAATGAACCATTCTTTAATATTATTGTTTATGGATAGAGTAGGTGTAGAGGAAGAAGTAACATTTGCTATGTTTCCGTCAAATGAAATAGATACTTCTTTAAGCGAATTGTAAGCCCCCTTAAATCCACCTATATGAAATGCAACTGAATTTCCGGGAGCAGATGACTGTTGGGACGTGCCTTCTAGTTTTGTCATGATGTACCCTGTATTCCAGGTCCAAAACATGCCTAAAGCGGGATCCAAAGCACCTGATTGAGCACCAGATAAATTTCTGGTTGAATCAACGCCAATTATGAATGAAATTGTAGTGTATTTTTTGAATGGTACTTTAGAAATACTAAAACTGCAAGTTGATAATTGGTCTACATTTATTAGATGATAACTTTCAGTTTCACAGAAAACACTACCATCCTCTGCAGTTAACTTTAAGTTACTGATGTAATACTTGTAAGTTGATATTGCTATTTTATTTCCATTATCTAAAATGTATAAATTATTTAAAACAAAATTATTGGTATCGAATAGGTGTTGAATGGATAGATTAAAATTACCGTTTTCCGGAGAGTTTGTGTTTTGATTTATTTCTGATTCTTCCTTATCTTTTTTGCACGAAAAAAATAAAACTAAAGTTACAATAAACAGTAGTGATTGTATAGCTTTATTATTGATAATCATTTGCATATTTAAATAAAATGATTTTTGTTTTTTATAAGATTAAATGTATAAAAAAAAACATCATATACTTTTATTTAGTATAATTTATTCGATTTTTTTAGCTTATGTGTTAACATTTATATTTAACTATCATTAAAAGTAGTAATCAAACAATTTATTTAACTACAGTTTTTCGTTTCAATGTTTACATTTGCATCAAATTTTTCATCATGAACAGAACTCAATCCCATCAATTATATCAAGAAGCATTAAATTATTTTCCTGGAGGAGTAAATTCTCCTGTGCGTGCATTTAGAAGTGTAGGAGGAACACCCTTATTTATTAAAAAAGGAAATGGTTGTAGAATTTGGGATGAAGATGATAATGAGTTCATTGATTATTGTTCAAGTTGGGGACCTTTAATTTTAGGGCATGCAAATTCTAAAGTGCTAAAAAAAGTGAGCGAAGTAATGTATAATGGTACTTCATTTGGCGCACCTACTGCTTTAGAAAATGCATTGGCAAAACTGATAATTACCAATAACCGATTTATAGAAAAAATACGATTTGTTAGTAGCGGAACAGAAGCGGTAATGAGTGCAATTCGATTAGCAAGAGGGTATACAGGTAAAACAAAAATTTTAAAATTTGAAGGTTGTTATCATGGGCATACTGATTCGCTTTTAGTTAAGGCAGGTTCAGGCTTGGTTACTTTTGGCAATAGTTCTTCTGCCGGTGTTCCTGAAAGTGTAGTTAATGATACTATTGTTGTTTCATTAGACAATGAAGTTGTTGTTGAAGAAGCTTTTAACCAATTTGGAAATGACATCGCATGTGTAATTATTGAACCCATTCCGGCAAATAATGGTTTGTTATTACAACGCGAAAACTATTTGAAGTTTTTAAGAGACATTACCAAAAAACATAATGCCTTATTAATATTTGATGAAGTAATTTCAGGTTTCAGAGTTGGATTTGAAGGAGCAGCAGGGCATTATCAAATTCAACCGGATATTATTACCTATGGTAAAATAATTGGAGGAGGTTTTCCTGTTGGTGCATACGGAGCGAGCAAAGAAATCATGTCATGCATTTCACCGGATGGTGCTGTTTATCAGGCAGGAACTTTAAGTGGTAATCCGGTTGCGATGGCTGCAGGTATTGCGCAATTGAGCGAATGTTTGAAGCCAGGGTTTTACGATGATTTAAAATCAAAAACCACACAATTAGTTGATGGTATTTTAAGTCATTGTGCCAATAAAAAAATACCTTTTAATATTCATTGTGTTGGTTCTATATTTTGGATTGCATTTAGCAATGAAGAACGAATTGGAACAGCAGAAGCTATAGATCCTAAAAGTATGGAATACTTTAGAAAATTACATGCTGCATTATTAGAAAAAGGCATTTATCTTGGACCATCTGGTTATGAAGTTGGTTTTGTGGGTGAGGCACATACACAAAGTGATATCAATAAAACAATTGAAAAGTTTAATGCTGTTTTTGATACACTTTAGCCATTAATTTTTAAATTTCATTTACAAAAAAAAGGTTGAGTTACTCAACCTTTTTTTCAACTTCTATTTTTGCTTCAAGTTCTTTTTCTTGCTTGAAAATTTTTTTTTGTAAAACAAAAATGATACCCAGCCCAAATGAAATAGAGGCATCAGCAAAATTAAAAACCGGTCTAAAGAATTCAAATGGTTCACCACCCCAAATTGGGAACCAATCAGGAAAAGTTCCACTTAATAAAGGGAAATAAAACATGTCTACTACACATCCATGCAAGAAAGATGCATAGCCTTCAGTTGAAAATTCAGCTAAGCCATAATAAGGATAATAATCTCCGGTTTCTGTATTTAGTGTTGTTCCCTGGTCAAACATTAATCCATAAAACATACTGTCTAAAATATTTCCAACAGCTCCGGCTAAAATTAAAGAAACACTAATTATGTATCCTAAGTGCTCTTTATTTTTTATAATTTTAATTAAATAATAAACTCCAAATGCTGCAGCAAAAATTCTGAATGTGCTCAGTAAAATTTTACCTAATGCACCTCCCCATTGCATTCCAAAAGCCATACCTGGGTTTTCTGTAAAATGTAGAATGAACCAGTTGCCAGCAACATGGTATTCCTCACCTAGCATGTAATGCGTTTTAATATAAATTTTAATGAATTGATCTATAAACAAAACACCTAACACTGTTATAAGTGCGTATTGAAATGGAGTAATTTTTTTAAGCATAAAAAAAGGTTATCCTGCGGGCGCAAAGATAACCTTTTTAATTTGTTGAATAAATTTATTAATTATATTGATTTAATTTTGCATCAATACCTAATGTAGCATGTGGTACACTTCTTAAGCGTTCTTTAGGGATTAGTTTGCCAGATACCCTGCAAATACCATAGGATTTGTTTTCAATACGAACTAAGGCATTTTTTAGGTTTACAATGTATTTTTCTTGACGTGAAGCCAATTGAGCTGTTTCTTCTTTTGATAATACATCACTTCCATCTTCTAATAATTTAAACGAAGGAGAAGTATCATCCGTTCCATGATCATCAGCATGAGAAAGTGTTTGCTTTAATAAATCGTAATCGGCTTGAGCTTCTTCTAGCTTTTTTTGAATTAATTCTTTAAATTCTAATAACTCTTTGTCAGAATATCTTGTTCTGTTGTCACTTGTGTTTACAAATGGTTTAGGTTGTTCTGCAGGTTGTTTTTTTAATAACGATCTATTTAAATCAATTTTAACAACTTGTTTTCTAACAAAATCTTCTGAGTCGTATTTCTTTTTAACCTCTTTAACTTTTGGTTTTCTACCTTTACGTTTAGGTTCATCCGGTTCAAAATCATCATCGTCATCATCAATATCTGCTTCAACTACATCTAGGCCACCTTCTAATAAACCTCCTTCTAGTTCAAGATCTTCAGTTTCTAATTCTTCATCAACCGGCTTAACTTTTTTTGGTTCTTCCTTAGACTTTTTTGAGTTCTTTTTTTCTTCTTTCACAGATAATTTTTTTGTTATTTCTTTTTCCTTCGCTATTTTTTTATCCTGATTTTTAACTTCAGGTTTAACTTTCTTCACTTCTTTTTTCGCAGTAGATTTAGCTATTGGTTTAACTGCCTTTTTTCCTTCTTTTTTCGCAGTAGATTTAGCTATTGGTTTAACTGCCTTTTTTACCTCTTTTTTCACAGTTGACTTAGCTACAGGTTTAGCTGCTTTTTTTACTTCTTTTTTTGCAGCTGGTTTAGCCGGTTTTTTAGGTGCTGGTTTACCGGAACTTTTTTTTGTTTTATTATTCTTTGCCATAACTTAATTTTTTTGCACGCTTATGAATGTACTTAAAGTTTCATCAACATCAACTGCAATTCCGAAATTATTAATCTTTTCAACAAATACTAACGTATTAGTTAATGTCTCATTACAAATATAATCCAAATTATTTTTTATTGCTGTTTCAATTTGGTTATTTCTTTGAATTTCAATATTAATTTTATCGGTTACTTCAAATCCTTTTTCTTTACGTATATTTTGAATTCTGTTTACCAATTCTCTTGCTATTCCCTCGTTAATCAATGCCTCGTTTAAATTAATATCTAAGGCAACGGTTAATGCTCCTTGATTGGCTACTTTCCAGCCTGGAATATCCACCGGAATGATTTCTACGTCTTCAGTCTCTAAAATAATAGATTCATTTTCAATAGAAATTTCAAATTTCCCTGTTTTTTCAATTCCGGAAATGATTTGAATACCATTCGCTTGTGCAAATAACTGAACCGCTTTCATGTGTTTTCCGCATTTTTTTCCTAAGGTTTTAAAATTGAGTTTCAGATTTTTTACAATCTGAGTTTGCGTTTCATCTACAAACTCAATTTGTTTTACATTAACTTCAGATAGAATCAACTCTTGCACAGCAGCAATTTTATTTTGCATTTCTTTATCCAAAACAGGTATTTGAATACGTGAAAGTGGTTGACGAACACGCAAGTTTTCTTTTTTACGAATGGATAAAATCATGGAAGAAATTTTTTGTGCCATTTCCATTTTTTCTTCCAATGCCGTATCAATATGTGCAGCATGTATTTGAGCAAATTTGCTGAGGTGAACTGAATCAACAGAGAAATTGTTTTGTGCTCCTGAGTTATTTTCTCTGATTCCGTCATTCAAGTTTTTGTATAACCACTCTGCAAAAAATGGCGCTATCGGGCTCATTAATCTCGATACAACATTTAAGCATTCAAAAAGAGTTTCGTAGGCAGCTTGTTTATCTTTACTCATTTCACCTTTCCAGAAACGACGGCGAGATAAACGAATATACCAGTTACTCAAATGCTCATCTACAAAATCTTCGATTAAACGTGCTGCACGATGAGGTTCGAAATCTTCGTAATTAGTTGTTGTATCTTTAACTAAACTATTTAGTTTAGAGATAATCCATCTGTCCAATTCCGAGCGTTCTTCAACAGGAATGGAATTATTTTCGTTAACTGAATAGCTATCTACATTCGCATATAATGCAAAAAAACTATACGTGTTGTAAAGAGTACCGAATAATTTACGTTGTACCTCTGCAATTCCGTCAATATCAAATTTTAAATTATCCCATGGCGCAGCATTTGCAATCATGTACCAACGAGTTGCATCTGGGCCGTATTTAGCAAGTGTTTCAAATGGATCAACAGCATTGCCCAAACGCTTACTCATTTTGTTTCCGTTTTTGTCGAGCACTAAACCGTTACTCACCACATTTTTGTATGCAACAGAATCAAAGCACATAGTGGCAATTGCATGCAAAGTAAAGAACCAGCCACGAGTTTGGTCAACTCCTTCTGCTATAAAATCTGCAGGATAATATTTTTTGCCATCAATTAATTCTTTATTTTCAAACGGATAATGTAATTGTGCGTAAGGCATTGCGCCACTGTCGAACCAAACATCAATTAAATCAGGTTCTCGGAATAGTTTTTTACCGTTGCGCTCTAATAAAATGTTATCTGCATAAGGTTTATGTAAATCAAACGAATCGTAATTGGTTGACGACATATCGCCCGGAACAAACTGCGAAAGAGGATTTTCATTCATCATTCCTTTTGCAACTGCATTTTTAATTTCAGCTTGCAATTGCTCTACTGAAGAAATAATTATTTGTTCCGTTTTGTCTTCACTTGTCCAGATTGGAATAGGAATGCCCCAGAAACGAGAACGAGAAAGGTTCCAATCGTTCAAGTTCTCCAACCAGTTTCCAAATCGCCCGGTTCCTGTTGCTTCCGGTTTCCAGTTGATTGTTTTGTTGAGTTCAATCATTCTGTCTTTTAAAGACGTAGTTCGAATGAACCAGGAATCCAAAGGGTAGTACAATACAGGTTTGTCCGTTCTCCAGCAGTGTGGATAGTTGTGTTCGTAGGTTTCTTTTTTAAATAACTTGCCATCTTCTTGTAATTTAAGAACGATACGTTCATCAACACTTAAATAAACTTTTAGTTCCTTTATTTTTCCAGCAGCTTCAAGTACTTTTTTCTGGTGTTCGAATTCTTTTTGTTTTTCAGTTTCAGTTAAATAAGCTTCTTTTACGAATTCGTTACCATAAAGGAAAATACCATCATTAACTTCTTTCACAAATTTACCTTGTAAATCAACTAACGGAACAGAATTTCCATCTTCGTTTTTCACCAGCATTAAAGGAATTCCTGATTCTTTTGCTACGCGCATGTCATCGGCACCAAAAGTTGGAGCGATGTGTACAATGCCAGTACCGTCACTAGTGGTAACAAAATCTCCGGATATAACTCTGAATGCGTCACCATCAGGTTTCGTAAACGGAAGCAACTGTTCGTAGCTAACTCCTACCAATTGTTCTCCTTTTAATTCGTTAATAATTTGGTAAGGAACAATTTTATCTCCAGCTTTAAAATGCCATTCTGCATTCTCTCCTTTGATATTTAGATATGCTGATAAACGTTCTTTAGCCAGTATTGCAGTAATTTCTTTTGCATCGTATTGATTAAATGTTTTTATTACAACATAATCAATGTTTTTTCCAACTGCTAAGGCAGTGTTGGAAGGCAATGTCCAAGGTGTAGTTGTCCATGCCAAAATATAACAATTATCGCTTGCTCCGTTTTGTTTTAGAGATGACAAAAATTGTTCATCCTTAATTTTAAATTGAGCTGTTGCGGTTCTGTCTTTTACATCTTTGTAGCAGCCGGGTTGGTTTAATTCATGTGAAGATAATCCTGTTCCTGCTGCAGGAGAATAAGGTTGAATGGTAAAACCTTTGTATAATAAATTCTTTTTATGTAGCTCACCCAAAAGCCACCATACACTCTCAATGTATTTGTTATCGTAGGTGATGTAAGGGTTTTGCATATCAACCCAGTAACCCATTTTTGAAGTAAGCTCTTCCCATTTATCGGTGAACTTCATCACATCTTTACGGCATTCTACATTGTATTGCTCAACGGTAATTTTAGATCCAATATCTTCTTTTGTAATGCCTAGGTTTTTTTCTACACCTAACTCAACTGGTAATCCGTGAGTATCCCAGCCTGCTTTACGTTTTACCTGATATCCTTGTAATGTTTTGTAACGACAGAAAATATCTTTTATCGTACGAGCCATTACGTGATGAATGCCTGGCATGCCGTTGGCACTTGGCGGACCTTCGTAAAATACCCATGGAGTTTTTCCTTCACGAGATGAAATAGATTTTTCAAAAATTTGATTTTTATTCCAAAAGTCAAGAGTTTCTTTTGCAATGTTTGGCAAATCCAATCCTTTAAATTCTTTGTATTTTTTCTGATTACTCACGATAAAATTTTTAGGGTGGCGAATATACGATTTTTAACTAAAAAAAGGAATAGCCACGATTGATTGGATGTTTTATGTTTGGGTGTTTTAGGTTTTATTGATGAAGAAAAAGTTAAAAAGAAAAAGCCATGATTTTTTGTTTGTTTGAGGTTTGGTTGATAAATAAAAAGGCAAAAGTTCATAGGAAAAAGCCAAAATTTATTTATGTTGGATGTTTATATGTTTGATTGTTTCTTGTTAGGTTTAAATGAAAAAAGCCAAGAATGTATCTTGTTTGAATTTTCTAGTTTAGTTTATAAATATCTACAACCAAGAAGCAAGCAATAAAAAACTAGAAATAAAATAAATAATTGTAAACGACTTGCTACTTCGGAATAAAAAAACAATCTAAAATCAATGACTTACTTCCTTAATTAAATCCGGATTGTGTTTGTGTTTGAATAAAACTGAAAACAACACTGCGATTATTAAGGCATAAATTGAAAAGGAAATCCAGATGTTGTGCCAGTTTTTACCTGATTCAGTTGTAAAAAAATGATCGATTAGATAGCCACTAGAAATACTTCCTAAAATTGCGCCAAAACCATTGGTCATCATCATAAATAAACCTTGAGCAGAAGAACGAATACTCGAATCAGTTGATGTTTCAACAAACAATGAACCTGAAATATTAAAGAAATCAAATGCCATTCCGTAAACAATACATGATAAAATAATCATCCATAAACCATCAGCTGGATTGCCAAATGCAAATAACCCGAAACGTAATACCCAAGCTATCATACTAATCAACATCACTTGCTTAATGCCAAACTTTTTTAGGAAAAAAGGTATGGCAAGAATAAATAAGGTTTCAGAGATTTGTGAAATGGACATTATGATGGTGGAGTATTTTACCACAATCGAATTTGCATATTCAGGCTGATGTTTAAAGTCATCTAGATATACATCACCATAGGCATTGGTTAATTGCAATGCAGCGCCAAGAAACATACTGAAAATAAAAAACAATGCTAATTTATAATTTGCAAATAATTTAAATGAACTTAATCCCATTAAATCAACAAAAGATTTATTTTGTTTGGTATCGTGTTTTGGTTCACACTTGGGCAAAGTGAATGAATAAATTCCCAGAGTAATTGCGGCAAATGCAGCGATGTAAAATTGATTTTCAGATGCTTTGTTACCGGTTAAATTTGTAATCCACATGGCGACAATAAATCCTATTGTACCCCAAACCCTTATTGGCGGGAAATTTTTTACTACATCCAAATCATTTTTTTTAAGTGAGTTGTAAGCTACTGAATTCGATAAAGCAATGGTTGGCATATAAAACACCATGGCTAATAGTATTACCCAAAAAAAGCTTGTTGGATTTGTTATTTGAGGAACATACATTAAAGTTAAACCTCCCAGAATATGTAAAATACCATATAACTTTTCTGCATTAATCAATCTGTCGGCAATTATACCACATAACGTGGGCATGAAAATAGATGCTATACCCATAGTTGAAAAAATCGCTCCAAACTCTGTGCCTGCCCATTGTTTTGTTCCAAACCAATAATTGGCAACAGTAATTAACCATGCGCCCCAAATAAAAAACTGAAGAAAATTCATCAGTATTAAACGATGTTTTAATGCCATTTTATTTAAATATTGATTTTGGTAAATGTAATAAAATATAAAAACGAATAAAAAAACTGAGCATTAAAATGTAGTTGAATGCGCTAATTTATATCACTCAATAAAATACCAAGGAATATTAAAAAACCCTTTTTTGTAATCAATATTTACAAGCTGACCAATATTAGTTTCAGTATATTGATATTTAGTTACAGTAATGTTTTCAGGATCGTAGTGATGACCCCAGGGTTCAACTTTTAAATAGTAGGTGGTGTGTCTTCTGCCTTTACTAATATGTTTATCAATAACTTTTGCCGAATATACTTTTGCCTCTGATTCATCATAAACGCAGTTAGCACCATATGTAGCTGCAAAACTATAAATTAAGATATTGGTTACAATCGATAATACAATCCATGTTTTATCTTTATTTGAATTCATAATTAATGAATGCGTGCTGAATAATAGAATGAGTATTAAAATTGCTGATACAATTCCGGGGATAATCATGCTGTAAAAACTTTCGAATTCAAAGTCAATTAAAACACGTAAAGTAATTATCCAGGCAGGAGCATCAATAAAATCTGCGATATCGTATTTATCGGCACCTTTACTTTTCTTTGTAATTTGTATCAAACTTGCAATACTTGGTCTGCCAGAAATTCCATTAAGCAATAAGCCAATTATGGGCATTAATAAAAGGGTGGTAAATAAAAACTCGTATGGTTTTGGATAAATAAAAAACCAACCTGAAAGAAATAAAGAAATCCACTCCAACCAATCTAGCTTGTGAAATGTAATTTTATTGAGGTTATTCTTAATTATATTTTTATTATTTCTTGACACAATTTAATATTTTATCCTCTTACACTATTGAATGATAATTTTCACGCTTTAATTTCATATTTAAACGTGTCCAGCTGTTTCCATAAACATTTAAATAATCTGTGTTTTGGTGATTTATGATAAAGCCAACTTTTTCATAGCATCTAATGGCTCTTGTATTCCATTCAAAAACATTTAAATCAACCATTTTGACATTAGGATCCTGAAAAAATAAATCTGCCATTTTTCGAACAATTAGTTCTCCTAATTTTTTGCTCCGATACTCCTCTTTTCCAATTAAAATACGGGATAACCGTTTGTTACCATTTTCATAATTTAATTCGCAATGTCCGATTGTTTCATTCGTTTCTTTTAAAACCACTTTAAATGGTTTTTTATCTTTCATATTGATGTAATGCAATAATTGCTCATCAGTTAATGGATAGTTAAAAAGTGGACCTGCAAACTGGAAGAGTTCTTCTTTATTATTAATCCAACATTTTAATCTTTCAAAATCTTTTGGAGTAAAGGCTAAAAATTCAATCATAGTTAAAAAAAAATCGGTAGAAATATAATGTTCTACCGATTTTAAAATTATTTAAAAAAACAAACTAATTTGATTTAAACTACAATTTCATCTTCTAAATGGTTTAAAAATTTGTATTCCATTAGTCCTAATGAAACCATACTTCTAACTTCTATTTTACCACCAGTTAATTTTCGCCATTTTTTTAAAATACTAGGTTTAAAAAATGTTCCTTTAGTAATGTATGCTTCAATATATGGATGAATACAAATGGTAAGATTTTTTTGATTCTGTTCTTGTACAATGTATTTAAGTGTACTTTCTATTTGTTCAACAAAAAGTAGACTTGGCTGAACTTTACCTGTACCATTGCAACTTGGGCAAACTTCCTGTACATCAACATTCATTTCTGGGCGTACACGCTGACGAGTTATTTGAACAATGCCAAATTTACTTGGAGGTAAGATGTTATGCTTGGCACGATCAGTTTTCATTTCATCTTTTAATTTTTCAAAAAGAATTTTTCGATTATCCTGATTGTGCATGTCAATGAAATCAACGATGATGATTCCACCCATGTCGCGTAAACGAAGTTGACGTGCAACTTCTTCAGCAGCTTCTAGGTTTACAGCCAATGCATTTTCTTCCTGTGTTTTATCACTTTTGGATCTGTTACCACTATTAACGTCAAAAACATGAACAGCTTCTGTATGCTCAATAATGAGGTAAGCACCGCTTTTCATATTTACTGTTTTGCCAAACAAACTTTTAATTTGTTTTTCAATTCCTAAATGTTCGAATAGAGGAACTTTTGAATTGGAATAAAGTTTTGCAATGTTAACCTTATCTGGCGCAATATTGGAAAGATAGCCTTTTACTTCATCAAATACTTTTTGATCGTTCACATAAACACTTTCAAAATCAGCGTTGAGTAAATCTCTTAACATGGAGTTAGTACGATCAATTTCGCCCAACACACGCATAGGTGGTTCGGCAGATTTTAATGCTTTAAAGCACTCATCCCATTTTGAAATAAGATCGTTTAAATCGTTTTCTAGTTCAGCAACACTTTTATTTTCGGCAACTGTTCTAACGATAACACCAAAATTTTTAGGTTTAATGCTTTGCATTAATTCTTTTAATCTGGTTTTTTCTTCAGGAACTCTAATTTTTTGAGATATTGAGATTTTCTCTGCAAAAGGAATTAATACTAAGTATCTGCCTGCAATTGAAATTTCTGATGTTATCCTTGGTCCCTTTGCCGAAATAGGTTCTTTTGCAACCTGAACCAAAATGTTTTGCCCACTTTGAACAACATTGTTTATTTTTCCATCTTTTGGTATATCATCTTCATTTTTGAAATACATCAAGTTGGAAACATTTTGTTTACCTTCTTTTACTTGTTTAGTGTATTTCATTAAAGAAGCAGCTTGTGGCCCTAAATCAAGATAGTGTAAAAAAGCATCTTTTTCATAACCTACATCAACAAATGCAGCGTTAAGTCCGGTCATAACTTTTTTAACACGCCCCAAATAAATATCACCAACAGAAAAATGAGAATTGCCCCGTTCTTTATGCAGTTCTACTAAACGTTTATTGTTTAGCAAAGCAATAACGGTGTCGTTCTCGGCACTGTTTATAATCAGTTCGTAACTCACGTTAAAAAATTTAAATATGAAACTTAGCAGGATATAATAAAAGAAATTAAGGAGAGGAAAAAATCAACTCCTTAATTAAACCTGCTTATACTATAAAAACAAGAAGAAATTATTTCTTCTTATGACGATTCTTTCTTAAACGTTTTTTACGTTTGTGAGTAGCCATTTTATGTCTTTTTCTTTTTTTTCCGCTTGGCATAATAATTTATTTTTAATGGTTAATTTATTTTTAATTGATTGATGTATTTTTTTATTTCTTTTTTTACTCCTTCATCTTCAATCAGTGATGAATAGCTTTCTAAAGCGATTATTGCTTTTTGTTTATCTCCTTTTTTCTCGTATGCATCTGCCAGGTATAAATATGCTTCTAAATAATCTGGCTTCAATTTTAAAACTTTCTCAAAACGAATAATTGCTTTGTCCATTTGCCCAGATTTAGAAGAAAATGCAGCAAAAGCCAATTGAAGATCTACGTTATTAGAATCTGTTTTTTCAATTTCTCTTAGTAGAGTAATCCCTTTCATAGGATCACTTGTTCCTTCAACCATACACGATGCTAATTTAATTTTAACAGCTGTATAATTTGGCAATACAGATAAAGATTTGTTAAAACAACGAATTGCACAATTGTAGGCTAGCTGAGCTTCTTCAGGGTTTGTTAAAAAACGAACTGAATAATAATATCTATCACCAGCAACTTCATAATCATTCACGTTTTTAGTTAAATTAGCTTTTAGTTCAGTAAAATAAGCTGCTAAAGCAGGTTGTTTCTGTTGCCCTAAAAACTGTACTAAAGTGTCCGTATTCTTAATTTTATCTATTTCAAAATTTTTAATCAATTTGTTGAGATTTGATTTTTCAGCCTCATTCAACGAATTGATATAGTTTTTTAGAACACCATCAAAAGATGATGATTCTACAGATGAATTAGAACTTGATTTAGTTTGTTTTTCACTTAAATCAGGAGTTTTTTTTGCAAAATATAAAAGAACGAACAAAAAAACTGAAAGAACAATTAGTGTTATTTGCAGTTTATTTAACGACTTCATTTAGGTCGTATTTATTTAATTTCCAAAGGAGCAGCTTTCACATGCTTTTTAACTCGATCAGAAAAGTTTTTAGATGGCTTAAATGAAGGAATAAAATGCGCAGGTATAACAACAGAAGTATTTTTTGAAATATTTCTGCCAATTTTTTCTGCACGTTTTTTTACTAAAAAAGTACCAAAACCTCTTAAGTAAATGTTTTTACCATCTGCCATGTTATTTCTGACAGATTTCATGAAAGCTTCTACAGCTGTTTGCACAACTAATTTTTCAATTCCTGTTTTCTCTGAAATCTCGTTTATGATATCTGCCTTTGTCATTTTTGTTTAAACTATTTAAAATCAATAAATTGAATTAAATTCAAAATCGGGGTGCAAAGATACATTTAAAAGTTTAACTGCAAAATTTTATTTTTCTTTTTTAGCGTTTCTCTTTTACTCTTGTATATTGGTAATTAATTTAACTCGCTTGTTTGTAAACTTTTTTTCAATCATTTAATAAAAACAGTTAACGATTGCATTATTAATTGAAATCTAGATTACATTAGTGAAAAATAATATCATGAAAAAAATAATTTCAATAACATTAATTACAATTTTATTTTCATTTACTATGGTTAGAACAAAAACATTACATGATTTTCAATGTAAGTCAATTGATGGTACCTCATTTGATTTTAGCTCTTTAAAGGGCAAAAAAATTATGCTTGTTAACACCGCTTCAGAGTGTGGTTATACTCCTCAATATAAAGATTTACAAGCGCTGTATGAGCAATACAAAGACAAGAATTTCATCATTATAGGCTTTCCTTGTAATGATTTTGGAGGGCAGGAGCCTGGTACTTTAACTGAAATTAAAAGTTTTTGTTCTAAAAATTACGGTGTTACTTTTCCTATGATGGAAAAAATAAGTGTTAAAGGAGAAAAATGCAGTGAAATTTACAAATGGCTTACATCAAAAGCTGAAAATGGAGTTGAAGATTCAAAAGTTAATTGGAACTTTAATAAATATTTGATAAACGAAAAAGGTGAATATGTAAAACATTTGGGCTCATCAGTAAATCCATTAGATAAAGAGGTTACTCAGTGGATTAGCACCAATTAATACAGCTAAATTTTTTTATTGTTTTTCTTTAACCCAAATTTTAATCCCTCTTTCCTTTTTATTTCTATTTTTGTCACTGCATAAGTTATGTCAATAATAGCAGAAAACGTAGTTAAGCTTTACGGAAGCCAAAAAGCACTTAATAATGTCAGTTTCGAAATTGGCAGTGCCGAAATTGTTGGGTTTCTTGGTCCAAATGGTGCCGGAAAATCTACGATGATGAAAATCTTAACCTGCTATATCCCTCCAAGTTCAGGAAAAGCAAGTGTTTGTGGGTTCGATGTGCAAGATCAATCCATGGAAGTTAGAAAAATTGTTGGTTACCTACCAGAGCATAATCCACTTTACCTTGATATGTATGTTAAGGAATACCTTGAATTCATTGGTGGTTTGCATCATATCAAAAATTTACGCAATAAGGTAAAACAAATGATAGCTATTACCGGTTTAGAAGTTGAACAGAACAAAAAAATCGGAGCACTTTCAAAAGGTTATCGCCAGCGCGTAGGGATTGCTCAGGCATTGATTCATGACCCAAAAGTTTTAATTATGGATGAGCCTACAACAGGTTTGGATCCAAATCAGCTCGAAGAAATAAGAAACCTCATTAAAAATGTTGGTAAAGAAAAAACAGTAATGTTGAGCACACACATTATGCAAGAGGTAGAGGCGGTTTGCGATCGAGTAATCATTATTAAACAAGGCGAAATTGTTGCAGATGATAAAACTTCAAAATTAAAACAGCAAGAAGAACAGCAAGTTATTTTGGTTGAGTTTGATGGAGAGGCAAGCAGATCTGCGCTAAAAAATATTTCTGGTGTTCGGGAAGCTAAATTAAGTTCAACTAATATCTGGATGATTTCAGGTAATCCTACTATAGATTTGCAGAAACTTGTATTTGAATATGCAGTAAAAAATAATCTTAGCATTCGTTCTCTTCAAAAATCTGAGAATAAATTGGAAGATGTATTTAAATCATTAACAAAAAAAGAGTAATTACTTCCCGTTTTTTAATTAGCTCTCTTTTTCAATTTATTTATCTTCGCAAACAATATTTTTTAATAATTAGTGTTGTACTTTTAAAAATAAAATTCAGAACTGTTTTCTTGTATTAATAAAGAATACAATTCGAAAAAATAATCGACAGAAAAAATGAAAATTATTATTCCAATGGCAGGTATGGGTAAACGAATGAGGCCACATACCCTAACAATTCCAAAACCATTAATACCCGTAGGCGGTAAACCAATTGTGCAGCGATTGGTAGAAGACATAACCAAAGTTTGTGGCGAAAAAGTAGATGAAATTGCATTTATTATAGGGCCAACTTTTGGTAAAGAAGTAGAAGATAAATTAATTGAAATTGCTAAACATGAAGGCGCAAAAGGTAGTATCTATTATCAGGAACAAGCACTAGGAACTGCTCATGCTATTATGTGTGCTGAGCAATCTATAACAGGTAAAACAGTTGTTGCTTTTGCAGATACTTTGTTTAAAGCTGATTTTACCATGGACACCAATCAGGAAGGTGTAATATGGGTTCAAAAAATTGAAGATCCTCGTCAGTTTGGGGTTGTAAAATTAGATAGCAATGGTACAATTACTGATTTTGTAGAAAAACCCGTTGAATTTGTAAGTGATTTGGCAATAATTGGCATTTATTATTTTAAAGATGGAGATTACCTAAAAAGAGAATTAAACTATTTGTTAGATAACGACATTAAAGAAAAAGGCGAATACCAGCTTACCAATGCCTTAGAAAATATGAAACAAAAAGGAACACGATTTGTTCCTGGTAAAGTTTCAGAATGGCTCGATTGCGGAAATAAAGATGCAACTGTTTACACCAATCAACGTGTATTGGAATTTGATAAGGGTAAACAATCGTTAATTTCCAACAAACACATTTGTGAAAATTCTATCATTATTCACCCTTGTTTTATAGCAGATGATGTAAAAATCGTTAATTCAATTGTTGGTCCACATGTTTCCATCGGAAAAGGCACAATTGTTGAAAACTCTGTTATCAGAAACTCTATCATTCAAACGCAATCAAAACTGAATTCAGTTAATATTGTTAACTCAATGATAGGAAATCATGCAGATGTTAAGGGAAAATCTCTTGACTTAAGCGTTGGTGATTTTAATACGTATAGCTGATTGCAAGTGCAGGTTGCCTTGCTGGGCAACAAAACATGAAAACAAAAAAAAGATACTGCTTAATTTTAACATTAGCTCTCGTTGCTTTTTTGTTTTCGTGCAAACAATCTGAAAAATCTGCCAAAACTACCGAGAATAAACTTTCGGGAGAACAACAAGTTAAATTTAAGGAAAATTTTTACGATGCTTGTAAAGAAAAAATGCTTGGCAACTCTGATCAGGCTTTAAAATTATTTGAAAAATGCCTCGAAATTAATCCGAAAAGTGATGTTGTAAAATACGAATTAGCAAACGTTTACAAATTCATGGGATTAAGCGAAGATGCACTTCGTTTTTCAAAAGAAGCAGCCAATGCCGATTTAAAAAACGAATGGTATCAGATTTTATATATTGATTGCCTTCATGGTAAAAGAAAATATGCAGATGCTATTGCTGTTTATGAACGCATGATAAACAACCTGCCTGTTAAACCTCAGTATTATGAAGGCATGGCTCAGGAAGCTATGTATGCAGGAAAACCAGAAAAAGCAATTAAAGCATATGAGCAACATGAGAAACAATTTGGTAAAAATGAAGAAATCACCATTAAAAAAATAAGTCTACTCAAACAAGTTAAAAAATACGATGAGGCAGAAAAAAATTTAAAACAACTCATCAAAGATTATCCCGATCAAGCACAATACTATACTTATCTGGGCGAATTATATCAGCAAATTAAACAACCCGAAAAAGCATTTACCACCTATCAGGAGATTTTAAAACAGCAACCCGAAAATCCGTATATACATCTTGCGCTTGCTGATTATTACAGAACACAGAAAAAAGATTCCTTATTCTTTAATGAAATTAAAATTGCATTTAGAAGCACTGATTTAGAAGTAGACAACAAATTGAAAATCATGATTTCGTATTATGAAATGACGGATTTATTTCCTGACTATCGCCCAAAGGCTTACGAACTCTTGGATATTTTAAAAGAAGTACACCCTAAAGAAGAAAAGGTGTGGAGCGGATATGGAGATTTTTTATTCAGAGACCGAAAACTCAAAGAGGCAAAAGAATCTTATCAAAAATCAATTGAATTAGATAATAGTAAATATATTGTTTGGAGTCAATTGATGTTGTGTGATTATGAATTAAACGATTATAAAGCGCTTGAAGAACATAGTTTAAAAGCAATGGATGAATTTCCAAATATGCCAAATCCTTTTTTCTTTAATGGCTTAGCTAATAATCGACTCAAACAATACAATAAAGCAATACAATCTTTTAAGGAAGGAATTGATTTTGTTTACGAAAATATTCCTTTACAATTACAGTTTTTGGTAAATATTGCTGAATCGTACAATGCAACAAAACAATTTCAAAAATCTGATGAGGCTTTTGAGGATGCGTTGTTCCTCAATCCAAATGATGCATTGGTCTTAAATAATTTTGCTTATTATTTATCTGTAAGAAAAGAATATTTAGATAAAGCAGAAAAAATGTCGTTTAAAAGTTTAGAAATACAACCTAATAGTATTTCATTTATGGATACATATGCTTGGATACTTTACCAACAAGGTAAATTTAACGATGCCAAAACATGGTTAGAAAAAGCGCTAAACAAAGGGGCAGAAAATCGTGCAGTAATACTCGAACATTACGGCGACGTTTTATTCAAATTAAATCAAATTGATACTGCACTAGAATACTGGAAAAAAGCAAAAGATAAAGGAGCAAACTCTGAAGCATTGGATAAAAAAATCATCGAAAAAAAACTGAATGATTAATTTTTTTATAAATAGCAGATACTATTCGTTTCTTTTATTGCTAATTATTTTTGCATCCTTTTCATGTAAAAATAAAAAGCAAATTACAAAAACTGAATCTCAGCCCGTAACAGCAATTCCAACTGATAGCACAACAAGCGATAAGTGTAAAATAGATTTTAAAAGCGGTAAAGTTTTAGCAAAATACCTAAAGGAAAATGAATTAGATTTTAATTATGCTGCAGCAAAATTTAATTGTAATCTTAATTTTGATAACGAAGAACACTCCTTTAACGTAAGCGTACGTTGCAGAAAAGACAGTGTAATTTGGATGTCGATTTCAAAATTAGGAATTGATGCTGCCAGAGCTTTAATTACAAAAGATACGGTTAAAGTTATGCTGGGCTTAACTGAAAAAAAATATTTTATTGGTGATTTTTCCTATATCAATGAACTATTACAAGCTAATCTGGATTATGATATGATTCAGGCATTGTTATTTGGAAATAGCGCAAATTTTTATGATGAAGATGAAAAATTAAAACCCGGAAAAGACAAAGTGAATTGTAATTATTTTTTAAGCACAGTTAAAAAAAGAAACTTGAAGAAAATTAATAATGGAGAAAAACAACCTGAAGAAAATTATCAAACCATTTGGCTCCATCCGAATACTTTTAAAATTGTTATGCTTGAATTTGATGATGTAAAAACAAAACGAAAATTTAATGCCTGTTACGATGAATTTACAGTTGTTGATCGTTTTTTAGCCCCATATAAATTAGTATACAGTATTACAGCAGAAAAAAATATTAAAGCAGATATACAATACTCTAAAATTTCATTAAATGAACTATTAACTTTTCCTTTTCGTATTCCATCAAGCTATGAGCCCATTCAAGTCAATAGAAAATAAATTTATTCTTATTGTGTTTGTTGCACTCGTTTTTGCTCCTTGGAGTAATTATGCTCAAAACAAGCAAAATAAAAAAGAGCTCGAGAATAAAAAAGCTAAATTGAAAAAAGAGATTAATTCTATTAATGAATTATTAAAAGAAACGAAAACTAGTAAAAAGCTATCAATGAATCAGGTAGCTATTTTAAATACCAAATTAAAAGTAAGAGAAGAATTAATTCAAACTATTAACAATGAAATCTATTTCATGGAACAACAAATACAGTTGAACCAGCAGGAAATTGATCAGAAAAAAAACAACTTAATTCAGCTGAAAGAACAATATGCCAGAATGGTTTACTACGCATATCGTAATCAAGATTCCTATAATAAATTGATGTTTATTTTTTCATCAACTGATTTCAATCAGGCTTATCAAAGAATGAAATATATTGAGCAGTTTAACGAGCTGAGAAAAAAACAAGCACTTGAAATTGAAAAAGCAAAAAAAGAAATTGAAAATAAACAAACTGAACTCAAACAAAAAAAATCAGAAAAAACTCAGCTTTTGACCGGAGAAGAAGAAGAGAAAAAAAATTTAGCATCAGAGAAAAAGGAACAAGAAGATGTGTTAGTTCAATTACAAGTCAAAGAGAAACAATTAAAAAAACAACTTGAACAAAAGAAAAAAGACAGTGATGCTTTAACTGCTACAATTAAAAAATTAATTCAGGATGAAATAAGAAAACAGCAAGAAGCAGAAAAAGCGAAATTGTTAGCCGCAAAAGAAAAAGAAATTAAACGTGAAAAGAATAAAGAAAACAGAAAAGAAGAAGCTAAAAAAAGAGCAGTAAATACTGCGCCAGTTTTTGAATTAACTAAGGAAGCTGAATTAGTATCTGTTGATTTTGCATCTAATAAAGGAAGATTACCTTGGCCGGTTTCAAAAGGAGTGATTACTGATGGTTTTGGACAACACGAACACCCAAACATCAAAGGGTTTATTGTCGACAATAAAGGAATTGATATTTCTACAACAAAAGGAGCAATATGTCGCGCATTATTTACAGGAGAAGTAACAGGAGTTGTTAGTGTGCCGGGCTCAGGTAAAGTTGTAATTATTCGTCATGGAGAATATCTATCAGTTTATACGAATTTAGAATCGGTTCAGGTTAAAACAGGTGATAAAATAACCAGTAAACAAAATATTGGGGCTGTTACTTTTAATGATGAAGAAAACAAATCAGAAATGAACCTTCAAATTTGGAAAGGTCAAAAAATATTAAATCCTGAAGAGTGGATTTACCGATAAAAAAAGGCGAGTAAAACTCGCCTTTTTTTTATTCTTGTATTACTAATTTTTTAACCCATTTTCCTTTCTCGGAAATTAGTTCTATAAAATAAATTCCAGAGTTAAGTTTAACGTCATTTATTGCCCCGTATAACATTCCAGATTTCGATTCAATTTGTTTTTGATAAACTGATCTTCCCGAAACATCTAAAATTCTTAAATCATAATTACCATTTTCAGCAGTAATTGAATAATTGAACTTACCGGTTGAAGGGTTTGGAAATAAATTAAATTCCACAACATTTAATGTTGAATTATTTAATCCTACAAAAGAGCCACACGGAGTAGATGCGCTTTGAATTTTTGTCATCGTATAAAAATCAATGTAACAAGCATATTGCACGCTATCAATAAACGGATTACGATTGCCTTGAAGTGAATCTAAAAAATCATTTCTAGCAATTTCATAAGCATCCGGTGGATCTTGATAATGCCAAGCTTTAAGTACTTCCTGATCTTGACCATACTGAACTGTAGCACTAATTGGATTAGGGAAATTCCAAAGATTTCCACTTACTCCGGTATAGCATATTGATTGATACATAATAGCTCTGGCAGCATTACCTTTATGCTCATCTCTTGGTTCGTATACTTTTTTTCCTATTGCATTTAATCCAACTTTTCCATCTAAAAATGCAGATTGAACAGTGATTACTTCCCCTAAAGGGTAATTACTTCTTTCCGCATTTACATCGTTTTGTTTTGTTGGGTAAAGCATGTGCTGATCATTGTACTCTGGTTTCTCAGGATTATCTGCAGGAAAAGTTGGCATCCAAGTGTGAGGGAAACTATGCTCTCTGCTGAAATCATTACTTGTCCAATCGAACGGTGGAGTATAAACCGCTCTATAACTTGAATAGGAACAAACCACGTATTTTCTTCCGTCTGAAGTGTCTCTTGATTCAAATAAATTAATCATGGTATTTGCATAATTGCTGTAGAAAATAGATGAATGTGGATTTACTTTATTGTGTAAGTCGGTAATAAAAGTAGCAGCTGAAGTGGAAACACTTGAATATTCATTTGCAGGCATCATGGTTGACAAACTAGTGAAATTACCAGTTGCAGGTGAGTTGGTATTGTAATTAATAAATGTTCCACTTCCATTAAATGAGAATACTGCTAATTGATAGGTTTTTCCAGCCCAAATATTGAACATAGTATTTTGAACTGAGCTACCAACATATTCTACTTTTGAATTACCAATTCTGTCGCCTTTTTTGTAGGGAATACCATCTACAGGAATATCTGTAATAATTGAATTACCTTCTTGTCTTAAAATAATGTATGCATTGGGATTACTTGTTGATGCAGTAAATGAAAATTTTGCGCGGTAGGATTTAATGGATGAGAAATTAAGATTACTTGGCTGTGAAGCAGGCTCAGAAACCAAGTTTCCACCAACTCCATATAAATTAATTACATAAGCAGATTCATCTGCATCATTACTATTAATGGTTAAAACAGCATCACGAGTTCCAGTTGCAGAAGGATTAAAGCTTAATGTTAAAGTAGCATTAGATTGAGGGTTTACTGAAAATGCACCTGCAGGACTGGTAATTGAATAATCTGCAGCAGCAGCTCCACTAATTGAAGCAGAAGTAACATCCAAATTAGCCAAACCAAGATTTTCAATTGTGAAATTTACTGGCACTGCTGTACCAACAGCAGAATTAAATATTGGTGTTGTTCCACCACTCAAAATGGGAGTAGTTGCATATTTAACATTAATGTCTGAATTGGCAGAAACACCTGCTGTAATGTTTATATCATCTATGGCAATATTATTACCTGAGGTTTTACTAGTAAATTCCCATCTAATGTATCTTGATGCAGCAGCTGGTGTTACGGTAAAAGTGGTTAAGGTTGATGTAAGAGCGCCATCCACATAAGAAGCCAAATCTGTCCAAGTATTTCCATCAACAGATTCTCTAACTTTAAATGTACCTAGCCAACCTCCGCCGGTATTATTTCCTTTTAACACATAAGTAGTAGTGCCCATTTGACCACCAACAAATACCTGAATGTAATCCATGGTTTCATCTAATCGACCGGCTGTTGAACCTCCAACACCACCAGTAGCATATACATAATTTGGCGCAGTTCCACCTGCAGCATCTACATATGTCCAGCCTGCTTGCGAAAAAGTTCCGGTAAAGCCGGTAAAATTTTCTGTGCTTGGCAATGTTGCCTGTGCCATTAGCGCTGATGTAAATAGCGCTAAACCTGCTGATAAAATTGTTTTTTTCATTTCTTGTTATTTAAAAAGTTACTCTCAATCCAATTATAAATCTTCTCCCTTGTCCCATAAAAACTATTGCTGAATTAGCATCAAATTGTTTTAGTCCAACAGCATTATTTTGTGCATCTGAAATATAAATAGTATTAAGCACATTATTTACTGACAAGGTAAAGTTTAATTTTAAACCTTCAAATTTTGATTCAAAACCAGCATTAAAATCTAAAAAACCATAATTAGGCATTTTCCACGAATCTCTGTTTGCATTTACTCCCGATAATGATGTTGCATCAAAACTAGAATAATTTTTTCCAAAATAAGTATATCTTGGTTTTATATAGAATCCTTTATAAAACTTGTATTTAATAGAATTACTCCACTGAAATTGTGCAGCATTTCCAACATGTACTCCTTTAGCACTAAATTCAACAGAATCTACAATATTTCCTAAATCATTTATAACATAAACAATTCTATTGCTTGAATATTTCCAATTAGCAATTGCTAAAGCACTTTCCCATTCTATATTTTTAAAAAAATTATAATTCCAATCAAATTCAATTCCGGCATGTGTTGCATTTACTCCATTTATATTTACGGTTAGTTCATCATTAAATGGATAAGTGGGTACCGGTTTATTATTCCAAATGGTGTAATATACATTTACATTACCTGCAAATTTTTTAAATTTAACTCCACCACCAACTTCTTGTGAAATTATTAATTGATTATTAGCGTCTTTAAATTCCTTATTACCAACTGTATTTCCATTGAACACATTATTAAATTTTGGCGCAACACTTAATACTCCAACGTTTGCATAAACATTGTAATTGGTGTTAATTTTATAATTTACGCCTCCTTTAATTGTAAATCCGGGAAACCATTTTTTCTTTGTTCTAGAGTACTTCGCTTCTTTTGAGTCTATTGTATAACGTTTTGCGCCAACAATATATTTAGTATTATTTACAATAGTAGAATTTGGGTTATAATAAACAACAAAAGTGGTATCTCCATTTTGATACGTTGTGTTTTTTGTTGCATCAATTACTAAATAATCAGTCCCATTATGCAATAAGACATCATTAAATCCAATAATTGCAGGCAAAACATTATCATTTCTATTATCCTTAAAAAAATCAAAAAATTTATTCAATCCTTTTTTTTCCGGACCCAAATCAACATCTTTTTTGTCAAAGTAATCTTTTCTTTGATAACCAGTATATGATCCTGTAAGAGTGGCAAATGCGGTCCATTTATTTTTTTTGTATTCTAATTGGGAAAACAAACCTCCCCAACTAACTAATCCATCATAATTATACTGTATTTTATCACCTTCTCTTTTCATTTCATTTTTATAATTAGGATCGATGTAAGTTGGATTAAATGGATTATAAATACCACGAGGTTGATTTTTATCTGAGGTATTGTCTCTGTAATAATCTCCGCCAAATAAATCATAAACTGTTCTGTAATGTAATCCTCTGTAATATCTTGCATCTACACCAAATGTCATTGTAAAAGCTGTATCAATTTTATAAATTGCGGTTGAAAGCAATCCATACCACTGATGATTATTCATAGATGCACGAATAATGTTTGATGATTTTTTCTCACTTCCATAATATTTTAAAGTGGCGCCTGTAGCAACAAAATTTTCATTTTGAGAATATTGTATGGAATAATCTCTGTATCCTTTAACAGTATCATATGGTAAGGTAGTTAACATACCAGTTCCGCCACCATTTCCAAAAGACGCATATGCAACTGATGAAATTGTTAATTTATCAGTTGCTGTCCAAAAATGATTAAAATTAAACAGTGGTTTATGATAAAAATTCACGTTGGTAAATAAATCCTGTCCATTAAGTGTTGCCAAATCTGCATTATAATTTAATGGCTGTTCACCTAAATTTAAGCCAACAGGACCTGCTAAAAGTAAATTTTTATCCGGATTTTCAATGCCTACATCAGAAGCCAGTTTTCTGCTAAATAGTCCAATAGTCATTTTTGCAGTTCTCATTCCATGACGCTGCGGAGCACCATTTACGCTTAGCGAAAGTAAATGCCTACTGTTTGGTTTGTATTGAAGTTTTCCAAAATAACTCCAAGCTTCTATAAAAGTTCCCTGTACCCATCCGTCACCTTTTCTATAACTTCCGGCAAATACAACACCGAATTTATTCTTTACTAATCCTGAATTATATCCAATAGAAGTTCTTTCATAATTGTTATTTCCAAAATCTCTTTTTATTGTTGTTGTTTGCTTTTGATCTATTGAATTAGTTATAATATTCATTGTACCTCCAACAGAAGCAACAGCTAGTTTTGTTGCTCCTAATCCTCTTTGAACTTGCATGGTTTTTGTAATTTCAGATAAACCATCCCAATTACTCCAGTAAACAGCCCCGTTTTCCATATCGTTAACAGGAACTCCATCAACCATTACTGCTATGTTCGCCTGATCAAAACCTCTTAATGTAATTCTTGAATCGCCCGAACCACCACCTTGCTCAGTTGCATAAACTCCGGGAGTACTATTTAGCAACATGGTAATGTCTCTTCCTCCAAGTTCTTCTTGTATTTTTTGTTGTGATATATTACTAATCGCAACAGGTGTTTCACGAACTGTCCCAATATTAGCAGTAATTTCAACCTCATCAAGTTGAACACTTTCTAATGAGATATTTATTAATACATCTTTATCTTTTACTACAACCTTTTGAGAATAGCCTTCGTAACCAACATAGAATACTTTAATAGTGTAAACACCAGGCTCTACTTTAAGTGAAAAATTCCCATCCAAATCAGTAACCGTACCTACACCTGTTTTTAATGACACACTCGCGCCAATAAGTGTTTCGTTAGAAGTGGCATCCTTAATTACACCTTTGATATAAAAAGGTTGCGCATTTGCTAAAGAAAAAGCAAACAACGATAGTAAAATGAAAACTCTGTAATAATTCATGGAGAAAATTTATGATTATTGAATCATCAATTTCTCTGAAGTGATGGTTCCGTTTTCAAAACGTACCTCCACAAAATAAAGTCCTGTTGTTAGCTTTAATTCCTGTTTGAATTGTAATTTGCCCTTAGTGAAATTAATTTGTTCAACCAGTTTTCCGGTGATATCATAAACAAGAACTGCATTAATTTTTTTATCAGCAGATAAAAAAGTTACAACATCAGAAGCAGGATTTGGGAATAATTTTACTTCTGATTGTTTAACTGATACTTCTTCTTTTAAGCCAACATAATTAGGGTCACAAGTACATCCATGTTGTCCTAAACCACTGAACGTATTATTGGGTAATGAATCCCACTCCGCAGGAGCAATAAATGGTGATGGATTAACAGAAACACCTTGTTGAACTCCTGGCTTTCTTTGTAAAGTTTGATCTTTTGTCCAATATGCACCACAGCTACCGTCATAAAATGGAGCGCAATCAGACCATGAATTTATTGGATCAAAACCAATTTCT
The DNA here is from genome assembly GCA_044352985.1 of Bacteroidia bacterium. Classification (GTDB taxonomy): domain Bacteria; phylum Bacteroidota; class Bacteroidia; order B-17B0; family Aurantibacillaceae; genus JADJDM01. Next base: position 91,756 of record JBILCU010000003.1, read on the forward strand.
CCTAAAATATCAGCATAAACCCAAGTTCCACCAACATTTCGTTGTAATGATAAAGCATCATTACCATTGTGATACAATGCGTAACTAGTGTTGTAATCAGGGCAAATGAATGTGTCTGCTACTGCTTGTAATGCTGCATCAACAGGCAATTCGGTGCCCGTTCCTGCTGGATTTCGTTTGTCTATTACCAATACCCATACATCATAAGGCTGAATGGTGTGTTGCCCTAAAACTACCATGGCCTGAGAACTTGCTTCGGCTACTCCGGCAGTAGTTCCATTGTTATATCGAACAATTCTGTAATCACCATTAATAGTAATTGGATTAGGTGTTGGATTGTAAATTTCTAATGCTTTGTTATTGTTTGATCCCTCAACATATTCTGAGAAAAACAAACCAGAACAGTTTTGTGCAATTGATTGAGACGCGAAGAATAAAGAACTTACTAAGAGTAAAAGTTTTTTCATAAAAATAATTATTTAATGTTTTTAAATCTGAAAGTGGTTTTGAAATTTGAAATTCCAATAGGGTGTTCACTTTCTTCTTATTTACAAAAATATATTTTTTTTGACACGAATTTCAACCATTCATCTATTATTAACAAAATGGAAACAATTGTTTAAAGAAAACTATATAAAAAAGATCTAAAAGCAAGAAGAAGATCAAGTGTGTTAACTAATTGCTTAACACGTACAATAATAATTTAATTTGATTTAAATTTTGCAGTGCCACACTAATTGGTGTGTTGTAAAAATACATTTGCTCCCAGGTTTGAAATTCATTTTCTTTATTGTTTTTCCCATCTAAATTCAAAACTTCATACGCTATTTTTTGTTTCTTTTCTGGTAACAGTTTTAAATAGATTATTAGTGCAGATTTTAATTCAGAAAGATTTTGCTCTGCTAAAGTATCATTTCCAAATAAATAAGTATTTACCTCTTTAAAATTACTTGGATTTTCAAGCTTTGAAAAATCGATTTTTGAAAGAGTTGTGTTTTCTGAAAGATTAAATAAATCCAATTTTAATTTTTCAATCTTTATATAAAGGCTAGTTACTATTTTAATTTTATTTGTACTATTTCTTTCATTAGTGTCTTTTACAGTAAGTACTGTATTTAACTCGCTTATTTTCTGCATTTGCTGATTCGAATAATAACTTTTTTCAGCTATGGTTGCACTTGGACGTGAATTTACTAAGGCTAAAAATAATCCTGAACCCAAACATATAATTAAAGAAATAATGATTGTATTCGTTTTAGTTTCAGGATTCCTAATGCCTGTTGTAAAATAAATAGGTAAAAATAAACCTACCAAACAAACTATAGAACTTATGCCAAGCATATTTGCTCCGGGCCAGTGCATGATTTTAAACAAAATACCTAAAGACAACGTAATTGCAGAAATCATTCCTATCAAAATGATTAGTCTGTTTTTTACTTGTTTATTCTCTTTTACTTTTAATATCAATAAAAGTGGTAAAAAAATCAAACTGCTGCTGCCAATTCCAAATACTAATAGAGCTGATGCACCTGGCCAATGCATAAACTTAAACAAGATTCCTGTCATTACAAGTACACTTGAAATGAATCCACTAATTAACATTGCTTTTTTCATAATGTAATAATTTTTAAACATGAGCAGAGATATTGTTTCTTCTTCTATTTCCCATAACTCGTTTTTGTAAAACTTTACAATGGTGTTGGAATAGAATTTCCCGAAGTCTCCGTTTTCTTCGAGATTATTTTCAATCATGCAACAAGCATGATCTAATATGTTATCATGCAAATCATTCATTTCAATGCCGCGTTTTTTAATGTCGGCTGAAATGAATTCAATTTGTTCTTCAGTGAGTTTGTACATTTTTTTCAATGCTTTTTAATTCATTGCATTTTTAATGTTCCATCCCATCAGGAATTTCATTGTTTCAATAAACTCCTGAAATTCGGTGATTTTTAACTTAGCAGATTTTTTACCTTCCTTACTTAAAGAGTAATATTTCCTTACTCTTTTTCCTATCAATTCGGTTTCTGTTTCCAAAATTCCATCTGCTTCCAAAGCATGCAGGGTAGGATACAAGGCACCTTCTGTTAATTGAATTTTATTAGAAGTAAGTTCTTTTACTTTGGCAGTAATTTCGTAACCATACATTCGTTTGTTTTCCGAAAGCAGTTTTAAAATAATGGGTTTAAGTGTGCCTTTAATTAATTCAGAAGAATACATACATTAATTTTTCACAAATATACATAATATTCTTATGTATTACATTCTTATGTAAAAATTAATAAATATATTGTAAAGAGTCTACGAAAAAAGTTTAATAACAAAATAAAATTGTGAAATAGATTACTACTATAATAGCTATTAATTGAGTAAAGAATTACAATTAAGACATTTTTTTAGGAGAAATTTAGAGGATGAACTAAATGTTTATTTTAAACTTTCAAGCTTTAAAACTAAATCAACCAATCGGTTACTGTAACCCATTTCATTGTCGTACCAACCAATAACTTTAACCAAATTACCAACGATGGAAGTAAATTCAGCATCAAAAACGCATGAATAAGGGTTTCCGATAATGTCAGTAGAAACAATTGGATCTTCGGTATACTGTAAAATGCCTTTTAATTCGTTTTCTGCGGCTTCTTTAAATGCAGCATTAATTTCTTCGGCAGTAGGGTAGGATTGGAGTACACAAGTAATATCCGTAAGAGATCCATTGGGTACTGGAACACGAATACCCCCGCCACCAATTTTACCTTCTAAATTAGGGAAAATTTTGGTAATGGCTTTTGCTGCACCGGTTGAAGTTGGAACAATACTCACAGCAGCGGCACGGGCTCTTCTTAAATCTTTATGCGGTGCATCGTGCAATCGCTGATCTCCTGTATAGGCATGCACGGTGTTAATGTAGGCATCTTCAATGCCCCACTTGTGCAAAACTTTTATCATTGGTGCCGCACAATTGGTAGTGCAACTTGCATTGGAAACAATGATGTCGTTTTTATCCAAAATATTATCGTTGATGCCCATCACCACGGCTTTGGTATTATCTTTTGGTGGAGCTGAAATAATTACTCGTTTTGCACCCGCATCAATATGTTTTTGCGCACTTTCTTTATCTAAAAAATGCCCCGTAGATTCAATCACTATATCAATTTCCAATTCTTTCCAAGGAAGTTGAGCCGGATCTTTCGAATTAAAAACCTGAATGGCTTTGCCATCAATAAAAATTTGCTTGTTATCGCAATTTACAGTTGCCGGAAAAGCTCTATGAACAGAATCATATTTTAATAAATGTGCCAATGTGTTGCTATCGGTTAAATCATTAATAGCAACAATTTCTAAATCGGGATGTTGGAAAGCAGCGCGTGTAAAAACTCTACCTATTCTTCCAAAACCATTAATGGCAACTTTTATTTTTTTCATAACGAGAAAGTATTAATCAACAATAATGTAATGTACGGAATAAAAAACTACACTCACAAATCTAATTTTTTTTAAATGTAAAGTCAAGTTAGTTACTAATGTCTATTTTTCCATCAAAAACTAATTTTGCAGGACCTTCGAGCCATACTTGCTTAAATTGAAATTCATTGCTTTTAATGAAACTGACTTTTAATGGTCCGCCTTTGGTTTGAAATTGCACATCCTTATATTCATCTGAAGTTCCTAGGGAGCTAATAATTGCAGCGGCAACAGTGCCAGTTCCGCAAGATAAGGTTTCGTTTTCTACACCTCTTTCGTAGGTTCTAATGTGAAGGGTGTCTCCAATTTTCTCAATGAAATTTACATTGGTGCCTTTTTCCGAAAAACGATTGTTATAACGAATTGCTCTTCCTTCTACAAATACATCTATTGTATGTAAATTATTGACACATTTCACATAATGCGGTGAACCGGTTTCTAGGAAAAAATCATTTCCAATTTTTTCGATTCCATCAACATCATTCATTTTTAGTCGTATGCCATTTTCAGTGAATGTTGCATGATGTAAACCATCAATTGCTTCAAATTCAGTTTCAGTTGTAATGATGTTTAATTTTTTTGCAAATGCAACCAGGCATCTTCCGCCGTTTCCGCACATGCTGCCTTCTTCTCCATTGCTGTTGAAATAGCGCATCTTGAAATGTGTATCTGTTGATTTTTCAAGCAACATCAAACCATCTGCACCAATGCCAAAATTCCGGTGGCATAAATAGGAAATCTGGGAAGAAGTTAGATGAATGTTGTTGTCGCGGTTATCTAAAATGATAAAATCATTTCCGGTACCGTGATATTTGTAAAAGTGAAGCATTAAATCAGGACTTAATCACTTCTTTGATATCCTGCATGATTTTCTTTGCCAGGTTATTAGCAGTAGTCATGGATTTACTCTCAGAGTAAATTCGGATAATAGGTTCAGTGTTCGATTTTCGTAAGTGCACCCATTCTTTATCAAATTCGATTTTAACACCATCAATAGTGTTAATAGGTTGTTTTTTATACTTGTCTTTAATTTTTTCTAAAACTTGGTCTACATCTATTTCAGGAGTAAGTTCGATTTTGTTTTTTGAGATAAAATAATTTGGATAGGTTGCACGTAACATGGAAATCGATTTCCCAAATTTAGCCAGATGCGTTAAAAAAATAGCAATTCCAACCAATGCATCTCGTCCGTAATGCAACTCAGGTAAAATTACTCCCCCATTTCCTTCCCCACCAATAATCGCATTTGTATCTTTCATTTTTGTAACCACATTTACTTCGCCAACAGCAGCTGCGGCATAATTTCCGCCTGCTTTTTCAGTAATGTCTCTTAATGCTCTGGTTGAAGATAAGTTGGAAACCGTATTTCCACCTTTATTTATTTTTAAAACATAATCGGCAACTGCAACTAAAGTATATTCTTCACCAAACATTTCACCATCTTCGCAAACTAATGCTAAACGATCAACATCTGGATCAACAGAAATTCCTAGGTGAGCATTGTTTTTTGTAACGGCTTTAGAAAGATCCCTTAAATGTTCTGGTAATGGCTCGGGATTGTGAGGAAAATCGCCATGTGGTTCAGTGTAAAGCTCAACAATGTATTCAACACCCAAAGCTTTTAATAGCATTGGTACAGCAATTCCTCCTGTAGAATTTACTGCATCAAGTGCAATTTTAAATTTTGCTTTTTTAATTGCTTGAACATCCACATATTTTAATTGAATAATTTTTTCGATATGTTCTTTCAAAAAATTACTACTTGCTTTGTGCTTTCCAAGATCGCTAACTTGAGAAAATTCAATAGTTAACTCATCAGCTGTTTTTAAAATTTCTTTACCAGCTGACTCACTAATGAACTCACCTTTGTCGTTCAATAATTTTAATGCATTCCATTGCTTAGGATTGTGACTTGCAGTTAAAATTATTCCGCCTGCTGCCTCATAATGAGTTACTGCCATTTCAACCGTTGGCGTAGTTGATAATCCAAGGTCAATTACATCAATTCCTAAACCTAACAATGTTCCCGATACCAATTGGGTGAGCATCTCACCAGAAATTCGAGCATCTCTACCTATAACCACTGTGGTTTTTTTTGATGTTGAATTGTTTTTTACCCAAACACCAAAAGCAGCTGTAAATTTTACAATGTCAATTGGGCTTAAGCCATCGCCGGGTTTCCCACCGATTGTACCTCTTATTCCTGAAATAGATTTAATTAATGTCAAAACGAAAAAATTTGGATAACAAATTTATTATTTTCAATCATTTAAGTGTGCTTAAAATCATAAATTATTTTAATAACAATCTGTTTATAACATTTAACAAAATTCACTTTTTAAGAGCTATATTTGTGTAAAATAAGTAGGGTGATTTTTCGTTAACAGTTAAAGCCTGAAAGCAGATAGTGAAAAATGTATTTGAATTTAGGACAAAGAATTAAAAATTAATCTGCAATGAATGAACACGATCAATATTTAACTGAACTCGTAAAGAAATTTGAACTTTCAATAAAATCCAATCAGCAAATTTTTTTTGATGCTGATGAATTAGAAGAAATTATTGAATACTATTTTACGATGTTTAAGATGGATAGGGTTAAAATTGCCATAGATTTGGCATTAAATCAATATCCGTATTCTGTAATTTTCAGAATTTTTAAAGCTCAATTTTTATCTGGCCTACACAAAACCAAAGAAGCGTTAGATATACTCTCCGAACTAGAAAAAATAGAACCTTCCAATTCTGAAATTTATACCACTCGCGCCGTTATTTATGGTCAAATGGGTTTAAGCGAGCAAGCTATTGAAAATTATAAAATAGCACTTAGTTATTCCGATGATCCGGCAGAAATTTATATCGCTATCGGCCAGGAGTTCTTGAATGAAGAAAAGGCAGATGATGCTATTTATTTTTTCAAAAAAGCCATAAAAATTAAAAAGGAAGCCGATTATTTACTTAACGAATTGGCTTTAAGTTTTGATTTAGCTGGGAAAAACGACGATGCACTTAAGTTTTTTACAGAGTACATTGATGAATTTCCGTTCAGTTATCAGGCATGGTTTAATTTGGGTATTTGCCATAGCAAAAAACAGAATTACGAAAAAGCAATAGAAGCCTATGATTATTGCATAGCCATCAATGAAAATTTTTCTTCTGCATATTTTAACAAAGGAAATTCTTTGGCCAACTTAAATCGTTTTGAAGAGGCAATTGATGTTTATAAAGAAACATTTACACACGAGAAACCCGACCCAACAGCTTATTATTACATTGGCGAGTGCTACGAACAATTGGAAAAATTTGATCAGGCATTATTGAATTTTAATAAAGCCGTAAAACTTGATTCAAATTTCGCAGATGCTTGGTTGGCCATTGGTATTGTGTTGGAAGCACAAAATAGAATTACAGAAGGAATTCATTACGTCAAAAAAGCAATTGAAATTAACTCAGCTAATTCGGAATATTGGTATGTTTTTGCCGAAATTCAGACCAAACTAGGTTTTTTTGAAGAAGCAATGAATGCCTATGGCAGAGTGTTAGAATTAGGTTACGACGATTTTGATGTATACCTTGATTTCTCCTCATTATTAATTGAAAATGGCATGGAAGAGGATTCCGTTCAATTATTGAAAGAAGGAATTAAATTTTTCCCAGAATGCGCCGAGTTACACTACCGTTTAAGCGCACATTTGATGCTGCAAAATAAAAAACAAGATGCTTTAACTCATTTACAGCAGGCACTTTCTATTGATTATGAAAAACATAACGAATTATTTGATTTTATTCCCGATTTAAAGGAGAATGCAACAGTAATTCAGGTTATCAACACGTATAAAAAAACAAATTAATGTTCAATTTTGAATTAGATCACATTCCGCAGCGTACCTTAAAAAACAGATCTCATGGTGTAACCATGGTAATGGATAAAGGTTTAAGCACCCGACAAGCAGCAGATATGATTGAAGTGGGAGGAAATCAGATTGATTTTGTGAAATTTGGTTTTGGCACTTCATTAGTATCTCCTAATATTAAAGAAAAAGTTAAACTATACACCGAGGCAAATATCAAAGTTTATCTTGGTGGCACTTTACTTGAAGCGTTTATTATTCGAAATAAATTTGAAGATTATTTGAAGATAATAGACAAGTACAAGTTAACAGCAGCTGAGGTTTCAGATGGTTCGATTGAATTGCCTCACGATGAAAAATGCAAATACATTAATATTCTTTCAAAAAACTACACTGTACTTTCCGAAGTTGGTTCAAAAGAAGAAGGAATCATTATTCACCCAAGTAAATGGATAAAAATGATGAATGCTGAATTAGAAGCAGGATCATCAAAAGTGATTGCAGAGGCACGTGAAAGTGGTACGGTGGGTATTTTTCACAGAAATGGAAGCACGCATGTATTATTAGTTAATAAAATTACCAGTAAAGTCCCTGTTGAAAACATCATTTGGGAAACACCGCAAAAATCGCAACAAGTTTATTTTATTAAGCTTTTTGGCGCCAATGTTAATTTAGGAAATATAGCACCCGATGATATTATTCCTTTAGAAACTTTACGATTAGGTTTAAGAGGAGATACATTTTTCCATTTTCTTCCTGAAGAAATGAAACAAGTTTAGTTTCAAAATAAATCAAAATTACTATTAATGCTTCCTTCGCAGTTACAAGTTGTTTTTACCAATTCCGGAGCTGAGTTTTTAATTTCTTCTAAAGAAATTTCAAAAAAATTAGAAACCATCAAGGCCTTTATTTTTGATTGGGACGGCGTTTTTAATAGTGCTGAAAAAAATGAGAGCAGAAGCAGTAATTTTAATGAAGCAGACAGTATGGGCACTAATCTACTTCGTTTTTCTTACTATTTAAAAAATAAAAAAATGCCTTTTACGGCAATCATTTCCGGAGAAAAAAATCAACAATCGTTTTATTTTACTACACGCGAACATTTTCATTCTTGTTACTTTAAGTTTTCTAATAAAATAGATGCCTTTCAGCATTTTTGCAAACAACATAACTTGCAAGCCAACGAAGTAGCTTATTTTTTTGATGATGTGCTTGATTTATCCATTGCTAAAGTTTGTGGCCTTCGAATTTTGATAAATAGAAACGCAGGTATTTTATTTAAAAATTACATTAGAAAAAACAAGCTTGCTGATTATATTACTTTCAACGATGGTTCCAATTACGCTATACGTGAAGCTTGTGAATTACTGATGGCATGCAACGATAATTTTGATGAGGTGCTAGATAAACGAACTGATTTTGATAGCAGTTATAAAAAATACATTGAGTTAAGAAATAAAATGAATACTGATTTTTTCACTACATCAAATGGTGAAATTTTACAACAACAATTAAGCATTCAATTATGATTTTAGGCATAATTCCCTCTCGCTATTCTTCAAGCAGATTTCCAGGAAAACCTTTGGCAGAAATTGAAGGAAAATCTATGATTCAACGCGTTTACGAACAATCAATTGCTGCTAAAAAAATAGATAAAGTAGTTGTTGCAACAGATGATGAACGAATTTTTAATCATGTTAAAAATTTTGGTGGAGAAGTGGTGATGACAGCAATACATCATCCAAGCGGAACCGATCGTTGTTTTGATTGTTTACAACAATTAAATGAAAATTACGATTATGTAATAAACATTCAGGGCGACGAACCATTTTTACATCCTGATCAGATAAATGAAATTGCTGAAAAGTGCGATGGAAAAGCAGAGTTACTAACTCAAATGATTCCGGTTGAAAGTCATGAAATATTAATGGATAAAGGCGAAGTGAAAATTGTACTTAACACAAATAACGAAGCCCTTTATTTTAGTAGAAATGTTATTCCATATTTAAAAGGAGTTCCTGAAAACGAATGGCATTTAAAACATAATTATTTCCGTCACGTTGGCTTATATGCCTATCGTACAGATGTTTTAAAAGCAATTACTCAGTTAAAACCCTCAGCACTTGAATTGGCAGAATCTTTGGAACAATTGAGATGGTTAGAGGCCGGTTATAAAATCAAATGTGTAAGCACCACATTTGAAAGTCACTGCATAGATACACCAGAGGATATTGAAAAGGTGTTGAAGTTGATGGGGAAGTGATTCCAAAACCAATAAACTATGATTTATATTAAATCAATTATTTTTTCTAATTACGTTTTTATTTTTTTTTATAAATTGCAAAAAAATTAAACAAAAAAATGAATAGAAATTATTGGATATGTTTTTTTATTTTTTTTATTTTTTCCGGATTTTCTTTCAGTCAAAACTCATTTGATAAAATATCAGGTCTCAATGAAAACAGTGAAGAGATTACCGTTAAACGTTTAGTTATAAAAACTACAAATTTTAATTTCATTGAAATAAATGAGTTAAAAAATGAGTTAAGTGGTTGGAAGGAAAAAGTTGTTTCAGTAATCATTAATGAAAAAGCACAAGAATTAACTATTACTCATAATTTATTAATGGATACTAGAGAGCTGTTTGAAGTTTTAAAAAAATATCAATTAAAGAAAGAGGATATAATCAATTACAAATAATTTAACTTTTTAATACGTTGAGAATTAAATTCCTTTTATTTTTTACTTTTTTCATATCACTTGTTCTAGCTCAATCTGTAACTACACAGACATTTACTACTAGTGGTTCATTTACCGTGCCTTGTGGTGTTACATCATTAACAGTTCAGTGTTGGGGTGCAGGAGGAGGAGGTGGTGGTGGTAATGGCTCAAATAAAGATGGTGGCGGTGGCGGTGGCGGTGGCGGTTGTGCCATTTATGATGGAATAACAGTTAATGGTGGAGCAACTTATAATTATACTGTTGGCCTAGGTGGAACTGGTGGGGCTCAAGGTTCAAGTGGAACTGCAGGTGGTTTTACACAAATAATAATTGGAGCTACTACAATAAAAGGTTTTGGCGGTGGATTTGGGGTAAGAGCTGCAAGTGGTGCAGGTGGCGTAGGAGGAACTGCAACTGGTGGAACTACTAATTTCAATGGAGGAAATGGCGCAAATGGTTTAAGTGGTACAGGTAGTGGTGGAGGTGGAGAAGGCGCTTCTTCAACAGGTAGTGGAAACCCAGCATCAAATGAAATTGGTGGTTCAGGAAATTCAGGAGGAGGGGATGGCGGGTCAGGAAAAACAACTAGAAATGGAAATGGTAACTTAGGAGGATCACCAGGTGGAGGTGGAGGTGGTGGAAATGGCACGGGGACAGGAGCTGATGGCGGCGGCGGACAATTGATTATTATTTATGCAACTCCACCTACTGCTGATGCAGGTGTAGACCAAACACAATGTAATAGTTCAACTTTTACTATAAACGCAAATACAATAAGTGGATTTACAGGAGCTTGGACTTGCGTAACTGGCTGTACGGGCATTACAATTAATAATTCTACTTCTGCTTCAACAACTGTTACTGGAATTACTGCAAATACAAGCACTACATTACAATGGACTTTAACAAATACTATATCCGGTTGTACCCTAACCGATAATGTTGTATTAACCAATAATGCTGTTTGTCCACCTTCGAATGATAATTGTTCAAGCGCCATATCATTCCCTGCCATACCAACTGATGGTTCATGTTCAAATTTAAATAATCAATCGACTGCAGGAGCTTCAAATTCAAATGTTACTCCTAGCGGTTCTTGTACTTTTAACTCTGGAACACCAGACGACGATGTTTGGTTCAAATTTGTTGCAACTACAACAACTCACATATTAACTGCTACATGGGTTTCAGGCAACACGGATATTTATTGGCAAATTTTTTCTGGGTCATGTGGTTCTACAATGAATTCTATTTTATGTACTGATGTAAATTCAGGAGGAACTGTTACTGGATTAACGATAGGTCAAACATACTATGTTCGACTATATACATGGTCAAGTACTGGTGCAACCACACAAAATATTTGCATTTCTTCACCGCCTCCACCTCCAACAAATGATAATTGTAATAACGCAATTCCTTTCCCTACAATACCTACAAACGGTACATGTTCAAACCTTAATAATCAATATACGTCTAGTGCTACAAATTCCAATGTTAATCCCAATGGTTTTTGTACAAGTAATTCTGGTACACCTGATGATGATGTTTGGTTTTCATTTGTAGCTACTACAACTTCACATATTCTATCTGCAACTTATGTTTCAGGCAATACAGATATTTACTGGCAAGTTTTTTCAGGCTCTTGTGCTAGTACTATGAATACGTTATTATGTACAGATAATGATGCTGGAGGAACAATTACTGGTTTGACAATTGGACAAACTTATTATGTTCGATTGTATACATGGTCGAGCTCAGGTTCAACAACACAGAATATTTGCTTGTCAGCTCCTCCACCTCCACCTACAAATGATAATTGTGCTGGTGCAACTGCCTTCCCAGTAATCCCTACAAATGGAACTTGTGCAAATCTATTGAACCAATCAACAAATGCAGCTACAAACTCAAATGTTACCCCAAGTGGTGCATGTACCACAAACCCAGTAACCCCTGATGATGATGTTTGGTTTTCTTTTGTTGCAACAACAACAACTCATATTTTATCTTCAACATGGGTTTCTGGAAACACAGATATATATTGGCAAGTTTTTTCTGGATCATGTAATTCTACTATGAACTCACTTCTTTGTACAGATAACGATGCGGGGGGGACAATTAGTGGTTTGACAATTGGTCAAACTTATTACATAAGGCTCTATACATGGTCAACTTTGGTTACTACTACTCAAAATCTATGTATATCTTCTCCGCCACCTCCTCCAATTAATGATGAATGTTCAGGCGCTACCCAAGTTACAGTTAATGATTCTCCAAATACATGTACTTTACAAACAGAGGGAACTATTGCAGGGGCAACTAGTTCTGGCGTTGCATTGGGTAGTTGTTTTGGAACAGCAGATGATGATGTTTGGTTTTCATTTATTGCAAATAGTAACTCAATAAATATTACATTGAATAATGTTACAGGATCAACAACTGATTTATATCATTCTGTTTATTCAGGTAATTGTGGAACATTAGGCACGGCTTTAATTTGTAGCGATCCCAATTCAAGTACCTTAAATGGATTGACAATTGGTAATACCTATTTTGTTCGCGTTTATTCTTATACCTCTACATCAGGGCAAAACACAACTTTTAATGTATGTATTAGCCCAACGCCTCCACCACCTACAAATATTACATGTGACTTAGTGGCCCCATTTTGCTCTGGTTCACCTTATGTTTTTCAGGCACAAGAAGGTGGTGCTGATGCTCCAGTTGGCCCTAACTATGGTTGTTTATCAACAAAGCCAAATCCTACTTGGTTTTATTTAGAAATAGATATTTCAGGAACTATTTCTATTGATTTAACAGCAGGATCAGATATTGATTTTGCAATTTGGGGACCTTATGCTAATTTAACTGCGGCTAAAGCTGCTTGTTCATCATTTCCTGCTCCGTTAGATTGTAGCTATTCATCCTCAAATACTGAACAAATTAATATTTCCAATGCACAAACCGGAGAAGTTTACGTTGTTCTTGTAACCAATTACGCTGATGTTATTCAGAATATTACATTAAATCAAGCTCCTGATGCAACAGCTACAACTAATTGCAATATTTTACTTCCTATTGAACTTTTATTTTTCAATGCAAAAAAAATAAATAAAAAATTAATTGAAATAACATGGTCTACAGCTTCTGAAGCTAATAATGATTTTTTTACTTTAGAACGCTCTGAAAACGGATTAAATTTTGAAAACCTAATAATTATTGATGGAGCGGGTAATAGTAATCAAATATTAGATTATCATACTTATGATTATAATCCATTTGATAAAGTTACTTATTACAGATTAAAGCAAACAGATTTTAATGATGAATATAGTTATTCTACTGTTATTGCAATATATGGTGATTTTGATAAAAACGAAATAAACAACATTCACCCTAATCCAACATCGGGTAATCTTAATTTTGATGTTAAATTAATTCAAGATTCAAAGATCAGTATAGAAGTTTATGATTTTCTAGGAAGGATAATTTTGACAGAAATTAAAAATCTTAAATCTGGAAAATCATCAGAAAATATTGTAACTGAGAATTTAGCAAAAGGAATCTACATTCTAAAAATTAAAATTGAAAATTCTGATTTTGAATTTGTGAAGAAAATTATAAAAAATTAATTTCTAAACTCACTCCCAATCCTTCCAATTCATTTCATCGCCATTGAGCATTTTTAGGTAATTAACGTAACGTTCTTCATGAATTTTACCTTCTTCAACGGCTTTTAAAACAGCACAGTGTGGTTCGTTTTCATGTTTGCAATTATTGAATTTGCAGTCGTTCATTACTTCGCGTATTTCAGGAAAATAATGCCCCACTTCTTCGGGTTTCATTTCTACTAATCCGAGTTCTTTAATGCCGGGACTATCAATGATGAATCCCCCATCATTTAGTTCAAACAGTTCTGTAAATGTGGTAGTGTGTTTTCCTTTTAAGTGAACGTCAGATATCTCACCGGTTTTTAAATTTAATTCGGGCTGTATGGCATTTATGAAAGTGGATTTTCCTACACCTGAATGTCCGGCAACTAAGGTGGTTTTATTGTTCAGTAATTGTTTTACCAATTGAATATCCTTTTCATCAAATGATGAAACAGCATAACATTTATAACCAATTGATTTGTACATTTCCATGATGCCTTGCTGAATTTCGACGAGTTCAGGATGTAGCAAATCTTTTTTATTAAATAAAATTATAGCAGGTATGGAGTAAGCTTCGCAGGTTACTAAAAAACGATCAATAAAGCCGGTAGAAGTTCGGGGCATAACTAATGTAGCCATTAACACTGCCTGATCTATATTTGAGGCCAGAATGTGTGTTTGTTTGGAAAGATTAAGCGAACGGCGAATGATGTAATTTTTACGCGGTAAAATTTCTTGAATAACAGCAACGGTATCATTATCATCAATTTTAAATACAACCCAATCACCTACTACAACAGGGTTAGTAGATTTTCGTCCATCTAATCGTATCTTTCCTGCTAAACGTCCTTGTAGGTGTTTCCCTTCTTCCGTTCTAATGGTGTACCAACTACCTGTAGATTTTACAACTAATCCTTTCATTCAATGGGAAGCTGTTTTTTTCTTTCACTATCAACTTGCTGCAATTCATTAAACCAATCTTCACCGTATTTACGAATCAATGGTCCTTTTAAAAATTGATATACCGGTACATCTAATTTTGCACCACACTCGCAAGCCGGTTTGCAAACACTCCATTTATGGTAATTTAAAGCGTCATATGTTTTGTAGGATGTAATTCGAATTGGATATAAATGACAAGAGATTGGTTTTTTCCAATCTATCACACCATCATTATAGGCTTGTTCAATTGCACATTTGGCTATCTTATTTTCATCAAATACCACAAAGGCACATTCACCTTCGCTGCCTACTAAAGTTGTGGTGTAATCTCCATCACTATCTAAAACGTAAGGTCCATTTTTTTCAATGGCTTTTGTTCCTTTTTTATTCATATAAGGTTTAACCTTATCTAAAATTTCAAATAAAATGGGGAGTTCATCTTGTTCTAGCGGTGCTCCTGATTCTCCTGCTACGCAGCATTCTCCTTTACAAGCATTTAAATCACAAACAAATTTTTTATCGAGAAGATCATCAGAAACGATTGTGTTTTGTATAGCAATCATACTTGTTTTCTTTTTAAAATCATCGCGGAAATAAATGATGAAAATAAACCGTAAAAAATAGTTTTAAATAAAGTAGCTGTTATTTCAGCAAACAAAGTAACTTGCTTGATGTCATTTTCTAAAATTTTAGGAATGTCTTCTACTTTAGCTTTCAGCTGACCTTTACTAATTTCTTGTTTTATAATGTCTGGTCCGATTGCTCTAATATGATTGATCTTATAATCTCTAAAATCCATCTCAAAAAAAACTATTTGAAACAAGGTAAGCAAGAAGGTAGAAAGTAATACCATTTTTAATGCTTGCTTCATCGCATCTCTACCACTAATGATTCCGCCGTTATCTTTATTTCTGAGCTGAAGTAGAAAAACAAATACAAATGGTAAAAATGAAAGTAGTGTAAGAAAATAAATCAGATTTAATTGTTTTATATAACCACCATAAAATGAAATACAGATGGCAACAATGGTAAAAACAGAATATAGAGATGAAAATAGAATTAAACGTTTGTTCATATTACTTATCCATTCATGCTGATTAAAAACTCTTCGTTGCTTTGCGTGTTGCGCAAACGGCTTTGTAAAAACTCCATGGCTTCAACAGGCGTCATATCACTTAAATGTTTACGTAATACCCACATGCGTTGTAAGGTTGCAGGATCAACCAACAAATCATCACGACGTGTTGAAGAAGCTACAATATCCATTGCCGGATAAATACGTTTATTGGAAAGTTTTCTGTCTAACTGCATTTCCATGTTACCAGTGCCTTTAAATTCTTCAAAAATCACTTCATCCATTTTTGAACCTGTTTCGGTTAATGCTGTAGCCAAAATAGTTAATGAACCACCGTTTTCAATTTTACGAGCAGCACCAAAAAAACGTTTTGGTTTATGTAATGCATTGGCATCCACACCACCGGTTAAAACTTTTCCAGATGCAGGCGATACCGTATTGTATGCACGCGCTAAACGAGTTATTGAATCCAATAAAATTACTACATCATGTCCGCATTCGGTTAAACGTTTTGCTTTTTCAAGCACAACGTTTGCAATTTTCACATGCTTTTCTGCAGGCTCATCAAAAGTAGACGAAACCACTTCTGCACGAACACTGCGTGCCATGTCAGTTACCTCTTCCGGACGTTCATCAATCAATAAAATGATGAGGTAAACTTCTGGATGATTGTAGGCAATTGCATTAGCAACTTCCTTAAGCAACATGGTTTTACCTGTTTTAGGTTGCGCCACGATTAATCCACGTTGACCTTTGCCGATAGGGCAAAACATATCCATAATACGTGTTGACATGCTTTGCTGTGGATGTCCTGTTAACTTTAATTTCTCGTATGGAAACAAAGGTGTAAGGTAATCGAAAGGCACACGATCACGAATCCAAGCCGGTTCGCGTCCATTAATCTGATCAACTTTTATTAAAGGAAAATATTTTTCACCTTCACGTGGCGGACGAATAGGGCCTTTTACAGTATCACCAGTTTTTAAACCAAATAATTTTATTTGAGATTGAGAAACATACACATCATCAGGAGAACTTAAATAGTTGTAATCCGATGAGCGCATAAAACCATAACCATCCGGCATAATTTCCAAAACACCTTCGGCAAAAACAATTCCATCAAAATTATAGTGATATTCATCTCTTGGTTTTTGATGATGTTGGTGATGAGGATGATGTTGTCTTTTTTCATCTTTTTGTTCATCATTGTTTTTCTCCGTTTTAGATTCAGTAGTGATTACTTCACTACTAGTTTCATTTTCAACAAGAGCAGTATTTTCATTTGTTGATGCCACTTCTTCATTTGCTGCAGGAATTATTATTTCATTTTCTTCATTAATAATTTTTTCTTCCTGTACGATATCTTCTATTATTGGATCCAGTTTTACTTTTCTTGGTCGCTTTTCACGTTTTTCTTTCATTTCAGAAATAGAAGCATCTGATGAATTGGATTCTTCTTTTTTATCAGACTTTAATGGGTGTTTACTAACTTTTTGTTTTAGAGCTTGTGTAGGAAATTCTTTCAGTAATTCAGCAGCTAATTCAGGATTTGCAGATTGCGCATCTGCTATTAATATAATGAGATCATGTTTTTTTGCATTTTCAGCTTTTACGCCAATTTTTTTTGCGATTTCTTTTAGTTCAGACAATGGTTTGTCATTCAACTCGATTACGTGAAACATATTGTATAATTAAAATAAATAACGTTTTTAAATTTTATGTGAAAAATGAGAAGGGAAGATGAAAAAGAAAAATTTTAGAATGAATGAGACAAATATATATTAAATTTTCAAAAAACAAATAAAAATTTAATCATAATGATTTGTGAGCCAGAAAAAAATCAACTAAAAAAGTATTAATTACTTTCTGCTATAATTAGGAGCTTCGCGAGTAATCACAACATTATGTGGATGACTTTCGGTTACGCCGGCACTCGTAATTTGTATGAATTTAGCTTTTTGTAAGGTAGCCATATCTTTTGCACCGCAATAACCCATTCCGGCTCTCAAGCCACCCATAATTTGATATATAACTTCAGAAACGTGTCCCTTGTAAGGTACTCTTCCGCTAATGCCTTCTGGCACTAGTTTTTTAATATCATCTTCTGCATCCTGGAAATAACGATCTTTTGAGCCTTTTTGCATGGCTTCAATAGAACCCATTCCTCTGTACGATTTAAACTTTCTACCTTCAAAAATGATGGTTTCTCCCGGTGATTCTTCTGTGCCGGCAAACATGGATCCCATCATAACAGTGCTTGCTCCTGCAGCTAAAGCTTTTACTACATCGCCTGTAAAACGAATTCCTCCATCTGCAATTACAGGTATGTTTTTTCCTTTTAATGCATGAGCAACTTCCATCACCGCAGTTAATTGAGGTACACCAACACCGGCAATAATACGAGTGGTACAAATTGAACCCGGCCCAATTCCAACTTTAACAGCATCAGCACCTGCTTTTACCAAAGCTAAAGCTGCTTCACCGGTTGCAATGTTTCCAACAACCACTTGTAATTTCGGGAATTTCTTTTTAACTGCTTTAAGCATTTCAATCACTCCTTTTGAGTGACCATGTGCAGTATCAATAATTATTGCATCAACTCCTGCATTCACTAACGCAGTTGTACGTTCAATGGTATCTGCTGTTACACCAACTGCTGCAGCAACTCTCAATCGTCCAACTTCATCTTTACAAGCGTAAGGTTGAACCTTGCTTTTTATAATGTCTTTGTAGGTAATTAATCCAATAAGTTTGTTTTGGTTGTCAACAACGGGTAATTTTTCAATTTTATGATTCTGAAGAATTTCTTCTGCTTTTTTAAGGTTGGTTCCTTGCTTTGCCGTAATGATGTCTTTTTTTGTCATCACCTCATTAACCGGTTTGTTCATGTTTTTTTCAAAACGTAAATCACGGTTAGTTACAATGCCTACAAGCTTATTATCTTTTGATATAACAGGAATTCCGCCAATTTTATTATCGGCCATCAATTTAAGCGCTTCACCTATTGTTGCATTTTCATTTAAGGTAATTGGATCGATGATCATGCCACTTTCAGAACGTTTTACTTTTCTTACTTGCTCTGCCTGGTCAGCTATGCTCATGTTTTTATGTAAAACACCAATACCACCTTCCTGTGCAATGGCAATTGCCATTCTATGCTCGGTTACAGTATCCATAGCGGCAGTAACAATTGGAGTATTGATATCAATATTTTTAGAAAATTTTGATTTAATACTCACCTCGCGAGGAAGTACTTCTGAATAAGAAGGCACGAGCAATACATCATCGTAAGTTAATCCTTCTGTAGTAAATTTTGATGCGAGAAAAGATTGAAAAGTTGAAGCCATGATGAATTTTAATTGTTTCTAAAATTCCGGCAAATATACAATTTTAAAATGTTTACCTTACAATGTATTATAAAAAAATACGATTTAAAATTGTCATAACTAATAAAAAAAAAGCAGCCCTTAGGCTGCTTTATACTATGTAGCAAGTATATTAATTTACTGAAGCACGAATGATATTCAATGCTCCACCCGCTTTAAACCACTCAATTTGTTGAGCGTTATAACTATGGTTCACTTTAAATTCTTCGCTTAATCCATCTTTATGTGTTAACACTATAGTTAACTGAACTCCTGGAGTAAAACCTGTTAAACCAAGTACATCAACGCTATCATCTTCCTGAATTTTATCGTAGTCAGAAGGGTTCACAAATGTTAATGCTAACATGCCTTGCTTTTTCAAGTTTGTTTCGTGAATACGAGCAAATGATTTTACCAATACTGCTTTTACACCTAAATGACGTGGTTCCATTGCTGCATGTTCACGAGATGAACCTTCACCATAGTTTTCATCACCAACCACAATTGAACCAATATTCTGAGATTTGTATTGGCGTTGAACAACAGGAACACCTTCGTAATTTCCGTTTAACTGATTTTTTACATTGTCGGTTTTTCCGTTGAATGCATTTACAGCGCCAATTAAAAGGTTATTTGAAATATTATCCAAATGTCCGCGATATTTTAACCATGGTCCAGCCATAGAAATATGATCAGTTGTACACTTACCTTTTGCTTTAATCAACAATTTTAATCCTTTAAAATCAACACCATTCCAAGATGCGAATGGATCTAACAATTGTAAACGTTTTGAAGTTTGCTCAACTAATACTTTTACACCACTTCCATCAGCAGCAGGTGCTTGGTATCCTGCATCTTCAACTGCAAAACCTTTAGCTGGTAATTCATCTCCACTTGGAGGATCAAGTTTTACTTGTTCGCCTTTTTCGTTAGTTAAAGAATCTTTCATTGGGTTAAAACCTAAATCACCTGCAATAGCCAAGGCAGTTACGATTTCTGGTGAAGCAACGAAAGCATAAGTGTTTGGATTACCATCAGCGCGTTTTGCAAAGTTGCGGTTGAATGAATGAACGATGGTATTTTTTTCTTGCTTTTCAGCACCCATACGATCCCACATGCCAATGCAAGGTCCACAAGCATTAGTAAATACAGTTGCTCCGCACTCATCAAACACTTTTAAGAAACCATCACGCTCAATAGTATAACGAATTTGTTCTGAACCAGGATTAATCATAAATTCTGCTTTCGATTTTAAACCTTTTGCAGATACTTGTTTTGCTAGAGATACCGCACGCGCAATATCTTCGTAAGAGGAATTCGTACAAGAACCAATTAGACCCGCCTCCACTTTTAAAGGCCAACCATTTTTAGCAGCTTCTTCTTTTAATTTAGAAATAGGAGTTGCTAAATCCGGAGTGAAAGGACCGTTTACATGAGGCTCTAATTCAGATAAATTGATTTCAATAACCTCATCAAAATATTTTTCAGGGTTTGCATATACATCTGAATCGCCTGTTAAATGTTCTTTAATGCCATCTGCCAAAGCAGCAACATCAGCTCTTCCGGTTGCTTTTAAATAACGGCTCATACTATCATCATATCCAAAGGTTGATGTTGTTGCACCTACTTCTGCACCCATATTACAAATAGTGCCTTTACCAGTACAGCTTAGTGCAATTGCACCTTCCCCAAAATATTCAATGATTTTATCAGTACCACCTTTAACTGTTAAAATGCCTGCAACTTTTAAAATTACATCTTTTGCACTTGCCCAACCGCTTAATTTACCAGTTAATTTAATACCAATTAATTTAGGCATTTTTAGTTCCCAAGGTAAACCTGCCATTACATCACATGCATCAGCTCCACCAACACCGATGGCAATCATGCCTAAACCGCCTGCATTTACAGTATGCGAATCAGTTCCAATCATCATTCCGCCAGGGAATGCATAATTTTCCAAAACTACTTGATGAATAATTCCCGCACCTGGTTTCCAAAAACCAATGCCATATTTGTTTGATACTGAAGCCAAGAAATCGTATACTTCTTTGCTTTCAGCATTTGCTATTTCTAAATCTTTTTTAGCACCAACTTTTGCTGTGATTAAGTGATCGCAATGAACAGTTGAAGGAACTGCTACTTTTGGGCGTCCAGCCTGCATGAATTGCAATAAAGCCATTTGTGCTGTTGCATCTTGCATAGCTACTCTGTCAGGGTTGAAGTCAACGTAATCTTTACCGCGTTGATAATTTTTAATTTCAAATGCAGCATCTAAATGTGCATATAAAATTTTCTCAGCAAGAGTTAACGGACGACCAAGTGTTTTACGCGCTGCTTCAACGCGAGAAGGCATCTTTTCATATACCTTCTTAATCATTTCAATGTCAAAAGCCATATTGTTTTTAATTTAAATTAGTTGATTTTTAAAGCCTTGCGAATTTAAAAAAATATTACAAAATTCGACTCAAAGCATTGTTAATAACGCTAAAAGTTATCAAAAAATTGAATGTTATTTCATTAATCGGATGTGGCAGCTTCGGTACTTTATTCTTTCCGATTCAGGAATATTTGCTTCATCATGTACATAACTGGATTTTAAAATTCTTGAAAATTGAATTTCGTTTTTTATTAAATAATTTTGAACGATCGTTGCTCTCTGAGCTGATATTACTTCATTAAGTGATAAGTTACCACTAGCGCATGCGCTACCTTCCAAATGAACTTTTTGCTTTGGATTTTTCTTTAACAATTTTACTAATTCATCTAAGTCAGCATGAAATTTTTTATTAAGAATTGATGTATTAATTTCAAACGTAATTGATTTATAAATTGGTTCTCTTAAGTAAGTAGAGTCAATTGGAGGTAAATTTAAAGAACTGTTAACTTTGCTTGTGTTTGATTTAGTTTTAAGCGTATCTTTTTTGTCAGTATTTGGAGGCGATATCTGTTTTGGAATTCCTTGCTGTTTAGATAAAATTTGATAAGCTGAATCAAGTTTGATGTACTTTTGATATAAAGTGTCATAGTTTGCCAATAGTCGTTTAAATTTCACATAAGGATCCAAAATAGAATCCAAGTCTTTTGTGTGAATTGACTGCATTCCTGAAATAAACGAAGAGTCTTTTTTTTCTAATTGAAAAATATAATCAGAAATTTCAATTATTTGTTCATTACTTAACTCTTGTTGCGCATCTAAGTTGTAAGTTAAAAAAAACAATATGGCAATAATGTATTTACGCATGTCTTTAATTAAGATAAGTTAAAATTTTGCTCTAATTCTTCCTCTAGTTTTCCTATATGTATTCTTTAATTTCATACTAGCAATATGAAACCTACTGGAATTACCACTAATTTTAAAAACAATACCTAAGCTATGCTGAAAATAATTGCTTGAATTTCTTATAAAAGGCGATTTAAATCCAATTTTTCCTGAAGATTGAATAAATGCACCAATAAAATCATTAATCCAAAAATTTGCACCAATTCCAAAATTGTAGGTCATGGTATTTTTAAATTTTGAAATTGTTCTTCTGGTATAACCCAATCCACTTTCCACATAAGGGTCTATAATCCAAGTGTAACCTAAAAACCTATTTAAATCTAACTGAACACCTAAATCTAAGGTAAAGAAACTTCCATTTTGAGATATGATTTCGCTATTAACCAATTTATTAGTTCTGTATTTGTTAAAAGCAAAGTCTAATTCACCTTTCCATACTTTATCAATTTTTTTACTGATTCCAATACGTGAAGGAACAAAACCAATATTCCAAGAATTTTTAATGTCTAATAAATTTCTAAATGGTTTACCATCATCATCAATTGCGCTCCATCCAAACTGAATGTCCCATGGTGTTTCCCAAAAGAAATGATTAGCATCGATATAATGAATTTTTCTGTTATCGAATTTTGGGTGAGAAAGTTGAGCAAAAATAGTATTGATTGAAACAATAGTAATGAAAACGGTCAATACAATATATAAATGTCTAAATCTATTCATTAAAAATAATATATTATTTGTTTTATTAAAAACAAATATACTAGCCCGAAGATAATAAAACTTTTTTAAAATGGAAGGATTTAGTAGTAAACTAAAAATAACTACCTAATACGTGTAAAAGTTTGTCAATTTGGCTATCCCATAATAAATTAGATGATTTTTTTTCCTCATCATTTTCAGCAAAATCAGTAACAATTAAAGAAATATCATTTGTGAGCTCATCTTTTTCAATTCTAAATTCAAAATATGAACCATCCGCTTTTTCAACCCACTCAAATCGAATTAGTTTTTCTTCAATAATTTTTACCAGTTTGGCAATTTGTTGCGTGCCATCCCAGAAAAATGTAAATAAATCATTTCTTATATTAACATCATCGCAAAACCATTCTGATAAACCACTTGGAGAAACTAAAAACTCAAATAAAATAACAGGCGAAGAGTGAATTACATATTCCAATTCAAATTTACCTTTTGGTTCAGTAACAGATTTAGTTTTAACAGTTACTTCTTTTACTTGTTGTTCTTTTTGTTTCTGTATTTTTATTGCTTTCGGGCTTGTTGAAGATAAAACTGATTTAATTTTTTGATCTTTTGCTGGAACATTAACTGGTTTATTATTGTTTTTTTCAAGTTTTTTCGTTGCTGTTTTTGTAACAACTGCCTTTTTTTCTTTTGTAGTTTCTGTTTTTTTTGCTGGATTTACTTTAACAGTCTTTAGAATAGGTTTTACTTCAACAGTTTTTTTGTTTTTGTTAATTTTTGGACGAGATGTTGTTGGAGTAACTTTTTTAGAAGATAAAGCAGGTTTAGAGATTTTAGGTGTTGGTTTTTTCGCCGCTTTTTTAGGGGCAATTTTATTTTTAACTGCAATTTTATTATTCGTTTCTTTTTTTACTTTATTATTTATTGTAGCTTTTTTTGCAGTATTTTTTATAGGTGCCTTTTTAACTGTTTTTACAGATTTTAATACAACTGTTTTTGTGGCATTTTTTTTAGTAGTTGGTTTAGCAGCAGTTTTTTTAACTGAAACTTTCGAGCTTTTTTTTGGTTTAGGTGATGGCTGCTTTTTAATGTTTTTCTTCGACATAGTAGTAAGAATCTGTAAAATTTTCGGCGCAATATATGAAAAATAAGTACTAAAAAAAGAAAATAAATTAATTTTTAATGTTTATTTAATTTAAGTTTAAAGAAATAAATACTATTTTTGCACCTCATTTTTATTTTTAAAAATGAAATTATGGCGAGGTAGCTCAGATGGTTAGAGCGCAGGATTCATAACCCTGAGGTCTCGGGTTCAACTCCCGATCTCGCTACAAAAAAAAGCCTACAATTGTAGGCTTTTTTATTTTAATGCATTTTTCTTCTTGGCTTAAACATCTCCCTAAATTTAAACTCTATTCCTTCACTAGGTTTTTTAGCTGGAGACTGAACCAAATAATGTTCTCTATTAATTAAATAAAAAGAATTAGGATTTTTAATGACGTATTGAGTTAAAATGTCAGGTCTTTTTCCGGCATCCAAAAATAACCATTTGTAGTTGGTGTTTTTTTTCAAAAATTGTTTTAATTCATCTGACGAAGAGTTATCTGTACAAATACTTATAAAAGTGATGTAATTTTTATATTCACCCACTATTTTTTCTAGTTTCTTTAGTTCTTGTAAAGATTCGATACTGTTAATTCCGAAAAAATTTAAATAAATATATTGTTTGTTAAAATCGCTTAAAGCGTAAGTTTTTCCGTTTATGTCTTTTGCTGCAAAATCTGGCGCTAAAGAACCGGATTGTAAATTTTTAAATATCCGTAAAATATTTATGCAAATTAATTTATGTTCCTGATTGGTTGTACTTAAAATAATTTCTTCAATCATGCTTTGGATGTTAATCTGACTAAAATCCGGAACATAATACAGTTCGTAAAGCCCTTTAATCATTACCAATTCTCTTAAAGAATCATTTTGAAGCCAAGAGTCGTTTTTTAAAAGTTGATTGAGTGCTTTTGCATTTCCATCTTCATTAATAATTCCGATTAAATCATTTCCCAATTTTCCCGAACTAAGCGATTGTAGGTATTGTTTGAAGAATTGATTAAAAAAATCCATGTATTCATAATTATGATAGTCAATTTGTTGATTAATAAGGTATCTTGAAGCAATTTGATTTCTATGTCGACCAGTATTATTATCAATTAAAGCAAAAGAATAGTTTATATAGGTCTTTAGATAATTACTTCTCACATTTTTATAGCGTTCTATCATTTTTAATTGAAACGAATCCAATTTTCCATGTAATTTTTTTGTCACAAAATAGATATAGTTGTTTTTCCAAAACTCATCAAACTGGGCATTGAAATCAATTATTCGGGCATTTAATTCGGTAGAGTCTCCGTGTATAATTAAATCAATACTTTCATCAGTAGTTGGATTGTGATAATTTAAAGTATCAGGCGGAGGAAATGTTACTCCATATTTAAAAAGAGTAAGCATGTAAAGTTTGGAAATTTTATTGTCTATTCTTAATTGAAAACAAGCAGGTTTATTAACATATGCAGTTAATTTGAATAAACCATTTTCATCAATTGTATCGGAAGATTCTTTAACAGTAGTGTAAGTAATTAAATCAGAATAGCTATATAATGATATTTCTTTTCCTTTATAAAATTTGGCATTCCCTTCTATAAAAGATTGCTGGGCATAATTATTTTTAATTGAAATTAAAATGATGGCAAATAAAAATAATTTGTTTTTCATATTGAGTATAACGAAATTAAGCAATAATTGTTCCTTAATTGTTTTAAAATAAAAAAGAGTTTTTATCAATGATAAAAACTCTTTTGGGGAAATGTAAAATAGAATTAAAGAATCAACATGGCATCACCATAAGAATAAAAATTATATTTCTCTTTAATTGCTTCTTTGTATGCTTTATTTATTAAATCGTATCCTCCAAATGCAGAAACCATCATCAATAAAGTTGATTCAGGCATATGGAAATTAGTTATCATGCAGTTAGCAACACTAAAATCGTATGGTGGAAAAATAAATTTATTAGTCCATCCGGTATAAGGATTTAAATGTCCGGAAACAGAGACAGATGTTTCTATTGCGCGCATAACTGTAGTTCCAACAGCACATACTCTTTTTTTGGTATCTTTTGCTTTGTTTATTCTTTGCGCAGTATTTTCAGTAATTATTACTTCTTCAGACTCCATTTTGTGTTTGGTTAAATCTTCTACTTCAACCATTCTAAATGTACCTAATCCTACATGTAAGGTTAGATGTTCTAAATCTACGCCTTTAATTTCAAGGCGTTTTAATAGCTCACGACTGAAATGTAAACCTGCAGTAGGTGCTGCAACAGCTCCCTCATTGGTTGCGAAAACAGTTTGATAACGTTCTGCATCAGTTTCTTCCACTTTACGTTTTATGTATTTTGGAAGCGGAGTTTCTCCCATATCATACAAACATTTTCTAAACTCTTCATAGGTGCCATCAAACAAGAAACGTAGTGTTCTGCCTCTAGATGTAGTATTGTCAATTACCTCTGCAACTAAAGAATCGTTTTCTCCGAAATATAATTTGTTTCCAATACGTATTTTTCTTGCAGGATCAACTAGCACATCCCACAAACGACTTTCGGCATTTAACTCGCGTAATAAAAAAACTTCAATTTTAGCACCAGTTTTTTCTTTATTACCGTACATACGCGCCGGGAAAACTTTGGTGTCGTTGAATAACATTACATCTCCATCATCAAAATAATTAATGATATCTTTAAATACTTTATGTTGAATTTTACCCGTCTTACGATCTACAACCATCAAACGGCTTTCGTCCCTGTTTTTTGATGGGTATTCAGCTAGTAATTCTTTTGGTAAATTAAATTTAAATGCAGATAACTTCATGATAGTTAGATGTTTGAATTATTTATTTTAAAATGATGATGAAATATAATTTTTGAAACCTGAAGGTATAAAACGTATATGTAGAATAATAGTTACAGGTTTCATTAATCTTACAGGATTAATTTTTTTTGAGAATGCAAATATAATACAAAAACAGGCTGTTGTCAAATAAATTAAGTATTTGAAAATCAAACATTTGTTAAATTTAGAAATCGAATTTTATAAATAAATTCATCATTTTATCATATTTATAAGTGATTGAAATCAAATTACTATATTAGCGCCACAAAAAATTTCTTATGGCATCAGATAACTATCAACACCACGATTATTTTTTAATGGATGAGTTGCTAAGCGACGAACATAAATTAATTCGTGAAACAGCAAGGGCTTGGGTAAAAAAAGAAGTAACTCCAACTGTTGAGGATTATGCTCAACGTGCAGAATTCCCAAAGCATTGGATAAAAGGATTGGCTGAAATTGGGGCTTTTGGTCCTTATATTCCACAGGAATACGGTGGCCCTGGATTGGATCAAATTTCATACGGTATCATCATGCAAGAAATTGAACGTGGTGATAGTGGTTTGAGATCAACAGCATCTGTTCAAAGTTCATTGGTGATGTATCCTATTTATGCATATGGAAGTGAAGAGCAACGCAAAAAATATTTACCAAAATTAGCTACTGGTGATTTAATGGGTTGTTTTGGATTAACTGAACCTGATCATGGTTCTAATCCAGGAGGGATGATTACCAATATTAAAGATAAAGGCGATCATTACTTGCTAAACGGAGCTAAAATGTGGATTTCTAATGCTCCATTTGCTGACATCGCTATTGTTTGGGCAAAAGATGATGCTGGAGAAATAAGAGGTATTATTGTTGAGCGCGGTATGGAAGGATTTACTACTCCTGAAACTCATGGAAAATGGAGTTTAAGAGCTAGTGCAACCGGAGAATTGGTTTTTGACAATGTAAAAGTTCCTAAAGAAAATTTATTACCAAACGTTAAAGGGTTAAAAGGACCTTTAGGTTGTTTAAATAGCGCTCGTTATGGGATTGCTTGGGGTGTAATAGGAGCAGCTTTAGATTGTTATGACAGTGCTTTACGTTACAGCAAAGAGCGTATACAGTTTGGTAAACCTATTGGAGGCTTTCAGTTAACTCAAAAAAAATTAGCTGAAATGATTACTGAAATTACGAAAGCTCAATTATTAACGTATCGTTTAGGTCAGTTAAAAAATGAGAATAGAGCAACTCCATCTCAAATTTCAATGGCTAAACGTAATAATGTGAATATGGCTTTACAAATTGCTCGTGAAGCTCGTCAAATACATGGTGGTATGGGTATTACAGGAGAATATCCAATCATGCGCCATATGATGAACTTAGAATCAGTAATTACGTATGAAGGAACACATGATATTCATTTGTTAATTACAGGAATGGATGTAACCGGTTTCAATGCTTTTAATTAAAATTTCAATAATTTGAAATGAAAAACGCCTTGATTTATCAAGGCGTTTTTTTTTAATTCAATCAGAAATTTTATTTATAAATAAATCAATTGCTCGTAATTTTTCTGAGTCAAGTGGATATGATATTTTATTGCTTAAGTAATCAAAAGCGTCAAAGTTGTCAGTTTTTGAATGATGGTTTAAAAGTGCATCTGCTATGTGTTGAACCCCAAACTTAAGGGCTGCATCAAACTCTTTCAAAAAAGCACGGTCTTCAATTTTTTCTTTAGAAACCCAAACGGCAAATGCAAAAGGTAAACCGGTTAGTTTTTTCCATTCGCTGGATAAATCATATTCAAATGCAAATTTACCTTTCATTGAAAATGTTCTGTCGCCAATAACAACTGCTGCTGTTTCGCCATTAATATTGCTTTCAAAACCAGTGCTTGCATTAATAAATTGTGGCTCAATTTTCCAAAGTTCCTTACATAAAACCTGAACAAGTTTAACTGAGGTGCGAGATTGATAATCTAATAAAACGGTTTTTATTTTTTCTAATGGTTGCTCACTAAATAACTTAACCGAATCAACTGATCCAGAACTTCCAATACAATAATTGGTTAAAATATGATAATTATCCAATTCAGTTAAAGCGGCAACAGGTATTAAGCCAATATCAACTTTGTTATGAATTAACTTATCCGCACAAACTGAAGGAATATCAAATTGTAAATCAAGCTTAGATTGTATGCTAGAATTGTTTATTCCGTAAACAAAAGGTAATGTATTTAAATAATTTACAATTGATACACTATATTTATCCTTTATCATAAAGGTTTTAAAATTAAAATTTCAGGTTGTTAAATTAGTAATTTATATTTCATCAATTTAGAAGGGGATAAAATTAGTGCCTATTGACATTGGTTAATTTGATTTCAAAATGATTTTAAATTGTTTTCGTACATTCACAAAAAATTGCTCTAAACCTAATGGAAAATAAAAATCATTCGATACCAAACGATAATACTTCTAAAAAAAACACGTATAAGCGAGAAAAAAAAACACCTACTAATCTTTCAGAAGAAGATTTTGAAATGACTGCAACTACTTTTTATGGTCTGGAAGATACATTAGCTAGTGAATTATTAAAGTTGGGAGCAAAAAATATTGAGAAAGTTAACAGAGCGGTAAGTTTTTATGGCGACAATGGTTTTTTATACAAAAGCAACCTCTGTTTGCGAACAGCATTGCGCATTTTAAAACCAATAAAACGTTTTTATATTCAGGAACAAGAAGAGTTTTATCAGTACATCAATTACATTGAATGGGAAAATTATTTGGATAAAAATGATACACTTGCTGTTGATGCGGTAATCAATACTCATTTTTTTAATCATTCGCAATTTGTTGCTCAGCGAACAAAAGACGCAATAGTAGATCGTTTCATAAGTAAATTTAATGTTCGTCCTTCTGTAGATAAAGAGCATCCGACTATACGTATTAATATACATATTTACAGACATGATGTAACTGTTTCCATTGATAGTAGCGGAACTATTTTGCATAAACGTGGATACCGTGATGCGGCCAACATTGCTCCTTTAAATGAAGTACTCGCTGCAGGTTTAATTATGCAATCGGATTGGGATTGGCACATTCCTTTTATTGATGGGATGTGTGGCTCAGGAACCATTGCCATAGAAGCAGCATTAATTGGAAACAGAGTTCCTCCTGGAATTTTGCGAAAAGAATTTGGGTTTATGAAATGGAAGGATTTTAATCAAGAACTTTACGATACCATTTTCGAATCTTGTGTAAATAAAATTGAAGATCACCAGCCCAATTTACAGGGACTTGAAATATTAAATCGCAATGTAAAAATTGCTAAAAAAAATGTAGCAAATGCAAAAGTAGATGACGTATTAAAAATAATCGAAAAAGATTTTTTCGACTATATTCCTGATAAACCAAGAGGTGTACTTTTTCTTAATCCACCTTACGGTGAGCGTATGGGAGGAGATCAGGAAGAAATGATTGAATTCTATAAAAGAATTGGAGATAAACTTAAAAAAGATTTTAAAGGCTTTACTGCCTGGATTATTACAGCAAATCTTGATGCAGCTAAGCATATTGGTTTACGACCATCACGGAAAATAACTTTTTACAATGGCGCTCTTGAATGTAAGTTGTTGAAATTTGAATTGTATGAAGGCACTAAAAAGATTCATAAAATTAAAGAGGTAGAAAGTTGATTTTAATCTTTTACTACAACTAAAATATCATTTTAAAATTTGATTATATAATTACATTTGAAAAATGGCTTCATTAGCATCGGAAAATATAAGAGTAGCTTTTTCTTCCATTAAATCTCAGGCATTACGTACATGGCTAACCATAATTATTATTGCGGTTGGTATTACAGCATTAGTGGCCATACTTTCGTTAATTGATATCATCAAATCTTCCATAAATAGTAATTTTAGCAACCTTGGTGCAAATACATTTACTATACGAAACAGAGAAACTACTGTAAGGATTGGAAGAGGAGGAAAGAAACCAAAAAGATACCGCATCATTACTTATGAAGAAGCCATTAAGTTTAAAAGCGATTTTAAGTTTCCTGCAACAGTTTCAGTTTCTACTATGGCATCCTTTTCCGCAAAATTGACCTATGGTTCAAAAAAATCAAATCCCAATATTCAGGTTTTCGGTAGCGATGAAAATTACATTGTGGCTTCTGGATATGATTTAGAAATGGGAAGAAATTTTACAGAGCTAGAAATCACTTCAGGTAAACCTTTTGTTGTAATTGGCCAGGAAATAAAAAAATTAATGTTTGGAGCAGAAAATCCTATAGGAAAAAGCCTTAGAATTGGTTCTAGTAGATATTCTATCATTGGTGTTTTAAAAACAAAAGGCAGTGGAATGGGCTTTGGAGGCGACAAAATTTGCATAATCCCAATTCAAAATGCTCGGCAGAATTTTTCGTTGCCCAATCCAACTTTTACTATAAATGTGCTATGTAATAATTTGCAGCAAATGAATGTTGCCATTGGCGAAGCCACCGGTAAATTCAGGCAAATCAGAAAAGTAGAATTGGGTGATGGCGATAATTTCGAAATCAGTAAATCCGATTCTTTAGCCAATTTATTGAATGATAAACTGCATCTTTTTAATTTAGGTGCAACCGTTTTAGGATTAATCATTCTTCTGGGTTCTGCAGTTGGATTAATGAATATCATGCTTGTTTCGGTTACCGAACGAACCCGAGAAATCGGTATTAGAAAAGCGCTTGGAGCTAACCAGAAAACAATTCGGAATCAATTTTTGGTAGAGTCTATTGTAATTTGCTTAATGGGTGGTGTATTTGGAATTTTATTAGGTGTTATCATAGGAAATGTTCTTTCTTTAGGAGTTTTTGATGTTGGTATTTATTTGCCTTGGCATTGGATAGTTGGCGGCGTTATAATGTGTGTCTTTGTAGGAACAATCTCCGGCATAATTCCCGCTCGAAGAGCTGCCAGGCTCGATCCTATTGAAAGTTTAAGGTACGAATAAGATTGAACTTTATTTTCCAAAAGAAGTTTCTATTTATTTCAATGAATTGTGTATAATTTTTAGTAAACAATTCATTATTCTTTCTACATAAATTCTTAAACCATAATACATTTTGTAAATTTACGCACTCAAAAAATCATCATGAATACAGATACATTTGTTAGCCGTCACAACGGTCCGGGAAAAACCGAAGTTCAGGAAATGTTAAACAAAATTGGTGTTTCTTCTGTTGAAGAACTGATTAAGCAAACTGTTCCTCAAAATATTCGTCTGAAAGAAGAATTAAAAGTGGGCAAGGCTATGACAGAATACCAGTATCTGAAACATTTAAAAAAATTATCACAAAAAAATAAAGTATTCAGATCTTACATTGGTTTAGGTTACTACAATAATATTTTACCATCTGTTATTCAACGTAATATACTTGAAAATCCAGGTTGGTATACAGCTTATACACCTTATCAGGCTGAAATTGCTCAAGGTCGTTTGGAGGCATTATTAAATTACCAAACCATGGTAACTGATTTAACTGCTCTTCCAATAGCAAATGCGTCTTTGTTAGATGAATCCACTGCTGCAGCTGAGGCGGTATTTATGTTTTACTCCAGCAGAAGTAAATCAAAACAAAACGCACATAAATTTTTCATCAGTGAAACAACTTTCCCACAAACTATTGATGTAATTAAAACACGTGCGGTTCCTGTAGGAATTGAAGTTGTAGTTGGTAAAACAGAAGCATTTGATTTTAATGATGAATTTTTCGGGGCATGCATTCAGTATCCTGACTTAAATGGCGAAATCAACAACTACAAATCATTTGTTGAATCTTGTCATTTAAAAGAAATTCAAGTAGTTGTTGCTTCAGATTTATTAGCGCTAGCATTAATCTCTCCTCCGGGTGAGTGGGGTGCAGATTGTGTGGTGGGTAATTCACAACGTTTTGGTGTTCCTCTTGGTTATGGCGGACCTCACGCAGCTTTCTTTGCATGTAAGGAAGATTATAAACGATTAATTCCGGGAAGAATTATTGGAGTAAGCGTGGATGCAGAAGGTAACAAAGCATTGCGCATGGCACTTCAAACCCGTGAACAACACATTAAACGCGATAAAGCAACTTCTAACATTTGTACTGCCCAGGCATTATTAGCTATTATGGCGAGTATGTATGCAGTTTATCATGGCTCGGATGGAATAAAAAATATTGCTGAAGAGGTGCATGCAAAAACAAAATTTGTTGCTGATCAACTTACAAAAAAAGGCTTTACTGTAACTACTAAATTGTTTTTTGACACCATTGTTGTAGAAGTTAAGAATGCTGAAGCAATAATGAATAAAGCTGTTTCAAAAGAAATTAATTTACGACTTGTAAATGACACTCATGTTGCCATTTCATTAGATCAAACAGTTGAGGAAAGTGATTTAACTGATTTGTTATCCGTTTTTGATATTACAACAGCAATCAATTGGGAAAATCAAAATGTTATTTCCAGTTCATCTGCAAAAAGAACTTCAACTTACTTAACACATCAGGTGTTTAACACCCATCACAGTGAAAGTGAAATGATGCGTTACATCAAGAGTTTAGAGAATAAAGATTTATCGTTGGTTCACTCCATGATTTCCTTAGGATCATGCACGATGAAGTTAAATGCGGCATCAGAATTATTGCCTTTAACCTGGAATGAATTTGCTAATATCCATCCATTTGTGCCTCAAGATCAGGCTTTAGGTTACAAAGAAATTATTGATGAATTAAATAAAGATTTAAGTAACATTACCGGTTTTGCCAAGATGAGTTTTCAGCCTAATTCTGGTGCTCAAGGTGAGTACGCAGGCTTGATGGTAATTCGCGCTTATCATATCGCTAACGGAAATTCACATCGTAAAATAGCTTTAATTCCTTCGTCAGCTCACGGAACTAACCCGGCAAGTGCTGCAATGGCAGGAATGAAGATTGTGGTGGTTAAATGTGATGAAAAAGGTAATATTGATATTAATGATTTAAGAACAAAAGCAGAAGAACACAAAGATGATTTATCATGTTTGATGGTTACTTACCCAAGTACCCATGGTGTTTACGAAGAAGGAATTACCGATATAACCAAAATCATTCACGATAACGGTGGCTTGGTGTATATGGATGGTGCAAACATGAATGCTCAGGTTGGATTAACAAGTCCTGGTAATATTGGAGCAGATGTGTGCCATTTAAATCTGCATAAAACATTTGCTATTCCGCATGGTGGAGGCGGTCCGGGAATGGGACCAATTGGTGTAGTTGAAAAACTGGTACCTTTTTTACCTTCACATACCATCGTAAATACAGGAGGCGAACAAGGAATTACTGCAGTTTCTGCTGCGCCATATGGTAGCTCTTTGATCTTATTAATATCATATGGTTATATTAAAATGTTGGGAAGTGATGGGTTAAAAGCAGCTACAGAAATGGCTATTTTAAATGCCAACTACATGAAAGAAATTTTAAAAGATCATTATAAGATTTTATACACCGGTACTAATGGAAGATGTGCACATGAAATGATTTTGGATTGTAATGATTTTAAAATGGCTAGCGGTGTTGAGGTAGCAGATATTGCAAAACGATTAATGGATTATGGATTTCATGCACCAACCGTTGCTTTCCCAGTTGTGAACACTTTAATGGTTGAACCAACTGAGAGTGAAAGCAAAGCAGAGTTAGATCGTTTTTGCGACGCTATGATTTCCATACGTAAAGAAATTCAGGAAATTATTGATGGGCAATTTGACAAAACAAACAACGTTATTAAAAATGCGCCTCATACAGCTAAATTAACTGTAAACGATAACTGGAATAAACCTTATGGCAGAGAGAAAGCAGCTTTCCCATTAAAGTGGGTAAAAGCAAATAAATTCTGGCCTAGCGTTGCCCGTGTTGATAATGCGTATGGAGATAGAAATTTAGTTTGTACATGTGCTCCGATTGAAGAGTATATGGAAGAAAGTGTTTTAAGCTAAAAGATTTCTTTAAAATTGCCTAACAAACTACAAAAATTCGCAGAATTCAAGGAATTTTCGAATTGCTCTCATTTGCCATTTGAAGAAATTCAGCAAGGTCATCCTTTAAAAGGAATTTGGCATAGCGATTTTTTTAAAAACAATAACCCAATTGTTCTCGAATTGGGATGCGGAAGAGGCGAATACACAATTGGTTTAGCAAAAAACAATCCCGATAAAAATTTTATCGGGGTTGATATAAAAGGAAATAGAATCTGGACAGGAGCAAAGTATGCAACGATTAATAAATTAAACAATGTTGCGTTCATCAGAACCCGAATTGATTTTATTGAACATTGTTTTTCAGCTAATGAAGTAGATGAAATCTGGATTACTTTTCCTGATCCACAGCCTACAAAACCAAGAATAAGAAAACGCCTTACCAATCCGTTATTCTTAAACAGGTATTTTAAGTTTTTAAAACCAAACGGAATTATACATTTAAAAACGGATAACACCGGTTTTTATGAATATACATTAGAAGTAATACAGGAGCAAAACTTTGAATTGCTTTATTCAACACCAGATTTATATTTTCATAATCCATCCGGAAAACAAGAGCTTACAGAAATTCAAACTTATTATGAAAATTTATTTTCAGCTAAAGGTGAAAAAATAAAGTATTGCAGCTGGAGAAGAAATTGAATTAATTTTTTTGAAGCGCTCTTGCCACATCAATTAATGCATCATATCTAAAATCAGCGAATTCGTTGTTTTTGTGGTGTATAAAAATGGTTTTCATGCCGGCATTTTTACCAAATTCCAGATCGCTAACCGAATCTCCAATCATAATTGATTTTGTAAAGTCAATTTCAGGAAAATTATTTTTTGCCTGTAAAGCCATTCCTATTCCGGGTTTTCTGTTGGGATTATTTTCAGATGCGAGATAAGGCGAAAAATAAATTTTATCAATTCTTCCTTTGAAATAATTTATTTCATAAGTCATGTTTTTATGAATAATTTCAAGATCTTCGGTTTGCATTAACCCTTTTCCAATTCCTTGCTGATTGGTAACCACAACTATTCTCCCAAAAATTGCACTGAAGATTTTAATAGCATCTATTACTCCTTCTATAAATTCAAAATCTTCCCATTTTTTAACGTAATCATCTATGATACGTTTGTTTATTACGCCATCCCTGTCAAGAAATAAGGTCCAGTTTTTATCAATAGTTAAATCGCTTAAATTCATGTTGTGCTTTTTTGTAATCTTCAGGAATTCCAATGTCAATAAAATAACCATCAAATTCAAATCCTGCTATGTGTTGCCTGAATAATTGTTTTTCAAAAAAATCTTTTTCAATCGAAAAATTTTTCTGTTGTGGAGTTGATGAACGAAATAAATTTTTATTCAAAATATAAATTCCTCCATTTATTAATCCTTTTGTTTCTTCCCCGTTTTTTTCCTTAAAACTGATGATTCTTCTGCTTACATCATCAATGATAACGGTACCGTATCGGGATGCATTTTCAACTTCGCGTAAGGCTAAACTATGCTGTGCATTTGCATCAACATGTTGCTTATAAAATTGATCAAGGTTTACATTAAAAAAAGAATCTCCGTTAATCACTAAAACTTCTTGTTGTTCGCATTTTTCTGACGCTAAACGAATGGCTCCACCCGTACCTAAAGGTTCATTTTCATGCGAAAAAATAATTTCAGCACCATTCCAATTTCTAGGCTGCATGAGGTTAGTGTAATATTCCTCAATTTTTTCATGCAAATAACCTGTTGAAAGGATAATGCGCTCAATTTTAAAATGAGTTAAGTAGTTCAGCAAATAATTTAAAAATGGCTCGTCATTTATAGGCGCCATTGGTTTAGGAACATCAGAAATTACATCTTTAAGTCGGGTTCCAAATCCGCCAGCTAAAATAATTGCCTCTTTTAATGCCATATTAATTGCGAATATAGAATTTTGATTTTAGATAGAAGAATTTTTGATTTAAGGGTTTACTATTTATGTATTTTATTGTCATTCCCACGAAGGAGGCATCTTTTTTTAGATCCTTCACTGCGTTCAGGATGACAAAAAAAAGCGGCGGTTGAATGAAACCCTTCTAAAGTGAACCCTTCGAGAACCTCAGGGTACATAAAAAAAGCGGTTGCTGAGGCACTCGAAGCACCGCATTTTATTTACAATTTTAGGATTTATGTTTTTGAGATTTTATTGTCATCCCGACGAAGGAGGCATCTTTTTTTAGATCCTTCACTGCGTTCAGGATGACAAAAAAAGAGGCGGTTAAATGAAACCCTTATAAAGTGAACCCTTCGAGAACCTCAGGGTACAGAAAAAAAGCGGTTGCTGATGCACTCGAAGCACCGCATTTTATTTACAATTTTAGGATTTATGTTTTTGAGATTTTATTGTCATGCCGACGAAGGAGGCATCTTTTTTTAGATCCTTCACTGCGTTCAGGATGACAAAAAAAGAGGCGGTTGGGCATAGTCGAAACCCTGCATTTTACTTTACAATTTTAGTATTTACGTTTTTGAGATTTTTGAATCAAGAAAGCAAGGACCAAAAGTTAAGATTTTTTTTCGTGCTTTATCTTGAAGTCCTGTTTCATAGTTCTTTTATTAATTTATGATATTATTTCTTGGTTAATTTTATAACCCAAGAAGAAACTTCAAACTAGAATAACCCAAACATTAAACAACCAAATAAAATAAGCAATAAGTCATTTATCAATTCGCTTACAAGTTCATTTATTTACTTATTTTTGTTATCCTCATGAGTCAACTTTTATATGTAATCTGGAATGCAGACCCTGAAATGTTTACCATTCCCGGAATAAATTGGCCGGTACGTTGGTACGGTTTATTGTTTGCCACAGCTTTTATTCTCAGTCAGGTAATAATGAATGTTGTTTTTAAAGCTGAAAAACGATTACAAAAAGATTTAGATACACTCACTTTATACATTATTCTTGGAACTGTTTTAGGTGCACGTTTAGGTCACATGTTGTTTTATGATTTTAAAACTGTTATTCAGCATCCCTTGGATATATTTAAAATATGGGAAGGCGGTTTAGCTAGTCATGGAGGTGCAATAGGTATTTTAATTGCCATGTGGTTGTATTGTAAAAAAACAAAAGAAGAATGGTTGTGGATATTTGATCGATTGATTATTGTTGTTGCCATTTCTGCTATGTGTATTCGAACAGGTAATTTAATGAATTCGGAAATTATCGGTAAACCAACGGAAAGTAATTATGGATTTGTTTTTATAAATCCCCTCGATCAGGTTATTAAAAGTAGTATAACAGGTATTGAAAATGTAAATTATAAATTTTCCGGAAAGGATTCGATGATGAATAATCATCATGTTGCTATGCTAACGATTACTGTAAAAGCTAAACAAGTATTACCACTTGATTCGATGATGAAAGTGGCAAGTGATGTTATGTGGTACAGCGGAGGAACTCCCATAGAGGACAAACACTTGTTTATTGATCCGATGCAGCTAATGAACGAGCAACAAAAAGTTTCTGATACTTTTACGCTGAACGTATTTGCAATTCCCAGACATCCTGCACAGCTTTATGAAGCCATATTTTGTTTGTTCTTATTTGTTCTGTTTTTCTGGCTATGGTTAAAGAAAAGAACGGTTTTGCCTAAAGGATTTTTCTTTGGCTTGTTTATTACTCTTTTATTTACAGAACGCATCATCTCTGAAACTATTAAAGAAAATCAGGCGTCATTTGAAAAAAGTATGCAATTAAACATGGGGCAAATTTTAAGTATTCCTTTTATTCTTGCCGGAATTACATTTATGATCTGGAGTAAAAAACAAAATAAATATCATAAAACCCCCGAAATAAAAAATGAGTAAGCCTAAAATTTTATACATACAAGATGCTATGTGTATCTGGTGTTATGCCTTTGGAAGAGTATTGGATGATATGCAAGTAAAATACGGAAACGATTTTGAGTTTATAACTTACAGCGCCGGAATGGTAGTTGGAGAATCGATAGTTGAAATTGGAAAAATGAAAACTTTTTTTGATGAAGCTATTCCAAAAGTAGAGCAATATTCAGGGGTGAAGTTTGGCAATAAGTTTCATGATTTAGTTAAAGAAGGTTCATTCATTTGTAATTCCATAAAACCAGCTATTGCATTAACTGCATTTAAATCGATGAAACCCGAGGGTAGCGTTGAGTTTGCGCACGATATTCAGTTTGAACATTTTTACAATGGAAAAAACATTAACGAACGTGATGTATATGTTGAGTTGGCTAAAAACCATGATGTAGATGCCGATGAATTACTAAATCGCATGAATGATGATGAGTTTCATAAAATCACCATGAATGAGTTTGAGCAAATTAAAAAAATGGGCATTAAAGAATATCCCGTTGTGCTTGGTCAAACCAATAAAGGAATTTATGCTTTATCAAAAGGTTTTATTCCAGAAAAAGACATGACCAACATTTTTGAAATGTTTAAAAAAACAGTAGAAAAAGAGATTGCTCAATAATTTTAGTGGTTAAGCAATGTTTTTTTTACAAAAAAAGCTACTTGCATGTTTAGTTGTATTTTGTTCATTAACACAATATGCCCAGCCATATGTTGATTTAATAAATATTAATAATCAACGTGTAAAAACTAATTATACCGATAGTTTTGGAGGAAGCAATTATTTAAACAATTATGCTTTAAATCTTACGGTTCCAATTAAATTAGATTCTTGTAAAACAATTATTATAAGAGGTTTTGCAGAATCAATAAGTTATTCAACTGAAATAAAACCAAATTCAATTATCCCATTTACAAATCAGTTGGCCACAGAAAATTTAGATTTTAATACACGTTTATTTGCTTACATTTTACCTGTTGGAATACAATATCAAACACCATCTCAAAAATGGAAATGGCTTTTTTTAGCTATGCCTAAACTTGCAGGTACGCAATGTGATACTTATTCTTCATATCAGTTTCAGCCTGGAGTTTTTGCTTTGGCAACAAAAAAAATAAATCCTGATTTTTCTTTAAAGTTTGGATTGTTTTACAACAAAGAATTTTTCGGAAATTTTATAGTTCCTATTGTTAGTGCCGATTGGAAAATCAATAACAGAATGCAATTGTACGGCACATTCCCAACATTTTATAAGTTCGAATATGCTTTGAAAAAACATGTTGTTTATACCGGCATTAACTATCGATCATACACGCGTTCATTTTTGCTTAAAGGAGCTGAGCATAATTATATGCGCATAGATGATATGAGTATAAAAGCATTTGTAGAATTTTATTTATCAAAAAAAATTGTGCTGTACGCTGAGGCAGGCAGGATGATTAATTATCGTTTATTGGATTATCATTACAATACTAGAAATAAACCCGAAAATGAAATCAATAATTCCATTTTGTTTCGCAAAAATGAAATT
Source organism: Bacteroidia bacterium (assembly GCA_044352985.1). Classification (GTDB taxonomy): domain Bacteria; phylum Bacteroidota; class Bacteroidia; order B-17B0; family Aurantibacillaceae; genus JADJDM01. The sequence continues at coordinate 132,176 of JBILCU010000003.1, forward strand.
CCTTTTTTCATCAACTTTGGCTTAGCTTATCGTATTCGTTTTGATTTAGAAAATTAATGACATGCAGGATATCAACATTACAATTATACAATCGGATTTAGTTTGGGAAAACAGGGATGAAAACTTAAAAAGGTTTTCGCATAAGATGGATGCTATTAAAGAAACAACGGATGTAATTGTTTTACCAGAAATGTTTACAACTGGTTTTGCTGTAAACCGAACACAATTTGCAGAGGAACAGGAAGGCGAAGGCTTGATGTGGATGAAACAGATGGCAAAACATAAAAATGCTGCCATTGTAGGAAGCATTGCTATAAAAGAACAGCACCATTTTTATAATCGCTTGTATTGGGTAAATCCGGATGGTAACTTTTATAGCTACGATAAACGCCATTTGTTCAGGATGGCTGGCGAGAATAACTATTTTAATGCGGGAACTGAAAAAATAATTGTAGAATATAAAGGATGGAAATTTTGCCCCTTAATTTGTTATGATTTGCGTTTTCCGGTATGGAGCAGAAATACCTGGAATACTGAAAATGGAAGTTATGCTGCAGAATTTGATGTATTGTTATATGTAGCGAATTGGCCTGAAGTCCGCTCTTATCCATGGAAACAATTACTCATTGCGCGTGCCATCGAAAATCAATCTTATGTTATTGGGGTGAATAGAGTAGGAAAGGACGGTAATTCAATTCCTCACAGTGGCGATAGTGCCATCATCAATCCGCGTGGAGAAATTATTTCGGATATTTTACCTCATGAAGAAAAATCAGAAACTATAGCTATCAGCAGAAATTATCTGGAAGAGTTTAAAAAAGTTTTTCCTGTAGGTGCTGATGCGGATATATTTAAAATTAAATAAGATATAACTTATTTCTGCTCCATTATACGGGCATACTTATTGGCGTTGGAAGGGTCAACTAAATTCATGACTTCAATAGCGGTTGATTTTTCACTTGAAGTTCCTTCTTTAAAAATATTTATAATTTCATCTGCTTTAGCATTAAACAACAGCTGCATGTTAAATGAAGCAGGGCGCATTTTATGCAATTCTCTAAGGCTTTCAAGCGATTTTAAAATTTCGGCTCTGCCACCTTCTGTTTTTTCAAACATAACATCCAATCCTTTTCGGTGATACTGATAGTATAAATTACGGATGGGATTAAACATGGGATTTAAAATATTATCAATATACCAAAAACGGTTTTTTGTGCCGTCAATTGATTTCCAACCAGGGCCGGCATCGCTTCCGCTTTGCGCATTGTTTACAATCTGTTGAGCTTTCTGCCAGTATTCAGTTCCACCTAGTGATGAAAATGAATCGTAATCCAAAGCAATAATAACATAGGCATAGTAGGAAAAGATAGCAGTAATGTTATTCGTATACGTGTTTACATTAAAATCAAATGGTTGATTTTCGATGTACACAAATTCAAGATTTTGATCATTATAATTAAATAAGGGAGAGTTGTACGAGGTTTTGTAAACTGGTCTTCTGCATTGCACCTGAATGGTTGCTTTGAAAAAATTCCCATTGTTCGGTCGTTCGGTAATGTTAATGAACATAGAGCATTCTATTTTTTCATTCTGAGCAAATACATCTTTTGTCCATTTGGTATTATTCAAAAACTCGGTTGCTTGTTTTTGAAGGTTATCGAAAATTCGTTTGTTATCAGTACCCTGAACTTGCTGCGATGAAACTGTAACTTGGCAATTTAACTCTTGTGCAACAAGCTTTCCGAAGAAAAGAAGAATTAGAAAAAGTAAACCAAATGCTTTCATTTTATATGTTGAGGTAAGTGGCAATTACATTACAAATATCTACTGCCAATTCCTGTTTTTGTTTTAACTCAAAATTATATATTTTATTGTCTTTATCAACGATTGAAATTTTATTTGTATCAAACCCAAAACCTTCTCCATTTTGATTGGTAGTATTGGCTATTATCAAATCTAGGTTTTTCTTTTTTAATTTTGCTTGGGCATTTTCTAAAACATTTTCTGTTTCTAGCGCAAAACCTACTAGCAATTGATGTGTTTTAATTTTACCTAGTTCAAATAATACGTCCACATTTTTTACAAGCTCAAGCTGAATAGTTTCATCTGTTTTTTTGATTTTTTGATCAGCAACAGTTTTCATTTTGTAATCGGCTACAGCGGCAGACATAATGATGATGTTTGAATTAGCTTCATATTTCAAACATTCTGTATACATTTCATCTGCGGTTTCAACACAAATTGTTGTGATATTTTTGTTACTCGGTCGATTAGTTGTTGGACCAAGTACAAGCGTTACATCGGCTTGCCTATCAGCAAAGGCATCGGCAATGGCAATGCCCATTTTACCTGTTGAACGGTTGCCAATAAACCTTACCGGATCAATGGGTTCGTAAGTTGGGCCAGCTGTAATAAGTATTTTCTTTTTAAAGAAATTAATCATTTTACAAGTGCTGTTTTAAAAAATTTAGCATATTCTCCGGTTCAGCCATTCTTCCTTCTCCTTCTAAACCACTTGCTAATGAACCATGTTCAGCAGGTATAATTAGTACACCATCATTTTTTAATTGTGTTAAATTACGAAGCGATGCCGGATGTTTGTACATATCCAAATCCATAGCCGGTGCAACTAATGTTTTGCATCTGGCCGAAAGATAGGTAGCAAGTAAAAGATTATCGCAAGCACCATTAGCCATTTTAGAAATGGTATTTGCTGTAGCAGGTGCAATTAAAAATAAATCAGCCCACATGCCCAGCTTAACATGGTTGTTCCAGTTATGGTCGGAATCAAAAAAATCGATTTCTACTTTATTGGTTGATAAAACAGATAGTGTTTCAACAGTTACAAATGTTGCCGCATCTTTAGTAAGTATTGTTTTTACTTCGGCGCCCTTTTTAATAAGCAATCTCACTAAAAAAGGAATTTTATATGCCGCAATGCTTCCTGTAATACCAATCAGTATTTTTTTGCCTTTTAAATCCATAACTGTAAAAATAAGAAAAGGCAGTAATAAAATTACTGCCTTCTGAATTTGTTATTTAATATGTATTCTTATTGATTTTCCTTAGAAGGATTACGGTAATACGTATTATTCTCAATAAATTCTTGAACTGCAATTAATGTTGACTTAGGAAGTTTTTCGTAATGTTTAGAGATTTCAATTTGTTCTCTGTTTTCAAAAATTTCTTCTAAGTTATCATTGTTTGTAGAGAACTCAGAAAGTTTCCCTTGAAGTTCTTCTTTCATTTCAATAGAAATTTGGTTTGCACGCTTAGCAATGATTGCTACAGCTTCGTACAAATTACCAGTTGGTTCATCAAACAAGCGAATATCGCGTGTTACTGTTGAAGGCTCTGCGTTGGTTTTTTTAAAGTCCATTTTTTTGCGAGTTTAGTTCTTCTTTTAATTTTTTACAAACGGTATAAATTTCGTCTGCTTCTCCAAGGTATTTACTTTGGGGATACAAATCTATGAATTTTAAATAAGATTCAATAGTATTATCTAATCTTTCTGCTTTTTTCTTTTCTATGCTGTTTTTTGATAGTAAGTAATTGGATTTCAGGTTTATAAATTGAATTTCTTCAGAGCGAACAGAGTTTGGATAGGTTGATAGGAAATTTTTACTTTCATTTATACTCGCTTTCCAATCCTCAATAAAGTAATATTGTTTAGTAATTTCATACGATTTTCTTTCTAATTTCCCTCTTAATTCATCCATCAATTTATTACAGCTGTCAATTCTCGGACTTTCAGGATAGACATTTGCAAATTCCTGCATTTCTAAAATTGCTGTTTTGGTATCTTCTTGATCTAAACTGTACTTTGGTGAATTTTTATAATAACAAATGGCATTTAAAAACGCACATTCTTCGGCTCTTTTATTTTTTGGGAAATTTCGGGTGTACATTTTAAAATGAAAAGCAGCCAACCCAAAATCACCCATGTTATAATTGCAAAAAGCATATAAGTAGTAAACTTCCTCAGCTCGCTCTGTACCTTTATAAACAGGAATTAACTCGTCTAATAAGGTCATGGCATTGAGGTAATTTTTTTTATCAAAATATTCCTTTGCTTTGGTAAATTTCAATTCATAATCCGAACTTTTAACCAACTTGTCAAATTTATTGCAAGCAGAAATTAAAGCAGAAAAAGCTACGATTGTAAATATAATTTTAAAGGTCTTCATTTTTACAGTTTACAAATATAAGTGAATATACCCATCACGCAATGATTTAAGAAAACTTCACATCATTTGTAATTTCGATTGATTAATCAACGGAATAATTTCCACAAAATATCCAAACTTATTTTTGATTTCATCATAATATGTAAATTGCAGCAATGATTAGAAAAATAAAGGAAAGGTTTCTGGAGAAACGTTTACAATCAGTTTTAAAAAATCAAAACAGACAAAAATCTTTTTTAAGTTTTGATGAGGTTAAAACCATAGGGATTGTTTTTGAGGCTACAAATCCCGAACAATTTGAAATTGTAAAAAATTATGTTCTTGCTTTAAAACAAAAAGGTAAGCGAGTTCATGGTCTAGGTTTTTACGATAATAAATTGATTCCGGACAACGTGTATTATTCAAAAACTGATTTTGATTTGTTTAGTGCCAAAGAAATTAGTCCTTTAGGAGAACCTTTAAATCCTTATATTAAAACTTTTATTACAGAAGTTAGAGATGTGTTGATTGATATCAATTTTAATCAGAAATATGCACTAAGGCACATAGTCGCTCATTCATATGCAAAGTGTAAAATAGGATTAAATCTTCCTGAAAACAATTCCGTTCACGACATGATGATTGCAATAGATAAAGAACAGGGCATTGAGAAATACCTCGAACAAATAGAAAAATATTTAAACATGATTGTTTCTAAACAAGAAGTTAAAATTAAAACATGGTAGAAAAAATAAATTTAAAAGGAACCGGAGTAGCAATTGTAACACCATTTACAGAAAAAGGTGAAATTGATTTTAAGGGCTTAGGTAATTTAATTAAGCATTTGATTAAAGGTAAAGTTGAATACTTAGTAGTGCTTGGTACAACAGGAGAAAGTGTTGTGCTTTCAAAAGAAGAAAAAAAACAGGTAATAGATTTTGTTGTTAAAACTACAAATTGTAAAATTCCTCTGATTTTAGGAATTGGGGGAAATAATACAGCTGAAGTAATTGAAACCATTAAAAACAATCCACTTGAGCATTTTAGTGCTATACTTTCCGTTTCACCTTATTACAATAAACCTTCACAGGAAGGAATCTATCAGCATTATAAATTAGTTGCCAAACATTCACCTCTTCCTGTAATTTTATACAATGTACCCGGAAGAACTTCCTCTAATATGACGGCAGAAACCACATTAAGATTAGCTAAAGATTGCCCCAATATCATTGGTATTAAAGAAGCAAGCGGAAATATTGAGCAAGCCATGCGCATTATTAAAAACAGACCTAAAAACTTTTTGGTAATCAGCGGCGATGATAATTTAACATTGCCTTTAATTGCTGCAGGTGCAGATGGTGTTATATCAGTTGTTGCCAATGCATTTCCAAAAGTTTTTTCAGAAATGGTGCGTTTAAGTTTAAAAGGTGATTTTAAAAAAGCACAACAGCTACATTATAAAACCTTTGAAGTTACTGAACAATTGTTTGCAGATGGAAATCCGGGCGGCATTAAATGTGCGCTTGAGCATTTAGGAATCTGCTCATCCTATCTTAGATTACCATTAGTGAAACCAAATGAACAGGTTCAAAAAAAGATAAAAGAATTAAGTCCTAAAATTTAAATTTCAGTGCAGATTTCTCAACGACAATTATTCTTAAATCATGTTGCTCAAACTAGTCCTGCTCCAATTGCTTTGGAAATTGAACAGGCCGAAGGTTGTTATTTGATTGATGTAAACGGAAAAAAATATTGCGATCTTATTTCCGGAATTTCTGTAAGTTCTTTGGGGCATTGTCATCCAAAAGTTATTGAGGCCATTAACAATCAAGCACAACGTTACATGCATACCATGATATATGGCGAATACATTCAGTCGCCACAAGTTGATTTGGCAAAAGCATTAACTGATTTATTACCTAAAAAATTAAATTCTGTTTACTTTGTAAACTCAGGTGCAGAAGCATTAGAAGGTTCATTAAAGTTAGCTAAACGAGTTACCGGAAGAACAGAAATAATTAGTTTTCAAAATGCTTATCACGGTAGTTCACACGGAGCTTTAAGCATTATGGGTAGCGAATTTTTTAAAAATTCATTTCGACCATTATTACCTGATACACGATTAATCAATTTTAATTGCGTAGAAGATTTACAATACATAACTGAAAAAACAGCATGCGTTGTATCTGAAGTTATTCAGGCAGAGGCAGGTGTTCAATTGCCTCAAAATGATTTTCTAAAAAAATTAAGAAATCGTTGCGATGAAGTAGGAGCAATGCTAATTTTGGATGAAATTCAAAGTGGTTTTGGAAGAACAGGAAGTTTTTTTGCTTTTGAGCAATTTGGTATTGTACCAGATGTTTTATTGCTTGCTAAAGCTATGGGTGGCGGTATGCCAATTGGTGCATTTATCTCATCAAAAAAAAATATGGATTGTTTTACCGAAAATCCTGTCTTAGGTCACATCACCACATTTGGTGGAAATGCTGTTTGTTGCGCCGCTTCATTAGCTACATTACATGAAATTTCTTCAAACGAATTATACAAGAAAGCAAAACATATTGAGGAGTTAATAAAACAACATTTACAGCACGAAGCAATTAAAGAAATCAGAAGTTGCGGTGGATTGATGGCTGTTGAATTTGGTAATAATGAGTTGAACATGAAAATAATTTCAAATGCCATTCGCTTAGGTGTAATAACAGATTGGTTTTTGTTTTGCGATACAGCAATGCGATTATCACCACCATTAGTCATCACTGATGAAGAATTAATTGATAGTTGTTTAAAATTGAACAAGGCAATTGAATTAGCAATTTGATAATTTATACTAACGCCTTTATAGAATTGATAAATTATACAAATCAAATTTATCTGTTCTGCTTAAGAGCCTGTTTAAAATTCATCTAATTTCTTTGTTATGCTTTTTTTGGTTGCGAATTCGTTTGATTTTTTCGTCAGAACTATTCCATTATGACTGCAAAATCAGCCTCTTCTCACTCAAAAAAAAGCTATAACAAAATCATTTTATAAAATTTAAACAGGCTCTAAGTATTAATGCAAAATTAACTTGTTTCTTACGTTCAATTTGTTACATTCGTAAACTATATAAAATGCTAAATGGGAATCGTATACAATAAAACAAAAATTGTTGCCACAATGGGACCGGCAACAGCAGATATCAATGTGCTTGAAGAAATGATTAATGAAGGACTCGACATTTGCCGCATTAATTTTTCACATGGCGATTATGAAGCAGTAAAACAAACGATAGAAAACATTCGCGCACTCAATAAAAAATTAGGATGCTTTGTTGGTATTCTTGGTGATCTTCAAGGTCCGAAACTGAGAATTGGAGTAGTTAAAAACAATGCGGTTGAATTGGTTAACGGAAAAGAAATTATTATTACAACCAACGAATGCGAGGGCGATGAGCATAAAATTTATATTACTTATCCGCAATTTCCTCAGGATGTAAAAGTGGGTGAATTGGTTTTGATAGATGATGGTAAAATTCATTTACAAGTAACGTCAACCAATAAGCGTGATGAGGTTAGAGCTACCATCATTTCAGGCGGAACGCTTTCTTCTAAGAAAGGAGTAAATCTTCCGAATACAAAAATTTCATTGCCTTGTTTAACTAAAAAAGATTTACGCGATTTGGATTTTGCACTGGATAATGATTTTGATTGGATTGGCCTTTCCTTTGTTCGTTCTGTAACTGATATTGTTGAACTCAAAGAAATCATCAAACAAAAAGGAAAAAAAGCACGTGTTATTGCTAAAATAGAAAAGCCCGAAGCCGTAAGAGAAATTGATAACATCATTGATGTTACTGATGGTTTAATGGTTGCTCGTGGCGATTTAGGTGTTGAGCTTCCAATGGAAGAAGTTCCCGTTCTTCAAAAAATGATGGTGAAAAAATGCATACTTGCATCAAAACCCGTAATTATTGCCACGCAAATGATGGAAAGTATGATCAACAATTACACTCCAACTCGCGCTGAAGTTAACGATGTTGCCAATGCAGTTATGGATGGTGCAGATGCAGTGATGTTAAGTGCCGAAACTTCGGTGGGTAAGTATCCATCTAAAGTGATACAAATCATGCGAAGAATAATTACTGAAGTTGAGAAAACTGAGGATATTTATTACCGTGAGCATGCACCCGAAATGAAAACTATAACATATGTAACCGATACCATTTGTTACAGCGCATGTACACTCGCAAAAACTGCCAATGTAAAAGCAATCATTTCCATGTCAAATAGTGGTTATACTGCATACAAACTAGCTAGTCACCGACCAAAAGCAAATATTTTTATTTTTACGGATAATCATTCCTTACTTACCGCATTAAGTTTGGTTTGGGGAGTTAGCGGTTATTATTACGATAAATACGAAAGTACGGATGTAACTTTTGCTGATTTGCAGAAGTATGTAAAAGATATGGGCCTGGTAAAAGACGATGATCTCATCATCAATATTGCAAGTATGCCAATGAGCGAACGCGGAAGAACAAACATGATGAAATTAAGTTACGTGATATAATTATGATGAAAGTTGAAGTTCGTCATTTTTACTTCAACAATTAAATAGCAAATTAAGTTGTGCATTTATTTCTAGCTCTAATAAAAGAAAGTTTTTTTTTCGCATGGTCGGCTTTAAACGCGAGTAGATTACGTACTTTCCTCTCATTATTGGGCATTACTATTGGTATTTTTTCTATCATCACCGTATTTACAATTGTAGATAGTTTAGAGCACAATCTTAAAACCGGTATTCAGGAATTAGGCGATAATGTGGTTTATATTCACAAATGGCCTTGGGAGTTTAAAGAAGATTTTCCTTGGTGGAAATACATGAATCGTCCTGTACCTACTATTAAAGAATTTGATCGGTTAAATGGAAAAATAAATACAGCTCAGTCAATTGCTTTCCATGTTGCCGGACGAAAACCTGTTAAATACAAAAGCAATACTATTGATAATGTAACCATAACTGGAGGATCTTATCAGTATGATAAGATTACCAATTTTGATGTTGCAGAAGGAAGATACTTTACCGAATCAGAATCAAATGCTGGAAGAAACACATGTTTGATTGGAAGTACAATTGCAGAAGCTCTGTTTTTAAATGGAGAAAATCCAATAGGAAAAAACATAAAAATAGGTGGAATAAAATTACAGGTTATTGGAGTGTTTAAAAAACAAGGAGAGAGTTTGCTTGGCAATAGTACTGATACTCAGATTTTAGTTCCGGTTAATTTTATTCGTAATCATGTGGATATACGTTCAGAAAATTTGGATCCATATATCGCAGTAAAAGCAAAAGAAGGAATTTCCAACGATCAAATGAAAGACGAACTGAGAGGAATGATGCGTGGTTTGAGGCAATTGGCTCCAGAAACCGAAGATGATTTTGCTCTTAACGAAACCAAAGTTATTTCACAAGGTTTTGATGGATTGTTTTCTGTTGTTGGGCTAGCTGGTTGGATCATTGGTGGTTTCTCCATTTTAGTTGGAGGCTTTGGCATAGCCAACATCATGTTTGTATCGGTTAAAGAAAGAACTTCGTTAATTGGAATTCAAAAATCTTTGGGCGCAAAAAATTATTTTATCCTCATGCAATTTTTATTTGAGTCTGTTTTTCTTTCATTGATTGGAGGTTTGATGGGATTGTTGTTAATTTGGTTACTCACTTTGGCAATAGGCGATTCTGTTGGTATGGATATTTTTCTATCACAATCTAATGTAATATTGGGTGTTACCATTTCTTTTTTAATCGGAATCATTTCCGGCTTTGTGCCTGCCTATTCTGCTTCACAATTAGATCCTGTGGAAGCGATTAGGAGTAATTGATTATTTTTTTTATGAACGAACTATCCCAATTAATTGAATCCGAAAAAAAAGCACAAGTCTTATTTGACTATATACTTCAGCAACAATTAATCGTTCCAGGTAAATCGGAAAAGCAATTGAATAATGAAGTTTATGGAATTGCCTCTGAATTATTTGGAATAAAAAAATTCTGGCACAAGCGTATAGTTCGATCAGGTAAAAATACTCTATTACCTTATCGTGAAAATCCACCGGATTTAACTATTAAAGATGATGATATTTTATTTTTTGATTTCGGACCTGTGTTTGAGGAGTGGGAAGCAGACATTGGTAAAACTTATGTGTTGGGAAATAATCCTCGAAAACTAAAATTAAAACAAGACGTTGAAAATGCCTGGCAGGAGGGCAAAGAATTTTTCATGAAAAATCATGAGCGCCTCACCGGCGCTTTATTTTACGAATTCACAACTACTCTCGCAAAAAAATACGGCTGGGAATACGGCAACGAACATTGTGGTCATTTAATTGGCAAATTCCCTCATGAGAAAATAGTAGGAGAGGAGGTTGTTAATTATCTACACCCAGATAACCATCAGTTGGTTTTAGAAAAAGATAAAAACGGCAATCAACGTTATTGGATTTATGAAATTCATTTTATTGATCGTGAAAATCAAATTGGTGCGTTCCATGAGCAATTAGTGTATTAATGTTGTTCGTTAAATTTTACAAATTAATTTTACTTGAATTTCATTTTCAGACAATTCAATTAGTTTTGTAAATTATCTTAAATCAAAGAGCATGAAAAAATTTTTATCAGGAAAACTTTTCAAATTCATTGCATCCACATCCGTTGCTGCACTATTATATTTTATTTGTCCGGAGTGCTTTAGCAAAACAACGCTTTCCATTATATTAGTTTCATTATTAGTTATAATAAACGGTTCACCTTTCATTTCAAAATTCACTTGGATAACTCACGTCAGTAGATTTTTAGTGGGTGGATTATTCATTTTTTCCGGGTGGATTAAAGCAAACGATACAGTTGGTTTTGGATACAAATTAGAAGAGTACTTTGAAGTATTTAAGGAAGCAACAGGTTGGGGAATTTTCGAATCCTTTGCCCATATAGCTCAACCCTTTGCAACTATAATATGTGTTTCAGAAATGGCGCTTGGCTTTTTGTTGTTAATTGGTATATTGCAGCGCCTTACGCTTTGGTTGTTAATGTTGCAAATTGTATTCTTTACATTTCTAACATTTTATTCCGCATGCTATAATAAAGTAACTACTTGCGGTTGTTTCGGCGACTTTTTAGTGCTTACTCCGTGGACTTCTTTCTGGAAAGATGTTGCATTACTTTATCTAATTACTCTTCTTTTTGCTGGAATAGAAAATATTAAACCCTTCTTTTCCAAAAACTTTTTTAATGTTGGATTAGCATCGGTATTCATAATTTTATCCATTTGGTTTCCTATATATACCTTCAAGAATTTGCCGGTAAAAGATTTTAGAGCTTATGCACCCGGTAAAAGCATTTGTGCAGGTATGAAACCAGGACCAAACTATAAACCTGCAGTTTATGAATCACGATTCATATACAAGAATTTAAAAACAGGAGAGAAGAAAGAATTTACAGATAAAACGATGCCTTGGCAAGATACCTTGAACTGGGCTTATGATTCAGCATTGGGGTCTGTGGTTATTTCACCGGAAGAAGATGGACCAAAAATCGTTGATTTTAGTTTAAGTGATGAAAACGGAAATTTAGTTACCGATTCCATTTTAAATTTGAAGGGATACAATTTTTACATTGTTTATTGGAACTTGGATAAAGCTGAGGATGATGAAGTGGTGCATGCTAAAATAAATGACTTTTACGAACTGTGTAAAGCCAATAAAATCCCGATAAATGCATTAACTTCATCTAATGCAGATCAGATCAATAATTTCAAACACAAGTACAATGCTTTGTATGATTTTATATCTGCCGATGGAACGGTTTTAAAAACGATGATTCGTTCCAATCCCGGTTTAATGTTAATGAAAGACTGTAAGGTAATTGCTAATTGGCACTACAATAATTGGCCAAGTTTTTCAGAGGTGAAGAATGGGTATATGTGGTGAATTTTTCTTTAAACTCTTCTAATAATTTTTTCATTTTTTTCTATATTTAAAATTATTAAAACATTCTCGTTTTCTTGCATTCGAGAAGAAGTTTTGTTATTATATGGTCGAATTTTTTGGGAAGCTTACACTTACTATTAGAAAAAATCTATTTTCTAGTTAATTTGATTCGTTCAATGACCAAATTAATAAAGACACAATTAATAATTATTGCAAAGGGTAAAACTGGCCAAATATAACGTTGCTCAATTGCACCAAATAGATATGATAGAAAAAAGGTAATACTAAAAGGAATTGTGACAATCAGTAAAGTTTCAATATTCTTTTTAAATATGAGAAGAATTGGTGCAAAAAATAATATACCTAAATTTAAGAAGGATATTAGAGCCCAATTTACTACTTTAATGAATTTTAAAAAAACATTCATTTTTTCTTTTTTAGGAAATGGTAAGTCTACAATATTCTTTTTAAAATGAAATTTCCAGGCAAGTTTTAATGGATTAATTAAGTAATAGTTAATAGAATGATTTTTTTTATACTCCGACAAATAATTATTAACTCTATTCTTAAACCCAATTGTTGGCTCATAAATACCTTGATCTAAACTCTTAAGATAAAAATATTCCCTTTTAATGTTAACTAGAGAATCAATAGTGTAGTTTGATGTTAGGACACTCTTAGGGTACTCAAAACTATCTTCATTTTTATTTACATCTAAAAACCAATTAATTTCATTCCACCAAGGAGTTGTTTCGTAGCCCCAACTTGCTGGGATTTTAGCATATTCAAGCCAATTATATGAATAGGACGAATAACATTCTGGAACAGTAAACACAATAAATTTATTCAATGAAATTTTGTTTCTAATTATCCATGCTGTTTCACAAATACCAAAAATTGAAATATAAAAAAATACAACTTTCATTGTCATCATTACATCTCTTTTCTTCCACAATAAAAAATAAATAAGTAATAGAAATAATACTAGGAATGGCATTATGGCAATTAATCTAGAAAAGATTGACCAACAAAAAAATGCGCCTGAAAAAATTATATATTTAAGACTAAAATTGTTTTTGTATGAGCGTACGAAAAAATAAACTGCAATAATTAATGTTGAATTTGCTTGGCTATCGGCCATTAAGATATGGTCCCCAATATGATAAAATAAAGAATATAAAATGACAACAAAAATAAAAATAAGTTTACTTTCAAAAAGTAAATAAGCTATTAATCCCAAAAAATAAACAGAAATAGTTGAAAGTAAAAATTGAAATATTATAACGAAATTATATGCAAATGAAGCACTTTTTGTAAGCCAATAAATTGGCATGAAAACAACAGCCAAGCCTGGCATTCGACAAGCATTTCCATAAGTGCCCTCATTACAAAAATTAATCAACGGGGTATAATATGTAAAAGTATCTCCACCTTCCACATAAAGTAAACCTTTACCAATTGAAGTTTCCGGATAAAGATGGAAGCATATTCCATAAAAAATAAATAAGACAAGTTTAATCAAAAAAGCATATAACAACCATTTTTTAAAAGGATAATTATTCTCATCACTATACTTGCTTTTTATTGAGTTTAAAAAATTCATGCTTTACCTTTAGAATAAAAATCAATAATGCTTTCTACAATCAATTTAACTTGCTCATTTTCCAATTCATAATAAAAAGGAAGTCTTAACAATCTATCAGAATAAAAATCAGTTAAGGATAAATCATTTCCAAAATATTTATCCCTATAGTAAGGACTATTGTGTAAAGATAAATAATGGAATACTGAATAAACTCCACTTTGCCTTAAATGGATTATTAAATTAGTTCTTTCTTCAAATGAATCGCAAATAATGTAATACATGTGTGCGTTGTTTGATGCATAAGAAGGAATAAAAGGAAGTTTAATCTTGTTTTTAGCTTGTAAACTTTGAATACTTGAATTATACAAATTCCAAATTTCCTTTCTTCTATTTTGAATATCATCAAGATTTTCCAATTGTGCATATAAAAATGCAGCGATAATATCAGACGGTAAAAAAGATGAACCTATATCCACCCAACCATACTTGTCAACTTCACCTCTAAAAAAAGATGAGCGATTTGTTCCCTTTTCGCGAATTATTTCTGCGCGAGTAATAAAACGATCATCGTTAACAACTAACATTCCGCCTTCCCCAGAAATAATATTTTTTGTTTCGTGAAACGAAAAAGCAGAAAGATGCCCAATACTACCAAGAGGCTTACCCTTATAAAAACTATCAACCGCCTGAGCAGCATCTTCAACTACAAATAAATTATGTTTATTTGCAATTTCCATAATCTTATCCATATCGCAAGCTATACCAGCGTAGTGAACCGGTAAGATAACTTTTGTTTTTGGAGTAATTAATGCTTCAATTGCTTTAACATCCATATTAGGATTGTCTGCAGAGCTATCAACAAAAACTATTTTTGCCCCCCGCAGAACGAAGCTATTAACGGTAGAAACAAATGTATACGAAGGTGCAATAACTTCGTCATCTTCTTTAATATCCAATAAAATAGCAGCCATCTCCAGTGCATCAGTGCAGGATGTCGTTAATAATACCTTTTTGAAACCATATTTTTTTTCAAAAAACTCATGACATTTCTTAGTGAAAATTCCATCACCCGAAATTTTTCCTGAATCTACAGCTTGTTTAATATACTCTGTTTCTTTACCAGTTAGGTAAGGCTTGTTAAAAGGTATTTTAAAATCCAACATATTAATTATTTAGTACGTAAAACAAATATGCAACTGCCTCCAATTTTAATTGGTCTGTGTTGAATTTTTTTTAATTCGTAATTATGGAATCTATTCAATATACATTCAGTAAATTCTGAAACTACTAAATTTTCTGTTTCTTTTTCAAGCAGTTTATTTATGTCTTTATCTTTGAATAATAAATAAGGAATACGCTTCAATAAAAAAGTTATTGGAGGGATGTAATTAAAAAAATAACTAAAATAAGCTAATTCAGTGTTAGACTCTATTGCCAATTTAGAAATTGACTTACTATCATACCTCCTAAAATGACCTCCCATATAATCTGCACTCGACCATAAATATTGATGTGCAGGAACTGTTAAATATATTAATGAATCTTTGGGCAAACTATTAGCCAAATCTTTAATAAAATCAACATCATTTTCTATGTGTTCCAAAACATCAAATAGGCCGACTGAATTCACATTGTTTCCGTTAAAATCGAAAGATTGAAATGGCATATTGTATACATTTTCAACACCTCTTGTCTTTGCGTTTAAACAACCTTTGTAGCCAAGTTCAATTAAAAAAACTTTTTTACTTTTAAAATTTTCTGAAATAAATTTTATTTGATAACCATTGCCCCCGCCAATATCTGCAAAGTTGCCAATAGCTGGAATCTTTTGCATTATATATTTAATAATATTATTTCTGTGTTTAAACCAAAAACTATTATCTTCAATATAAAAAGCTTTTTCATTACCATCATTAGGATAAGAGGGCGTTTCATTATCTGTTGTAACCCAAATTCCGTTTTTATCTAGTGAACTACTTTTCATTTACTTATCTTTATATAAGACTAATTATTTTTTTATTATGTGCGAAAAAATGTATATATAATTTATTATAAAGTCTTTTTTTTATTGTTTTTGACCTGTAATATGCAGTTATTATTTTCAAAAGATGACGTCAATAATTTGCGTAAATTTCATCACCAAAAAGTTTCATTAATTCACTTTTTGTTTAATATATTTTGTTTCTTTTATTGTTAATTAAGGTTTATAAAATGTTATAATATTTAATCTTATTTTATTCTTTTGGCAGGCACACCAACGTATAACCCTTTTACACAAATATTAGTAGTAACAACAGCACCACCTCCAACTTGCACTTCTTCAGCAATTGTTACATTATCAATTATTGTCGCATTTATCCCAATTATACATTTTTTACCAATTTCTGTAAAGCCAGCAATTTTAACAGCAGGAGATAAAAAAGAATGTTTAAACACTTTTGAATCATGTGCAATAACGCAACCAGTATTTAGTAATACATTGTCTTGTAAAACAACATTTCGATCTAACACGCAACCCGGTAATATAAAACATCCCTCGCCAATTTTTGCTGTCACATCAATATTGGTTGAAGGATGAATAACTGTTGAAAAAGGAATTTTACCCTTAAAGCGTTCAAATATACTCTCTCTAAAACTCATATACTTATAACCAACAGCGACAATCAAACAATTAAATTTTCCGAGTTTAAAATCCTCATCAATCTGATCTACACCTCCTAAAATATAATGTCCATCTATATTAATTTGATTTTTATTAAAATCATCATAATAACCCATTACATTGAACCCACAATTAACCGCAGCATGATGTGCTATTAATTGACCTAGGTCAGAAGAACCAATAATTGCTAATCGATTATTCATAGATATTAGTTAATTCTTTTACAGAAAATAGCGGTCGAGATTTAACCTCTTTGTAAATTCTTCCAATATAAATAGCAAGTATTCCAATAAAAAACAACAAAACACCCGTTGCTCCGGTAATTATAATAATGGTTGAAGCCCAACCTACTTGAAATTCAATAAAAAACAAACGAGCAACTACAATACTAATTAATGCTAGAACAGCCAATGTCATTAAATAAAATCCTAACCTAACTGCCATTTTCAAAGGAAGTTCTGAAAAATCAAAAATCGCATCAAAAGCCAAAGTCATTTTTTTCTTAAAATTAAACTTACTCACACCTGCAAATCTTTCCCTTTGTTCAACTTCTATAACCTGTTGTTTTAACCCAACATGTAAAAACATGCCTTCAATAAATCTGTTTTGCTCTCCATAGGATAAAAACCTGCTTGCAAATTTTTTGTTAAAAATACGCATTACAGCTAAACCCCTAGGTAATTTAAGGCCAGTAAATTTCTCAAGTATCCACCAAAAAAATTTAGATAAAATTACATTTACAAATGAATCTTTTTTCTCTTTTCTTATGCCAAACACTAAATCGTATCCCTTTTCAATTTCCTCGATAAAACGTGGGATTTCTTGAGGTGGGTCTTGTAAATCGGCGTCCATATAAATCATGTAATCACCTGTTGCATATTTAATACCAGCTGAAACAGCAGCTTGTTTTCCATGATTATATGAAAATTCAATTAATTTAATTTGTTTATCATTCTTTGCCTGATCCTTTATCAGTTCAACTGTTTTATCTTTACTTCCGTCATCAACAAAAACAAACTCATATTGGTAATTTGTTTCAATTGTTTTGAATGATGCTCTTACTTCTGATATAAATTGCAATATGCAATCTTCTTCAAAATATACCGGAACAACTAATGATACTACTTTCATTTACTTTACTTATTTAACTCAACAATTTTCGCCGCTAATTCCCCAAACGAATTTATCCTGTTTTTAAAATGAGGGTAATGATTCTCTCTATCGATTAATAAAGCATTCATTCCAACATTTAAAGAGGGAATAATATCTAATTTAATTGAATCGCCAATATAAACAATTTCATCAGGATTAACGCCCAATTTAGCAATCACATTTTTATAAAATTCAACTTGCGGTTTACGTGCCTTTTCAATTTCTGAAACCACAATTGTATCAAAATTTACTGGAACAACCGTTTTTAATAAACTTTCGAGTCCTGAGTTGAAATTTGAAAGTACAGCTCGTTTATAATTTAGTTCATTTAAACACTGCACATCATCAAAAGCTTCCCAAAAAAGATAAGTGCATGCTTTAAACAAATCATTCACTAAATTTTCGCTAGGAAGAATTCCTAATGATAAAACAAATTCTGAATTAAAATTCTTGTAAAACTCTTCATTTGTTCTATCAGGGAAATTAATGATTTCAGAAATCAATTTGTGCTTCTCTTTTAATTCTTTTATTGGAATACAAATGTTATGAGAAAGAAATACCTCATTAATTTTAGTCCACAATATTGGTTTGTGAATAATTGTATTTGCAGCATCTACAAGTATAACTTTAATCATATCAAAAAATATAAGAGTTGTTGCTTACACTTGATGGATAAATAATATCCATTAAAATTCGTACCGCATGGCCTTGGATAATGTTTGGCTGAGATGGGCTGATATTATATAAATACTCCTCCAAAGTATATTCAACATCTTTAAAACCAAAATTGGATCGAATAGAATTAGTTCCTGAAATCCTACAATTTATTTCGAAAGGATAAATTCCTCCATCCGTTGTTGCAATCGATTGCAAATTAGCAGCTCCAATAATATCGGAACAATCAATGATTTTTTGCAAAATAGACTCAATGGATTTATCATACTCAGTATTTACACAACATTGCGAAGTAGCCCCATTTTCAAGGCTCCTTTCTAAGGTTATAAACCCATGCAATTTTCTATTCTTATCTACATAAAAAGCAGTGGTAAGCTCCCTTCCTCTATGCAATTCCTGAATCATGTACTGCTCATCAGAAAAATCACTCCACGTTTCAGGGTTAATAACCAATCCTCTTGAGCCTCGTCCCTCGCGAGGTTTAGCAATAATTTCCTTAAACTCACCATTGTATTGGCTAGGAAGTGATGCAGCTGCAAATGGAATATTGTTTTTTTGATGATGCAAAAATGATTTATATTTATCTAAATAAATTTTGGATGCATTTATACCTGCTACAGCCACATAGCAAGCTAATAGCTCTCTATTTTTAGACAAATAATAAACTTCGTAATCTGTCGACGGAATAATAAGATCAATATTGTTTTCACTCACAATTTTATTAATTGTTTGGATATAAGTTTCCTCGTAAGCAAAAGGAACCAAATACACCTTGGTACAAAAATGGTTTCCAGCACTAAATTCAACGGTGTTACAACCAATTAAGGTTACATTATAAGGAGAAGCGATAATATTTCTTAGAATACCTTGACCAACATTGCCTCCTATACCAGTAACTAATACTACTTTTTTATCCATTTTATTAATTCAATTATTCCATCCTTTAAATTTATTGTAGGAACAAAATCAAGCATTTTATATGTATAATTGGCATTATATTCATATGAAATTTCCTGATCCTCTCCAATCTTTTTGACTTCAACCTCTTTTAAATTCTGGTTAATTAATTTAGCAACTTCAAAATTAGAAATTGAAACTGGAGATACTGCTAAACCAATAAAGTTAAAATCTTTTAATGCAGTCCTATAAAACATTTCAGCAACATCCCTAACATGGATATAATTTTGTTTTCTTGAACCATCACCAAAAACCGTGATTTCTTGTTTATCGGCAGCACTTTTAATAATCAAAGGCAAAAAAGTACTTGTTTTCATACCTACCCCATACATTGAAGAAATCCGAAGAATACCATAAGAATGATGCTTTTTTACCAAGACTTCAGCCCATAATTTACTTAAAGCGTATGAATTCACATTTAAACTACTCGAACTTTCATCCAAAACTCCCATTTGTTTTCCATGAATAGACACACTTGATGCCAATATAAAGCGTGCTCTTTTAAATTGCTCAAGTAAACGCTGTATAAGCCTGACATTAACATCAAACAGTTTTTGTTCGTCACTTTCTAGTTTGCCAGGAACAAAAGCACTGATTACATAAACATAATCGTACTCATCTTTCAATTTATCTATTTGCAAAATAGAATAAGTTGAAACTTCCTCTGGAATATTATCCCTGTTATTGTTATAGATACCATCAATTTCAAACTTAGGCTTTAATAATTTTGCTATTTGTACAGCTAAAAAATTATTTATTCCAACTATTAGGACTTTATTCATTTTACCTTAGACAGAGTATTTTGCACAACTACTTTAACAAAAAAACAAACATTGGAACTCACTGAAAAATCATTCAGCACAAACCCAAAATTTACTCTTTTTCCCTTAAGTACTTTACTATAAGTTCTTTATTCTGAATTAATTCAAACTCATTACTTATCTTGAAAACATTTTTCAAAAAATGCCTTATTAAAGTTTTCAACTCCTTTTTGATTTAGGTGATGTGCATCATAAAAATCTAATTTATCATCCAATTGAATCAATTCATTGAAATTGTAATAAGTTCCTATTTTAGAAAAGAATGAATCAATTTCAGACTTATTCTTAACAGACTTATACATTGCTTTTGTAATGGGCGCCCATACAAAAATTATTTCGACCCGTTTCTCTTTCAAAAAATTAATCAAACTCAAAAAAGAATCTTTTTGTTGATCCTTAAATTCCCAATTTGTTGCAGGAAATTTAGCAGAAGCGCATGTTTCACATCTTTGATACTTTCGTTCAACATAACCTCCAGATTTTATATAAGTATCATAACCTTTTGTAATTTGCTCATTAAATGAAGCGTCTAAATTAAAAAACTGTCGGTAATATGAATATACAAACGTGTTATATGTTTTAATATTATTGATATCAAAAGTCATTTTAACAAGGTCACTCCTGATTTTATCGTTACACATTATATCCAGCAAAGACTCTACCCCATCATTATTAAACATTCCAGGATATATCTCTATCACTACTAATTTAGGATTTAGATTTTCGAAATAACGCTTAATAAGTAGTTCTGTTTGTACTGGCGTTTGGCCGCTCGATCCTAAATTAAAACTTTTATACCCCTCTTTTAAAAATACCCGAGTATCAAATCCTCTATAGGCGTGTGAGGATCCAAGAAAAAGTATATCTACATCTTTGAGTTGTTTTACATCCTTTATTCTTGAAAACATATGACCATATGCTCCTAATGCATAGTTCAGATTTTTATTTAAAACCTTTGGTACAGAAGTTCCCCACAATATCAATAGAAATATATAAACTACTAAAACGAATGGACCAAATACAATAAGATCTCTTAAAAACTTTTTCACGTTTTAGAACTGAAAATAAATAAACTGTGTACCCGAAGTATGCATATACATTCCAATAAGAAAAATAATAAACGAATAAAGCGCCCACCTTACTGGTCTTATTACTTTCTGACCCATTTTATCAACTGCAAACTGATTTTCTCTTCCGAACCATTCCAGTATAATAAAAACAAGGAATGGAATGAAAATTTTAAACGGTATAACTAAAGGCTTGCTAAATAATGATAATGAGAACATGTGTTGAATATACTCTAAAGCAGCTGTAAGTGAGTTCGCTCTAAAAAATATCCATGCTAGAGTTACTAATAGGAAGGTGATCAGCATTTGAATGAACTCTTTAATCCCCGGTAGATACTTTCCTTTTGCTACTATTTCAATGTTTGATCTATTTTTGTTTGATAATAACAAGGGTAGAAAATAGATTGCATTTATTGCTCCCCAAGCAATAAAGGTCCAATTTGCACCATGCCAGAAACCACTGACCAAAAATATGATAAATGTGTTCCTAACCTGCTTGATTTTGCTTACTCTACTGCCTCCTAATGGAATGTAAAGGTAATCCCTAAACCATGAAGATAATGATATGTGCCATCTTCTCCAGAACTCTGCAATATCCCTTGAAAAATAAGGGAACGAAAAATTTCTCAATAATTCTATTCCAAACAATCGGGCTGTTCCCAAAGCAATATCAGAATATCCCGAAAAATCTCCATAAATCTGGAAGGCGAACATTACTGCACCAATAAGTAATGTACTGCCATTATAAGAAATTGGATCGTTAAAAATCATATTAGCATATTCAGCGCAGGAATCTGCAATAACTACCTTCTTAAAAAGTCCCCACAAAATTTGTTTCAAACCACTTACTGCTTTTTCATACTCAAACACCCGCGCAACTTTTATTTGTGGTAAAAGATGGGTCGCCCTTTCTATGGGACCTGCAACTAACAAAGGGAAAAAGCTAACAAACACACTGTATGCGATAAAATTCCGTTCAGGTTCAATTCTTCCCTTGTATACATCTATTACATACGACAAACCGTGAAAGGTATAAAATGAAATACCTACAGGAAGAATCAATTTAAGGGCCCATACGTTTAACACTACACCAAACTTGTGGAAGAGTTCCTGAAATGATACAGCAAAAAAATCGTAGTATTTAAAAATGGCAAGGAATCCAAGGTTCACAATTACACTCAACCAAAACCATCTTTTCTTATTCCTCGTTTCTTTAGCTTCAAATATCTTTATCCCAGTATAATAGTCGAGAAACGTGGAAAAAGCAAGTAGGAAAAGAAAGCGCCAGTCCCAACACGAGTAAAAGAAATAGCTCGCAAATAACAATAATGCATTTTGAAGGCTCAGTTTTTTATTACACACAAACCAATAGAGTATAAACACTATCGGGAGAAAAATGGCATATTGATGTGAATTAAAAAACATTAATTAAGATACAAGTTGCAAGGATGATACTATTGAAGTATAAGCATCGCTATTTTGTTTCGAATTTTTTGTAAAATAATTAAGGGAAATGCTATTGCAACGGTCCCGGGTTTTTAAATCAGTTTTTTGCAATTCAGAATATAATGGGTTTCTTTCATCCCAAACTACTCCACAATTATGCTGTTGAACAAATTCACTAAAATCGCCAAGATTTGTAGATATAAGAACAGGAAGGCCTGCATATAAATACTCAGCAAATTTTGTTGGAGATGCAACTTTATTTGTTATTGATTGCTCTCTTATTAAAATGCCATAATCACATATGTTTAAATAATTTAGTACATCTTTATGCTCCAGCCACTTTATTATTACGCGATCTTTGTATTTGTTTTTTAATCTTAAATTATCTTCATTTTTTTTAGATAAAAAAAGAATTTTGATTTCATTTTGATTATCCATAATTGGACAAATAATTTTCTCCAATAATTGAAATGATTGCCAAGGTGCCGTTGATCCGGAATAAACTAAAACAATATCATTTTCATTTATTCCAAGTTCTTTTTTTATTGAAATCAATTTGTTTTCTTCTATGGTTTTATTGAAATTATTAAAATACTTAGTGTCAAGTGTACAAGGAATTACAATATGTTTGTTCTGTGAGTAGCCATAATTTGTTTTCCAATAATCAATTAATTGATGAGAAACTGCCATTCGAAAATCTGAATTTAAAACTGCCTTTGCTTCAAATTTTCTTATATTATTTTTAATATATTCAATAGGAAAAACATTGTATTCTTCAATTTCTGCGGCCATTGAACTTCTTCCGTCTAAAACAACTTTACGTAAAAGTTTTAACTTTTTAATTTTTAATGCCATTACCGTACAAAATATATTTCTGCATATTGCTATTCGTTCTCCTGTAAATAAACAAACAAAAAAAAGCAGTATTGCAGTTAATTGAAAATACCTAAGTTTTGGAAATGCGGGTAGAACAATTGCTGTTGGTGATAATTGTTTTAATCTTTTTTTTGCATCGGTATAAATAAGTTCTTTGATAGATAGAAAAGCCAATACGCGAATCTTCACATTATGTTTTTTGTTTAAATGATCGCAAACATCAATTACCTGACTGGAATAAATTCCCGGATGAAACTGATCAAGTAGTGTAATGTATAACACTAGTTTAGAATTTTATTTAAAATTGCGACAATTCTTTCCGTGCTTTTTCCATCCCATAAGGGAGGAATATTTCCTTTTTTATAATTGCCATCATTGATGTTTAAAATCATTTTTTTAATTTCATCAATATCAAAAGGTAAAAGTGAATTAGTGCCAATTTTTATCGTTGATGGTCTTTCTGTATTTGGTCGCAAAGTAATACATGGTTTTAATCGGAATGTGCTTTCTTCTTGTATCCCACCACTATCGGTTAAGATAAATGTACAGTCAGCAAT
This sequence comes from Bacteroidia bacterium, assembly GCA_044352985.1. Classification (GTDB taxonomy): domain Bacteria; phylum Bacteroidota; class Bacteroidia; order B-17B0; family Aurantibacillaceae; genus JADJDM01. Next base: position 156,104 of record JBILCU010000003.1, read on the forward strand.
TAATTTTTGAAATGCAAAATAATCCAAAGGTTCTGAAAGTATAAGATTACTTATGGCTTGTACTTTTTCATATAAATTATACTTCTTAAGATTATTAATTGTTCTTGGATGTATTGGAAATACAATCTTATAATTATCCGATAGATATTCAATAATCTGAATTAATTTATCGAGCTCTTCCTTTACGTCAACAGTTGCAGGACGATGAATAGTCATTAAAACAAATTTTTCATTTTCCAGATTTAATTCCTTTATTATCTGAGAGTTTTGAATTTGCTCATTAAACGCAACCATTGTGTCAATCATGGTGTTACCGACAAAAAACAATTGTGATTCTTTTTTTCCTTCATTCAATAAATGATCCCAACCACTTTGTTCAGTAACAAAAAAATAATCGGTTAATTCATCCGTGAGAATTCTATTTGTTTCTTCAGGCATACTGCGATCAAAACTTCTTAAGCCACTTTCTAAGTGAGCTACTTTAATGTTAAGTTTATTTGCAGTAAGTGCGGCAGCCAAAGTTGAATTTACATCTCCAACCACCATCATTAATTCAGGATTATATTCTAAACAAACTTTTTCAAGACTTTGCATTATTTCAGCCATTTGAGAAGTGGGCGAACCACTTTTTATATTTAGAAAAAAATCAGGGATTAAGTTAAATTGTTCAAAAAATACATCCGCCATCTTAGCGTCATAATGTTGTCCGGTATGAACTATTTTTAGTTCAATTTTATTGTTTTCTAAAGTAAGTTTTTTGAATTGTGTTACTTTAATGAAATTTGGTCGTGTACCAACCACAATTAGGATTCTTTTTTTCATTAAGTTAAATTGTTTGTCATTTTATTTGCAAATAAAATATCATCAACTGTTATTTTTCCACCGGGAACATTAATATTGTCCTTTGCATAAGTGTCAGGAATAGATTGATTATTTAATAACATATCAATCCACTTATGATAATAAGAAGGCACATCTCTATTTGATTTTAATGATTCAAGAAAATCAACATCATTAAAACCCATTTGCTGCATAAATGCAAAAACAGTTTGTATGGAATAATCATCAACTTCTGGCCCCTTTTGAGCTCGTGTTGGTGCAAAGTAATCATCTTCAGGTATTGCATAAAATTTACCTTCCTTAGGAAAAAATTGATAAGTTTCTTTTGCAGCAATACCTACTTTTTTATCTATACCAAATGCATAAATTAATTTACGTAAAGGCATCTTTATTGCTTTCAATAATGGATTACTTCTTAATGAATCTGTTACTCTTTTTTTATCCGGACTCCACACAACCAATGTTGCTGATAATGATGTTGGATTTACTACAACATGTGGCTCCCAAGCATCTACGGTATGCAAAGGTCGTTCTTGTTGAGTAAAATGTTCTCTTATTTTTAAATTTACTTCTTTAGTATTTGAATTGATTGTAAAATCTTTTTCAAATAGTATGGTTTCATATCCTGGTCCGAATGCAGCATAGGTTGTTATCAGGTAATTGTTATGATGATGAATTGCGGATGCAACAACTTTAGGCTCGTGAGATTTTAATGGTACAAACAAATGTATTTTAATGTAAAAATCATCGTTTTCATAAACATACAAAAACGGGATATCATACATCGTCCATTTTCTATTCAAATAACCTTTATCTGTTAGATTTTGTTTAAATACTTCTTCCCAAAAACCCTTATCATTTCCCATTTCTATCAAAATAGTACTACACGCTTGATGAAATTTCTTTCGGTCAGTTATTTCATTATTTAGTGAAATTATCTTTTGTATTAAGCTATTTCTTTTCATTTCTATTTTCAAGCTCATTAAGTATTTCAGCTAACTCTTTTGTTTTTACTTTAAAAGAATAATTTTCTATGTATTCTAAATTGGATTTTATTTCCATAAGAAAACCTATATCGCTTACTATTTTTAATATTACATTACTAATATCAACAATATTATCAGGTTCAACACAAATTCCTAATCCAGATTTTGTAATAATCTCTTTGCAATCTGAATCTTCACATAGTGCTAAAATTGGCTTTTGCGTTTCTATGTATTCAAACACTTTTCCCGGAATAAATAAAGTTCTATGTTCACTCGAATTCGTTTTTTCTAGTGGTAAAAAAAGGATATCAGCATTTTTTATTTTTTTTAATGATTCTGCTTTTGGCAAATAATTTTTAATTGTAAAATAATCATTCAAATTTTCTTGATTTATTTGTTTTTGATTTAATGGATTAATTTTTCCCCACCATTCTACATGAATTTGTTTAGGGCTAATTAATCTTTTTTCATTAAGCATTGCTATTGCTTTAATAAAATAGTAACCAGATCTAGTTGATGAGTCAACATTATTATTTTTAAATGTCCAAAACCAACGTTTAATTAAAGATTTTTTACTTGATTTTAAATTTGGATCAAAGCCATCTAATGAACCAGAATAACAAATGCGTATCATCAATAACCGTTTGTAATTACCTTTATTTTGCTTTCAATTATGTTATATTTCTTTAAATATAATTTTTTAACTTCAGGAGTATTTACTATTAAAACATCAGATTTTTTAATTAACCATTTTTCAATAATTTTTGAAAATTTCCAATGAAATTTTGTTGGAAATGACCAAGCATATGCATCAGTAAATGGATCTCTCAAATCAGCAATCCATTTTATTTTATTTTTTCTTTTTAAAAAATAACCAAGTAACATAGAAGAAAATGGAGCTGAACTTGTATATACAAGTGTAATTTTATTTTTTTTTAAAATCTTATTTGCTTTAAAATAATTAATGAATGGCCATATTGCAGATCTTTCCCAAAAAAATGGATAAAAAAAACACCAAAATAAACGATACATTTTTATTTTGTTTAAGAAGTTTATTAATCCAATAGGTTGACAAGTGTTTGTTCGAATTATCTTGGTTTCTTTTGGAATATTATTTAAAAGTGTACTATCAATAATACAGCCTGTTTTTCTTTGAGATGCTTCTGATGTTGTATATACTATTGGCTCGTATCCAAATTCACGAAGATACCTAACAAATTGAACGCTTCTTTGCACTCCTGGTCCTCCCATTGGAGGAAATTGATATGCTATAAATAGTAAATATTTCAAAATAATTTTTTATTTATATTAAACTATAGTGGAATCCTTTATTAATTCTTTTATGAAAATTTTATAATTTTTTTCAGCTCTAAAATTTTCCAAAAAGAAACTTCTGATTTCCTCTCTATTAAAAAATTTAGTCTTGTTTTCAACTAGTTTTATTTGATTTACTATTTTGTCTGAAGTATCTTTTACATCTACAAGAATTCCTGTTATATCATTAACAATTTCAGATGTTCCACCTACATTTGTTGCAATTACCGGAATACCGAAACTAATTGCCTCCATTATAGAAACGGGTAATCCTTCGGAGAGACTAAGATTAATAAATAAGTCAATATGATTTTCTGAATAGTATTTCATCAACTCAGTGTTCGAAATTCTTCCTTTTATTTCACACACAACATTTTTCTTTGTGTTTGTTTCAATGCACTTTTTCACTTTATCAAGATCGGCACCATCTCCAAAATGAACCCACTTTACAGCAAACTCAGACATGAAAATTATATCTGCTATCATATCTACTCTTTTGAGTGGAATGAGATTGGAACATGAAACAATGGTAAATGGTTCACCAAATTTTTCAGTCCCTATATTACTATTCTCTATTCCTAGATAACTGTGGGCAATCTTATTTCTATATTCTGAATATTTATCTGCTAGGTAAGTATGTCCTTCTTTAGAAACCGTATAAACTTTATCTACCATTTTTAACTGCCATTCTCTAAAAGGAGTAAATCCTAGTAGATTTCTATATTCGTAAAGGTCAAATCCGTGTGCCCGGCTATAAAATTTTTTCACCTGTCCATAGTGTTTTAAAATGGACAATAAAGTTGCACATTCATCAAACCAGTAAGAATAAAATACAAGATCTTTACCTACATTTCCATAACTGCTAATCCAAGCGCGAAACATTAAAGCGTTTGAATATGTTTTTTTAAAATAACTGAACAGGTACTTAAATTTTTTGATATACTTTATTCTATTACGATCACTACATACAATTTTTAAAAACAGAAAAAATGCTTTCGCTTTTTGTCCAGCTCCTAAAACGTCAGTACCTTCCTTGTTAAAAATATTGAGCACTTCTACATTTTCGGGTGTTTTTCTGCATTCAACATCAGAAGCTAAAGGAACAAAATAGATTTTTCGAAAAATACTTGACAACACTTTAAGTTCGCCTTCAAGAAAAGTTTCTCCATTACCGTAAGGGAATTTCAAGGTAATAATGACCAAATCCTTTTCTTTACAACTCATATAATGTCATGATTTATTTTTGAAAAGAAATAGTTAATACTTGTTTTTTATTGCTTATCATATTTTTTTAATCTTTAAAACTGAATCGTTTTGTTTCAGCTTTTTCCTAAACTAATATCTACAATTGTTATTTTTTTATTCCTTTGCTTAATTCATTCAAAAATTGTGGGAGTGGTTTTAAAACTCTTTCCCAGGATAAATACTTATTTGCAGTTTTTTGAATTGATGAGTTAAGGTCCGCGTCATTGTTGTAGAACTTTGTTACTTCATCAAAAATATAATTAAAATCAATTTTACTATCGTTGCAAGGAAATTGTATACAATACCTGTTTAATTCGGAAACCTTTTGGATATAAGGGTCAGAATATCCCAATACTACTGGCAACCCTAATGACAGATATTCTCTTACTTTTAGCACTGCACCTTCAGTCAATCCGGTTTTATGAAGAGCACAAGTTCCAATCGCAAAGTGCATTTTGCTTAATAATTCCTCTAAATTATCCCGATCAAGATAATCAATGAGAAATACAGAAGTGTTGACGTTCTTTGAAAGTTTATTAATTAAGGCCTTATCTATTCTGCCCACAAAATATAAATGGATTTTGTTTGTACTGTTAGATGACTCATAACTTGTTATTATCCTTTCGATACCATGCCAAACAGCATACGTTCCCGCTAGAAAAACACCATTAATTAAATTCTCGCTCTCTTTTTTAGCCAATGTAAAATGCTTTGGAACTATTGCATTCGTAAGCACAAGAGTTTTATATTCTCTCCATTTTTTTCTTTCAATATCTGCAATTTCCGGGGTAACAACAATACCTGCCGCCGCATACCTCAAACACCTCTTTCCAATGTTTCTTTCGATAAAATTTGAAAAGAAAATACTATTGAAATAATACGATAGAACACTTGGAGAAAAACTAAAAGGAACGCGTTTTTTATTTTGTTTTACAATAATTTTCCTTTCAGCTTGTTCATTTGTATTATGTTCAAATATTACTTTTTTAGGAAATTTTTTTAAAAATTTAAACAACGAAATACTTGCGAAAGGATAACGTAAAATAAAATAATCAAAATTATGTTCATTCACTCCTACAAATCTCCCAATTGCATTAAATAATGCCTTTTTATAAAAAAAATCTTTAAAGTACTTTTTGTCATATAAATCAATTTTTATTGATTCAAAAAGCCCCTTTTCTTCTCCTGAAATCTCGGTTGCAAAACGAACAAACTTGCTGCCTGGAAAAATAAGTGACAATTCGGAACACTTTCCTTCCAATTTATAATCCACTCCACTTTTTACAGATGAGTAATTTGATATATTTATGTAACAAATTTTCACCTAATCCTGTGGGCGCTTTTCAATACCAAGGGGGTAAGCAAATTTAAATAAATAAACCATCTTTAAATACTTAACGAAACCAACAAACGAAGAAGGTTTATCCTCTTCCTCTCCATAGTAACTATGTGCTATCGCAGGTTTATTCATAATCTCATCGAACTCTGCTGAAGTGAGTCCCCATTTTTTTTCAACATACTTTTTGTCTTCAGCCTGCTGACTTAATTCGTAAGGTTCGCGGCGCAATTCTTCTAAAGCTTCCTCTCTATTCATTTGTCCAACCATAATTAGGTTTGACAAATGCGCTTTTCTTTTATCGATATTAAATTTTTTTCTTAAATAATACCCCTGATAAAATCTTGTAAAGATAGACTCGAAATGTTTGCATGGATAAACACGATAACCAACATCATTAATCAATCTTTCCTTTGCTTCTTTATCATTAAAATCCAAACGATCAAAAACTGCTACTAATTTATACCCAAGTATCTCATTCCAGTTTTTCCGATTTAAGCTTAAATGAGGAATATTTCTCAAAACACCGTTTCCGAACTTAGCATAAATATTCGACATGTTTTTAAAATCAAATTTTCTGCTATAGATCCAATCTCTAGGAAGTATTGACTCTGTCCATACGTTGTTTCCACTTATAATATGTTTGATTTTATTTTTTTTCGCGATTTCAAACAATGCACCAAAAATGTACATATCCGTTGGAACTTCCAAATCAATTACACTGGCTTTAAAATAAGCCAACTGCATGTCTTTAAATCCTTCCCAATCTATGACATAAGTATATAAATCATAACCGGTATGCTTCACAAGGCTATCAATGTTTTTTACTGCCAACTCGTCATCCCAACCATTATCAAAATGAACGAGCAAAGGGCGTAAGCCCAAATCTTTGGCCATAATAACTATGTATGAACTATCGACTCCACCACTAACACCAATAATGCAATCATACTTTTTTCCTTTCCCCGCTTTCCTTATCTTTTCTAAATCACAATCAAATGATGCGTAACGTAATGTTCTGTCTCTAAAAATTGTTTTGTTTGCTTTAATCATAAAATCATTGCAATAATTACAATTTCCTTCGTTATCGAAAACAATATTTTTCGATGTTGTATCCATCACACATCTTTTACACTGCATATACTCCATACTCATGTTAATTTATTTCTTAATTAAAATATGTGCGTTTAATATATTCCAGAATTTGTTTGCTGAACCAACATTCCATTCTTTATTTTTTGTTGTTTTATGTACAAACTCTTTAACAGCATTTCCAGACCAATATTTACTTTGAAGGAATGAATCAGAAGAAACCTCATCACAAATATATGTTCCTAACTGATTATTAAACCAATGTGCTGTTGGTGCACCGAGTCCAATTTTATTCTTTCTCAACCTTATTGTTTCTGGCAATAAATCTTTCATTGCGTTTCTGAGCACCAACTTTGTGTAACCATTTCCTACCTTAGCTTCTGTTGGCAAAGCAAATGAGTAACAAACCAAACGATAATCCATTAGAGGCATTCTAATCTCAATTCCATTTTGCATTGCTCCTCTGTCAAAATCTCTTAAATTATAAGGTATATGTTCAACCAAAAAATCTTTAACTAAAATACTTTCCTCGTAAGAAAATACATTTTTGAGTTGTTCGTCAATAACTCTCGGGCTTAAATAACCTATACTTCCTTTATTGAACCAAGAATCAAGATTAACAATTTTGGGTGAATCAAGTACTGAGTTTATTTTAGGTTTTATTAATCTATCCTTTAATTTATAAATGAATTTCTTATTTTGAAGCTGATGGATTAATTGAAAAAGCTTACCTCTTGTTTTCTCTGCAGAAGCAGCATTTCCCATGTATGAATATACTTCAGCTATTTCCTTAGCCTTATCAAATTTTTGGGTGTTCAAATAATACTGAAACAATTGATTAATGGAAGATTTATATCCAAAAAGAATTTCATCTCCTCCATGTCCGTCCATGGACACAGTGATGCCATTGCTTCTCATTGCCTTATAAACATCAGAAACGCTAATAATTGGAGTGCCGCTTATACTGTCAAATAATTGTGTTGTTTTTTCAATTTGCGTTGTTAGATTTAAATAATCGGGCTGAGTATAAATTGCATCTGCTTTTAAAAAATCAACAACCTGATCGGCATAATGCTTTTCGTCCACTTCTGTTCCAGGAAACGTAGCAATTACAGCCTTTTTCCAGTTGTCAGGCAACCTTATAAATGATTTATCAGTTTTTGAAATGTGATGGATCATTCCAAATACAGACGAAGAATCAAGCCCCCCACTTAAAGCTGAAGCAATGGTTACATCGCTTCTTAACCTGATCTTACAAGCATCTTTAAAGATTTCAAAAAATTCGTGGATTTGATTTTCAGAGCTATTACTAACTTTAGGAAGGTGATCAAATGTATTCCACCAACGTTTTATTTCAAATACATTATTGTTTTTGAATTCAATATAATGTCCTGGCAACAATTGTTCAATACCTTCGAAAATAGTTTTACCTGTTGGCTCTAATGCAGAAGGATTTGTTATGGCAAACAAAAATCTATCTTCGTTAATTGTTCTGTTAAATCCGTTCAACGACTTAAAAGCAATAGTCTCTGAAGCAAAGGCAAAAAACACTCCTGGTTTATAAATATAATGCAAAGGCTTTACTCCAAATCTATCACGACAAATCAATATTGTTTTTTCAACTTCATCCCAAATTGCAAATGCCCACATTCCATTAAATTTCAGAAATGCATCCTTGCCCCAAACCTTATAAGACGCAATTATAACTTCAGTATCTGTTTCTGTTGCAAAATTGTATCCTAATGCAGTTAACTCCTGACGAATCTCAAGGAAATTAAATACTTCGCCATTATATGTTATGCAATAACGGTTCTCGAAATACATAGGTTGTTTTCCAAGCTCGGATAGGTCAAGAATAGATAAACGTCTGTGACCAAATCCTATTTTATTATTATGAAGTAATTCATACCCCGAACCATCGGGACCTCTATGATTCATGGAATCAGTAAATCGTTTAAGATCTGTTAATTCAACAAATGAACTATCTAACTTATATATACCTGCTATTCCGCACATTTATTCTACTTTAATCAAAAGTTCTGATTACTTTTGCAGGACATCCTGCAATTACACAATTTGATGGGAAGCTTTTTGTTACAACTGAATTAGCTCCTACAGTTACGTTATCTCCCAATTGAACTCCAGCTAAAATGGTAACTGAATTTCCAATCCAACAATTCTTTCCAATCTTTACATCTGCAACCGTATATTTTTCCCTGTCGATAAAATCATGATTGCCCGTTTGAATACATACATTACATGCCCAAATTGTATTCTCACCTATTGTTAAGGTTGTATTTCTGAAGATTGTAAAATAACATCCAGCGCTTACCGCCATACTAATAAAAATAGATTCGGGGTTACCATTGATAATTATGTTATTATAACCTTGAATGTTAGTTGTAAAATGTATAGAGTTTGGAATGTAAGATTGGTTGCGAAATATTCGTTGGAAAATCCAATTAATAAATAGTTGACTATTTGAAATATATAAATAATGTTTTTTTCTAAGTAAAGTTTTAAAATAAAAATTACCAAATATTTTTTTAAATTTTCTCCAATTATTTTTTATCCCGTTAACTAAATAACTCATCTTAATTTTTCTATTTTCCAGATAGCAGAATCATGTAAATTACCCTCAATCCAAGGATATGTATAACCATCCATTCCATTATCGCCAACTCTTAAAACATTAAACTTTGCAATATTTTCTACGAAGTCCATGTAATAGCCGTTTTCATGAAATATTCCAATTGTAATTGTGTAAGAGCCAGGTTGAAAATTATTTTGTAATGTAACTTTGGATTTATATAAGCCTTTTTGAATTGGAGTTAAATTCTTGCTTATATACTTATTCATTGAATGTGTTAGTATTATTCCTTCTAGATTATGAATACGCAGGTCAATAAAATAATCTTTTAAGTCGTTATTGATTTCAAAAGTAGTTTCAACGGTTAGTGGAGATTGAAAATTAATATTGTCAACATTAAAATCTTCTTTATTTTTAATTAACACAGTTTTAAATTTTGCTTCGCCTGTGTTTACAAAACTTGCAGTAGAATCAATTATCCCATTGAGATTATTCGATTGGTTTTTTTGTAAGTAAATGTTAACAATTTCATCGGCAGTACCATTTTTAATTAACATCCCTTTTTCAATTAAAATTCCTTTATTACAGAGGTTTCTTACTGCACTCATGTTATGGCTAACAAATAAAACTGTTCGGCCAGATTTGGAAACATCTTTCATTTTACCAATACATTTATCTTGAAATTCTTGATCGCCAACAGCTAGCACTTCATCAACAATTAAAATTTCAGGATCTAAATGTGCTGCAACTGCAAATGCTAAACGTACATACATTCCACTACTATATCGTTTTATTGGAGTGTCTAGGTAACGTTCAACACCGCTAAAAGCAACAATCTCATCAAACTTTGATTTTATTTCTTGTTTAGTCATCCCTAAAATTGCACCATTTAAGAAAATATTTTCTCTACCACTTAGTTCGGGATGAAATCCTGTCCCTACCTCTAACAAAGAAGCAATTCTCCCTTTAGCTTTAAAAGTTCCAGTTGTTGGTGTAGTTGTTCGAGATAATATTTTCAACAATGTTGATTTACCTGCACCATTTTTCCCTACAATCCCAAGTACTTCCCCTTGATTTACTTCAAAATTTAAATCTTTTAATGCCCAAACATATTCGCTATTTCCGTATTTTGTTCTATCATTTGCTTGACTAAGCTTTAAGTAGGGATCTTCTTTACCTCTTAGTTTTGCAATCCATCTATTTAAATCATGTGTAAGTGTTCCTGTACCGATTGATCCTAAACGATACATTTTACTTAAATTTTCAATTTTAATTACTGTGCTCATTTATACAGTATCCATGAAAGATTTTTCAACTTGATTAAAAAATATAATTCCCAAAAAACAAATAATAATTCCAACAATACCTGAATAAGCTAAATAAGTTATATCAAAACTTCCTAAATTAAAAAAGATATATCTAAAATAATTTATTAGAGGTGACATTGGATTTAACATTATTAATTGTTTTGCCCAATCAGGCACATTTGATGTTGTGTCCCACATAACAGTAGATCCATACATAGCTAATTGAATACAAGTATTAATTAAAAAAGTAAAATCACGATATTTAGTAGTTATAGATGATATAAAAATTCCAAAACCAAAAGATAACAATGAAGAGATAAGAATTATGTATAAGAAGCCAATTAATTGTATTACATTAAACTGAAAATCATGACCATTTAAAATGTAAATAAAATAAAAGCAAATAAAAATGCTAATTTGAATTGCTTGCGCTATATAGTTTGAAATGATAACCGATATAGGCATTACTAGTCTAGGAAAATATACTTTACCAAAAATGTTTGCATTAGAAATAAATGTATTGGAAGTTTTTGTTAAACTCATTGCAAAGAAATTCCAAATAACTTGTCCGGATAATGAAAATAAAAATTGAGGTATACTTCCATGACTGAGATTCCCAGCAATGCCAATAAATACAAGAGTTAACGTGTTTAATAAAGGTTGAATTATATACCAAAGTGGCCCTAGAATAGTTTGTTTGTAAACACTAATGAAATCACGTTTTACAAAAAGAAAAATTAAATCACGGTATTTCCAAACTTCTTTTAAGTTTACATCAAACCAAGAGTTTTTTGGTTTTACTATTAAATCCCAACTTTCATTTTCAGAATTCATTTTCAATAATTATAGAGTTTCTTGTTGGAAAATTAATTAATACTCCCATGCCTTTTTTACTATATACTGCCATACTTCCTATTGAAGCAGCATTTGCGTTACTCTCATAAAGTACTTTTTTTAAATCTTTACTGCTTCCACATCCTCCACTTGCAATTAATGGTAATTTTGATTGTGAAGTAACTTTTGAAATAAGATCATAGTCAAAACCATTCCATGTTCCTTCCTGATCTACACTCTGAAGCATTATTTCTCCTACACCAATTTCATTTTCTAAATAATTAATATATTCTAAAATAGTTAATTTAATCTTATGACCTGCATAGGAGTATGGAGCTTTAGAGCCCAATAATTGTTTTTTAACATCTACACATGCAATTACTGCTTGCGAACCGAATTGTTTAACTACTTTTTTAATTTCTTCCGGATTTTCTTGTATCAAAGAATTAACGATTACTTTTTCAATTCCTAACTTATAAATTTTCGCAAAATCCTCAAAGATTTTAACTCCTCCTCCATAAGCAAATGGCATAAAAGCCTCACTGGCCATATCCGCCAATTTATCAAAATTAGGCTTGCGACTTTGTCTTGTTGCATTAATATCGATAAGTATTAATTCATCTACTTCCTTATCGTTAAAAATTTTAATGGCATTAATGGGGTCTCCAATGTAAGACGGTTTTTTAAATTGAATTGTTTTTACCAAACCGCTTCCGTCGTATAATAAACAAGGTATAATACGTTTAAATGCCATTATAATTTAACAAAGTTTTCTAAAAATTTCATTCCGAAACGTAAACTTTTTTCGGGATGAAATTGTGCGCCAAAAATATTTTCCTTTTTCACCATACATGTAAAATCAAATCCGTATTGAGTTGTTGAAATAGATTGTTCCTCATTACATTTTACGTAATAAGAGTGAACAAAATAAAATCTGTTTTTTTCGTTAATATCAATCAACGGATTTTCTTTTTTTACATTAACATAATTCCAACCCATATGGGGAATTTTAAGTTCATTGTTATTGTTGAAATTAAATTTTAAAGTTTCACCATCAATCCAGCCCAAACCAGGTTTTATACCTTCTTCACTTTTTTGAGTAAGTAATTGCATCCCTAGGCAAATACCTAAAATAGGTGTTTTTTCAATTAGAACTTTATTGTTTAAAATTGGGATGAGTCCTGATTTTTCAAGATTATTCATTCCGGCATCGAATGATCCAACGCCTGGGAGAAGCAACTTATCTGCCTTTTCAATGATTGAATTATCTGATGAAATACAAACATCCTTTGCCCCAATTTTTTTAAACATATTGAGCACAGATGCTATATTTCCTATTCCGTAATCAATTACTACAATCATGATTCAGTAGATAATAATATATCTTCAGGCAATTTCACTTTTATGCTTTTACCAATTGATTCCAATTGAACCAATAAATACTTATCATTGAATTTATTAATTATAAATCCTTCAATATTTTTTAATGGTCCGGAAGTTATTTTTACTTTATTTCCAATTTCTAATTCTGACGATGAAACATCTGATTCAATTTGATATCCTAAATCGACCAATTGTTTTAATCTGTTCATCTCTTCTTCTCTAATCACTGCAACTTTACCACTTTCTCTAACAAAATTTACAATACCCTTTGTTTGAAGTGTTTTGTCAATTTCTAGAGCAGAAATATTTACAAACACATACCCATTGATTAAGGGGAACTCCACCATTTTTTTTCTGTCGCTCCACTGGCGCATAGTTTTAACAAGCGGAACATAACATTCGATGTTTTTTGATAATAAGGATTGCATAACTTTTTTTTCGGTTCGAGAACTTACATAAAGTGCATGCCAATACTTTAAGTTGATGTTAGATGTGCTTTTTTTTGTTATTGACATTTTACAGCTTCGCTTCCTCAGTCACATTTAGCTAAGTGAATACTATGATTATATATAAACCCAAACCTATTTGGTTTTTTCTTTGCTCCAAAGCAGAAGAGGATGCATATCGGGCTCATTAATTTTATTTAAGTTAAATTCATTTGAGCCAAAATGAATATAACGAATTTTTTTCTTTAATTTTTTTTCAGCTTTTTCAATTTGTTCAATTAAAAATTGTTTGTTTAAATTATTACCGACCAAAACCAAATCAATAATATCTGTTTTTTGGCCTTTAGCAAGATTTCCAACTAAATAAACTTTTTCAAGATCACCAATACGTTGAATAACATAATCCAAAATATACTCAATTCCTGTCATTTTTAAAATGATACTGTTTAAATCTTTAAAAAGTGGATGTAGCGTGTTGGCTGAAAAAATTTTTTTGTTTCCATTTTTAGAGGAACTCAAAAAACCTGCTTTTTCAAATTTGTTAAGTTCCAATCTGATGCCGTTAGTAGATTCGCCAAATTCATCTTCTAAATTTCGTAAATAAGCCGTGTTTTTACTATTGAGGAAAAATTTCATCAATAATTTAATTCGTGTTTTAGAAGATATAAGTGTTTCTATCATAAGAATGAGTAACAAATTTACTCATTATTTTGAATAAATGCGAATAATTTTTTAATAACTTGATAATTATTATGTATTGATAATCATTTATTTATTAAATTTACCAAAAAAGATATAATCATGAAAATCATATTTTTTACATTATTTTTAGTTATTTCTTATTTGGGTTTTTCACAAGCAACTTTTACTTCAAATCGAAGTGGAGGCTGGTCTGATTCAGCGGCCTTAACAACTCCTTGGGTTATTACAGGATTTGATTCTGATAAAATTCCTGATTTTGATGATAACATTGTTATATCAAATGGCAATACAATAACTTTAACAAAAGTGAGTAATGCTTTTGATGTTAATATTTTATTTGGTGGTAATTTATTGCCATCAGGACAAATTTTAAGTATTAGAGGCAGTTTTTCAAATTCAAGTAATTCATCACTATCAGGATTAAATTTGTGGTTTTCAAGCTCAGGATCTAAAACTTTATCATCTTCGAGTACAATTAATTTTAATGGTTTAGTAAATATTGGCGCTACTTTAAACATAAGCTCAGGGACTATTTTAACTATTGCATCATCAAATCTTGTTATTCGTAACGGAGGAACTATAAATAATTCAGGAGTTATTTCATGTCTATCAATAAATACTCTTAGTTCAACTGGCAATATTTTAAATAATCTATCTACAGGAACAATAAGTGTTTCAAGTAACTTACCTTCATCCGGTTTAACAATTAATAATTCAAATGGTAGTACTTTTAATTATAATTCGGGTACAACTTCAATTTTTAATACAACTTATCATCATCTAGGAATAACAAACAATAGTAAGTCAGTTTCAGGTAATTTAAGTGTTAATGGAAATTTGACTATAACAACTAGTACATTATCTTTAGGTTCTAATAATTTATCAGTTTCTGGTAATTTATCTAATTCAGGCACTATTTCTTCTTCTGGTACTCTTAATATTGCAGGTGCATTAACTTTTAACGGTTCTGGTAATTTATCTAGTAATAACACTTCGACTATAGTATTAAATGGCTCTGGAGCTTCACAAACAATAACAATTCCTAACGCTATAACAGTTCCTTTTTACAATTTAACCTGTTCTAACTCAAGTGGAGTATCTATAAGTGTTGTAGGTTCAGGAAAATGCTCAATAAAGAATATATTAACTATTAACTCAGGAACTTTTAATGTAGGTTCGAATATATTAACTATGTTATCTGATGCTTCATTAACAGCTATTATTGGAAACTCCGCTGGAACAATAAATGGAAGCATGATATTGCAAAGGTATATTCAGGCGGGTGTTTACAGAAAATATGATTTGGGTTCAACTGTTACTTCAACAACAATTGATGATTGGGATAATGAATTATTTATGAGTATTGGAGCTACAGATGATGGTTCAAGTCCTGCTTATTTAGGTGGTGATGGTGCAGCTGGCGGAACAAAGTCAGTTTTTATTTACGATAATCAATTAAATACATCTAAAAAGTATGTAGCTGTAAATACTGGAACAACTTTAACTCCTGGCCGAGGATATCAAACATTAATTGCTGACGATATTACTGGTTTTCCAGGAAGAGCAATTGACTCCAGAGGAACTCCAAACATGGGATCAGTTTCTTTACCTGTTTTTATGACTGGTACCGATGGTTTTAATTTAGTTTCTAATCCTTTTCAAGCTGAAATAGACTGGGCTAATGTTACTAAATCTAATGTTAGTAATACAGTTTATTTTATTGAATACAATGGGACTAAATCAACTTATTTAACACCTCGTTCAAATCCAAAAATTAATCCTGGTTTAGGATTTATGTGTGTTGCCACTGGAGCCAATCCTTCTGTTTCAATTACACAAAATGCAAAAACTTCAAATACTGCTAGTACATTTGGCGCCAGATTAAGCCAATTAACTGATGAGGTATCTGATTTAAAATTAAGAATTTCATCATCACAAAATGCTGAGTACAACGAGGCTGATTTATTTTTTGATAAAAAAGCTATTTCAGGTTTTGATATTGAAAAGGATTTTTTATTTGGTGAAAGTTTAATTGAAGAAGCACCTGTTATCACTTTTATTGATGCAGGAAAACTTTTTGTAAGAAATTATTTTAATGATGAAAATGAAACTGTTTATTTTCCACTTTCTATAACAACTCCTATTGCTGGAAATTATTCTATCGATTTGGAAGGATTATATGAATCGAATGCATATCAAGATGCTTATTTAATAAATAACTTAACCAAAGAAAAATATTCGCTGACAAATAACAATTCGGCCTCTATTTATTTTGATAAAGTTGAAAATGAACAATTTCAATTAGTTCTTTCAAAAAAATCAAATGTTGAAGATGTTTTTAATTCTACTTCAAATTTAATTTCAGTTTTTGCTACTTCAAATAATTTAGTAATTAAAAACTCAGCAAATCAAATGCAACAATTTGATTTAAAAGTTTACAATGTGCTTGGGCAAATGTTATTCGAACAATCTAACACTGTTTCAGGAAAATCAGAAGTAAATATCCCAACAGAATTCTTGAAAAGTGATATTTATATTGTTAAGTTAAAAACAGTTGAAGGAAACGAAATAACTAAAAAAGTTGTTTTGACTAAGTAATTTTTGAGTTTAAATTTTTGAAACGTTTTTTTGTAATATTTGCATTATTTTCTGTTGTTTTATCTTCTGTTGAATTAGATGAGCTTTTAAAATTCTCCAACCTAATAAAGCATTTTCAAGAACATCAGCAATTAAATAATCAACTAACTTTCTCTGATTTTTTGTTCAGACACTACAGCATTCCTGATGATCACGATGGTGATTCTGAAAAAGATGAAAAACTACCTTTTAAAAAACATCACGATTGCTTCTTGGCTCACATTCAAATTGTCCTTCATCAAAATACTTCAATTAAACTAAAATTGATTGAAGAAGAGTTATCAGAGCCATTACTTTATTTTGAAGAAAACTTACCTCAAGGTTCTCTATCTAACATCTGGCAACCGCCAAAATTTTCTTAATTTTTTCAACTGAAATTTGTAAAAAGAGAATTTAACTACTCTTTAAATTATTCATTTAAAAAATTAAGATGCTAAATAACATCATCGGATTTTCCGTTAAAAACAAATTAATTGTTGCATTATTTATTATAGGGCTTATCGGTTACGGAACCTATGAGCTAATCAGATTACCAATTGATGCAGTGCCAGATATTACAAATAATCAGGTTCAAGTGATTACACTTGCCCCGTCATTAGGAGCAACTGATATAGAGCGATTAGTAACTTATCCCATTGAACAAGCAAATAGTAATATTAGCGGCTTACAAGAAATAAGAAGCTTCTCTCGTTTCGGACTTTCCATCGTTACCATTGTGTTTGATGATGAGGTGGATGTTTATTGGGCTCGTCAGCAAGTTGCTGAACGAATTAATTTAGTTAAAGACCAAATCCCCAAAGGCATTGCTAAAATAGATCTTGGCCCTGTGACAACAGGATTGGGGGAGATTTATCAATATTCTGTTCGTCCAGAAAAAGGATATGAAAATAAATATTCGGTAATGGAGTTAAGAACCATACAGGATTGGATAGTGCGCAGGCAATTACTAGGTGTAAAAGGTGTTGCAGATGTAAGTAGTTTTGGTGGTAAGTTAAAGCAGTATGAAATTTCTATTGACCCTAATAAACTTAATGAGTTTGGTATTACCATTAATGATGTGTTCTCTGCGTTAGAAAATAATAATCAAAATACAGGTGGCTCATATATTGAAAAAGGACCAACCGTATTATACATACGAACAGAAGGTTTAATACAAAGTCAGGCAGAAATTGAATCGGTCTTTATTAAAACTTTGGCCAATGGAATGCCTTTAAAATTAAAGGATGTAGCCACAATTACTATTGGTTATGCAACACGTTTTGGAGCCATGTGTTTTAATAATGAAGGAGAAGTAGCCGGCGCAGTGTTAATGATGTTGAAAGGTGAAAATAGTAGCGATGTTATTAAACGCGTAAAAGAGAAAGTTGAGCAAATAAAAAAATCGTTGCCAAAAGGAATTATGATTGAACCTTTTTTAGATAGAACTAAAATGGTAAACAATGCTATTGGCACAGTAGAAACCAATTTACTGGAAGGGGCGCTAATTGTTTTGTTTGTTCTTGTACTTTTTCTGGGCAATTTGAGAGCCGGGTTACTTGTTGCATCTGTCATACCATTATCCATGCTGTTTGCAGTTATACTCATGAATTTATTTCATGTAAGCGGTAACTTAATGAGTTTAGGCGCATTGGATTTTGGGTTGATTGTAGATGGTGCAGTAATTATTGTGGAAGCAGTTATGCATCAAATTTCTCATCATAAAATAGTAGGTTCAAAATTAAAATTGAACCAAGGAGAAATTAATGATGAAGTAAAATATTCAGCAGGAAAAATGATGAATAGCGCTGTATTCGGACAAATTATAATTCTTGTTGTTTACCTTCCCATTTTTACTTTGCATGGAATAGAAGGAAAGATGTTTAAACCAATGGCTCAAACGGTTGCATTTGCTTTATTAGGGGCATTTGTTTTATCGTTGACCTATGTTCCTATGATGAGTAGCTTGGTATTAAGCAAAACAATAGTTCACAAAAAAAATCTTTCTGATCGCATGATGGAAAAAATTGAATCTGTGTATGAATCAATTTTTATTCGACTTATTCGTATTCCTAAAACTATTATTGCGATTATAGTGTTTCTTTTTATCACTGCAGTAATTATATTGAATCAACTTGGCGGTGAGTTTATTCCTGCTTTGGAAGAAGGTGATTTTGCAGTGGAGACTCGAGTATTAAACGGTAGTAATTTAAATACATCAATTGAATACACACAAAAAGCTGCAGGTATTTTAAAGCAACGTTTTCCGGAAGTAAAACAAGTGGTGACAAAAATTGGTAGCGGAGAAATTCCTACAGATCCCATGCCCATGGAAGCTGCGGATATGATGGTAATTTTAAAAGATAAAAGTGAATGGACTACCGCCTCAACTTTTTCAGAGTTGGCGGATACTATGAGTAAAGCAGTTTCGGAGATTTCAGGTATTACTGTTAGTTTTCAGTTTCCTGTGCAAATGCGATTTAATGAATTATTGACAGGAGCAAAACAAGATATTGTGTGCAAAATTTTTGGTGAAAATTTAGATACACTTTCCAAATATGCCAATGAATTAGGTAAGCAAGTTTCATCCATTCAAGGTACGCGAAATTTATATGTTGAACCAGTAACCGGTCTTCCTCAACTTGTAATACGACTTAACCGTGATGCCATTGCTGAATTTGGCTTGAATGTTAATGATGTAAATAAAGTGGTGAATATGGCTTTGGCAGGTCAATCTGCTGGTTTCATTTATGAAGGTGAAAAACGATTTGATTTGATTGTGAGATTAACAAACGAGCAAAGAAAAAGTATAAATGATATTAAAAATTTATTAATTCCGTTATCATCGGGTAAACAAATTCCTTTGTATCAGGTGGCTGAGGTGAAGATGGAAGAAGGTCCAAATCAAATTCAGCGCGAGGACGCAAAGCGAAGAATCATTGTTGGGTTTAATGCCGAGGGAAGAGATGTTCAATCTATTGTAGAGGAGCTTCAAAAAAAATCAGAAAAATCAATAAGTCTACCAAGTGGCTACTATATTACGTATGGTGGTTCATTCGAGAATTTAAACGAAGCAAAAAAACGCTTGAGCATTGCTGTTCCTATTTCTTTATTGTTGATTTTTTTATTGCTTTATTTTGCATTCAGTTCCATTCAACAAGGTTTATTAATTTATTCAGCAATACCATTATCTGCAATCGGTGGAATTTTTGCTTTAGCAATGCGGAGCATGCCATTTAGTATAAGTGCAGGTGTTGGTTTCATTGCTTTGTTTGGTGTTGCGGTGTTAAATGGAATTGTTTTAATAGCTGAATTCAATCGATTAAAATCAAGCGGAATATCAGATTTAGTTCAATTGGTTATTACCGGCACAAAAACACGATTACGTCCGGTATTAATGACTGCCTGTGTAGCATCGCTAGGGTTTTTACCAATGGCATTGAGTAATGGTTCTGGTGCTGAGGTACAGCGTCCATTGGCAACAGTTGTTATTGGTGGTTTACTGATTGCCAGCTTCCTTACTTTATTCTTGTTACCACTACTTTATGTGTTGGTTGAAAAAAGAAATGAGATGAAGCTTTCAAAAAGTAGTTCAGTAATTGTATTTTTCTGTTTTATTTCTTTCGCAAATGCACAAGATAAAATACCTATTAATTTACAATCCGCCATTGATTCTGCACTAAAAAATAATTCTTCTTTAAGCATTGAAAAATTAAATTCAGAATATCAAAAGCAATTGATCTCAACAGCAACACAACTTCCAAAAACTATAATAAGTGCAGAATACGGTCAATTAAATAGTGTTTATTACGATAATAAATTTTCAGTTGAACAATCCTTTCAATTACCAATAGTTTATAATCGAGAGAAACGATTACTTACCAATGAGTGGAACAAAAGCAAGATTTCTGTCACACTCAAAAAGGCAGAACTAACGCGTGAAGTAAGCATTGTTTTTTATGAACTATTATTAGTTGAACAGAAACAAAAGTTGATTTATAAAATGGATAGCTTGTATGCTCAACTAATAAACAAAGTAAAATTGCGGTTTGAAAAAGGAGAAATTGATGTGCTGGAAAAATTAAGTGCTGAAACGCAGGCTGGTCAATTAAAATTACAACTCAATCAATTGAATCATGAATTAAAAAATCTGGAATTTCAGTTTCAATTATTGTTGAATTCTAATTTAACGTATCAGCCAAGTGAAAGTATATTCAAAGCAAAACGATTTTCTGAACAAGATAAAGCAGATACCACTTTTCTTAAAAAACTACCTTCATTACAATTTGTTGAAATCCAAAAACAAAATGCTTTACTCAATACAAAAGTCCAACGTGCAGCATTATTGCCTGAATTCATTTTTTTATACAATAATATGACGATGAAAGGTTTTGGTTCTGATAATCAATTTTACGATGGCTCAAACCGTTTTCAATCCGTCCAATTAGGTGTGGGTATTCCGTTTTTTAATACATCACAACACGCTAAAATTAAATCTTCTCAATTAAGTGAGCGCATTTCTAAAGAAAATTATGAGTTGGTGATGAAAGAACAAGCTAAACAATTTTCCATATATATTGATGCGTATTTGCAGTTAAGTAATGCAATCAATTATTATGAAAACATAGCATTAAAAAACGTTGATTTAATTAGTAGTTCTGCAAATAAAAAGTTTGCGCAAGGTGAAATCAACTACCTGGAATGGCATCTCTTGTTAAATCAGGCAATGAGTATTCAAATGGAATATTTTGATGCATTAAGACAGTACAATCAAACTGTTATTCAATTAAATTATTTAAGTAATACAACAACAAATTAATCATGAAAACTAAGTTATTTTATAGTATACTTTTTACCTTCTTCTTATTTTCCTGTGGAAATAAAGAAGAATCAAGCCAATCGCCCGATCCTAATCAAAAAACTAATATCAATCAATTCATTCATTTAACTAATGAGCAATTAAAAAATAGTGGATTTGTTTTAGGAAAAGCAGATCAAAGAAATATTTCATCGGTGTTAAAAGTAAACGGGAAAATCGAAGTGCCTCCACAAAATTTGATTTCAATAAGTGTTCCGATGGGTGGCTATTTAAAAGAGACCAAATTAATTCCCGGTATGTTGGTGAAAAAAGGTGAAGTAATAGCTACGATAGAAGATCAGCAATATATTCAATTGCAGCAGGAATTTTTAACCACAAAAAACAAATTGTTTTTTTTAGAAAAAGAATTTGAACGACAAAAAGAATTGAATCAAAGTAAATCGAGCAGCGATAAAATATTTCAGGAAGCTGAAAATAATTTTAAAGAGCAAAAAATCATTCTTAAATCATTGAGTGAAAAATTACGTTTGATTGGTATTATTCCTGAAAAATTAGATGAAAATAATTTGTCGAGAACGATTAATTTATTTGCTCCAATAAATGGATTTGTTTCTTTGGTTAATGTAAACATTGGCAAATATGTGAATCCATCCGATGTGTTGTTTGAGTTAATAAATCCTGATGATATACATTTGGTTTTAACTGTATTCGAAAAGGATATTCAGTTAATTGCTGTAGGCCAAAAATTATTGGCTTTTACTAATAATGATTTAACTAAAAAATATCCATGTGAGATTTTATTAATAAGTCAAAACTTAAATTCAGACAGAAGTATGGATGTTCATTGTCATTTTTATTCCTTTGATAAGCTTTTAATTCCGGGCATGTACATGAATGCGGAAATTGAATATAATACTAATGAAGCTTTAGTATTGCCCGATGATGCCATCGTGAATTTTGAATCGAAGAATTATGTTTTTATTTCAAAATCTGCAACTGATTTTGAAATGAAGGAAGTAACAATTGGTGAATCAGAAAACGGATTTATACAATTGCTAAATGCTGATTTTATCAAAAACAAAAACGTAGTTGTGAAAAATGCTTACAACTTATTAATGACTTTAAAGAATAGGGCAGAGGAGGAATAGTATAAATGTGCTTATTTGTTCCAACCCCCTCCAATTGAACGATAAAGTTCAATTATTGCAAGATTGTTTCTTTTATTAAAATTAATTAACTCAATTTGTGACTGCAAAGCATTTTTTTGAGAGGTAATTACTTCAAGGTAATTTGCTTTACCTGCTTTAAATAATTCAGAGGATGTATATATTGATTTCTTAAGTAGTTCAACTTCATCTTTCTTTAAATTATACATGGTTTTTGTGTTTTTTATTTTGTTAATAGCAATGTATGTTTCCTTAAAACCATTTACTACTGTTTTTTCGTAATTGATGTAAGCTTCTTTTTTAATGGCCTCATTTTGCATTAAATCCGCCTTTAGTTTTCTTCTGTTTAATAATGGCATTGTTAGCCCGTTTAACGCATTATAAGCTAATGAAGCAGGTAATTCAAGAAGTAAAGCAGAATTAAATGATTGGATTCCAAAAGTTGCATTTATATTTAACGAAGGATAAAATGCTGCTTTTGCAGCATTTACGTCTGCATTACTGGAAATTAATTCAAATTCGGCCTGAAGAATATCAGGTCTGTTTTTTAAAAGTTCCGAAGGAACGCCAATTATTAATAGTTGTTCTATTTTATTTGTATTATAGTTAGTATCACGTTTAAATACTTTCGGAAATGAACCACATAGAAAATTAATTTTTGCTTCTGTTTCAATAATCGACTGAAATACCTCTGCTTTTATGGTTTTTGAACTTAATAATTGAGCATTCATCAATTCAACTCCTAGTTCATTTGCTTTACCAACTTCTTTTTGAGCGATTACCAAATCCAATGCGTCATTTTGTAATCTAATGTTATCATCTAAGATTTTAGACTCGTAATCTAAAGCCAATAGTTCAAAATAAGTAGTTGTAATTTCTGAAATTAATTGTGTTTTAATAAATTCTTTACCTAATTCTGTTGCCATAAATTTTGCATATGCTGATTTACGCATATTTTTTAATTTTCCCCATAAGTCAATTTCCCATGAGGTTTGGAATGCAAAATTGTAATCAGGTAATGGGTCAGGTATTTGTTGTTTTTTATTTATGTTTGAAGAGCGTCGGGTATCAAAATTACCAACCCCATCCATAGTATATTCTCCAAATTTTCTTAAACCAATTGAAGACAAAAGATTCAGGTCCGGTAAATTATTTGTTTTATTTAACTTAAGGTTTGCACGAGTAATTTCAACTTTTTGCAGCGCCAATTTTAAATCAAAGTTATTTTTAAGGGCTGTATCAATTAAGGCAATCAAACAGGAATCAAAAAATAAATTTTTCCAATTTGGTAATTTGAAACTTGTTGAATCAATTTGATTATTTACATATGATTTGGGTAGGTTTTCTTTTATTGCAATGTTCTCATTTTTTGTTGATTTGCAACCCGTAAAGTAAAGTACAGTTACAATCATAAAAATTATTATAATAAATCTATTCATGCTTAATAGTTTAATGATTTTTTTTGTTTTTGGATATTAAAATAAATAATCCGGGTATGACAATTAACCCGATTATGGTGCCACTTAACATGCCGCCAGCAGCAGCAGTGCCTATTGTTTTATTCCCTATTGCACCCGCTCCGTTTGCTAGCATTAATGGTATCAACCCTGCTATGAAAGCAAATGATGTCATTAGTATGGGGCGTAATCTAGCAGATGCGCCCTCAATGGCTGCATCAAGTGCAGATTTTCCTTGTTTTTGTTTTAATACGGCATACTCAATAATTAAAATTGCATTTTTGCCTAATAACCCAATAAGCATAACCATTGCTACCTGTGCATAAATATTATTTTCAAGACCCGTAATCCAAAGCAAGAATAAAGATCCAAAAATCCCCACAGGCAATGATAATAATACAGGTAATGGAAGTAAAAAGCTTTCATATTGTGCGCATAACAATAGATAAACGAATACCAAACAGATTGAAAAAATAAAAATAACTTGATTCCCTGATGCTATTTCTTCTTTTGTCATACCCGACCAATCATATGAATAGCCTCTAGGCAATATTTCTTTTGCAACTTCTTCAATGGCATTGATGGCATCTCCACTACTGTAACCATCGGCAGCTTCACCATTTAGCATGGCTGAAACATACATGTTGTATCGGGTTAATTGTTCTGGACCATAAATTCTTTCAATTCTACTAAATAGTGAGTAGGGAACCATTTCCCCATTTATATTTTTAATTCTTAACTTCAACACATCATCCGGAAGAGCCCTGTACTTAGGATCTGCTTGTAGCATTACTTTATACATTTGTCCGAATCGAATGAAGTTTGTTGCATAATAACTTCCCATTAAGGTTTGCAAATTACTCATAGCATTATCTACAGTTATGCCTTTTTTTGAAGCAATATCTTGATCAATATGAATTAAATATTGCGGAAAATTAGGGTTGAAACTTGTAAAAATGTTTTTAATTTCTTTTCTTTTTCTTACCTCTTCCATGAATTTTTGAGTTACCTGATAAGTTTGCTGTAGGTTTCCAGATGCTGTTTTATCAAGTAATCTTAACTCAAATCCACTAGCATTACCAAAACCAGGAACGGCAGGCGGTGGAAAAAATTGAATTTCTGCATCTTTAATGTGCTTTGTTTTTTCTTCTAAAACTTCAATAATTTCATCAGCAGTCTTGTCTCTTTTACTCCAATCCTTTAAGTTTATAGTACTCATGCCAAATGAAGCTCCTGATCCGTCTGTCATCATACTGAAACCAGCAAGAGATGAGTTGGATTCAATTTCATCAATTTTTTTAGTCACTTCATCAATTTCTGAAATCACTTCTTCTGTTCGTTCTAACGTTGCACCAACAGGAGTAGTAACGTTTGCATAAATTGTACCTTGATCTTCAGAGGGGATAAATCCCGTAGGTAATAATTCACCTATGCCCCAAACTCCAAAACTGAAAACAATTAGTGTAACAATTGTAATGATTCTTCTATTGATGATTAATCTTAATAGTTTTTGATACCTTGATGAAATTGAGTTATAGTAATCATTGAATTTGTTGAAAAATCTATTTAATAAATTATTAGTTTTTTTATGTTGATGTGTGTTTTTGAGTAACAAGGCACAGAGAGCCGGAGTTAAGGTTAATGCATTTATCCCAGATATTACAATTGAGATTGCCATGGTAATGGAAAATTGCCTGTAAAATACACCTACTGGTCCATCTAAAAATGCAACTGGAATGAAAACAGCAGACATGACCAAAGTGATAGCAATAATTGCTCCTCCTATTTCACCCATTGCCTGCATGCTAGCAGTTGTTGCGTCAGAATGATTTTCCTCCATTTTGGCATGAACCGCCTCTACAACTACAATGGCATTGTCAACCACAATGCCGATTGCGAGAACAAGAGCAAATAATGTTAGTAGGTTGATTGAAAATCCAAGAACCTGCATAAATGCAAACGTACCAACTAATGATACAGGTACTGCTAAAATCGGGATCAATGTTGAACGCCAGTCTTGTAAAAAAATGAATACAACAAGTGCAACCAGTATAAATGCTTCCAACAATGTTTTTAATACTTCATGAATAGATGCATCTAAAAATCTTGAAACATCATAACTAATGGTATAATCCATTCCGGGTGGAAATGAAGTTTCTTTAAGTGATTGCATTTTTGCTTTTATGTTTGCAATAACTTCACTTGCATTAGATCCTGGTCGCTGTTTTAATAATATTGCGGCTGATGGTTTACCATTTTCTTTTGATAACACGTCATAATCCAAGGAACCAAATTCAATGTCGGCTACATCTTTCAATCGTAGCATTTCGCCACTTTCATTTACTTTGATGATGATGTTTTCGTATTGTTCCTTTTGGGTTAATTTACCGGTATATCTTAATACATATTGAAGAGATTGTGATTTACCACCTGAGCTTTCTCCGATTTTACCAGGAGCAGCTTCTATATTTTGATTTCTTAATGCAGTAATGATTTCATCTGATGAAATTTCATATGCGTCTAGTTTAGCAGGTTTTAGCCATACTCGCATGGCATATTCTCTTGCTCCCATGATATCTGCAAAACCAACTCCATCAATTCTTTTTAATTCAGCAAGTACGTTGATGTCCGCAAAATTGTAAATGAATTTTTCATCAAGTGTAGTATCACTGCTGATTAGATTGAGGTACATTAGCATGCTATTCACTTCTTTTTCCGTAGAAACACCTGCTTTAATTACTTCTTCAGGTAATTCATCTAAAACAGTTGCAACTCTATTCTGCACATTTACTGCTGCTAAATCAGGATCAGTTCCTACTTTAAAGTAAACCTGTATGATACTTGTTCCGTCATTTCCTGAAACTGAGGTCATATATGACATTCCTGGAACACCATTTATTGCTCTTTCAAGTGGTGTAACAACTGCCTTAGAACATACTTCTGCATTTGCTCCTGTATATTTTGTAGTAACAGAAACAGCAGGCGGAGCTATGTCAGGGTATTGAGTTACCGGTAATTGAAATAGAGCCAATAAACCCAATAGCGTTATGAAAACAGAAATTACAAGTGAAAGAACAGGACGTTGAATGAATTTTTTAAACATATTAAATTTTATTTAGTTGATAGGTCTTTAATGATGTCATTCAAGTTTAAATTTGTTGGATTAATGAGCATCCCGGATTTTGCATTTTGAATTCCTTCATATATTATTTTTTCACCGGCTTTTATTCCTTTTTTAATGATAAATAAATGAGGTAATCTATCTGCATATTCAATATTCCTAAATTCAATTTTGTTATTTTTATCTACTACACACACATATAGTTTATCTTGAATTTCAAATGTTGATTTCTGTGGTATTATTAAAGCGTTATCATGTTTTTTTCTTAACCTAACTCTGCCACTTGCACCATGTTTTATTATTTTTTCATGATTTGGGAATTTTGCACGAAATGCAATGTTACCTGTGCTTTGGTCAATAGCTCCTTCTACAGTTTCAATTATCCCTTTGTATTCATGTTCTGTTCCATCAGCAAGTATTAGGGAAACAATTTTCGATTCAATACTATCAGATTTTAAATTTCGTGCATAGTTTAGGTATTCTTTTTCTGAAACATCAAAATAGGCATATATCTCATCATACTCAGAAATAGATGTAAGCAAAGTTCCTTCATCAATCAAACTCCCAATTTTATGAGGAATTCTATTAATAATACCATCAAAAGGAGCTTTAATTTCAGTGTTTGATAACTTAACCTGTACAAAAGCTTGATGAGCAACTGCCTCTTCCATTTTTGCTTTTTGTGCATCCAATTTGTTTTTTGCTACTGCAACTTCTGTAGATGAAACAATTTTTTTATCAGCAAGTTGAATTATATTTTTTAATTCAAGTTCTGCAGCATCTACCTCTGCTTTAGTGCTTTTATAAACAGCTTTAGCTTTTGACAGATCTTCTGTATATTCACGATTATTAATGGTAAATAAAATTTGATCTTTTTTTACATGAATCCCTTCGTCAACATGTATTTTTTCTAGATAACCAGTTACCCTGGCTCTAATTTCAACATTTTGAATAGCATGAATTTCTGTCACATAATCAGTATATGTTGATGTGTCAATTTTTTCAATAGTTATAACCCGAAAACTTTCTGTAATTTGTTTGTCGTTTTTGTTATCGCTGCATGCTGATAATAATAATAAAATAAATACTGTTATTGTTGGAATAGATGTTTTTTTCACAAGTTAAAATTTAAGACTTATCGTATCAATTCAATAAAATCGATACAATTTACCTAGGTTAATAAAAAAATAAAATTGAGGGGAGAAATTAAATTATTATCTTTTCTGGAGGAGGTACGAGAACATCTTTAACGTTTTCTGCAAGCTTGAAATAATATTGAGTATAAAATTGAGCGATCTCTATTTGATTGTCAAATAGTGAAAAGTCTTCAGTTTTTATTATTAGTTCGTTAATCTCGAAACAGTTTTTATTTTCTTCTTTATTGTCTTCAGAGTCATTACATTCACTTTCTGAAGTTGAAAAATATTTAATAGTATCTATTTTTAATACTAAAGGTATAACGTTTAATGAAACGTAATAAGCCATTAATAATAGTGTAAAGTATTTTAGTAAAGATTGTTTACCCATACGTTTTTATATCGTACAAATATATAGCCTTATTGTTTTACATACTTGTTAAAAAAATAAAACGATAATAATTTCACTAGTGTAAATAAATAAATCGCATTACTTCATCAAAAAATAATTTAGGTTGTTCTGCATGTACCCAATGTCCGGCATTTGGTATAGTTACTAGCTTTGAATTTGGAAATCGTTCAGTTATACCATCAATATGTTCATCGAGAATATAGTTGGATTTTTCACCTCTAATAAATAAGGTATTTACTAAACTACTCTTATGATTAACTTCACTTAAAATTTCATGGTATTTTTCAGTTATTACTTTCAAATTAAATCTCCAGTTCATTTTGTTTTCAGCACTATTTTCCCAATAAATATTTTTTAATAAAAACTGACGCGTTCCAAAGTCTGAAATGCTTTTTGATAGAATTTCTTCAATATCTTTTCTGGTAGTTACCTGATTAAAATCTACGGAATTTAATGCGTGTAAAACTTCATGATGATGAGCTGGATATTGAACAGGGGCTATATCCGCGACTATTAATTTTTCTATAATGCCATCATAGTTTAATGCAAATGTCATTGCTACTTTGCCTCCCATGGAATGACCTAAAAGAATTGGGTTTTTGATATTATAATCAATTATAAATTCTTTAATGTCATTTGCCATTACTTCGTAATTCCAATCTTCATGTTGTGGAGATAATCCATGATTTCGAAGATCAATTGTGAAGACTTCAAAATTTTGTTCAGAAAATTGTTTTGCCAAAGTGTTCCAATTATCACTTTGTCCGAAAAGACCGTGTAATATCAATAGTGCTTTCCCTTCACCAAATTTCCTGAATGCAAGTTTCATGTTTTAATTTAAATTAATTGATTTTTATGTTTATCTGCAATGATTTGATACACATATAATGTTCCAATAAAATAAATAAAATCTAAAGCTCCATTTTCATAACTCATCGTTAAAAACGAGCCAAAGAATAAAATTAGAAACAAAATCAAGCTGAGCTCCAATGCTAATTTTAAAAACGATTTATTATTCTCTGATCGATACTCCTTTTTAACAATAGATATTAAAATTATTGATGCAATAGCACTTTCTAAAAGTGTTATAATAATGAATGAAAGTTCAATTCCAAAAGGAATTATACCAATGGTTTTTTCAAATTTTGAAATAAACCAATTTGGTATTTCTAAAGGGATAATTTTTTGTAGGGCAGTTATTCCTGCTAATGAAAGATAAAGTAGCTGAATGAGAAATATTCTATTAATGTTTAACCGCATACTTAACAAAGATAATTATTCAAACAAATCAGTAGATAAATATTTATCTCCACGATCACAGATGATTGCCACAACAACTCCGCTATCAATCTCATCGATTAATTTCATTGCTGTTGCAACTGAACCACCGCTGCTCATGCCCCCGAAAACTCCTTCCTCTTTTGCCAAACGTTGAGCCATGATTTTAGCATCTGTATCTGATACCTCCATTATTCTGTCTACCCTTTTAGCATCAAATATTTTTGGTAAATATTCAATCGGCCATTTTCTGATGCCGGGAATTTTAGCGCCATCTTTTGGCTGGGCACCAATAATTTGAATGTTAGGATTTTGTTCTTTTAAATATCTTGATACTCCCATAATTGTTCCTGTGGTTCCCATTGCCGAAACAAAGTGTGTAACTTGCCCTTGTGTATCGCGGTAAATTTCAGGTCCAGTTGTTTTGTAATGCATGTTGGGGTTATCCTGATTAGCAAATTGATTTAACATCAAATAACCACCTTCGCTCACTTTTTTGTGCGCATAATCAATTGCTCCTTCCATGGCAACACTTTCGGGTGTGAGGGTAACAGTAGCGCCGAAAGCTTTCATGGTTAACACGCGTTCGCGTGTTGAATTTTCAGGCATCACTAATTCTATTTCTACATTCATCAAACGCGCAATCATGGCTAATGCTATGCCCGTGTTTCCACTTGTGGCTTCAATTAATTTCATACCGGGCTTTAATTCTCCTCTGTCTAAAGCACCTTTAATTAATCCATAAGCTGCACGGTCTTTCACACTACCTCCTGGATTATGGCCTTCGAGTTTTGCTAATAGTTTTACATTCGGTTTTTTATTAATGTGTTGCAATTCTACCAAAGGTGTATTGCCAATGAAATCTAGAAGAGTTGCCATAATTTATTTTGCTTTTTCGATATTGATTTGTGCTTTGTGATAAATAACGGATTGCGCAGGAACACTTTCTGTTAACCAAACATTTCCTCCAATTACAGAGGAGTGCCCGATAATTGTATTTCCTCCCAAAATGGTAGCTCCTGCATAAATTACCACATTATCGTCTATAGTTGGGTGACGTTTGGTTTGAGCCATGTTTTTACTGACACTCAATGCGCCCAAAGTAACACCTTGATACAATTTTACATTTTTACCAATCTCTGTTGTTTCGCCAATTACAATTCCAGTTCCATGATCGATAAAAAAACGTTCGTCAATTTTTGCAGCAGGATGAATGTCGACACCGGTTTTACTGTGGGCAATTTCTGTTAATATTCTTGGAATGAACGGAACATTTAATTTGTGTAAAGCATGTGCAATGCGATAAATTGCAATGGCATAAAATCCAGGATAGGAACGAATGACTTCATCTCTGTTCTTAGCTGCAGGATCACCTGCTTCAATGGCTTCTGCATCTTTATTTAAAAGCGAATAAATTTCAGGTAATTGCTTGTCAAAATTTGAAATGACACTTTCAATTTCATCTTCCATGAAATTTTCCACATACAACAAGGCGGTTAAAAGAAGTTGTTGTGCATTACTGTATTCTTGCTCCAATTCTTCTTTATCCGAAAAGTTTTTATTGCTGTATGCCGGAAACAAAACAGATAGAATGGTATCAATAAAATCCTGCACTAAAAAAGGTGATGGTAAATTGGTTTTATTGCTATGCGTTTCAAATAATTGTTTTATAAATTGTTTATTTGCCATGTTTAGTAGATGGTTCCCGCTGCCACGGTGTTGTTTGTGTTTTCGTTGATTAGAATGAAAGCCCCTGTTGATCGGTTCTCTGCATAAGAATCAAAACTAATGCTTTCTGAAGTTTTAATCAGTACTTTACAAATGTCATTTAGTTTCATTGTACCATCGCTTTCTAAATTTTCAAAAGTATGGATATCAACTTTTGCATGAATTTCTTTAATCATTGCTTTTGTTCTAAAGCTATTTTGTTGCAGAAGTAATTTCTGTCCAGACTGAAACGCTGTATTATCCATCCAGCAGATAGTTGCATTTAATTCACGCTCGGTTGTTGGTAGTTTTTCAAGAGCAACAATGCTGCTTCCTCTGCTAATATCAACATCATCTTTTAAATGAATCACGACCGGATCACCAATGTTTGCCACTTCAACTTCTTGCTGATGCTTTTCTATTTTATTAATGCTTGTTTCAATTCCTGAAGGCAACACTAATACTCGTTGCCCTTTTTGATAGGTTCCACTTAACACTTTACCGGCATAACCTCTGTAATCGTGCAGCTCATTTGTTTGTGGACGAATAACGTATTGCACTTGAAAACGGGCATCTTCTTTTTGCTTATTTTCAATTATAGTAACATCCTCTAAAAACTTTAATAAAGGTTGTCCCTTATACCAAGGCATATTTGCTGATGAACTGACTACGTTATCACCTGCTAATGCTGAGGCAGGTATAAAATGAATGTGTTTTAGTGATAGTGGTTTTGAAAACTCAGTGTAATCTGCTTTTATTTTATTGAAAACATTTTCGGAATAGTTAACCAAATCCATTTTATTTACACATACCAATACATGAGGAATTCCAAGTAAGGAAGATAAAATGCTATGACGTTTAGTTTGATCGGTTATGCCATTTCTTGCATCAATTAATATAATAGCCAAATCTGCATTTGATGCTCCTGTAAACATGTTGCGTGTATATTGAATATGTCCGGGTGTATCTGCAATGATGAATTTTCTTTTTTCGGTACTGAAATATTTGTAGGCAACATCAATGGTTATGCCTTGTTCGCGCTCTGCACGTAAGCCATCAGTTAACAATGCCAAATCAATTTCAGTATTTGTGCCAACTGTTTTACTTTGACGTGTTAATGTTTCAATGATATCTGTAGAAATGGATTTGCTATCGTATAATAATCTTCCTATTAACGTGCTTTTTCCATCATCTACGTTTCCTGCTGTGAAAAATCTGAGTAAGTCCATGTTTATTGAGTTATGAATTATTAGTTATGAGATATAAGTTATGATTTATTAGTTGTGGGTTTTGAGTGATGAGATATTAGTTTTGAATTATTGGTTATGGGTTATTTTTTAAGTTGATGATTTTGTTTGGTAGTTAAAATAGCGCTTCGAATCATTTTTAATAATTCCGTTGATTCATTATAAATGCGTTCAAATTCTTTTTGGTTAATGTATTCTGTTTGATACAATAATTCAATCCAATAAATTGTTTCGTCACATTCTTTTTGAGAAATTGAAAGTTTATGAATGAAATCTGCTTTACTTTCTGCATTTTGAGCTTCTCTAACCAAAGCCCCAATTGCTGTTCCGCTTCTTAATAATTGTTTACTCAATACAAATTCCTTTTTTGTTTCTACAAGGGATTTATAAAGTTTCACCACACCAATCGCAAACAAAAAACTTTTTTCTTTAATTATACTTTTTCGCTCACTCATTATTTTTCAAATTTAATTATCAAGTCTAATTCTTCGCTAGTCATTAATCACTCTCAACTCATTACTCAAAAATCATAATTGTCTAGTTCTCGACTACGCTCGAACTGACAAGATTTTTACTTTTTCTACTAATCATTC
This sequence comes from Bacteroidia bacterium, assembly GCA_044352985.1. GTDB lineage: Bacteria > Bacteroidota > Bacteroidia > B-17B0 > Aurantibacillaceae > JADJDM01. Next base: position 189,728 of record JBILCU010000003.1, read on the forward strand.
ATCACTCCCAACTCCCAACTCCCAACTCCCAACTCCCAACTCCCAACTCAACATTCATCACTCCTAACTCCTAACTCATCACTCATAACTCCTCTAAAAATACCCCCCTTTTTTTCGATCTTCCATGGCGGCTTCGCTTATGCGATCGTCCATACGAGTTGCGCCACGTTCACTGATTTTTGCTTCTTTTAATTCTGCAATGATATCATCAACAGTATACGCTTCGCTTTCAATTGCAGCCGTACAGGTCATGTCGCCAACGGTTCTGTATCGTACATTTTTCTTAACAATTACATCTGTTGGTTCAATTACCACGAATTCATTTGTATTCATTAATTGACCGTTTTCTGTAACAATACATTCTCTTTCGTGCGTAAAATAAATAGAAGGCAATTCAATGTTTTCGCGTTTAATGTAATTCCACACATCTAGTTCAGTCCAATTACTGATTGGAAATACACGAACATTTTCACCCTTATTAATTTTGCCATTGTAAATGTTCCACAATTCAGGGCGTTGTTTTTTTGGATCCCACTGTCCAAATTCATCTCTAACGGAAAAGATACGTTCTTTTGCACGTGCTTTTTCTTCATCTCTTCTTGCGCCACCAATGCAGGCATCAAATTCAAATTCTTCTATAACATCAAGCAAGGTATAGGTTTGCAAGGCATTTCTGCTTGGAAACTTACCTTTTCCATCTTGTAATTTTTTTACTTTAATTGTGTCTTCTACTTTTCTTACAATTAGTTTTTCATCTAATATTTTTGCAAGGTTATCTCTATAATTCAATGCTTCAGGAAAGTTATGCCCAGTATCAACATGTACTAATGGAAAAGGAAATTTACCTGGACGAAATGCTTTAATGGCAAGGTGAACTAGGCAAATACTATCTTTTCCACCACTGAATAATAATGCAGGACGTTCAAACTGTCCGGCTACTTCACGCAGAATGTAAATAGCTTCTGCTTCTAGTTGATCTAGGTAATCGTGTTGTGTTTTCATGGTTTACTTTTTACTTTCATTTATAATTTACAACGCATCAATCAAAAAATCTGAAATCTTAATTGTCCACTTCTCGACTCCGCTCGAAGTGACAATTTTATTTTCAATTATGATTTACAACTCATCACTCCTAACTTATCATTCAAAAAATCTGAAATCTTAATTCTTAAATTTTAATTGTCTACTTCTCGACTTCGCTCGAAGTGACAGTTTAGTGTCAAATCAACCTAAGTGGAGATTTTTTATTTACTATGTAATCCGCATTCTTTTTTACTATTATCTTCCCACCACCATCTGCCTGCTCTAAAATCTTCTCCTTCTTTAATTGCACGCGTGCAAGGCTGACAACCAATACTTACAATACCTTTATCGTGAAGCGGATTGTAAGGAATATTATGTTTTCTAATGTATGATTTCACTTCGTCAAAAGTCCAATGCAGTAATGGATGTACTTTAATGATTTTATTTGCCTCGTCCCATTCTGCTATTGGCATATTCTCTCTGTTGCCGGATTGCTCGGACCTAATTCCTGTTGTCCAAATGGTATAACCTTTAAGTGCTCTGTTTAATGGTTCTACTTTTCTGATGTAACAACACTCTTTTCTGTTTTCAATACTTTCATAAAAACTGAATGGACCTTTTTTAGTAACTAAATCTTCAACTTTTTCTGTATTGGGATAATACACTTTGATCTCTTTTTTATATCGTTCAAGTGTACTGTTTAATACAGAATAGGTTTCAGGAAAAATGCGACCAGTGTCTAAAGTAAAAACATCAATAGTTAAGGATTCTGAAAAAATTAAATGAGTAATCACCTGATCTTCGTAACCTAAACTCGTTGAAAACACTACACGTTCATTATGCAATAAAGAAAGTGTTTGCAAAATTTCTGCTGCATTTTTTCCTTCAATTTTATTTATAAGTTGAGCGACCTTATCCATCTTATTTAATTTAATGCTTGTAAAATATCCTCAAGAATATCTTGTTTGTTTTCCAAACCAATTGATATACGAATTAAACCATCACTTATTCCAACCTTTGCTCTTTCTTGAACACTTAATTTACAATGTGTTGATGATGCGGGATGCGTAGCGATACTTCTAGCATCGCCAAGATTGGGTGATATTTTTATCATTTGCAATTGATCCAAGAATTTTTTAGCAGCATCGTATCCACCTTTTAAAGTAATTGTAATAATACCGCCACCTGCTCTCATTTGTTTTTTTGCAATGTGATGATGTGGATGAGACGGTAAAAAAGGATAAGAAACATTTTCTAATTTGGCATTATCTTCCAATTGCTGTGCTACATATAAAGCATTTTCACAATGCCTGTCCATACGAATCGCAAGAGTTTCCAAACTTTTACTTAATACCCATGCATTAAAAGGACTCATGGATGGTCCGGTTAATCTACCAAACAAATAGATTTCATGAATTAACTCTTTTTTGCCAACTACGATTCCACCTAAAACTCTTCCTTGTCCATCCATGTATTTGGTTGCGGAATGAATTACTAAATCAGCACCAAATTTTATGGGTTGCTGTAAATATGGCGTTGCAAAGCAATTATCTACAATTAATATAACACCATGTTTTTTCGCAATAGAAGCAACTAATTCTAAATCGATTAATTCTATTGCTGGATTAGTAGGAGTTTCCAGGTAAATTAATTTGGTTTCAGATTTAATCAATGACTCTAAAATATCAACTTGATTCGTATCAAAATAAGTATGACTAATATTCCATTTTGGAAAATGTTTAGTGAAAATAGCATGTGTTGCTCCAAAAACAGAAGAACAAGAAATGACATGATCACCGGATTTTAATAATGCCATAAAGGTGGTGAAAATAGCCGCCATTCCTGATGCAGTAGCGAATCCTGCCTCAGCATTTTCAAGTAAACAAACTTTGTTAATGAACTCGTTATTGTTTGGATTTACATAACGTGAATAAATATAAGCATCGGTTTCTTCGTTAAATGCTGCGCGCATATCTTCTGCAGTATCAAACACAAAACTACTTGTTAGGTATAACGGTACGGAATGTTCATTGTTTTCACTACGTTCTAATTGGGCTCTTATGGCTTGTGTTTCGAATTGTTTGTTTTTCATTTTTAATTTTTTAGCATTATTGTTTTTCAACATCAATCAATTGTCTACTTCTCGACTACGCTCGAAGTGACAATTGTCTTGTCAGGTCGAGCGTAGTCGTGACCTGCTTTTACATATTAAAATATTATTCACTTCTTCTCTTTCTTCACTTCTTGACTTGGCTCGAAGTGACAATTGACTTATCAGGTCGAGCGGAGTCGAGACATTGTACAAAGTTTATATTATATAACTTGTGAGATGTTTCATTTTTACATGCTGCATATTCAGCTAGGTTCTTCCAATTACTTTTTATTAATGCTTCTTTTTTTGCTTTACTCCACTTTTTAATTTTTGTTTCCCAATTTAAAGCCAAGTTATAATCATTAAATAATTCACAGTAAACTAATTCAACAGGTCGTCTAGAATAAGTATAACATAAATTGTTTATTCCACTATTGTGTTCATTTAATCTTTTTTCTGGATTATTTTAACACCAGTGTAAAAAGTATTATCGTTACATTTTAAAATATATACATATAGATACTTTACTGTTTTCATTTAATTAATTTGTTTGAATTACTTCTCGACTTCGCTCGAAGTGACAATTGTCTTGTCAGGTCGAGCGTAGTCGAGACCTATTTTTTTATATATTAAAATATTATTCACATCTTCTCTTTCTTCACTTCTCGACTTCGCTCGAAGTGACAATTGTCTTGTCAGGTCGAGCGTAGTCGAGACCTTTTATTTTACTCATTCACACTAACTTTATAAGTAATCTTTGCTGTTGGTTCAAGTGTTTTTGAAACAGAGCAGTATTTGTCAACAGACAACTTTACTGCACGTTCTGCTTTTTCTTGGTCAACTTTCCCTTTAAATTTGAAATGCAAACAAATGTCTCGAAACAAAGAATAATCCTCAATCTTTTCTCTCTCGCCTTCTACTTCAACTTCAAAATCTTCAATCACTTGTTTTTGTTTTTTTAAAATTAAAATCACATCAATGGCGCTGCAACCACCCACAGCTGCAAGCAAAAGTTGCATCGGACGCATTCCTTTTCCTTCGCCTCCAATATCAGGAGCACTATCCATTTGGATGCTATTTCCATCTTCATTTTTTGCTTCCATGTGGAAGTTATCGTTCAATCTTTTGATGTTGATTTTCATTTTTAACTATTTAATTAATTTCTATAAAAATACAAGTTTTTAAAATCCATTCACGCCATTTACTGTTGTATATTTCATAGTATATTTTATTCCCGGATTGATATATTTATAAGCGCTGTGTGCCATCAATGAAGCTTCATGGAAACCACATAAAATTAGTTTCAGTTTATTTTTATAGGTATTGATGTCTCCAATGGCATAAACACCCGGCACATTTGTACTGTAATCTTCTGTATTTACTTCAATTGCATTTTTATCAATGTTTAAACCCCAGTTTTCAATTGGGCCAAGCTTAGGACTTAATCCAAATAAAGGAATGAGGTGATCAGTTTCTATTAGTATTGCTTCGTTTGTTTTGGTGTTTTTAATACCAACAACTTTTAATTGTTCATCTCCATCAATATGAGTTAAATTGGTATTGAGGTGTAATTTTATTTTTCCTTCTTCTGCTAGTTTAAATACTTTGTTTACGCTATCAGGAGCTCCTCTAAACGATTCGCTACGATGCACCAAGGTTAATTCAGAACACACTTCGCTCAAAAATATGGTCCAATCCAATGCGCTGTCTCCACCACCTGCAATTACCATTTTCTGACCACGGTATTTTTCCGGATCCAAAATCATGTAGTTAATTCCTTTACCGTTTTCGAAACGTGTTAAGCCTTCCACTTCTGGTTTACGAGGTTCAAAGCATCCTAAGCCACCAGCAATAACAATTACTTTTGCGCTTATTTTAGTGCCAAGATTGGTAGTTAAAATAAAATCGCGTTCGCCTAATTTATCAAGCTTTTCTATTCGTTCACCAAATGTAAAAGTTGGACTGAAAGGCTCTGCTTGTTTCATTAAATTATCTACCAATTCCTGCGCTAATACAGTTGGAAAACCGGGTATATCGTAAATAGGTTTTTTAGGATAAATTTCTGAAAGTTGTCCGCCGGCTTGAGGAAGATAATCGATAAGATGGCAACGCATTTTTAAAAGTCCGGCTTCAAAAATAGCGAATAATCCTACGGGGCCTGCCCCAATAATTGCGATGTCTTTTGTGATCATGGTTATTTAATTAATGTTTGTATAATTGTTTTTAAACTTATTAGAATAACTAATATTCCAACAATGATGAGTCCTTTTTTAATTGGAATTTTATTTGATAAATAAATGGAAAATGGTGCAGCAACCATTCCTCCAATAACTAATCCGAATATGATTTGCCAATGAGTAATTCCAATGAAACAAATAAAAGTTATGGTGCTTACCAATGCAACAAAAAATTTTGCTAAATGAGAAGAACCAATGGCATATCGTAAGTTTCTTCCACCCGCAACAAGCGATGTAGTAACAATTGGCCCCCAACCACCGCCACCAACAGAATCTAAAAATCCACCAAAAAATGCTACTGGAAATATTTGCTTTATTTTATTGTTATTTCTTAAATTAATTTTGAGTGCGCGAAGAATAATCAAAACACCTAATGTTAATGTATATAGAGCTACAATTGGTTTTATAATAGAAATATTGTCTTTACTTACAAAAGAAACAACAGTTGCACCTATTATTGTTCCAATAATTCCTGGCCACAAGAGTGCTTTAAACAACTTCATGTTTATATTTTTATACCTCATGTAAACAAGGGATGATGAGCCGGTAGTGAAAATTTCTGACGCATGCATACTTGCGCTTGCAATAGCCGGATTAATCGAAGGTATTCCGAGACTTAATAAAAATGTTGTTACGCTTACTCCGTAAGCCATTCCTAATGCACCATCTATCATTTGAGCAATAAAACCACCAGCTATGTATAAAATAATGTTGGCATCTAAATTTGATAAAATTGCATTACCAATATCTTTTACTGGAACAAAAGAAAAAATTAAATGTCCTAAAATCATTAAGAAAATTATAACAACTGAGTAAAGGGCAGTTTTAACTATTTTATTTGTCTCGTTTTTAGCTACACTCGGTAACTCGTAGTTTTTGGTAAGATTATTTAATGTTTTTACTTTATATTCAAAATTGCCTTTTAAGCTTTCTCTTATCTTATATAAATTTTCAAGCACTTCTTGAGTCTCACTAGGGAACACCTCATTTAATGTTTCTTTAACGCGCTTTGCCATTGTGGGTGATTTGCCATTAGTAGAAATAGCAATTTTTAAATCCCCTTTTTGAACAATTGAACCCAAATAAAAATCGCAAATGGAAGGTTTGTCTGCTGCATTTAAAAGTATTCCTGCTTCTTTTGCATCTGTTTTAACTATTTGGCTGAGTTGTATATCGCTAACTGCAGCAATTGCAATATCAATGCCTTTTAAATCAGTTTTTTCATATCTTTTTTCAATTAATTGTAGATTACTGTATTCAGTTGCAAGTTTTTTTATGTCATCATTAATCTCTTTTGCAACTAACTTTATTTTTGTTTTAGGACTGTTATCTAAAATTGCATTTAATTTTTCCAATCCAATTAGTCCGCCACCAACAATCAGAAGATTTAACTCTTCTAACTTTAAAAATATTGGAAATAAATTATTTGTAGAGCTTGATGACATCGGTTATATTTTATGAAGTATATTAAAACGCAATACAGTTATGTTATCTAAACTGGCTGATTTTTTGATGAATTGATTAATGTAGATAAACTGTGGTTGTAAATAAAATGATTCATTTAGTTGGAAATTAAAACCGACAGAAAACCTGTTTTGATCAAAATAATTAGTTGTTATAAGTTGTCCTGCGTTAATCATAATTTCATTTGCAAGAGTTAAATAGTGCTTTTTAGTTTCATTATTATTTATTGGGTAGCTTAATTCTAACTTATACCTAAATCTCCAATTAAAATTATAGTGTGAAGTTGGTTCTAAGTCTTCAGATAGCAATTCATTGAAGCGTTGTTCCGCTCTGAAACGATTTTTAACTGATAATTTATTGATTTGATCGTTAAATGAAATTTCCTGCCATGGTCTACATTCTGCTCTTGTAGATTTGTTGGTAATGAAAAAACGGAAATGCGCCATCCCAATTGTTAAATTTATTTTTTCATTTAGATTATATACAAATCCTGTTCTAATTAATGCTTGAGAATAATTACTGAACCAATCTTTTGTTCTAAATTGTAAATCGGTATTAATAGCAAAATTCTTTTTCAATTTTATTTGCTGAAAATAACCAAGCCAGATCATTTTTGAATAACTGTAAACAGGAGTTTCTGCCTTTGCTTTAGATGCAATTACTAAAATTATCAGGATAATATTTTTAATCTGTTTTAATTTCATCTCAAACTTTTGTTGTTATTCATGAGAACTGTCATATTGAGCGAAGTCGAAATAAGCATTCCGAGAATACCATTTTCGTATTTTTTTTGATATTAAATAATTTTAATTTTTGATAACACGTTAATTTAAGTTTTACTATTAACTTACTTTCTTTTGCTTGATCAAAAGAAAGTAACAAAGAAAAATCAAGAAATTGCCAAGGCAATATTTCAAAACTGTAATTTTTGAAATACCATTCAATAAAAGCTAAATCGCCTCCAAGGCTTCGGCAATTTTTAGCGCTTTTATTTCATTTTGCTGCGCCAATTTCATTTTAAGATATTTATTTTTTTAGTCGCCATATGTTGTACTCCATTTATTTTCACTTGTTATCGTGCGCTGCGAAACATTGCTATTTCATTCATTTAATTAAATAAGAAATTTATTTTAATTTTTACTGAACATAATCTTTCGAACTACATAACTGTTTTTTAATTTAAAATTTAAATAACTACTTAAAATTCTTTCAAGATACAAACTCGTTATATTGGCTTGATATAAGTTCAAATTTACTTTCTAATTTCACTACATCTCCAATAACAATAACAGCGGGAGCTTTTATGTTGTTTTCTTTAGCAATGTCAACAATTGTTGAAATGGTTCCTAAAGCAATTTTTTGAGTTGGTAAAGAACCATCCTGAATTAATGCAATGGATGTATCGCTCTTTCCTTCATCAGCAAAAATAGCTGCAATCTCTTTTAATTTAGATAAGCCCATTAAAATAACTACTGTAGCATTTGATTTTGCAGCTGCAAATATATCTTCCGACAACTCATTGTCTTTTGTAGTTCCAGTTATTACCCAAAAACTCTCGCTAACACCACGATGCGTTACAGGTATACCAGCTAATGCAGGAACAGCAATAGAGCTTGATATTCCAGGAATTAAATCAGTTTCTATATTAAAAGTATCAGCGTAATCCAGTTCTTCTTTTCCTCTACCAAACACGAAAGAATCGCCACCCTTTAAACGAACCACATGCCCGTAACTATATGCCATATCTACTAACAACGTATTTATTTGTTCTTGTGAATAGGCATGTTGATTGTTTCTTTTTCCTACATATATTTTTAATGAATCTTTTGGGGCATAATTCAGTAATTCAGTATTTACTAACGCATCATACAAAACAACATGCGCAGTTTTTAAGGCATTAATTCCTTTTAATGTAATTAACTCAATATCGCCAGGTCCAGCGCCAACTAAGGTTATTTTAGGTTTATTGTAATTTAACATCTGATTATTTTTTTATTGATGAATATTTTTTTCTTCTTTTTTTAATTCTCTGTACGAAATGGTTTGATGATAAAATGATGTTGATTGATTAAAATAATATTCGGCAAACTCTTTATTCGGTTCGTGTTTATTGATTTGAAGTACTAAATCTTTAAAATTGCTTTCTAATTTAAATTCTCCACTTTCTACAAAATGTTTATCAAAATCGTTTATAAGTGTGTGATGCGTATTTACATGCACTTGTTTATCCAACAACAATCCTTTTGCTGAATGAATAAATGCAGCATAGCTGTAATAAATGCTATCTCCGTACTGCTCATTTTCAAATGCTTCTGCGCTCCATGCTAATTTTTCTTCTGCTTCATAGAAAAGTGTTTGAACCAAATCAATGATTACTCCGGCACATTCTCCAACGCCAATTGCAGTTTGAAATTTTTCTTCCGAACCCCAATCAATAAAATCTGTTTCTTTTAAGGTACTGTTATCTGTAAGTGGTTTTAATAGTTGATAAAAATAATCCTTGCCTTTTCTATCATAATACGAGTGAAAGTATTCTCCTTGTTCTGCATTGTTTTCAATGTCTTTAAATAACGTACGTAACACATCTGGTGAACGTTTGCTCGCCACTTTAATTACCTTATCTGCAATTCTTCCTTCTCCGTTTCCTTTTGTTCCACCTCCCAGAAGCACTTGCACAGCAGGAACTACAGAGGTTCCCACTTTAAAAGAACTTCCATGGAAACCAATATGCGCAAGACCATGTTGCCCACATGAATTCATACAACCACTGATTTTGATTTTTATGTCATGGTTATAAATTAAATCAGGAAACTCGGCATAAATTACTCGTTCAAACTCAACTGTAATATTTGTACTATTAGAGATGGCTAAGTTGCAGGTATCAGTACCCGGACATGCAGTTATATCGCCTACTGAATCAAAGCCGGGTGTTGCTAAACCTAATTCTTTTAGGGCAATAAACAAATGTGGTAAGGCTTTTTCAGGAACGAATTTTAGTAAAAATCCTTGGTTGATAGTAATGCGTATGTCATCTGATGAAGCATACTTTTCAATAACTGAAGATAGCTCACGCGCTATAGCAGAGGAAATATTTCCAAGTAAAATTTTTAGATATACTCCAAAGTAACCTTCTTGTTTTTGTTGAAAGGTGTTTGTTTTTAACCAAATGGAATACTCTTCTTTATTTTCTATAAATGCATCTGTAAAAGAAGGTAATTCAGGTGCAGTTGTAATTACAGTATTTCTATCTATTGCATAGGAATGATTGTAAATGGCGGTTTTTTCTTCTTCAATTAATTTTAAGAATTCGGTAATGCCAATTTTATTTATTAAATACTTAATCCGTGCTTTATGTCGACTTACTCGTTCTCCATGGCGATCGAATACACGAATGCTTGCTTCCAAAAAAGGAATAAGTTGATCTTCTTTTAAAAATTCATATGCTATTTGCGCTAAAAAAGGTTGAGCCCCTAAACCACCACCAACAAGTACTTTAAAACCTCTTTCATTCTGTTCGTTTAATTTTGGTATAAATCCAAAATCATGAATATAAGTAACAGCAGTATCTTTATCGTTATTAGAAAATGCAATTTTTATTTTTCTTCCCAATTCCTGACCAAAAGGCTTTCTTAGGAAATAACTGAATACTGCGTAAGCATAAGGAGAAATATCAAAAGGTTCAATGGTATCAATTCCAGCTTCAGCAGATGCAGTTACGTTACGAACTGTGTTGCCACATGCTTCGCGCAAAGTGATATCATCCTGTTCCAGTTTAGCCCATAACTCAGGTGTTCTATCTAAACTAACGTGATGTATTTGAATATCCTGACGTGTTGTTAAATGAAGATTACCATTTGAATAATCATCGCTGATGTCTGCAATTCTTCTTAGTTGTTTAGTACTTACTTTTCCAAACGGCAGTTTTATACGAATCATTTGAACGCCTTGCTGACGTTGACCATATACACCACGAGCCAATCGTAAACTTCTGAATTTTTCTTCGTGAATTTTACCGTCTCTAAATGCACGGATTTTTTTATCGAGGTCGATGATATCTTTTTCTACCAAAGCTTTTGTGCTGTGGTTAATTAATTCTAATTCTGTTCTGAAACTTTGCATAACAAATAGTTTATAAATTAAGATTGTGTTGCGTTATAAATTTTATACCAGTGTTCGTTGCTTAATTTGATGGAGTAGGCCGAAGCTGCATTTTTAATTCTTTTTTTATCTGGGCTTCCGATGATAGGTAAGGCGCCTAATTTGTATAACCAGGCAACGGCAGTTTGTTCAACATTTGCCCCATATAATTTACCTATTTCTGTTAGTGCTTTTCTAACGCGAATCGCTTTTTTGTCCTCACCGTTCATTACTCTTCCACCGGCAAGTGGAGCCCAAGCCATTGGTTTACTGAATTGTTCTTTAATAAAATCTAATCTACCATCATCAATAGCAGAAGTATTTAATACGTTTAATTCAATATGATTGGTTACAATTGGATAGTTTAATCGTGAAGCAATTAACTGATGCTGAAATACGTTGAAGTTAGAAACCCCAATGGATCTGATTTTACCTTTCAGGATTAACTCTGTTAAGGCAGAGGCAGTTTCTTCAGCTTGGATCAACGAATCGAATTTTTCGAGAAGAAAAATATCGATATAATCTGTCTGAAAGCGCTTTAAGGTTTCATCCACTGATTTTCTTAAGTGCTCAGGACTTAAATCAGCATATTTTTCTTTTGTGTTGATAATTTTACGTATTCCTGCTTTAGCAGAAATTACAATGTCTTCACGTTTAAAAGATTTGTTTTTTATTGCTTGTCCGAAAAGCGTTTCAATTTCACCGTTACTGTATTGATCGCTATGATCAAAAGAGTTAACGCCAAGATCTAAATTAAAATTTACTATATCTTCTACCTTTTTTATAGAATTTAAAGATTGTGTATTCCATCTCCAGAAACCATAAATGGCAGCTGAAATTTCTGGCCCTGATTCGCTAATGTATATTTGTTCCATATTGGATAATTTTTTTTGTTTAATGAAATTGTATTGATAATTGATTTAAATAAAATAGTAAGCCTTATTAGTTGCACATTCGGCAACAACAGGAGAAGTAATTCCTTAGAAATGGATTTATTTTATTTATTCTTTTCATTTTCGGTGGCAAAATAACAACATGATTTTTTATTGTGCAAGAAAAATTGAAAATATTTTTACATTTCCTATCAAAATAGTATATATTAATGACTAGGACAAAGTCAATTTATAAGTTTTTTAATTTTAAAAAGTTGGAAATTAATTGACTTTTTTAGTCTGTTGTGCCAATATGGATTAACGCGTCGCCTTCATTAACAACAGGCTGATTATTTACGCCTACTACATAACCGTTTACCGGGGAGTAAATTTTAAGTTCAATTTCTCCGTAAGGGTTACAAATAACTCCAATTAATTCATCTTTATTAATAAAGGCACCATTTGTTTTGTTAAAATGAAATAGACCTGAAGTTTTTGCCCTTATCCAAGTACTTTTAATGATTTTAACATGCGCATTGTCTGGTACATCGTAATTAATCATGTCATAACTTTTCATTAAACGCAAACAGCCATTTATTCCTTCATTTATTACTGAATAATCAAAACGAAGCGATTCACCACCTTCATAAACCAAAATAGGCTTGCCTTTTTTTCCTGCTTCTTTTCGTAAAGTCCCATCTCTGTATACAGAATCAATTATTAAGGGGGCAGAAAATCGTTCAGCAATAGCTAAATTTTCGGGGAAATTAAATATGCATCGGATTTGTGGATAATTGTTAATTTTTGCTCCACCGGTGTGAAAATCAACTCCAAAATCAATTAACGGAATTATAGATTTCATTAAATCATAGGCAATTCTTGAACCTAATGATCCATTTCTATTGCCAGGAAAACATCTGTTTAAATCTCTACCATCTGGCAAATCTCTCGAACCAAATAAAAACGAAACAATATTGATTACAGGTAAAAAAATTACATTGCCACACTTTAGTTTCTTAACTTCTTCATGAGTCATTATTTTTCGAACAATTTCAATTCCGTTTGTTTCATCTCCGTGCATGCCTGCACTAAATAAAATAGTTGGCCCATCAATTTTAGAACGATATATATGAACCGGAATCTCAATACTTGTTTTTGTTGGTAATAAATAGTTATTAAGAATAACACTTTTGTTTTCACCAGGTAAAATTTGTACTCCGTTAATTGTAAAGCTTTTCATATGTAGATATTTATTGTTTTTTAGTTGCCATATGTTATACGCCATGTATCTTCACTTCGACAAGCTCAGCGCAACGCATTTGTGTTTGTGCGCTGCGGCAAATGGCTATTTCATATATCTAAATTATTTGTTTTTTAGCTGTCATATGTTATGCGCCAATTATCTTCACTTCAACAAGCTCAGCGCAACGCATTTGAATTTGTGAGTTTAGCACCTGGCTATTTTGTTTTTTTATTTTACTCGTTAATATTACAAATTTCTTTTTTCATTATTCTAAACAGAAAATCGCACATAATAATTTAATATTTGTATTAAAGTACTTTTAATATCGTTTATTTGTCTTTGTTCCAGTTTTTTTAAATTCTGATTTCATTATTTATTCAATTAACATGAATTGTTTTTATTAATTTCGCTTTCACTATTTTTATTATGGATATTGCAAATGAAGTTGTTTATTTAGGAGAGCATGTGTGGGCCGGAAAGTTGGGTAATTTTTTTATTGTACTTTCTTTTGTTGCAGCACTTTTTTCATCCATTGCTTATTATTTCAGTAGTAAAGACCCATTAAATGATTCTTGGAAAAAATTAGCGCGTTTGGCATTTTACAAACATGCAATTGGCGTATTCGGAATAATTGGAACGCTATTTTTTATGCTTTATAATAGGTATTTTGAGTACCAGTATGTTTGGCAGCATTCCAATTCTAAAATGGACCTGAAATACATTTTTGCCTGTTTTTGGGAAGGGCAGGAGGGAAGCTTTTTGCTGTGGACCTTTTGGCATGTTATTATTGGGTTCTTTTTGGTTAAAAAAGGTAAACATTATGAATCCCCTGTAATGTTTATGGTTATGCTCGTTCAGGTGTTTTTGGCAAGCATGGTTTTGGGTGTTATTTATTTTGATTTACGAATTGGTAGTAATCCTTTTTTATTACTTCGAGAACATCCAGATTTTATGAATCTGCCTTTTATTAAATTGTATTTGCAAGATCCTGAGACATATGTTGGAAAAGCTTCAGAAATGGCAAAAGGGCTTAATCCATTATTGCAAAATTATTGGATGACCATTCATCCTCCTACTTTGTTTTTAGGTTTTGCGTTAACCGTTGTCCCATTTGCTTACGCTTTTGCAGGCATCTGGAAAAAAGAATTTACTGAATGGCAAAAACCTGCTTTACCTTGGACTTTCATTGGCGTAGCCATTTTAGGAATCGGTATTTTAATGGGCGGTGCCTGGGCATACGAAGCATTAAGTTTTGGTGGTTTTTGGGCATGGGATCCTGTAGAAAATGCCTCATTGGTTCCTTGGATTACATTAGTTGCTGCGGGGCATGTTATGATTATAAATAAAAACAGAAAAGGTTCATTATTTATATCTTACTTTTTAGCAATTGCTTCTTTCATACTTATTCTATACTCCACTTTCCTAACACGTAGTGGAATTTTAGGAGATTCATCTGTTCATGCCTTTACCGATTTGGGTATGCAAAAACAGCTTTTACTTTTTCTATTGCTCTTTGTGTTTGCAGCCATTTTTATTATGCTTCAAAATAAAATGTTAAAATGGATCTATGGTATTGCCTCGTTTATAACCTTTCTTTTTGCATTCAGCTTTAATTTATTCCCATCTTATACGCTTATTTCTTGGGGTATAATTAGTGCCGTTTTCATTTTTATAGGTTACTTTAAATCTTTTCCAAAAGATAATACAGAAGATCAAATCAGTTCGCGTGAGTTTTGGATGTTTGTAGGTTCGTTGATGTTGCTAATGAGTGCTGTAATTATTAGTTTATTTACATCAACTCCTATATTTAATAAATTGTTAGGTCAAAAAAGTGCACCAATTGATGTGTTTACTTACAACAAATGGAGTTTACCATTTGCATTGGTAGTAATGCTGCTTAGTGGGTTTACACAGTTTTTGAAATACCGTAAAACAGACATGAAAAAGTTTTACAAAAGCTTGTGGGTTTCTGTTTTGTTATCGCTTGCAATTGGACTAACTGCTGCATTTGCATTATATTCGTTTAAAGCATACGACTTAGCTCCTGAAAAACAAAAAAGTTATTATTTCAGTTATGCGGTTTTATTGGTTGCATGTGTATTTTCAATTTTTGCGAACGCTGAATATTGGTTACGAGTATTAAATGGAAAAATAAAATCAGCCGGAGCAAGCATAGCACATATTGGTTTTGCACTTATTATTTTAGGCGCATTAATTTCAACTTCAAAAAAAGTAACCCTTTCAAAAAATTCATCGAGCAAAAATGTGGAAGCATTAGGTAAAGAATACAGTAACAGCAAAAGTTTATTGTTAACACAAGGGGATACCTTGAAAATGGGACCTTATTACGCAACTTATGCAGGTAAAAAACGTGATGGCATTCATATTCTTTACGAAGTAAACTATTTCACCAAAAAAGAAAATGGTCAACTTGAAAAAGCATTTAATTTATTTCCAATAATACAGCTTAATGAAAGAATGGGAAATGCCGCTGAGCCGGATACACGCCACTTTATTGATAAAGATATTTACACGCATATTACTTATGCTGATTTAAATACCATTAATCAAACAGAAACTGAATTATCAGGATTTACTGATCCTACAAATAATATTATACATTTAGGAGATACCATTTTTACTTCCAATTCCTTTGTGATTTTAGATTCATTATTAACAAGCGTAAGCAAAGAACAATACGAAAAAATTGATTCAGCCATTACTGTTACAGCTGTGTTGCGAGCAGTGAATATTGAAAACAAACAATTCAAATCACGACCAAAATATCGTTTGCAAGAAAATTCCGTTGTACCAATTAGCGATAGTATAGCTGATTTAGGATTGAAATTTGTCTTTTGGAAAATTAATCCTAATGATGGCTCCATTGAAATTCAGCACAGCGAAAGAAAATCCAATCAGCGTGATTTTATTGTAATGGAAGCTTACTTATTTCCATTCATCAATATTTTATGGTTGGGTTGTTTTATTATGGCTTTCGGTACATTCATAGCTATTGTTTATCGTAGTAAACAATTGAAGAAAATTCTAAAATAATTTTATTTCATTAAACAAATTAGTAAATTAGTTGAATGAAATATTTATTACTTATTATTCTATTTGTATTCACATTTAATGCAATTTATTCTCAAAAAAATAATGAAAACACAAGTGGATCTTCCGAGCGTCCAATTGTAAAATCAAAGTCTAATATCAGAAACAACAGAGCAATTAAAAATAAGGATTTATGTGTTTTTTTTAATGCGAATGTAGATACTTTGTTTATAGAACTTAGTGCATTGAAAGAAGGAGGGAAATCTGCCACTATTTATTTATACAATTCATTCGAAAATGAGATTTTGAGTTTAAAAACTACTGAGTTTCTAAATAAAATTCCTGTACATAATTATTCTGTTGGCAGGTATTTTCTGAAAGTTAAAATGCAAAAAAATACAATTAAAGAGACTTTTGAAATTCCCTCTGTAAAGTAGTTTAATTTAGTTCATAACTCCTTTAAATAAAAATTAAAACAAAAAGTATATTTGCCCGATAAATTCTGACTATGAACATAAACGAACAATTTCAAGAATTACTTACTGCATCCGGTTTTATTCAATTATTGGTTTTATCCATTCTTGAAATCGTTTTGGGTATAGATAATTTAATTTTTATATCCTTAACTGCATCTAAAATCCTGGATAAACGAAAAAGAAACAATGCTAGAATGCTAGGCTTGTTTTTAGCATTGGTAATAAGAGGTGGGATGTTATTTTCCATTTCTTGGTTGGCTAGCGCTCAAACACCATTGTTTTATATAGGTCAACTTGGCATTTCTTTAGGTAATTTAGTGATGTTAGCAGGTGGTTTATTTTTATTGTATAAAACCATAGACGAAATAAGAGAGAAAATATTACACGATGATAATGAGGAGGTAAAAAATGAAGAGAGTATATCTATGTCTTCTGCAATTATTCAAATCATTATCATTGATTTTGTTTTTTCATTTGATTCTATTTTAGCTGCTATTAAAGTTGCCCAGAAAAGTGTAGTAGATCATGCCGATTGTCCATGTGAAGTTGTTGAGCAAGCACAACAAGCAACACAACATTCTTCAAATTTGGTAATCATGATTGGTGGTGTTTTAATTTCTATGATTGTAATGTTAATTTTCTCGGATAGAGTAAGTAAATTCATTAGTCAGTATCCTACCATTAAAATGCTGGCGCTTGCATTTTTATTAGTGATTGGAGTTTCATTAGTCCTTGATTGTTTTCATTTAGAAATTCCAAAACCATATTTATATTCTGCTCTTGGATTTGGAATTTTCATTGAAACTCTTAATATTGTTGAGAAAAGAGTAAGAAGAAGAAAACATAATTTGCAACAAGAACAAGAGCGAGAAGCTAAGGGGCTTGATTCTGATAGTACAAACGAAAAATAAATTTATTAAAATGAAAAATGTAACAGTAATTGGTTCAGGAACAATGGGTAATGGTATTGCCCATGTGTTTGCACAATTTGGCAATAAGGTAAACTTAGTTGATATCTCTCAACCTGCTTTAGATAAAGCTATTGCCACTATTGGTAAAAATTTGGATAGACAGCTAGCTAAAGGAGTTTTAACAGAACAGGAAAAAGCTAATACTTTAGCTAATATCACTACGTTTACAAAATTAGAAGATGCAGTTGCTTCTGCTGATTTAGTGGTTGAGGCTGCAACTGAAAATATTGAATTGAAATTAAAAATTTTTAAGCAGTTAGATGAAATTTGCCCTGCTACAACCATTTTAGCATCAAATACCTCTTCAATTAGTATAACCAAAATTGCATCAGTTACAAAGCGTGCCGATAAAGTAATTGGCATGCATTTTATGAATCCGGTACCAGTTATGAAGTTGGTAGAAGTAATCAGAGGTTATTCAACCAGCGATGAAGTAACTAATAGCATTATGGAATTATCAAAGTCGTTATCGAAAATTCCGGTTGAGGTAAACGATTATCCAGGCTTTGTGGCAAACAAAATTTTGATGCCAATGATTAACGAAGCTATTATTACTTTGCACGAAGGTACAGCTGGAGTTCATGAAATTGATACGGTAATGAAACTTGGAATGGCTCATCCAATGGGACCGTTACAGTTAGCAGATTTTATTGGTTTGGATGTTTGTTTAAATATTCTTCGTGTGTTACAAGATGGTTATGGTAATCCAAAATACGCTCCGTGTCCGCTTTTAGTGAATATGGTTACTGCTGGTCATTTAGGTGTTAAATCAGGTAGAGGTTTTTATGATTATTCAGCTGGCAGTAAAGAATTAGTTTTGTCTGAACGTTTTCGTAAAAAAGAAATGGCGTAATCTCACTATTAAATAATTAAACAGCTATTATCATGAAGAACAAAAAAAATATTTTTATGTACATGTTAGTAGCTGTTTCTTTTTTTGCATCATGCAAGAAAAAAACTGCTGAGGAAGAAAATCTAACTACTGTTGCTGAACCAAGATTAATTTTCAAATTTAAATTTGATTCAACTCAAATTAGACTTAACAATGGCGGTGGAGTTTCTTTATTGCCATCTAATCATCGTGCTCAATCACCTCGAATGAATAAAATGAGCGCTCATTACATTGAGTTGGCTCAAAATGATTTAACACCATTAGGTTCCGGTAAAATTTTATTTCATGCTCCTGAAACTACATTAGGAGGATCAACAGCAATCGATTTTAATCAATCCGTAAGAGTAGGAGATGGACAGGAATTTTTTTCTGTGCCACTAAAAAATATTGGAGCAGGAGTTTACAAATGGCTTCGTGTTTCATTGGCATATCAAAATTATGATATTGTATTTAAAGATTCCAATATTCCTGGTAATCAATTTGCCATAGGTACAATAGCTTCTTTTGTTGGATATAATACTTACATAGCTAATTATGCCATTAAAAATCAAACACAAACTGTTAATGCCAATAAGTTGCAAGGTTTTTGGGGTTTTGAGACTCAGGTTTTAGGTCAAACCTTTGTTCAAACAGGTCAAGCAGCTTCTACAACTGTTGTTAATCCAAATTTTCAAAACTCACCAATTCCAGCAGGTTCTTGTGTAGTAACGGCGCAATTTGTAAAACCTGGAGGTTTAGCTTCACAATTAGTAATTGTTGGAAATGAAACTCAGGATATTGTAGTTACGGTTTCTTTATCAATTAACAATAGTTTTGAATGGCTGGAGACTAATAATGATAGTTATTTTGAGCCTTCGGCAGGCGATCAGGTGGTAGATATGGGCATCAGAGGAATGATTCCGTACTGGCAGTAAAAAAATTACTCAGAAGGCATTGCGCTTGAAGAAGAACCAACCATTTTTCCATAACCCGGATTCCAGCAGTAACGTAAGCTAAATTCGTAACCTTGTCTGGATTTACTTGCCGGAGAGATATTAGAAGTGTTGTAATCATAAGCTAAACCTAAAGCAAACTTATCGTATTCCAATAAAAAGGTTGGAATCACTGCATCTTTTAATCGGTATTGAATTCCTCCGGCAACAGCAAATGCTTTTTGCTCATGTGAGTGAACAGATTGTTCATGAATAATGTATCTTATCATGGTAGATAAAATAATTTGTTGAGTTTTTCCTTGACGAAGAAAAATCATTCCGGGTTTCAAATTTAAAGGACTGTCTTTTTTACATAAAACTGCTGTTGCATAAGCTGTATAGCGCATATTTGTTTTATCATTTCCATCAATGAAAAAAGAGTTTTTTGGTGTTGTAAAATGATAAGCAGAAATTCCTGCATCAACACGAGTTCCATTTTCTGAACTAATGAATAGATTACTTTCGCTATAATGCCAATTTATTCCTCCTCCAACATCAGCTCTTGTAAAGGCAGTAGGATAAAAGTTTTTTTCGCCACTTGCAAATGTTTCCTGATACTTAAAACCATCATATTGCGATTCCCAAGTTAAATTTTGATCATCTCCAATTCTTCTAGTCAGTGCACCACCTGTTAAACCCAAAGATAATTTACTGCTTTTCCCGGTTTTAATAATGGCAGATAAATTTCCAGAAATAGAAGAAGTAGTAAATTTAGAATCACCAGCTACATCGTTGTAAAGATTAATTCCAAAAGCAAAATAAGTTTTTTTGAGTTTTTGATGTTTAATTGCCGACTCTAAGTTTGCCGCATAAGTAAGAAATCCTGAATTAAAACCACTCCATTGTGATTTATAGTTGATGTTTGCTCTAAAATCATAAGCTACACCAGTTAAAGCAGGATTAATAACAGAAGGTGCTTCACCATATAAAGAAAAATGCACGTCTTGTGAAAATAACTTTGGTGCAGATATAAAGATGAAAATAAAAAAATAAATTAATTTTTTCATTGGAGTGAATTGTTAACGGATTAAAGAAATATTTCCTTTTAAGTTTACGGTTTTACCATCAATTAAAAAACCATCAAAATGATAAATAAAAATACCTGCATCCATTGGAGTACCTTTATAGGTTCCATCCCAGAATTTTTTTGGATCATCGCTAAAGAAAACACGAGTACCCCATCTATCGAAAATGCTAAACGACATACTTCGTATACAGTCATTATTTAAAACTTTTGCGTAATCATTTATTCCATCATTATTTGGTGAAAATGCTGTTGGAATAAAAACTTCACCACAAATTTTTTCTACTCTTACCAAAATAGTATCGTAATCTTTACATCCTAAACCATTTGTAACTTGAACTGTGTAACTAGTAGATACTTGTGGAGAAGCTTGAATAATTCCTTGTGAGTTTGAACTTAATCCAATATTTGGAGTCCAATTATAATATAATCCACCACTGCTGTACGAAGAAGCATTTAGTGTAGTAGAACCACCTACATCAATAAGTTCGGTTTCATTGCCATTGTTTATTATTGCAACAGGAGATACTTTTACTTTAATGCTATCGGTAATTGTATCTGTTAAGCCCGTGACATTCTTTACAATTAGTTTTATATAGTATTTACCATTTCCATTTGGGGAATTGCTACTCTCTATATTATAGCAAATTCTAGGGTTTTTAAGAACAGATGAGTCAGGAGTACCACCTTGAAAATACCATTTGTAGCTTAAGGGTTGAAACTTAGAAGTATCTGTAAATGTAATGCATTGGTAGCGGCATATGGTTTTATTAAACATAAATCCTGCAACAGGAGTATCGCAAACAATTGGAGTAATTTTAACCGTATCGGTTAAATTGGTAAAACAATTACCAGTAACTTTTACGGTGTAAATAATAGTATCGTTTGAGTTAAAAATTGGATTGGCACAGCTATCACAAGATAAGCCAGTTGTGGGTGTCCATGCATAAGTTAATGCATTAGGTGCATTGGTTCTAATCATGGTTGTATCACCTGTACACAAATAATTTTTATTAGCAGTTGCAACAACTGAGCTAATTGGCAAAACAGTAACAGTAGCATTTTTTGTGGTAGTGCAATTTCCAATTGTTGCTGTTACAGTGTAAATGGTATTGGAAGTTGGATTTGCGACAACACTTCCTCCTGTAGTGGCACTTAAGCCAGTATTAGGTGCCCAGCTATAGTTTGGAGCATTACCGGTAGCTGTTAGTGTAATTCCTGAAGAACCTATACATATAGTATCATGGGCAATATTTAAAGTAAAAATTGGGTTAGGCCTTATAGAAACAGTTGCTGTTGCGAAAACTCCGCCAGGACTAACCGTTAATTTTATAATGTAAGTTCCAGGTGTTCCTGCGCTAAAATTTGTAACCTGACTGAATGGTGAAGAAAAAGTTGCCGTATTAGGAACAGATGTCCATTCCCAGCTATTTACGGTAACGCCTGGAGGAGCAGATGATCCTGAAAAACTTAAAATGCCATTTGCACATGTTGTATCTTCAGACAAAGTGATACTAGGTACCGGATTTTGGCTTTTTAAGAGATTTAAATTAAGTATAAAGATTACTACGTAAAAAAAATGTAATTTTTTTAAATACATGTTTTTGCAAATTTTTTACGATTTTAATAAGAATTTATAGCATTTACAAATAATTGATTTTTAAATTGTTCTATAAATACATAATCTACTATCAATAAAGAAGGTAATTATAAAATTCAGCTCAAAAATTTGATTACTTTTGCGCCTTATTTATTAAAAAATGGATAGAAATTCACTCATAGGTTTAGGTTTAATTGGTGCCATATTAATTGGTTGGATGTATTTTACAGCGCCAAGTAAAGAAGAAATTGAAAGAAATAAAAGAGTTAGAGATTCAATTGCTTTGGCTGAACAAAAAAAAGCTGAGGAAATTGTAAAAACACAAACAATACAAAAACAAAAAGATTCTTTATTCGTTAAAGCAACTGTTGATTCTGTGAGTGCTTTACCCGATTCAATTCTGAAAATTAAAAAAGAACAAGAGTTAGTATCAAATTTTAGAGATTTTGCACCTGCGGCATCAGGAAAAGATGAGGAGTTTGTATTAGAAAACAATTTAATAAAGGTTTTTGTTTCCTCAAAAGGTGGAAAAATAAAATCTGTTGAGCTTAAAAATTTTAGTAGACCGGAAACTAAAGATGCGTTAATGCTATTTAACGAAGATAGTTTGAAACAAGCACTAGTATTAAATGTTTATAATAATAGTATTATTTCTACCGATAGTCTTTATTTTAATAAAGATCAAAGTTCAACGGCTTCTACTTTAAATTTGATTTTACCTACATCAAAACAAAATTCATTCATTAAGTATCAGTATTTTTTAAATAATGATTCTTATAATTTGGAATTTAAAGTGGCATTTATCGGAATGCAACAAATCATCAGTACAAATAATGATGAAGTAATTTTTGACTGGAACATGAAAATGCCATCTCAGGAATTACACATAGAAAAAGAAAAACAAACATCAGGTATTTTTTACAGTTCTTCGGGTGAAGAGCAGGAAATTGATAACTTGAGTTTAACAGGATCTGATGAAAAATCAATAACTGAATCTGGAACTAAGTGGGTAGCATTTAAACAACAATTTTTTACTGCTGCTATTACTGCAAATACTCAGTTTAATCAGGGCGCTTTATTAAGTACTTTCGTAGATAATAGTGACATGAAATATGTTAAAACTACAAAAGCTTCGTTGTCATTTAATTATAAAAGAACTCAGAATGATGAATTTGGCATGAAGTTTTTCTTTGGGCCAAACCAATATTATGTTCTTAAAAATCAACAAAATGGAATGGAAAAACTAATCCCTATGGGTTGGTGGATTTTTAGTTATTTAAACAAATGGATTGTAATTCCTGTGTTTGATTTGTTTAAAAATTCAACGATGAGCATGGGTTGGGTGATTTTGATTTTGACAGTAATCATTAAATTATTGTTGTTGCCAATTGCTTACAAAACCTATTTATCTTCTGCTAAAATGCGTTTATTAAAGCCTGAAATGGATGTGATACGCGAAAAACATAAAGGTGATCCTATGAAGATGAATCAGGATAACATGTCATTATATAAAAGGGCAGGAGTTAGTCCACTTTCTGGTTGTATCCCGGCATTATTACAATTACCAATATTAATTGCATTATTAAATTTTTTCCCAGCTTCATTTGAACTTCGTCAGGAGTCGTTTTTATGGGCAACTGATTTATCTACTTACGATTCAGTTTGGGATTTTGGTTATGTGCCAATTATTCATACAATTTATGGAGATCATATCAGTTTGTTTGCCTTGCTCATGTTTGTTTCAACCATTATTTATACCTGGATGAATCAGAAAATGATGCCTATGCAAAACAATCAAATGCCAGGTATGCAAACTATGATGTATTTAATGCCCGTAATTTTCTTAAGTTTCATGAACAGTTATTCTGCAGGATTAAGCTGGTATTATTTCTTGGCTAATGTTATTACTTTCCTTCAAACCTTTATTATGAGAAAATTAATCAGTGATGATAAATTAAGAGCACAGATTGATGAAAACATGAAGAAACCTGTAAAAAAATCAGGATTTCAGCAAAGATTAGAAGAAATGCAAAAGCGTCAGATTCAAAATAGAAAATAAATTAATGTTATTATAAAACGAAAAGCTATTCATTTTTTGAATAGCTTTTTTTGTTTTAGAATATTTCTTTGAAATTTTCTTTAAAATTTTTTTCTATTTGTAACTTTTCATTCAAAAATGAATTATAGATTTAAATAGCAGTTAAACAGCAATTAATTTATGAATACAGCATCAAAATACCACGCTACCAATCAGCAGATGGATGCCGAATTCAAATTAATTGAAGCGGCAAAGCTGGATATTAATCGTTTTGGCCCACTTTACGATAAATATTACAAGCAAATTTTTAATTATTTATATCAGCGTTTAGATGATAAAGAAACGGCTTTTGATGTAACCTCGCAGGTTTTTTTAAAAGCCATGACCAATTTGTCAAAATATCAATTTAAAGGAGTTCCATTTTCAAGTTGGTTATATAGGATTGCTTATAGTGAATTGATGCAATTGTTTCGTGAAAAAAAAGCTCAACGTACAGTTAATGCAGATGTATCTGATTTAAAACATTTATGTGAAGAAATCAAAGAAAACTATTATGATGATTTTTTACCTGTTCTGTCAAAGGTATTAGCTGAATTAGATGAGCTAGAGTTACAACTAGTAGAAATGCGCTTTTTTGAAAAGCGACCATTTAAAGAGGTAGCTGAGGTTTTAGAATTAAGTGAAACGAATGCTAAAGTAAAATTGCATCGTTTATTAGAAAAAATTAAAAAGTCATTGAAAAATAATAATTCAATAAAATGAAAACAAAATTTACAGTTGGTCGTCCTAAAGTAAGTGATGAGGAAATCGAGAAAAGAAAAAACTTTGACGATTTAGTGAAAAAATTTAAAGATCAAAGTTTAGCCGACGCAAAGGCAAAACAACGATCGGGTATCAACATGAAAAAGTTGATGTATTCAACTATCATTTTAGGGGTATCAGTGGTTTGTTATATTACATTAAATCAAATTTTAAGCAAAAAATCTACTTCAAAAAATACTGCCACAACTAATCAAATTTCAAATAAATTTATTGAATCTAAACCAACTAAATTCATACAACCTATTGAAAAGAAAAGCAATTATTCTACCTATAAAATAAATGCACAAAAAGGCGGTGAAATTAAACATCACACAAAATCAGTAATTAAAATACCTGCAAAAGCTTTTACTGATGAACAAGGAATTGAATTAACAGGTGAAGTAGAAATTGTATACCGAGAAATGCATACAATCCCCGAAATTTTAGCTTCAGGAATACCAATGCGCTATGATAGTGCAGGAGTAAAGCAAAGTTTTGAGTCGGCCGGAATGATTGAAATAAAAGGCATACAAAATGGAAAAGAAATTAAATTAAAACAAAATAAAAAAATTGAAATTAATATGGCTTCTCAAAAAAAAGGAGACCGTTTTAATTTGTATTATTTAGACACTATTGCAAAGCAATGGCAATGTTTAGGCAAAGAAAAATTAATTGAAGGCAATCAAAAATTGAATCAAACAAAAGATAATTTACAACAGGCAACTTCTTCAATTAAAAATGATATTGTTAATCAACAACTAAAAACAATTGATTTAAAAATTGCTGAATTACAAACAAAAGAAAATAATCATAATGCTGATATTGATTTACCTAAAAAACCAACAGCACCTGTTTCAGCTTCCAAGCAACGAAAACAGTTTGCTTTGGATGTTGATTATAATGAGTTTCCTGAATTAAAATCTTTTGAAGGTTGTGTTTTTGAAGTGGGTGAAGAAAATAAGCACTACACTAGCGAATTTAATAATGTAAAATGGAATGATATTTCAATAGCGCAAGGCACAAAAGCCGGGCAAAATTACTTGCTAATTTTAACTGCAGGCTATAGAAAAGAGAAGTTAATTGTATATCCTGTTTTTATTGGAAAAAATTTAGAACAAGCCCAGCAATTGTATCAGAAAAAATTGGATAGTTATAATACTATTCTTGTCCAGAAAAAAGAGGAAGAACAAAAAAGAATAGATGCAATTGAGCGAGAGATTAAAAAAATTGAAGAAGAACGTTTTGCTTTAGCCAAAAAATTAAGAGCAGAAGAAAATTCAAGATCGTTAAATAATTTATATGCAGAAATGAATGATGGTAAAAACTATTTGTCGGAAGGTGTAAGAAGAATATTTGAGATAAATAAGTTTGGTATTTATAATTCGGATTGTGCAAAACCTTTTCCGATGCATACTACAACAGAAGGAGTTTTTATGCAGCAAAATATTGAATTGATTCCGGCATCTGTTTTTTTAATCAATCATTCTGATAACATGATGTGGACTTATACGACTAAAGAAACGGAGCATTTGAAATACGATCCAAAGAAAAAAAATTCGTTAATAGCATTTATTCAAAATAAATTATTTTGGTGCGATACTATTGCTTTTACTCAATCCTCAAAAAAGAAAGAGAAAACAATCTTTTACTTTAAAGAAATAAAAGAGGAGGGCAGAAGTGCTGAAGACCTCAAGAAAGTACTTAACTTATGATAAAGTAGTTAAATTAATTCATTGAAGCAACAAAATCATCGAAAAGGTATCTGCTGTCCAGTGGCCCTGGATTAGATTCTGGATGATATTGTACAGAAAACACTTTTTTGTCTTTTAATCGAATACCTTCAATGGTATTATCGTTTAAATTAACGTGAGTAATTTCTATATTATTGTTTAATTTAATATCATCAGCACTAATGCTAAAGCCATGATTTTGAGAGGTAACTTCGCATTTACCAGTATTCATATTTTTTACAGGATGATTAATGCCTCTGTGACCAGCATGCATTTTATAAGTTGAAATACCTTGAGATTGGGCAATGATTTGATGACCTAAGCAAATTCCGAAAACAGGTTTATTCGTATTAATTATTTCTTTTACTAAACTTGTTTCTTCTTTCATAACTCCCGGATCTCCAGGACCATTACTAATCATAAAACCATCCGGATTGAATTTCATAATTTCCTCCAATTTAGTTTTCATGGGGAAAACCTTCACGTGACAACCTCTTTCTACTAGGCAACGAATAATGTTCTTTTTTACTCCAAAATCAATTAGTGCTACTTTTTTAGTTGAATTTTCATTTTTTTCTTCAAATGCAGAAGCGGTAGAGACATTAGAAGATAATTCTAATCCTTGCATGGAAGGAACTTTAGCTAATTCCTTTTTTAATACATCAATATCAAGTTCGGATGATGAAATAATACAATTCATTGCGCCTTTATCTCTTATGTAACGAACAATTGCACGAGTGTCTACATCAGAGATAGAAACAATTCCTTGTTGTATAAAGTAATCATTAAGAGATTGTGTAGCTTTTTTTCTGGAAAATCCGGTGTTAAATTTTTTACAAACCATACCGGAGATTTTGATGTTTTCAGACTCAACTTCTTCAGGATGTACGCCATAATTTCCAATGTGTGAATTAGTCATTACGACAATTTGTCCAAAATAAGATGGGTCGGTAAAAATTTCTTGGTAACCAGACATACCGGTATTAAAACAAATTTCTCCAGATGTAATTCCGATTTTACCTGCTGCTTTCCCTTCAAACACTTTACCATCTGCTAGTAAAAGTATGGCTTTATTTTTTTGTTGATATTTTTGCTGCATCTGATGATTTTTACGGTTGCAAAGTTGCTAAAAAAAAAGAGGATAAATAAACGTGTTAATTAATTTTTGAAAACTGAGAATTGGTAAAATAAATTGCTTTACCATGCTTTCAATAATCTTTTCCAAAGCGATTCTTGTTTTTCTGCGCCATAACCATATGCGCCATAACCATATCCGTAACCATATCCGTAACCGTAACCGTAACCTTTTTTATAATTTGCACCATTAATTAAACATGCAAGGTTAGGTAAACGATTTTCTTTGTTTAGTGATTCTGCAATTCGTAATAGTCGTTTATCTAAAAAATCAGCACGAGCAATAAATAAAGTAGAATCGGCAAATTTTGAAACGAGTAAGGTGTCAGCAACTAATCCAACAGGAGCTGTATCAACGATTACATAATCATATTTTTCCTTAGCAAATGCAAAAATATCAGCTACACGATCGCTCATGAGTAGCTCTGCTGGGTTTGGAGGAATTGGGCCAGAAGGTAAAATGTTAAAATGAGAAAAGCCTTGAACAGAAAATACCACATCATCTAATTGTAAACTTTTATCGATAATAAAATTTGTAACTCCTAATTTTTCATCCGAGTTCATGTATTTTAATATCTTAGGATTTCTTAGGTCGAAACCAGCTAAAAGTATTTTTTTACCTGTGAGTGCAAAAGATGCCGCTAAATTTAATGCAATGAAAGATTTTCCTTCTTTGCCTATTGTAGAGGTAATAAAAACAACTTTACAATTCGTTTGAATTTTACTGTTTAAAAACTCAACATTACTTCTTACAATTCGAAATGCTTCGGCCATATTATTCCTGTTATTTTCTACAACAACAAGTTTATTGGTTTGTTTTGTTTCAGGAATTTCACCTAAATAAGGCAGGTTTACCATGTCGGTTTCTTTTTTACCATGAACCTTGGTGTCAAGTAAATCAATTAAATATAAAATAATAATTGGTAATAAAAAACCAAAAATTAATGACGATAGGAATATGATTTCTTTTTTAGGGCTTACAGGGAAACCATTTCCGTATGCTTTATCTATAATTTTAGCATTTGAAACAGTTACTGCAAGGGCTATATTTGCTTCTTCTCTTTTTTGCAGAAGATATAAGTACAATTCCTCTTTAATTTTTTGTTGTCTTATAATTGATCGATATTCTTTTTCAATTTTTGGAACATTACTAATTTTGCTTACAATTTCATCTTCTTGTTTCAACAATTCACTTGCTTTAATCTTATTAGCATAATGTAAATTGTTAACTGATTCAGTTAGCGATTTCCTTAAATTAACAATCTCATTTTCTAAATTAATAAGTAAAGGGTTTTGTTCACCGCTGTATTTTAATAATCTGTTTTTTTCAAGTATTAATTTATTATAATCATTGATTTGATTAGATACGGAAAAATCATTTAATCCTAAGTTGTGAGGAACTAATTCATACGTTTTTGAGTTTTTGGTCAAATAATCTTTTATAAATTCAGTGATTTTTAATTGCGTAGTAGCTTCTAATAATTTTGCCTCGTTATCTCTTCCTGATTCTAAATAAATTCTTGATTGCGATTCAATGTCGCTTATTTTATTGGTGTTTTTGTAATTTTCTGCTTCACCTTCAACATCAGATAATTCTTCGGTTATATACTTTATCCTCTCATTAATAAAGTTTACTGTATTTCTGCTAACTTGATTTTTATCGTTAATAGCATCTAAATTATGTTGGAGTATTAAATTATTTATTATTGTTTCAGCCTTATCTTCTATAGCATCTTGAAGTGAAATAATTATCCCTGTTGAATTTTTACTGATTGGATTAATTTGAATTAATGAAATATATTTATCTACGGTTTCCTCTTCATTTGTTAAAATAACCCTGAATGGCTTATTTAAATAAGTTTCTTTTAAATTATCATTTGATTTAAATGTAATACTTCCAAAATCTGTTTTAATTAGTTGCCCAAACTTATATTTACCAGTTACATCACCATTTTGACCATTTTTTAAAGTAAAGTTGTTATTGTTTTCAGGGATTAAATGCCAATTACCATATAAATTTGTTTTTGTGGAATCATTTAATTTGTAAATTAATTCTATTGGAGAATCATGATAACGTTCATGCTCAATTGGTCTTCCAAAAGAAAAATATGAAATATTTAATTTTAATTCTTTAACTACTCTTTTCATTAGAGTACGTGACTTTAAAATTTCAATTTCATTATCAATGTTTTTTTTCCCATTTAAAATACCTAAATCTTCAAATGCTGATAGTTCATCAGAAATAGTGCCCTTGTTTTCATCTTTTATTAAAATTTTAGCGGATGCCTCGTATTGGGGGACTTGATACCTTAAATAAACAAACCCAAATAAAAACGAACAGATTAGACTAATAACAAACCACTTCCAATGAAAAATGTATCGAGTAAGTATATCTTTTAAGCTACTATATTGAACTTGATCGACAGATATATTGTATTGTTCTAATTCCATTATCAGCGAGTAAATAATAAAAGTATAGTTACTAACAATGAAACTACAGAAATTCCAGTACTAACATTTGTTTGATTGAATAAAGCAGAATTAATTTTTACTTTATTAGGCTCAACATAAACTACATCGTTTTGTTGTAAATAATATACTGATGAATTAAAGAACTCTTTTTTTGTAATATCAACTCTGGTTTCTGTAAGTTTTCCATCTATTTCTCTTATCACGAGTATATTATTTCTAACTGCAGTAATATTTAAATCTCCTGCTATTCCTAAAGCTTCAAGTAAAGTTATTCTTTCATTTGGAATAGTAAAAGTTCCAGGATTTTTAACTTCTCCTAAAACTGTAATTTTATAATTTAAAATTCGAATAATTACAATTGCATCATTTAAATAGGATTTCAATTTTTCTTTTATTAAATCTACTGCCTGCTGCCTTGTTAAACCTTGAAGTTTTAGTTTACCTAAAATAGGAAAATCAATATAGCCTTCGGAATTAATTAAATAACCAAAAGGAGTGGGATTACCTGAGGCATATCCGCCAATATTTTGGCTAGCATTTGATGCTGAGAGATTGAATAATTTAACACTAGCTTCGTCCTGTGCATTAACCTGAATTGATAAAATATCGTCAGGTTTTAAAACAGGATTGTAACTTGTACTTTGTAATGTTGATGACTGATTACCTTGAAAATAAACTATTTTTTCTTTTTGATGACAGGAAGAAAAGAATAGGAGAAAAATAATAAAACTAATTAAGCAAGTTGTTTTACTTGTAAAATAAGGTTCTCCTGATAAGAAATTAGTTTTTCTCATTTAAAAACAATCAGTTTTTAAAAAATAAAAGCATTTGTGAGAGCTTATCTTTAAGTTCAGTACGAGGAACAATTTTATCTAAAAAACCATGTTCCAAAACAAACTCAGCAGTTTGAAAACCTTTAGGTAAATCTTTACCAATAGTTTCTTTTACAACTCTAGGTCCGGCAAATCCTATTAATGAACCTGGTTCTGCAATATTTAAATCACCCAACATGGCATAAGATGCTGTTACACCTCCAGTTGTTGGATCTGTTAATAAAGAGATATAAGGAATATGTGCTTTTGCTAATAACGAAAGTTTTGCAGATGTTTTAGCCATTTGCATTAACGAAAATGCTGCTTCCATCATTCTTGCACCCCCCGAACGTGAAATAATTAATAGAGGTGTTTTAGTTTTTAAACAAAAATCAATTGATCGTGAAATTTTTTCACCTACAACAGAACCCATTGATCCTCCAATAAAATTAAAATCCATGCAACAAACCACTAAATCATTACCGTTTACTTTTCCATAAGCAGCTCTGATTGCATCTTTTAATCCTGATTTTTTAATGCTGTCTACTAAACGTTCCTTGTATTTTTTTGTGTCAGAAAACTCAAGTGGGTCACCACTTATCATATTTTCATGTAATTCGGTGAATTGATTTTCATCAAATAGAATTTCAAAATATTCTGATGAACCAATTCTTTCATGATGTCCGCAGTTATTACAAACATATTTATTGTTTGAATGTTCTGTAGACGTATTTATTTTTTTACAAGAGGGGCATTTGTACCAAAGTCCTTCAGGAGTTTCCTTTTTTTCCTTAGTACTTGTAGTAATTCCTTCTTTAATTCGTTTAAACCAACCCATTTTAATTTTAATTATTTTCTACTTAAATAATAATATTAAGCAATTGTTATTGTGTTATCAAGGTAAACATCTTGAATTGCGTTTAATAATTGCACACCATCTTTAACTGGTTTTTGAAATGCTTTTCTCCCTGATATTAAACCTTGTCCGCCACCTCTTTTATTTACTACTGCAGTATAAACTGCTTCACTTAAATCTGATGCACCTTTACTTTCGCCACCACTGTTAATTAATCCAATTCTTCCCATAAAACAATTTGCAACTTGATAACGGCATAAATCTATAGGGTGTTCAGTTGTAAGTTCCGAATATACCTTTGGATGAGTTTTGCCATGCCCGGTTGCTAAATATCCTCCGTTTTTATCGGATAGTTTTTGTTTGATAATATCCGCTTGAATAGTAACTCCAAGATGATTTGCCTGAGAAGATAAATCAGCTGCTGTATGATAATCAACGCCGTCTTTTTTAAATGCGCTGTTACGTGTATAACACCATAATATGGTTGCCATCCCAAGCTCATGCGCACGCTCAAAAGCCTGAGCAACTTCTATAATTTGGCGATTTGAGTCGGCTGAACCAAAATAGATGGTGGCACCAACTGCCACAGCTCCCATATTCCAAGCATCTTCTACGGAACCAAACATAATTTGGTCGAATTTATCCGGGTAGGTTAAAAATTCGTTATGATTAATTTTAACTACAAATGGAATTTTATGGGCATATTTTCTCGAAACAGAAGCTAAAACACCATAGGTTGATGCAACAGCATTACATCCCCCTTCTATTGCTAACTTAACGATGTTTTCAGGGTCAAAATAAGCAGGATTGGGAGCAAATGATGCTCCTGCACTATGTTCTATTCCCTGATCAACAGGTAAAATGCTCATGTAACCTGTTCCCGCTAGTCTTCCGGTGTTATATAATTGGTTTAAGCTACGTAACACTTGTGGATTTCTGTTTGATAATCCAAATGAGTTGTCTATAAAATCTTTTGAAGTTAAATGGATTTGTTCTTTAGTAATTCCTTTGCAAGTGTGCGATAATAAATTTTCAGCTTGCGCTCCTAGTAATTCGGTTATTTTAGACATGCTATCTTATCTTAATTTTGTTAAGCTGGTAAATTTACAAAAAAATGACGAATGAAAGTTTCTTTGAATTTCTAAAAAAAAATTTGCATGTTATAAAAAAGTAATTAATTTTGTGCCCTCAAATTGCGAAAGTAGCTCAGTTGGTAGAGCGTAACCTTGCCAAGGTTAAGGTCGCGGGTTCGAGACCCGTCTTTCGCTCCAAAAGCCCTTTATTAAAGGGCTTTTTTCTTTTTTAATATTTCATATGTAGATTTTTATTGTTTTTTAGTTGACATATGTTATACGCCATGTATCTTCACTTCGACAAGCTCAGCGCAACGCATTTGTTTTTGTGCGCAAAGCACATGGCTATTTCATATGTAGATTTTTATTGTTTTTTAGTTGACATATTTTTACGCCATGTATCTTCACTTCGACAAGCTCAGCGCAACGCATTTGTTTTTGTGCGCAAAGCACATGGCTATTTCATATTTAATTTCTTATTCTACTTTTTTGAACAACTAATTGAAAAAAAAAGACCGTCATAAAAAATGACGGTCTTTTAACTATTAAGGTTGCAATATTTATTTTACTTCTTCAAAATCAACATCGGTTACTTCCGAATCTTTACCTTTTTCGGTTTGCTGACCTTGTTGAGCTCCACCTTCTTGTTGAGGATTTGCTTGCTGTTGTTGATTCATTGCGTTGTACATGTCTTGCGAAGCAGCTTCCCAAGCTGTATTTAAAGCAGCTAATGAAGTTTCTATTTTAGCAACATCGCGAGATGCGTGAGCAGCTTTTAACTCTGTTAATGCAGATTCAATAGGTGCTTTTTTCTCAGCCGGAATTTTATCACCATATTCTTTCATTTGTTTTTCAGTTTGGAAAATCATGGTGTCTGCCTGATTGATTTTTTCAATCTCTTCTTTTTGTTTTTGATCTGCATCTGCATTTGCTTCAGCTTCACGCTTCATTCTATCTATTTCATCTTTAGATAAACCGCTGCTTGCCTCGATACGAATATTTTGAGATTTACCAGTTGCTTTATCTTTTGCTGATACACTTAAAATACCATTTGCATCAATATCAAAAGTTACTTCAATCTGAGGAACTCCACGAGGTGCTGGCATAATGCCATCCAAGTTAAACTGACCAATGGTTCTGTTATCTTTTGCCATAGGGCGTTCACCTTGCAACACGTGTAATTGAACGCTTGGTTGGTTATCGCTTGCAGTTGAAAACGTTTCAGCTTTCTTAGTTGGTATAGTTGTATTTGCTTCGATTAATTTAGTGAAAACACCACCGTAAGTTTCAATACCTAAAGAAAGTGGAGTAACATCTAATAACAATACATCTTTTACTTCTCCTGTTAATACACCACCTTGAATAGATGCTCCGATAGCAACAACCTCATCAGGATTAACACCTTTTGAAGGTGATTTACCAAAGAATTTTTCTACAGCAGCCTGAACAGCAGGAATACGTGTAGAACCACCCACTAAAATGATTTCATCAATTTCAGAAGTGCTGTAACCTGAATTTTTCAAAGCTGAACGGCAAGGCTCAATAGTTCTTTGTATCAATGAGTCTGCTAATTGCTCAAATTTTGCTCTAGTTAATGTTTTTACCAAGTGTTTTGGAATACCATTAACAGGCATAATATATGGTAAGTTGATTTCAGAAGTTGTTGTGCTTGATAATTCGATTTTTGCTTTTTCAGCAGCTTCTTTCAAGCGTTGTAAAGCCATTGGATCTAGACGTAAATCAATACCTTCTTCTTTTTTAAACTCATCAGCCAACCAGTCGATGATTACGTTATCAAAATCGTCACCACCTAAGTGTGTGTCGCCATCAGTTGATTTCACTTCGAATACACCATCACCCAATTCAAGAACAGAAACGTCATGTGTACCACCACCGCAGTCGAACACCACAATTTTCATGTCTTTTCCTTTTTTATCTAAACCATATGCTAAAGCGGCAGCAGTTGGTTCGTTTATAATACGACGAACTTTTAATCCTGCAATTTCTCCCGCTTCTTTTGTGGCCTGACGTTGTGCATCGTTAAAATATGCCGGAACAGTGATTACTGCTTCAGAAACTTCAGTTCCTAAATAGTCTTCAGCTGTTTTTTTCATTTTTTGAAGAATGATAGCAGAAATTTCTTGTGGGGTGTATTTTCTTCCGTCAATATCTACACGTGGCGTATTGTTATCGCCTTTTACTACATCATATGGAACACGTGTAATTTCTCTCTGACTTTCATCATAAGAAGTTCCCATGAAACGTTTGATTGAATATATTGTTTTTTTAGGATTAGTAATAGCTTGGCGTTTAGCAGGATCACCAACTTTACGCTCGCCACCTTCAACAAATGCAACAATAGAAGGAGTGGTTCTTTTACCTTCGTTATTTGCGATTACCACTGGTTCATTTCCTTCCATCACCGCTACGCAGGAGTTGGTTGTACCTAGATCGATTCCGATAATTTTACTCATGTTATTTTATTTAAGAATTGGTTATTAATTTTTATCGCGAATGCCAATGATTATGCCAATGGCTTTTAAAGCAAGTTTGTGGCAGAAACCAATAATATTGAATGATAAAATTTCCTATTTATGCCAAACTGACACTGTTTAGCATCCTGTATTTGTTGAACAACTTGGACCTCTGAATCTAAATCTACAAGTGTAAGAAGATATTGTTAATGCTTCTCTAGTTTGATTTGAAATGACATTAGATTGAAAATCGGGTGATATGGAGCAATCAAACATTTTTTTTGTAACAACAACTTTTGTTCTGGTTGAAAAAACACCAACAGCACCGTTTTTCATATTAGTATAAATGGGCTTTTCTTGCCCAAAAGAGCCACTTGTATTATTTATTTCCTGATAAAGTTTGTATTCATTACCTGCAAAATAAAAATGAAAGGTCATGCTATCAATTACGCGCTCTTTTAGGTTTGATCTATCAGGAATACCATTAGCTAATGAACTATAAAAATTTACTCCCGGAAAGGTGAAATCCATTAATTCACCTCCATTTGATGCTGCTGCATTTAAATTACCTCTGTCAAACTCGTAAAATGCTTTTTCTTCAGTATTATCTAAAAATAAATTTCTATAGTGCATTCTTAATTTAAAAGATGTTGAAGCACAATTGATAGGAGTGTAAAACATTATTTTAGTTTTAGCATTAGATGGAGTTAGAATACTAATGTTAGATTGATTAAAAAAGCAATTTAGTCCAAGTGTTGCGGTACACATTGATGAACTTGGATTTGCAGTGAGATCTTTAATCAGTTTTATTTTTTCTGATTCAAATACAATTGAGGTTTTTGTATTTCCAACTTTTAATATGTATTCAAAATATCTTCCTAAAGAATCAGCTTTAAATTTTTGGGTTGATTTGTAAATCAATTGATTGGTATTGAAAACTCCTGGCTGTAATGGTTTTTCATAGGTTTCACTAAATACGTATTTTTGTTTTAAAGTTCCATTCCAATATTTTTCAACGGTTACAGTTGCTTCTCCTGGCTTAAAATAAACTGAATCCTGAATTTGCGCTACATCAACAGCACTTCCTGAACCTAAAAAAACTCTATTTACACGAATGTAGTTAACGGAATCGGCTGGATCAATTAATCCATACACTGCAATGCTTTCTTTGTATGGTGCCAAAGCATCTAAGTCGTTTTTACATGAGTTGAATATAGCAACAATAAATACTAAATAGATAAGTGAAATTAATTTCATGTCGACAAAAATAGCTATTTAAATGAATTAGTATTTATAACTTACATATTTGGTTATTTAGACCGTATAAATGAACAAAAATTGATTTTAATAACTTTCAACTCTGAAATTTTAAAAACTAGGCTTAATTTTTTCTATTCATTAATTCTTCTGCAAACAATAAAAGTTGATTTATTTTTTCCGGGTTTGCTTTTATTTTTTTTAGGGAAGAAATTGCATTTTGGTAATGCAATTCAGTTTGTTGTTTGCAGTATTCAGGAATTGCTAATTCTAAATATAAATTTTGAATTGCATTAATTTTTTCATCTGACTTGGCTTGAGGATTATTTAACCAAATTGCAAATTGGTTGAATTGTTTTTCGTTTGCAACTTCTAAACTCTTAATCAGTAAAAACGTTTTTTTATCGGATAATATATCTCCGCCAATTTGTTTCCCGAACTGTTCATCATGAGGAAAAGCATCCAGTAAATCATCATGAATTTGAAATGCAATACCTAACTCTTTACCAAATTCATATACGTGTGTTTGACTTTCTTTATCTGCTCCAGCAACAATTGCACCTAATTGCAAACTACAACCTAATAAAACTGCAGTTTTTAATTCAATCATATTGGTGTAATCAGCCAATGAAATTTTATCAAGCGATTCAAAGTTCATGTCCAGTTGTTGCCCTTCGCAAACCTCATGTGCTGTTTTGGTAAATATGCCCAGCAAATCTTTTAATTTATCAGAAGGTGATTGGCAAAGAACCTCATAGGCTTTTACCAACATGTCATCGCCGCTTAAAATGGCGATGTTGTGATTCCATTTTTCGTGAACTGTTTTTTTTCCTCTGCGTATTGGCGCATTGTCCATAATGTCATCATGAATCAAAGAAAAATTGTGAAACAATTCTACCGCCAGGGAAGCAGCTACTGCATTTTTTACCGGCTGGTCAAATAAATCGCATGCAACTAAAGCTAAAAGTGGCCGAATTCGTTTGCCTCCAAGTGAAAGAATGTAACGCTGAGGTTCATACAATTCTTCAGGGATACCGTTTATGCTTTGAGTAAGTTCAGTAATTGAACTTTCGAGCAATTGATAAAAGGGTTGGTAAGCGGCAATCATCTTTTACTGATTCAATAAGCCAAGTAAGTAGTTACCGTAACCACTTTTGGTAAGTGGTTGTGCAATTTTTTGTAATTGTTCTTTATTGATATAACCCATTTTATAGGCAACTTCTTCAATGCAACCAATTTTTAATCCTTGTCTTTCTTCAATCACCTGAACAAATTGCCCGGCTTGCATTAATGAATTAAAAGTTCCTGTATCTAGCCATGCAGTGCCTCTATCCAAAATACTTACGCTTAAGTTTCCTCTTTTGAGGTATTCTTTATTTACATCTGTAATTTCGTATTCCCCACGAGCACTGGGTTTAAGATTTTTCGCAATTTCAACAACCGAATTGTCATAGAAATACAATCCTGGAACTGCATAATTTGATTTGGGTTGTGCAGGTTTTTCTTCAATAGATAATACTTTGTTATTTTCATCAAATTCAACCACACCATATCTTTCAGGATCACTAACATGGTAAGCAAAAACAACTCCTCCTTCTGGGTCATTTAGTTTTTGTAGCATGCGACCCATACCAACACCATAAAAAATATTATCACCAAGAATTAATGCTACTTTATCATTTCCTATAAATTTTTCACCTAAAACAAATGCTTGTGCTAATCCATTTGGTACTTCCTGAACAGCGTAATGAAATTTGCATCCCAATGATTCGCCATTTCCCAAAAGACGTTCAAAGTTTGGTAAATCATGAGGCGTAGAAATAATTAAAATTTCACGAATGCCTGACATCATTAAAACTGATAATGGATAATAAATCATGGGTTTGTCGTAAACAGGCATCATCTGTTTGCTTGTTGCAAGAGTTAATGGATGTAAACGAGTTCCTGATCCTCCGGCTAAAATAATTCCTTTCATAGTTCTGAAATTGCAGATTTCTAATTATTCCAAAACTACTATTTTTTATTTATTCTGCTTAATGTGGAAATAAATTTATTTACTATTATCGGATCAATCTTAATTAGAAATGCGAATGTGAATAATTAAACTTTTTACAACGGATCTAAACGTTCTCCATATTTCGTTTTTGGAACTATAATTTTTTTAATTTTTGATTGAATTTCAGTCTCCAAATTTTCCAATAACTTCTTTTTCACAAAATGACGATGAGTAATAATTCCAACAGAACGATAAGGTATAGGTTTACTAAATTCGCTGATATGTTTTTTATCTGCTGTAGAAAGATCTAAAGATGATAAATATGGCAAAAGTGTAGCTGCTTTATTTGCTTTCACAAAACGAATTAAACTATCAATAGAGCCTGCTTTGTAATCGAAATTTAATTTGTTTGCAAAATTTAAATTCTTTATTTCACAAAGTTTTATTACCTGAGTTCGCATACAATGATCCTCTTCCAATAAACATAAATTTTCAGTATTCAAATTTTCAATTTTACTGTATTTAGAAGTTGTTTTTTGCGCATTATAATAAACAAATGGTTCATCATACAAATGCGTTTCAATTAAATCTTCATCATTTATAGGAGTTGAAACAATTCCAATATCGAGTTCGCGTGATTTTAACTGACGGATGATTTCTTTTGTTGGTTCTTCTCTTACAACAATTTTTAAGTTGGGGAATTGAATCGCGAAATCTTGTAAAAAACGTGGAAGCAAAAAAGGTGCAATTGTTGGGATTACAGAAATACTCAAGTTTCCTTTTAGTTCTCCTTTAATCTCGCTTGTAAGTTCCTCAAGTTGTTGTATGTCTTTTATTATTGTTTTAAAATGCTCAACAATTAACTTGCCTTCTTTGGTAAGTTCAACCGGCTTTTTTTTACGGTCGAAAAGTTTAATGTTAATCTCCTCTTCAAGCTTCGAAATCATCGTGCTTAAGGTAGACTGAGTAATAAAGCATTTACTTGCGGCTGTTTCAAAATGCCTTGTTTCGGCTACAGCCAATACGTATTGAAATTGTTGTATGTTCATCTATTTTATCAATATTAATATTTAAAATATCGTTTTTATAAATTAAAAATAGTAAATAGTTTTGTATCAATAAAAAGAATGAATAACCTTTTAAAATCATCAAAATGAAAAGAATCATAATTACAACTGGATTACTTACTTCTTTTTTCATGGCAAATGACATTAATTTGTTTGCTCAAGAGGCTATGGAAAGTAAAGGAAAATGTCCGTTTCACTTTGGTCGATCATCCAAAGAAAAAAATGCAGTTGCATCAAATGAAACCACCACGGTTTCATCATCAAATTCGTCTAACTCTAAAACAAGCAATGGCGATTGGTGGCCCAGCCAGCTTGATTTAAGTGTATTGCGTCAAAATTCTTCATTATCCAATCCTATGGGTAAAGAATTTGATTATTCAAAAGAATTTTTGAGTTTGAATTTGCAAGCATTAAAAAAAGACATTCAAGATGTAATGACTAAATCAGAAGATTGGTGGCCTGCTGATTTTGGGCATTATGGTCCGTTTTTTATACGTATGGCTTGGCACAGTGCAGGGACTTATCGAACTGGTGACGGACGTGGTGGCGCTAGAGCAGGGCAGCAGCGTTTTGCACCTTTAAATAGTTGGCCGGATAATGCTAATTTGGATAAAGCGAGAAGATTACTTTGGCCAATAAAACAAAAGTATGGCAAGAAAATTTCATGGGCTGATTTAATGATACTTACCGGAAACGTTGCTTTGGAATCGATGGGTTTTAAAACTTTTGGGTTTGCAGGTGGTAGAGAAGATGTTTGGGAACCTGAATCAAATGTGTATTGGGGTTCAGAAAAAAAATGGTTAGAGGATAAGCGTTATTCAGAAGGTCGCAAATTAGAGAATCCATTAGCTGCCGTTCAAATGGGTCTGATTTATGTTAATCCGGAAGGACCGAATGGAAACCCAGATCCAATTCTGGCTGCAAAAGACATTCGCGAAACATTTGGACGTATGGGAATGAATGATGAAGAAACAGTTGCTTTAATTGCCGGAGGACATACATTTGGAAAAGCTCATGGAGCAGCAAGTGCAACACATGTAGGCAAAGAGCCTGAAGCGGCTTCAATTGAAGAACAGGGTTTGGG
The DNA here is from genome assembly GCA_044352985.1 of Bacteroidia bacterium. Taxonomy (GTDB): domain Bacteria; phylum Bacteroidota; class Bacteroidia; order B-17B0; family Aurantibacillaceae; genus JADJDM01. Next base: position 230,575 of record JBILCU010000003.1, read on the forward strand.
ATGGAAAAGCAATTACAAATCAGGAAAAGGAAAAGATGCCATTACTTCGGGCTTGGAAGTTACCTGGACATCGACACCAACACAATGGGGTAATGGCTTTTTCAAACTATTGTTTGGTAATGAATGGGAATTAACCAAAAGTCCTGCAGGCGCACAACAATGGGTAGCAAAAAATGCTGAGACAACTATACCTGATGCTTTTGATCCGAATGTAAAGCACAAACCAACCATGTTAACTACTGATTTATCTTTACGTTTTGACCCTGAATACGGTAAAATTTCTAAACGATTTCTTGATAATCCCGAACAATTCAGAGAGGCATTTGCTCGTGCCTGGTTTAAATTAACACACCGAGATATGGGGCCACGCAGTTTATATTTAGGTGCTGAGGTTCCGAAGGAAGAATTGATTTGGCAAGACCCAATTCCGGCAGTTAATCACCCTTTGGTTGATGCAAAAGATATTGAATCATTAAAAAATACTATTTTAAATTCAGGATTAAGCATCAGCGAATTAGTTGGAACTGCCTGGGCATCTGCATCTACATTCAGAAGTTCTGATAAACGTGGCGGAGCAAATGGTGCACGTATTCGTTTGTCGCCTCAAAAATATTGGGAAGTAAATAATCCAAAACAATTGGAAAAAGTTTTGGCAACACTTGAAAAAATTCAATCAGACTTTAATAAAAATGCATCGCCAAAAAAAGTTTCAATGGCTGATTTAATTGTGTTGGGTGGAACAGCTGCTTTGGAGAAGTCCGTTAAGAATGCAGGTTTAAACTTGACTGTTCCTTTTACACCCGGCAGAATGGATGCTTTACAAGAACAAACTGATGTCAATTCCATCGCAGTTTTAGAGCCAATGGCTGATGGATTCAGAAACTATTCTAAAGCTACATACACACTGTCTACAGAGGAATTATTAGTAGATAAAGCTCAGTTACTCACTTTAACAGCACCTGAATTAACTTTGTTAATGGGTGGTTTGAAAGTCTTGAATATTAATTACAACAATACTCAAACGGGTGTTTTAACCACAAAGAAAGATCAGTTAACAAATGATTATTTTGTTAATCTTTTAGACATGAGCACTGTTTGGAAAGCGACTTCAGATACCAAAGAGTTTTTTGAAGGGACAGATAGAATCACAGGGAAAACAAAATGGACTGCATCACGTGCTGATTTAATTTTTGGCTCACATTCAGAATTAAGAGCATTGGCAGAAGTATATGCAAGTGAAGACGCGAAAGAAAAATTTGCAAAAGATTTTGTAGCTACTTGGGTCAAAGTGATGAACTTAGATCGATTTGATGTAAAGTGAAATTTAAACTGAAGATTAATAAGTTTTATTCTTATAAAATCCCGGATGCGAAGTGCATCTGGGATTTTGTATTTTAAAATGTCTTTTATATGATAGAAATTGAAAACTATATTGAATAATGTCAATATTTTAAATACTTAATGTCTAAATTCTCGAAATCAAATATTTATATTTGTAACTATCATGGATTTGGAGCAAAACATATTGAAATTGCTTGATTTATTGAAAGCAGAATTGCCCATTAAAAATTCTGTGTTAATTCTTTCCATTGTTTTACTCATTATTTTATTTTCACCATTGGTATTTCGGAAATTTAAAATTCCAGGAATCATTGGATTAATTTTAGCAGGAATTTTAATTGGTCCTAATACACTTCACCTCATAGAAAAAACAACCAGTTTTGAATTATTTAGTAAAACCGGGTTGCTTTACATCATGTTTTTGGCAGGTTTGGAAATTGACATGCAGGAATTCAAACAAAACAGATCGAAAAGCATTGTTTTTGGAGCATTTACCTTTTTTATACCCATCATAATTGGTTTTTTTGTTTGTATATATGTTTTTCAATTTCAATTTTGGGCGGCCTTATTGTTAGCTAGTATGTTTTCAACTCATACACTTTTGAGTTATCCTATTGTAAGCAACATGGGCATTGTAAAAAATAGAGCTGTGCAACTTACTTTTGGAGGAACTATAATAACAGATACCGCTGTATTAATTTTACTGGGCATAATTACCAATGTAGTAAAAAATGAAATCAGTTCTGTTTTTTGGATAAAAACCATTATTATGCTTTCAGCATTGGTATTGGGAACATTGTTTTTACTTCCGCGTATTACTCGATGGTTTTTTAGAAACTTGGAAGGTCAGGGGAGCTCGCAATACATTTATGTACTGGCTGTAGTTTTTTTATCAGCTTTCTTTTCAGAGTTGGCAGGTGTTGAACCAATAATTGGGGCATTTCTTGCCGGACTGGCATTGAACAGAGTAATTCCACATAATTCAGTATTGATGAATAGAATTATTTTTATTGGTAACACTTTATTTATTCCATTTTTCTTAATCAGTGCCGGTATGCTAGTTGATTTAAAATTATTTTTCCAGGGTTCTGGTGCGTTAATTTTTGCAGGTATATTAAGTTTCGTAGCACTTTTAACTAAGTATTTTGCAGCTAAAATAACTCAATTCATTTTTAAACTTTCAAAAGATGAAGGTAATATCATTTTTGGCTTAAGCGCGTCTCATGCTGCTGCAACCTTGGCTGTAATTAAAGTAGGTTATGATATCGGTTTATTTGATAATAATGTAATTAACGGGACAATTATTTTAATACTGATAACATGTTTGGCAAGTTCTTTTATGACTGAGCGTGCAGGAAGAAAATTAGCTATTGCAGAAAAAGATACTGATTATAAAACAGAAAAAAGAACTGAAAAAATATTAGTTCCACTTACAAATAATGAAGGAATAAATAGATTAATTGATTTGGCATTGATCTTAAAAAATCCAAAATCAAATGAACCTCTTTATCCATTATCTATAGTTGAAGATGATTTAGATGCTGATGAAAAATTAAATGGTTCTAGAAAATTATTGGCAAGTATATCAGAACAAGTTGCTGCAATGGATAAAAAAATGGAAGTTCTTAAAAAAGTGGACTTAAACATTGTTGATGGAATAGTAAGAACAGCCAAAGCATATTCTATAACTGATATTGTTTTAGCTTATCAAACAAACTCTAATTCTGCTAATTTTATTTTTGGGTCTAAAGCAGATCAATTAGTTTCTAAAGCTGACCAGTTTACGGTAGTTTCTAAAATTTTGCAGCCATTTAGTACTTTTCAAAAAGTAGTTGTGTTGTTAACACCAAATGCAGAACTTGAAAAAAATTTTAAACGTACCTGTTTAAAAATTAATCGAATTCTAAAACAAGTTGGGGAAGATTCAATTGTTTACGGAGTTAGTAATTCTATCGAGCAATTTAAAAATTTAATTAACGATAAAAATTCTGATAATTACGATTACATGGTAACTGATGATTTTGAAAATTTAGATTTTTTAGAAAAGTACAGAAGTGACGATAATTTATATCTCATCTTAAATTCAAGAAAACAAACGGTATCATATGATTATCACATTGATAATCTTCCAAAAGAATTACATAAAAATTTTGAGTATACAAGTTTTATTGTCATGTATCCTGAAATGGTGGATTTAAATTATTCCACAAACGAATACATTGAAGTAGGTAATATTGCTATGCAGGAAAACTTTGATAAAATTATGCAAGTAAAAGATAAGGTAAAAGAAATTTTTAAGCGTGATAACCAATCATAATGCTTAAAACAGTTTTCATAATTCTGATTTTCTTTTCCTCTTTTTTAAATTTTGTTTATGCCCAGAAATTTACCAGTATAAAAAGTAAATCTGTAAAAATTGATTCTACTTCATTCATAAAGCAAGACAATTATGAATGTTCAAAAACTAAAGTAATCGTAAAAAGATCCATTTTACTTTCTCCACAAATTAAAGAAACCTCCGGATTGATTTTTTTTAATAATTTACTATGGACTCACAATGATGATACTGATAATTACCTTTATGGAATTGATACCACAACTGGTAAAATAGTTAAAAGTGTAAAATTAACTTACTTAAGCAATATTGATTGGGAAGAAATTTCACAAGATGAAAATTATATTTATGTTGGAGATATTGGAAATAATAAGGGAAATAGAAAAGATTTAAGTATTTATAGGATAGATAAAGATAAGTTTGTTGATGGTCCAATTAAAATTGATACCATTAGTTTTCACTATGATTTACAAAAAGAATTTATTTCTATTCAATCTAATAAATCAGACTTTGATTGCGAAGCGTTTATTGTAGTTAAAGACAGTATTTATTTGTTTACCAAAGAATGGAGTAGTTTAAAAACAAGTATATATTCTTTACCCAAAACACCCGGAAATTATAGCGCAAGATTTATTAATTCAATTAACGTTAAAGGTTTGGTTACGGGTGCTGTTTATTTTGAAGAAAAACATAAAATTATATTATGTGGTTATTCCAAATTACTTGAGCCATTTATTTTTTATTTAAACGATTTTATGAATTATGATTTTAAGAAAACAAATAAAAGAAAAACGGAAATAAATCTGCCACTTCATCAAATTGAAGCTATTACAACTATTGATGGTGTAAATTTATTTTTAACCAATGAAAATTTTTCAAAATCTATTATAGCGATTCAAAATAAATTACATTTTGTAATTTCCACTGATTTTTAATAGATTTTGTAGTATAAGTTAAATTAGTATTCACTTTAGTTTTTCAGAAAACACTTTTTTAAATTTATCTAGCTTAGGTTTTATTAAAAATTGGCAATAAGGTTCTTCGCCATTAAGGTTGTAATAATTTTGGTGATAATCTTCTGCAGTATAGAAATTATTAAATTCACTTATTTCAGTAATAATAGGTTGATTAAATGCGCCTGAATTATTCAATTTATTTTTGAGTTCAATAGCAATACTTTTTTGATTTTCGTTGTGAAAAAATATTGCTGAACGGTATTGTGTGCCTACATCATTTCCCTGACGATTTAATGTTGTTGGATCATGTGTTTGCCAGAATACTTCTAATAATTCTTGAAATGAAATTTCATTGGGATTATAATATATTTGACAAACTTCTGCATGACCAGTTACTCCAGCGCAAACTTCTCTATATGCAGGATTTTTAATTGTTCCACCACTGTATCCTGAAACAACTTTTTTTACCCCCTTTAATTGTTGAAATACTGCTTCCACACACCAAAAACAACCAGCTCCTAAAGTTGCAGTATCTAATTGATTATTGTCCATAGTTGAATGTTTTGTTATTGGTTTATCTTCTTTTTTTTGTGCATGAATACATGAGTGCACAAAACAACTTATTATAATGGTATATATTAAATTTCTCAAAATATCATTTTTATCAAAAATAGCTCAAAAAAAAACCTTTAACATTTCTGTTAAAGGTTTTTTTAAAAATTTGGCTAAATTTTATTTACCTCCTAAACCAGTTGGGCTACCTACTCTTGTCATAGCACATCTAAATCCTAAATAAGATGTTGACTGACGTTGGTCTAAAAACCTTCTAGTTCCTGGTCCTAGCCAATATGCGCGATCTTTCCAAGAACCACCTTTATAAACATGAGCTACATCGTTAACCAATGATGTTTTAGAGTATTCGTACATTAATTTTCCAGAATAATTTTCGTATGCTCCTTCACCTTCTTTGTAATAAATGGATGAATTTACATCACCATCTTTCTCTGATCTGTAATCTGCCATTTTGTAATTTCTTCTTTCATCTAAGTTATCTTCAGAGAATTGAATACCAACATCTCTCCACATCACACGACCAGGAATAGAAACTAATATACTATCAGTTGTTAAAGAATCCATAGATGAACTGTTTCCACCGTGTGCACCCGGAACTGCTACAGGATGAGTGAATTTTTGATAAACAGGAACATCATCATTAATTAAAATGGTACCTTCTGTTGAATCACGTTTTTGTGTTTTAAAAACGTTTCCACGGAAAGGTCGAAACTCATCACCATCTTCAGATGAAAGTGGTCTGTAAACATCTAAAACCCACTCAGAAACATTACCTGCCATGTGGTAAAGACCATAATCATTAGGCCAGTATGAATAAACTGGAGCAGTAACATCCGCATTATCATTTAACCAACCAGCAACACCCATATAATCTCCGTTTCCTCTTACGAAGTTAGCCATGATTTGTCCCATGTATTTTTCATCCGGATTTCTAACTCCATGTCCATTCCAAGGATAAATTCTTCTACTTGTTATTCGTTCACCAATAGTGTTTCCAATCAAACCATAAGAAGCGTATTCCCATTCTGCTTCTGTTGGTAGTCTGTAATTTGGTAAAAATATACCATCTTCCATACGAACATTTCTTTCAAAACCATTTGCTTCTTGGAAAGAAGGCAATTTTTGTTTTAACCTATCTCCTTCGAATTTGGTACCATTAGTTGCTAAATAAGATTCGGTTGTGAAATAATCAGCTGAAGTACTTGCCGGAACGTGCTCGAATAATCCTTCACGAATTAAAATAAATTCATTAACACGGTCTGTTCTCCAAGCGCAATAATCATTAGCTTGTAACCAGTTAATACCAACAACAGGATAATCTCTGTATGCAGGATGACGTAAATAATAATCTACATATGGTTCATTAAAGCCCATTTTTTCACGCCATACCAATGTGTCTGGTAAAGCTTTAATATAAACTTCAGGATAATCAGTAAATACGCGGCTTGTCCAGAATAAATATTCTAAATATGAAAAATTACTTACCTCAGTTTCATCCATATAAAATGAAGAAACAGTAACTCTTCTTGGTGTATTGTTCCAATCATAAGTTACATCGTTTTCTGTTCTCCCAAAAGTGAATGCTCCACCTTCAATTAAAACTAAACCCGGACCGGTTTCTTGTTCCTCATAAGGAACTTTTTCAAAACCACCATTTTCTGGTGAATTATAAGCCCATCCTGTTGTAGGAGAGCGTTCTACTCCACAAGAACTTAGAAGAACTGCTGAAGCAATTCCTGCAAAAATAAGTTTATAGCCTTTCTTAATCATGATTTTCTAACTAAAAGTACTGTTATAACGTTATTAATTTTAAAAAGTTACATCCAAAATTAAAAAGAAGGACAACTCACTGTTCTGAACTTCTTTTTCTTTGGTTTACATTCAAATTGAATTTGCATTGAAATTTCGTGTGATCCTGCAGAAACGTTGGATAGTTTAGATACAGTAATATCATAACTATAACCAAATTTGAAATTATTATTTTGGAAACCGATTAGTACTATAAACGCATCCTGGTTTCTGTACCAAACTCCACCAACTATAGAGTTTTTCACAAAATACATACCTAGGTTTAGTTGTTGAAAATCTTGTTGGCGTTGATACAAAATATTAGGAGATATAAATGTTTGTTTTCCTTTTTCTAATGGAATCATTGCTCCTGCATGAGCTGTAATTTTCATTGGCAATTTAACTCCGTTTGCATTAATAAAACCTTCTTCAGGTTGATTAATGTGGTGAGTGGCTAAGCCAAAATAATAACGTTTGCTATATCCTAATAAACCAGCACTTATATCAACAGATTGAGCTTTGTTGCGAACTTGTATTTCATTTGTGTTCCAAACAAAACCTCTTCTTTTGTCAATCATGTCTCCAAAAGTTAACTTACTCCAGTCTAAACTTTTTTGATGATAGGTTCCTTCTAAACCAAAATCCATTGAAAAGAAACGATTTACATTTAAACGGTAGGAATAAATACCGCTAACACGATTTGTGGTTAGGGTTCCGTCACCTGCTCTATCTGAGGAAACAAGTAAACCTATACCTCCAGAAAGGTTGTCTACGTATTGATCGTAAGAAGCACTATAAGTTACATAGGCATTATTTAACCCAGGCCACTCATTACGATAGTTCATAGTAACTCGCGGACAGCTAGCAGTGCCTGCAAAAGCTGGGTTTAAATATAAAGGATTAGCATAAAATTGCGTAAATCCTGGATCTTGAGCTTTTGTTTTAGTTAAAACCGAGCTCGATAATAAGAGTATAAATATTATCTTTTTAACCATAAAATTTTGGCCAAATTTATTAATGACTGACAAATATATTATTTAAAATTGAATAACAAAATTTTAACTTTAATAATAATTCACACCTTATTACGTTAAAAACTTTCAAAAGGATACATAAAATAAATTAGTTTTGAATTTTTTTATCTTAGAAATAAGTGTTTTTAAAAAGAATTGATAATAAAAAGTGCTTGAAGAATATGTTTAAAGGATACAAATTTGTTTTTTTTATAATCCTATTCATTTTATCCAATTTATTGTTTGGGCAAAAAAACAATAACTTAATAGTAACCAATGTGAATTGGAAAAATTCAATTTTTATTGAAGATAAAAACACTAATGAGAAGAAAGCAATTTTTAATTTTGATGGAGTAAATTACAGAAACGACAAAAATGATCTTCCTTTTATTTCAATTACTAATATAACAAATAAAAATCAGAATTCAGAGCCAATATTTCATGCTATTTCATCAGAAATTGTAAATGAAGATGAGGAGAAATACATAAAGCAACATTGGAACATAAAAGAAGATTTTGAATTTACTTCTACCGTTGGTATAGCCACCGAATTAAAAGTGAATACTTTTGAAATAATTCCTTTTAGAAAGAATTCTTTAGGTAAAATTGAAAAATTAACACGCTACAGTTTTAAATGGTTGTTAAATAATTCCCCTAAAGTTGCGTTTAACCTACAACCAATTGCTTATGCCCCAAATTCGATTTTAAGTAGTGGAAATTGGTATAAAATTGCAATAAATAAAAATGGCATATATAAGATTGATAATAATATACTTTCTCAATTAGGAATTAAAACAGACAGTATTGATCCTAGAAATATTAAAATTTATGGAAATGGTGGAAGAATATTAAGCGAAAAAAATGCTGATTTCAAATACGATGATTTAATAGAAAATGCTATTTATGTTTCAGGAGAAAATGACGGTGTTTTTGATAATGAAGATTTTATTTTGTTTTATGGAAAAGGAACTCATCAATGGGAATTCAATCCTACGAATTCAAGCGATTTAAAATTTAATTATATTAAAAATTATTATTCTGATACAACCTATTACTATATTACTATTAATAGTGAGCCAAGTAAACGCATTTTAAACAGAAATTCATTATCTGAATCTGAAAATTACTCATCAACAAGTTTTGATGACTTTGCTTTTCATGAAATAGATGCAAGCAATTTAATTAAATCGGGAAGAGAGTTTTACGGAGAATATTTTGATATCACCAATGAGTATACTTTTGGATTTAGTTTTCCGGATATAGTTCAGGGAGATACTATGTTTATTAAATCTGCACTTGTAGGTAGAAATCAATTTACTACAACCACTTTTAACATGCAACTTCCTGATAATTCTAATTTGCAGTTTGTTTGTACCTCAGTAGGAACTTCATATACTGCACCTGCAGGTGATGAGGAAGTGAAGTTTAAAAAAATTATTTATTCTGGTAATTCCATACCTCAAATTAAAATTACAAAACAAACCAGTTCATCAACAGGATGGATTGATTACATACGAGTTAATGCAAGGAGAAATTTAAATCAATCGAATTCTATACTTTCATTTAGAGACTCTAGATCTGTTGGTATTGGCAGAAAAACTAAATTCAGCATTTCAAATTACAATAGTGATTTTGTATGGGATGTAACTAATCACCTAGAAGTAGTTAATCAGTTTGGTGAAACTAATGCCGGAAAATTTGAATTTAAAACAAATACAGATGTTTTAAAAGATTTTATTGCTTTTAAATTATCTGATGCTGTTTTACCTTATCCAATTGGAAAAATAGAAAATCAAAATCTGCATTCTTTAGGAGATAATGTTGATTACATTATTATTACACATCCTAATTTTAAAACACAGGCTAAAGATTTGGCAGAGCTACATTTATTATATGATACTTTAAATTATGTAATTGCTACACCTGATGAAATTTATAATGAGTTTTCTTCGGGCACACCTGATATTTCTTCAATAAGAGAATTTGTTAGAATGATCTATAAGAAAAATACAATAAAACCAAGGTATTTACTTTTATTTGGCGATGGTTCTTATAATAATAAAGTCAGAGATCTAAGCACAAATTCTAATTTAATTCCCACTTACCAAACCAACAACTCATTGGTTTTAACTGCTTCAAAAGTTATTGATGATTTTTATGGCTTTTTAGACGATCATGAAGGAAACGCTTTTGGTTCAGATATTTTAGACATTGGAATAGGTAGATTGCCAGTTAAAACTACTCAGGAGGCGCAAGCGATGGTAGAAAAAGTTAAACATTATTACATTCAACAAAACTCCAATATTTTTGAATCAAATGTATGCGAAAACTCAGTTTATAACACTTTTGGCGATTGGCGAAATTGGATTACACTTTTGTCTGATGATGCTGAAGACGGATGGGAACTTTCCTTTGTAACTCAACATAATGAGGCATTTGCTAATCAAATAAAAAACATAGATCCATCATTTAATATTGAGAAAATATATCTTGATGCGTATAAACAATATTCAACATCAGGCGGACAAAAGTATCCTGATGCTGAATTAGATTTAAATAAAAGAATTTCAAGAGGCTCATTGATTTTTAATTATTCAGGACACGGAGGCGAGTTACAGTTAACCGGAGAAGGAGTAATAGATAATAATGTGGTAAACTCTTGGAATAACTTAAATAATTTACCAATGTTCATGACCGCAACTTGTGAGTTCAGTAGGTTTGATGATCCTTCTAGAACTTCATGCGGGGAAAATGTTCTATTAAACCCAAAAGGTGGTGGTATTTGTTTATTTACAACTACCCGAATTGCTTTTAGTAGCGATGCTAATGCTCTTGGCCCTGCTTTTTTTAATTCTGCATTAAATCAACTTAATGGATGGTATCCTCGAACTGGAGATATTATTCGTTTAACCAAACAAGGCTCAAATAGAAATTATACACATTTTTGTCTGCTAGGCGATCCGGCAATTACTTTAGCTTATCCGAAAGAGCATGTATTTACTACCCAGGTTAAGTCAAATTCTTCATTAATTAATTCAAATAATGACACATTAAAAGCATTGTCGAAAATTACTATCAAAGGTTATGTAGGCGATAAAAATGGAACTGTTTTAAACAATTTTAATGGTGTAGTTTATCCAACTATTTTTGATAAAGCTACTAATCAATCAACTTTAGGAAATGATTTAGGACCGTCTGGCATTGTAAATTTTAGCGTGCAAAAAAATGTTTTATACAAAGGAAAAGCAAATGTAAAAAATGGCGAGTTTGAATTTAGTTTTATGATTCCAAAAGACATTAATTACCAATACGGAAACGGCAAAATAAGTTATTATGCCCACAATGGTATAATGGATGCGTCAGGTTATAAAAATGATATAGTAATTGGGGGTTCAGAAGAAAACGTGCCTGAGGATAATAAAGGCCCTGAGATAAAATTATATTTAAACAATGAAAATTTTGTAAGAGGTGGTGTTACGAATGAAAACCCGAAAATTTATATGATTTTATCAGACTCAAGCGGTGTTAATACTGTAGGAAGTGGTATTGGGCATGATATTGTTGCTGTTTTAGATGAAAATTCAAATTTGCCATTGGTTTTAAATGATTATTATGAGGCAGATTTAAATAGCTTTCAAAAAGGTAAAATTTATTACCCTTTAAGTGATTTAGAAGAAGGTAACCATACATTAAGTGTAAGGGTTTGGGATATTCAAAATAATTCTAATAATGAGAATACCGAATTTATAGTTGCTGGTTCTGCTGATTTGGCTTTAAAACAAGTTTTAAACTATCCAAATCCATTTACTACATCTACAAAATTTTATTTGGAGCATAATAAATGTTGCTCCTCATTAAATTTATCCATCCAAATATTTACAGTTTCAGGTAAACTCATTAAAACACTAAATAAATCATTATTTAACGAAGGATTTAGGATTGATGGAATAGAGTGGGACGGTAAAGATGAATTTGGAGATAAATTAGCTAAGGGTGTTTATCTTTATAAAGTAAAACTTATTTCAGCTGAAGGAGATGTAGCAGAAAAGATAGAAAAACTCGTTATATTAAATTAAAAACTTATTTTCGCAAACAATTTTATGAACTATAAAATGCTCTTTAATAGAATTTTAATATTTCCCATTTTTATTTCTTTGTTTTTTAGCAAAGCTAATGCTCAAATTTCCACTTCACAATTAAACGGAAGTGAAATTAATGCAATTACAACTGCAGTTCCTTTACTTTTAATTTCTCCCGATTCAAGAGCAGGAGCAATGGGAGAGTGTGGAGTAGCAACTAGTCCTGATATTAATTCAATGCATTGGAATGCATCAAAATACTCTTTTATAGATAAAAAAATGGGAGTATCAATCTCTTATACACCTTGGTTAAGAAAGTTAGTTCCGGATATCAGTTTGGCTTATTTATCAGGTTATACAAAAATCGATAAAAATTCAGCAATTGCGGGCTCATTAAGGTATTTCTCTCTTGGGACAATTAATTTTACAGATGCTACCGGAAACCCCAATGGTAATTATAAACCCAACGAATTTGCAGTAGATGTTGCTTATTCCAGAAAATTAGCTGAAAATTTTTCCATTGCAATGGCATTAAGATACATTAATTCCAATTTAACAGGAGGCATTCCTTTATCAAATGGTACTGCAACAAAAGCAGGGCAAGCTGTAGCGGTTGATGTTTCTGGTTTTTATACCAAAAAAGGCATTAAGGTTTCAGATTATAAATCAGAATTAACTGCAGGGTTTAATATTTCTAATATCGGAAATAAATTATCTTATACAGATAATGCTGCACCTGAAGCTCGTAATTTTCTACCCATGAATCTTAAATTGGGAAGTGCTTTAAAAATGAATTTAGATGCTGCAAATACATTTGCATTTACAGCAGATATTAATAAGCTTCTTGTGCCTACACCTCCTCGTTATAAGTACGATAGTAATGGTAATATTATGAAAGATGCTAATGGAGAGCGAATTATTGCAGCAGGTAAAGATCCTTACAGAAGTGTTTCTTCAGGAATTATTGGCTCATTTAACGACGCCCCTGATGGTTTTAAAGAAGAATTAAGAGAGTTTATTTTACAAACCGGTATTGAATATTGGTATGATAATTTAATGGCATTACGTGCTGGTTATTTTCATGAGCACAAAACGAAAGGTGGTCGTCAATTTTTTACGCTCGGGTTAGGAATAAAATACAATGTTTTTGCAATGGATTTTGCGTACTTAATTCCTACTGTTCCAAGAAATAATCCGCTTCAAAATACACTACGTTTTTCATTGTCGTTTGACTTTGATGCCTTCAATAAACAAAATAATGATTCGGCAAATTCTGCTGTTGAATAATTTTTTGTTGTGTCCTAATTATTTTTTTTTAATTTAGCAAGATAAGGTTGAATAAACTTAACGTTAAATTAATTTAAATGAAAAAACTATTACTATCCGCGATTGCTTTTGCAGGCTTTACCCTTGCAAATGCACAAACACAAAGAATTTGTTTGTTTGAAGAATGGACAGGGGAAAATTGCCCACCTTGCGCCTCTGTTAACCCTGGGATTACTTCACTAGCAGTAGCAAATTATGCTAGTCCCAAAAAAATGATTTTACTCCGCTATCAAGTTGCTATTCCATCTGCACCTACAAGTCCAACTTCTTTGTATCAGCAAAATACTACTGAACCAACCGCTCGCCAAACGTATTATTACCCAACTGCTGGTGATCGTTTTGCTCCACAAGGTCGTATGAATGGTCATGAATTAGGAAGAGGTGATGCAAATGGTAATAATGGTAATGCAGCTTTTTTGTCGCAAGATTCAATTGATCTTGAATATGTTGCAGACGCGCCTTTTAGCTTAGCAACTGGGTTTACATGGAATGCAGCTTTTGATTCAGTTACCATAACAACAGTAATTACAGCAGCACAAAATTTTACTACAGCAAATCCATTAAAATTACAATTGGCTATTACTGAAGAGCATATTACATACGCTTCAGCACCAGGAACTAATGGAGAAACTGAATTTGAATACATTATGCGTAAAATGGTTCCTAGTCAAAGTGGCCAAACTTTAGCAGGTTCTTGGACTAATGGTCAAACTCAAACTATAGTAAATAAAGTAAAATTACCTACTTACATTTGGAATAAGGGAGAAGTTGCTATTGTTGGGTTTATTCAAGAAGATGTTCCAATTCCAACAGGTCAGGGTCCTAATACAACTAGAACAATTCATCAATCTGCATACGGAAGTCCTCAACCTTTAGCTTTAGATGCAAACGTTGAGGCTATTTTAGGAATTTCAGCTTCAAATTGTAATACGGATTTTTCTCCAGTAATTACACTAAAAAACAATGGTGTATCAAGTTTGGATTCTTGTAGAGTAAATTATAAAATTGATAATGGTGCAGTTCAAACATATTATTGGAATGGTAGTTTAACAACTGGTCAAACTACTTTGGTTACATTGCCTGTTTTAACTGCAACTGCTGGAACACACACATTTACTGCTTTCACAAGCAATCCTAATGGCGCTTTGGATAATAACGCAGCAAACGACTCTCAAAATAAAACATTTATCATTTTTGGTGCAACACAACCTGCTCCTTTATCACAGGCATTTGCAACCACAGGAATTCCTGCTGGATTTAATGTTGGAAACCCTGATGGTGGTTATACTTGGCAAAGAGTTACCACAATGGGTGGTTGTTTAAAATACGATGCTTATAATAATGGTAACGAAGGCGACTTAGATTATTTATATTTACCAAGATTAGACTTTTCTGGTTTAACTGCAATGGAATTACGTTTTGATGTTTCTCATAGAAATTATAATGCAACATATGTTGAACAATTGATAGTTGAGGTTTCTACTGATTGTGGAGCAACTTGGAGTAATGTTTACGACAAATCAGGTACAACTCTTGCTACAAATGGTGCAAGTACATCTTCTTTTACTCCTACTACTGCATCTCAATGGAGAAATGAAACTGTTTCTTTAGATTCTTATAGCGGAAATCAAGATGTATTAATTGCGTTTAAATTAGTTAATGGTTATGGGAACAATTTATATTTAGACAATATTAACGTGGTTTCAAATCCAATTGGTATTAAACAACATGATGTATTTACTTCTGTTTCAGTTTATCCAAATCCTGCCTCTGAAATGGCAATTGTTTCTTTAAATAGTGCTATTGCTGAAGATATTACTGTTTCAATTTACAACACTATCGGGCAATTAATCAGCACACAAAAAGCTAAATTCGTTCAAGGTGAAAATAAAATTGAACTAAACACAGCAAATTTTGCAAACGGAATTTACAATATCGAATTCCAATCTAAATCAGGAAAATTAGTTCAAAAATTGACTGTAAGTCACTAATCATTTTTTGTCAAAATGAGCGGAGTTTAGAATTATAAAAAGTTCTCGACTTCGCTCAAACTGACAAAAGCTTATGAATCTAAATCAATTAAAATGAAAATCTTATCTTATTTTTCTCTATTTGTTGTTCTGTGTTCTTTCACATTCTTAGGAGATGGAGGGAAAATACCTTCAGCAACATTAAAAAAATTAGATGGTTCAAAAGTAAATTCCAATACCTTTAGTAATAACGGTAAACCAATGGTAATTAGTTTTTGGGCAACATGGTGTAAACCTTGCAAAAAAGAATTAGATGCCATTGCTGAAAATTACGCTGAATGGCAAAAAGAAACAGGTGTTAAATTAATTGCCATTTCAATTGACGATGCTCGTAGTTCATCAAAAGTATTACCCGATGTAAAAGCTAAAGGTTGGGAATATGAAGTTTATTTGGATGAAAATCAAGATTTCAAACGTGCAATGAATGTTAACAATGTGCCTCATACCTTTTTACTGGATGCAAATGGTGAAATTGTATGGAGTCACAATTCATACGCAGAAGGTGACGAAGATATTTTATATGAAAACATTAAAAAATTAATTAAAGGAGAAAAAATTACGCATTAATTATTCATTGTGAGAAAACATAATTTTTTAACTGTTATCATTTTTTGTTTGGGGATTTGCATGGCAAATCCTTTTTTTGCTCAAATAAGCGAAGCTGTTCAAAATATTCATGGCAATTTTCAAATTGACATGCAGAATTGTGAAGATGATACTGCAACTGGCACGCAGCCGGTAAACGAACGTGTACGTTACAATGCTTTCGGTAATTTAAATTATACTTCAGGTGGATTTTCTGCCGGTTTGAGGTACGAAAGTTATAACCCGGTTATGCTTGGCTTCTCTTCAGATTATAGCAACAAATCAGGAATTCCTTATCGTTACGCTCGCTACCAGCATTCTGATATTGATATTACTATAGGTAATTTTTACGAACAGTTTGGATCAGGATTAATACTTCGTGCATATGAAGACAGAGGTCTTTTATATGATAATGCATTTGATGGTATGCGTGTAGTTTTTACTCCAAAATCCGGAATAACTTTAAAGGGTTTAATGGGAAGACAACGTGTTTTTTGGGGATTGAGTGATGGTGTTGTAAAAGGATTTGATGGCGAAATTAATTTCATGGAATTATTTGATTCATTAAAAAATAAAAAAACAAAAATTATTTTAGGCGGAAGTTTTGTTTCCAAATTTCAAGATGATAAAAACTCAACATTAGTATTACCAAAAAATGTTGGTTGCTATGGAGGAAGAATAACGATTTTAAATGAATCGCATAATTTATTTATTGAATATTCACATAAAATAAATGACCCTTCTTTTCAAAATAAATACAGTTATAAAGATGGTCAGGGATTGTATGTTTCTTATACCTATGCGCAGAAAGGCTTAGCTGTTTTACTTTCAGGAAAGTATATAGATAACATGAGCTTTAGAAGTGATAGAGATAAACAATTAACAGCTGCATTAATAAATTTTCTTCCAGCATTGTCAAAACCTCATACGTATTTAATGATGGCGTATTACCCATATGCTTCTCAACCGAATGGAGAAGTTGGTGGTTCGGCAGAATTATCTTACAAGTTTAAAAAAGATTCTCCTTTAGGCGGAAAATATGGAATGGATGTTACTATTAATTCTTCCTTGTTTTATGGAACGGATACAACATCAATTAATCCAACTCAAGACTCTATTAAAAAAAGAGTTTATTCAGTAAATCCTTATGGAGTAGGAGATAAATATTTTCACGATGTGAATATTGAAATCACAAAGAAATTTTCTAAAAAAACAAAACTGACATTGATGTATTCCAATCAGTACATTAATCAATCGGTTGTTCAGTTTGCAACGTTTAATAAAGTTGAGCATCCTGATGTCTATTCAAATATTTTTGTTGCGGATGTTTCTTATCGCTACAAAACAGGCGCTGCCATTAGAAGTGAAACGCAATTGTTTTTAGGTAAGTATGATAAAGGTGATGAATCGCATTTATCTGAAGAAGAAAAAGTAGCAGGTAATACAGGCAGTTGGGTTACACAGTCATTTGAATGGACTCCAAATTCTAAATGGTTTATAGTGTTGATGGATCAATTCAATTACAGTAATCCACTTGATTATAAAAAATTACATTATTATTATGGTGGCATCACTTATGTAACCGGCCCAACCCGAATTATGATGAGTTACGGAAGACAACGTCAGGGTATATTTTGTGCAGGAGGTGTATGCCGAGTAGTACCAGCATTTACTGGATTTCAAATTAGTATTTCATCAAGTTTTTAATAGTAAATAAAAATGAAAACAGCGATTAAAATTTTTAATTTATTACTAATTGTTTTAATGATTAACTCCTGTGATTACGTAAGTAATACCATCGAACCAAATTCAAATAATGGTGGAAATCAAACTCTTGATTCAACTAAAGTTTACAGAAAAGTATTAATTGAAGATTATACCGGTCACCGTTGTGGAAACTGTCCGGCAGCGGCAAAAACATTGAAAAAAATTGATTCCATATATCATGGAAAAGTAATTCCTTTGGCAGTACATTGCACAAATTTTGCAAATCCAAATGTTACTTACCCCGAAGATTTCAGAACCAGTGAAGGAACTGAATACGATAATGTTCTTGGTGTTTCAGCTTCATCCGGATTGCCCAATGGTTTAGTTAACCGCAAAGGTTTTGGAACTCCAAATTTTGTAAAAGCCGATTCACAATGGGAATCAGAGGCCCAAACATTTTTTAATCAGGAAGCTGATTTTAAAATTGAATTAACCAATACCTATAACTCGTCTGCTAACACATTTAATACGGAATTAAAAATTACGGCTTTAAAAGATTTAAGCGGTGAATACAATACAGCTTTACTTTTAGTTGAGGACAGCATTATTGGTGTTCAGTACGATCAAAGTTTACCTGTTTCGCAACAGGTTGTAACAAATTACAACTTTATGCACGTACTTCGTAAATCTTTAAATACAGCTTGGGGCGAAGTTGCTTTTAACGGTACAATTGTAAAGGGGCAAACGTTTAGCAAAACATTTTCAAATGTTTCATTAAATGCATCTTATGTTGCAAAAAATTGCCAGGTAATTGCCTATATATACGATGCAGCAACATCAAGTGTTACACGCTATGAAGTGTTTCAGGCAGAGATGAAAAAAGTGAAAGAGTAGTTTCTCTTAGAATTCACTTTTAAGGTGAAATTCTATATCCGGAAATTTTTCTTGTGCCATTTGCAAAAGCCAAGCAGATTCTGCTAAAAATACAGGACGCCCTTCTTTGTCATAAGCAATATGGTTGGCTCTATCCTGGATAAAATGTTCGAGTTTCTTGTAATCTTTGCAGCTAATCCACAATGCTTTATACAGCTGTATGGGTTGGTAACCACATGAAGCATTATATTCTCCTTTTAAGCGGAATTGAATTACCTCAAATTGTAAAGCACCTACTGTCCCAATTATTTTACGTCCATCAGCTTTTTTGGTAAATAACTGAGCAACTCCTTCATCCGTTAATTGTTCTAAACCTTTTTGAAGCTGCTTAGTTTTCATTGGATCCAGATTTTCAACATAACGAAAAAGTTCTGGTGAAAAACTTGGAATACCTTTAAAATTCATTTTTTTACCCTCGGTTAATGAGTCGGCAATTTTAAATGTTCCACTATCGTATAAACCCACGATGTCTCCTGGGAATGCCTCATCAATAACTTGTTTATCTTGGGCCATGAAAGCTGTTGGGTTACTGAATCGAACTTGTTTTCCATCTCTTACATGGTAGTAATATTTATTACGTTCAAAAACACCTGAACAAATTCTTAAAAAGGCAATTCGATCTCTATGTTTTGGATCAAGATTTGCATGTATTTTAAATACAAATCCACTGAATTTTGAATCCATAGGATCAATGATTCCTTCATCTGTTTCGCGTTGTTTTGGGGCAGGTGCAAATTGAATAAAAGCATCTAGTAATTCTTTAATCCCAAAATTATTAACCGCACTTCCAAAAAACACAGGGCTTAATTTTCCTGCTCGGTATTCTTCAATATTAAATTCATCATAAACACCATCAATTAATTCAACATCTGCTCTAAGTTGGTTAGCAAAATCTTCTCCAATCAGTTTATCAATTTGTCCATCGTTTAAATCTTCAATTTTAATGTACTCTTCTACAACCGTTTTTCTGTCACCCTGAAAAAGAATTAAGTTTTTTTCGTAGAGATTATATACTCCTTTAAACGATTTACCAATACCGATTGGCCAAGCTAATGGACGTACACGAATTTTTAACTCTTTTTCAATTTCATCTAGTAAATCAAAAGCATTTTGTCCTTCTCGATCTAATTTATTAATAAAAGTTACAACAGGTGTATTACGCATGCGGCAAACCTCTATCAATTTTCGTGTTTGTGGCTCAACTCCTTTCACGCAATCAATAACCATAATTACACTATCAACAGCTGTTAGTGTTCTGTAGGTATCTTCTGCAAAATCTTCGTGACCAGGTGTATCTAAAATATTAATTTTTTTTCCCTGATATTCAAAGGCCATTACAGAAGTGGCAACTGAGATACCTCTTTGTTTCTCTATTTCCATGAAATCAGAGGTAGTCGCTTTTTTAATTTTATTTGATTTAACTGCTCCGGCTGATTGAATGGCGCCACCAAATAAAAGTAATTTTTCGGTTAATGTTGTTTTACCTGCATCGGGATGAGCAATAATTCCAAAAGTTCTTCTGCGTTCAATTTCTTCTTTAACTGTCATGATAAAAAATAAGTATGCAAAAGTAGTTTTTTTCGCGACTAATTATGAAGCTGTTGATTTTCATTCTCAAAAAAAATAATAAATCAACATGTTTTTTTCTTGCATTTTTCGTGAGAACAATCATCCTGTAATCTGCATAAGTCAGTCCTTCCAGATATTTGATTGTATCTACTTTTGGATGATATAAAAATTGAACAACTTATAAAAAATATAATAATGAAAACCATTCTTGTGCCAACAGATTTTAGTTCCGGATCAGAAAACGCTTTGTATTATGCCATTGAAATGGCAAAAAAAACACATGCTAAAATCATATTGTTTCATGCAACCCATTTAAATGCGTCGGAATATTTAGTGCCTTTTGATGTTTTAACATTGGAACATGAAAAAGCACAAAAGAATAGTGAATTAAAATTGAAACAGGAATTATTAAAAATTGCGCATTCAGGTAATATTGAATACGAATATATAGATACTGAAGAAGAAGTGATTAGCGGGATTTCTCATGCTATTGAAAATAATAAAGTTGATATGGTAATCATGGGAACAAAAAGTGCCGGTGGTTTACTTAACGAATTGTTTGGAAGCAATACATCCAATTTGATTCAAAAAACAAATGTGCCAATTATTGCTGTTCCTGAAAAACATATTTCACGTGAAATTAAAAAGATAACCTATGCTACCGCTTTTTATTCAACTGATATTAAAGCCATAAAACGAATAGTTGAACTTGCTAAATTATTCAGAGCACAGGTTAATGTTTTGCATGTTATACCTGAAGATAAAAATTATGCTCAAGAAAAAGACCTGATGCGGAATTTTATGGATGAGGTAAATAGAAAAGTAAATTATTACAATTTATCTTTTCAGTTATTGGGTGGTAAATCAATTTCGGATTGTTTAGAAAACTATTTAAAAAGCAACGATACAAACATCATGGTGATGTCAACACAGCAACGTAATTTTTTTGAGCGACTTTTTCAAAAAAGTATGACACGTAAAATAGCTTTGCATACTGATGTTCCTTTGATGGCCATTCATCACACGCCTTCAAAATCTATTAAATTGTTTAATTAACTATTTTTTCAGAATGTCTGAAAAAAAATCAAGTTCAAAATTTATAAATTGGAATGTTCTATTTGTAATAGTCATTATTCTATTTGTATTGACTTTTTTTCTGAAAAGTTTTTTTACTTATACCAAAGAAATATCCTTTAATTATTTTAAAAATGAATTATTGCTTCAACAAAAAGTAGAACGAATAAATATATTGAATAAACAAAGGGTTTATGTTTTTTTAAAGCATTCAAAAACTCAAAAAAAAATTTCAGTTGATCGATATCAACCGGATTATTATTTTGAAATTGGGTCGATTGATTTTTTTGAAGTAGAACTTAAACAGATTCAAAATAATTTACCCGAAAAAAATAAAATCATACAAACTTATACTAATGATACCTATGGTTGGCTTGATATTTTAAGTTGGTTGATTCCTTTAGTTATGGTTTATTTTTTCTGGTCGTTTTGGAGAAGAGTTGCAAATGCCAGTAAATCGGGTGGTTTAGGGATTTTTGATTTTGGTAAATCAAAGCCACATGAATACAATTTTCAAAATAACATCCAAAAAATTACATTCAAAGATGTTGCGGGTTATGATGAGGCCAAACAGGAAATAATGGAAGTAATTCAGTTTTTGAAAACCCCGAATGTTTATAAAAGTTTAGGAGCAAAAATACCAAAAGGTATTTTGTTATTGGGTCCTCCCGGCACGGGTAAAACACATATGGCAAAAGCTGTTGCAGGCGAAGCCAATGTGCCTTTTTTCTCGTTGTCGGGTTCCGAATTTGTGGAACTTTTTGTAGGTGTTGGAGCTGCACGGGTAAGAGATTTATTCATGAAGGCAAAAGAAAGAGCACCAAGTATTGTTTTTATTGACGAGATTGATTCGATAGGTCGGGTGAGGAGTGCTGCAGCTTCATTTCAAGTAAATGATGAACGCGAAAGCACATTAAATCAATTGTTGTCTGAAATGGATGGCTTTGATGTTAATACCAATGTAATTGTAATTGCAGCAAGTAATCGTCCAGATATATTAGACTCTGCTCTTCTCCGACCTGGAAGGTTTGATAGGCATGTGTATCTTGATTTGCCAAATAAAAATGAACGGGAAGCAATTTTTAAAGTACACTCACAATGTTTCGTTTTAGATCCAACTATTAAACACGAAGAACTTGCCGCATTAACTCCTGGTTTTTCAGGCGCTGATATTGCAAATGCTTGTAATGAAGCAGCATTAATTGCCGCACGTAATAAAAAGAAAAAAGTTGAACTAAATGATTTTCAAGAAGCATTGGAGCGAATTGTTATAGGTCCTGAAAAGAAAAGTAAAATTATTTCACAAAGCGAAAAAAAAATAATTGCAACTCATGAGTCTGGTCACGCTATAGTTGCCAACCAATTAAAACAGATGTATAGAATAAATAAAATTTCTATTATTCCAAGAGGAAAAACATTGGGTTCAACATTTATACAATTTAAGGAGCAGGAAATTTTTACGCTTTCTCAACTTCTAGATTTAATTTGCATTTTACTTTCAGGGAAAGCTTCTGAAGAGGTATTGCTTAATGAATGCTCATCAGGTTCAGTTGATGATTTGGAAAAAGCAACTCTACAAGCTTATCAATTAATCATTAACTACGGATTGAATAAGGAATTGGGAAGTGTAAGTTTTAATATGCCGCTTCAAAATCATTATAATTTTCAAAAACTCTACAGTGAATCTACTGCATCATTAATTGATTATGAGGTTAGAAAAATCATTAAGAAAGAATACGAAAGAGCATTAAATATTCTAATTGAAAAGAAACAGCTTTTACAGTTTATCTCTTATGAGTTACTTAAAAATGAAGTATTACAACGCAATGAATTGTTACAGATATTTAATCAACGAGCAAGCGAAGATTAACGTTGCAATAACTTAAATCCAATTTTTCTGCCATGTCATTTAAAAATAGGTAAATTGATCCATAAAAACGCAAATTTTTCCATCAGCTCAAACATATTATTACCACCAATGTCATAACATGCATCAAAACCATCATCAATAGCTAATACTTTAGCTATCTCTTTTCTTTTTAAGCTATCGCCAGCAACAAAGGCATCTAATTCTTGATATCCGTAAGAAGTATTTTCCATATTATTGAATCCGGTGTATTGAAACATTTCACTGCGTTATTTGTAGGAATATTAGCAAGGATTGCATCAGAGGTGTTCGTAAACCCAACTGGCCCTTTTCCCATCACAATATTTATGGAGCAGATAATCACTTTTTCTCTAGTGTCTGCTAAACTTATTGCTACTTATTTTGCCAATCATGGTTTGTGTAACTATTAAAATAACTTCAAGTTCACCAAGTTGTTTTGAAACTTCAAAGCCAATACCTTTTTTTGCTCCTGTAATTAATGCTGTTTTGTTCATGTCTTTAAATTGAATGTTATTGCAAATACGTATTATTAATTTAGTTTTGCATACTATATCACCCAAAAGTTCGATACATACTTTTTGGAAAGTATTAATTTAATTAATGGTTTCACGAAATGCCGGATTTTAAATATAAAGGAAAAGTTTATTTCAACCCTGTTCAGTTAGTAATGGAACAAATTTGCGGAACCTGGAAAACTCCTATTTTATGGAGCTTAAAAGATAATATCATGCGCTACGGGGAACTTTGTAAAGATATTCTGCACATCTCAGATAACATGCTTACCACTCAATTGAGACAATTGGAAGAAGACGGATATGTAGAAAGAAAAGTTTATCCTGTGGTACCTCCTAAAACAGAATATTCGTTAACCAAAAACGGTGAAGAAATATTAAAACTAATTAACATCATTAAGAATTATGGTTTAAAAATGATTCAGGATAATGATGTTACTAAAAATATATATTCAAAAACGAGATTAAAAATGATATAAAAAAATGACTAAAATAAATGTTCCACTAAAATTAATTGCAATTGAAAAAGACGGATTTCATTTAATTGTAAAATCCATAATAAATGGAAAGTCAGCCAGATTGCTTTTAGATACAGGTGCTTCAAGAACTGTTTTTGATATAAATAATAAAATCAAGTTTATGAAAAAACAAGAAATGATTAAAAATAATAGTTTATCTACAGGATTAGGGACAGATAAAATGATTAGTCATACTTCTTTCATTAAGAAATTCAGTATTGACAAATTGGTTATTTTTGATTACGAGGGTGTTTTTATTGATCTTTCAATAGTTAATTCTTCATATGAAAAACTTAACCTTAAACCTATTGATGGTGTTTTGGGTAGTGATTTATTAAAGCAATTTAATGCTATCATTAATTTTGAAAAAAAAACATTAACGTTTAAGGTTTAAGGTGTATAAATTCTTTTTTAGATTTTTTATCATCATCATCTAATCTTAAAATTTATAAGTGTTTAAAAGATTACATATACATCATTGTTTGTTGCTGATTAGCATTTCATTGGCAATTTTGTTTGTTGTCCCTGATTTGCTAAAACAAGGTATGTTTATGGATGGTCAGCAATATGCTTGTGTTGCAAAAAATTTAGCAAAGGGTAATGGTACATTTTGGAAACCTTTTTTAAGTGAAACTTGGATGATGAAAGGTAAGAATGAGTTTTTAGAGCATCCACCTTTGTTTTATTATGTTGAATCTTTTGCGTTTAAATTTTTTGGAGAACATTATTTAACTGAGAAGCTATTTTCATTATTCACTTTTTTTATTCATTTGATATTAATTCATTTGTTTTGGAGACAAATAGCAAATGAAAAAGATAAAAAACATTCGTGGTTGCCTATTGTTTGTTTTGTAATAATACCAATTGTTTCGTGGGTTTTTCAAAATAATATGATTGAAGAACTGCTTTCAGTATTTACTTTATTAAGTGTATTATTTATAATTAAATCATTTCAACAAAATAAAATCAATTTGTTTTATTTGTTATTTTCTGGTTTCTTTATTTTTTGTGCCACACTTACCAAAGGTTTGCCCGGACTATTTCCATTGGTTGTACCTATAATTTATTTTATTGTTTATAGAGATAAACCATTTTTTAAAATATTATTTTCTTCATTCATCTTATTACTTCTTCCATTTCTGATTTACTTGTTTATATTTTACACTTTTGAAGACGCACATAATAGCTTAGTGTTTTATTTTAAAAACAGATTATTATATAGAATTAATGATCAGCATTCAACAAATTATCGTTTGTTTACCTTGATTGGTTTAATTCAGGAATTTATTCCGTTGTTTTTGTTGGGCTTAATTACGATTCTTATTTATAAAAGAAAAAATAAATTAAGTTTTCTAGAAAATAAAATTAGCAAAAACACCCTCTTTTATTTTCTTATTGCTTGTTCTGGAAGTCTGCCCTTAATGTTAACCATGGTTCAGAATAAGTTCTATTTTTTTCCAGCATTACCGTTTTTTGCAATTTCTAGTGCTGCTTTTCTTTTCCCTTACTTAAAAGCTCTTTCGATAAAAATTGATTATTTAAAACATATAGAATACATTAGAATAACATCTATTGTGCTATTAATTACAACAATACTTTTTTCTGCTTTTCAACTGAATAAATATAAAAGAGATGAATTGATTTTAAAGGATGTTTATGCTATAATAAATAAAGTGGGGAATATTAAAAAATTGGAAGTTGAAAAAGATATTTATTATCAATGGAATTTTCATTTTTATCTTCTTCGGTTTGGTGATATCAGTGTTGAGAATACAGGAAATAAGAACGATTATTATCTTACAACTAAAAATACTTTTTTAAAAAATATTGATTATAAAAACACTAATATTCAATTAAACAATTATCAATTGTATGAATTGAAAAATAATTAATTAAAAATAATATTTCCAGGTATTATACCTGCATTAAATGAGTTCTGTAAAGTGCCTGATTGATTATATATGTTGATTTTCCCTCTTTGCACATAATCAATGGCATCAGAAACATAAATGTTTTCATTTTTCGGATTTATACCTAATGCGTAAAATAATTTATTGCCAGAATTAATAAATGCTTGCTGCGGCAATGAGACATCGTTAATCGACATCTTATAAATGTTTTTGTTAAGGAAGTACAATTGATCTTCATTGCCATTTATTTTAAGTTGTGAAGGAGATTGTGAGTAGTAAGGAAATGAAAATGTTTTTTCAATTTGATTTGATATTGGATTTATGCAAACCAATTTGGGAAAACTGTTTTTTAATGAATCACCAGTGCAGGCAACCCATAGTTTTTCATTTTTATCTTTTACAATTGATGTTGAACCGTAACCAACGTTGATGCTATCTGTAATTTGATTTGTTGATGTTTGTATTACATACAAGTAATCTTTTTTAAGATTACAAACGAATACTTTTCCAAAAGACAATGCCATTTCTTCAGTCCAACCGGAGCATGAAATGGATCCGATTTTTGTTAATGAATTTAAATCAACAATGCTTATTGAGTTTGAATACAAGTCGCTTACATATGCAGTTGAATTACTGATTGGTAAAAAATATCGCGGTGATGTTAAATTGCTTATTTGTCCTGTTTTTTTGTAATCGTTTTCATTTACAATGACTACTTTGCCTGAATTATTTAATACTGCATATATTTTTTGGTTGAACAAGTAAAGCGATTGACAAACATCACCAATCGATTGGTTATTGTTGTTTGGTTTATAAATGTCAGCTATTACATTCCCAGTTTGTGGATCATAAAGGCTAATGGATGCATTGTTAAATTGGAAGTTCCCTTCATTACAAATAAAAACTCTTTCTGCTGTTGAAATGTTACCATTAAAGGTTTCTTTATCTGGAGGAACATCTTTTTTGCAGGAGCAAAAAATAATAGTAAGTAATATTATCAGGATGGTTTTTTTCAACTTTAGTATTATTGTTTTAGATTTCTATTTGGTAACTATTTAATGTTTTGAAATTAATTAAAGTGAAATTGGCGCAGCAAAGTCAAACAAAAGCGTTAAGAAATGTTGAAGCCATGGAGACATTTTAGCTTTTGTTTGACGGTCGCAATTTATTGCGATTGCCTTGACAATTTCTTGATTTTTCTTTGTTACTTTCTTTTGATCAAGCAAAAGAAAGTATTTTAATAAATTATTTTTAAAATTTTGTTTTTGATATTTTATTTGGAAAATTTTAAAAATCATAATGCAAATTAAAGTTGAAAATAAATATTAATATATACCATATCTATTTCTTAATGTAAACAATGCAATTCAAAACTTTGATGTTTTATCTTCCATAAAAACATTTTTATTTTTCGAAGAATGAAATCTAACATTAATTAATAATTCCTCACAACCAAAATCATAACTAGCATTACGAATGTCTTTAAGTAAATCATACACTTTTTCTTCTTCGCCTTCAATCACTGTTTCAAAAGGAGTAACAATGTGTTTTAATCCCGATTGCTGAATGATGCCAATTGCATGATCAATTACATCGTACTTGTTTACTTTAGTTTCTAATGGAACAACCTGTATTCCCATATTTATAATTCTTTCCATTATTCTTTAATGAATTTGATTGTTACTGTATTATTACTTAAATCAGAAATAATAAATGAATACATCCCTGATTTTAGTGAATTACAATTGATGTTTAAATTATTTTCGCCTGCATTAATTTCAATTGTTTCATTTAAATGTAACTTACCTAACACATCAATAATTGTAATGTTAATGCTTTTGTTTTCATTAGTGCTAATTACTAATTTTGAATATTCATTTACTGGATTTTGTAACAATTTTATTTTTTTATTTTCTAATGTTTCATCATTAATTCCAGAATAAAAAGGTGTGGTAAAATTGTCCATACAAAAAAATGCTGGTGTATTCATTCCGAAACTTCCTACATCAGAAGAGGATAGATAAAAGTGTAAACTATCATACATTCCCAAGTTACTGATATCAACAAATTGCCAGGTTTTTAAGATGTAATCTTGTGTATTATCGTTTGCTCTGAAATCAGCTAGATAAACTTCTACACTATCTTGATTTTGCATTCCACCAAGTGATCCTTTTACTGTAAGTTTAAACCAATCAGGATCGTTTCCACTTGTGCCGCCAAATTTTTTAGCAAAGGCATCACCATCTCGCATACTTAAATAGGCATATGTTGAATTCGTTACATAAAATCCAAGTGGTGGCGTTAATCGTTGAATGGCTATTGGAATGTGAATACTTGCTCCTTGCTGTCCTGTAATGTAAGTGTTTGAATTATTTTGTCCTTTTGCAGTTATAGCACTGTATAGATTAGAATAACTTGCATTTATACTATCTCTCATTGTTGAATAGGCAAATCCGCCACTCCAATAATTACCCCACTGACTTTGTGTCCATTCGTATTCAAAACTCATCAATCCTGAGGCAACAAAATCATTTCCGTTTGCATTAAAATAGAAACTATCCAAAGGCAAATTATACTCTTCAAAATCTGCTGTAATTGTTAGTTGTGCATTTACCTGAAATGCTATAAATATACTACTGATTAGTGTAATTGTTTTTTTCATGTTTTGAATTATTTAAATTGATTTGTATTCCTACATTGTAATTGCGAATTGGGGTAGCATAATTTCTTACTACCTGATAGTTTTCATTAAATACATTATTGCATCTAACGAAAATACTATACTCATGTTTTTTAATTTTTGAACTATAACTTAATGAGATATTACTTAATTGATAAGGAGTTAAATATTCGTAATTATCAGTACTGGTATAACGATAGCCTGTGTAAGTGTAGTTATATAATGCAGTCAATTTTGAATAGGTAAATAGTAGAGTTCCAGAGCCACTGTAAATCGGTGTATAAATAAGTTGGCGATAAACTGAACCATCATTTTCATTCACTGATTTTACATTTTGTGAAATAACATAATTGGTGTTTACAAGCAATTTAATTTTTGTTTTTCTATGATGGTAAACAAATGTGGATTGAGTTTCCAAACCTTTTGAATTAACTTGTAACAAATTTTGTGGCGACCAAATCAATCCATTTACAGGTAGCCAAATTATCCAATTGCTTAACTGACGTTGAAATACTGAAACAAGTGATTGAATAGAAAACTGTTTTTTAGAGAAATTAATGCCACTTCCAATTTCATGAGAATAACCTTCTTCATGTTTTAAATTTGGATTTCCACCCGGTAGCCAAAACCAATCGTTCAAAGTAGGTAACCTAAATACTTTTCCTGTATTTGCATAAATTTTAAACCAATTTAATGGTTTCCATTCCAAGCCAATATTCCAGATAAAAGGTTTTAGATTTTTTGATGGAATAAATTCTTTACGTGCATCTATCTTTGCCTGAAAAGTTTTGTTCGGACAATTTAATTTTAATGAACTGTACGTTGCATATCGTTCAATAGATTGGTTGTAATTATTGTTGGTTGCTTGTTGCAGTGTAGCATGAAGTCCACCTGTAAATGCAATGCAACGACTTATTCTTCTACTGAAATCAAATTCTGCAATTTGCTGTATGCTTTTGCTTTTTGAATGAATGTCAGCTATGGAATCGAGATAATCCAATCGATCAATGAAATTAGCCAAACGAAAAAATAATGCCGTTTTATCTTTGATGTATTGCCAGTTTAATGTTGTTCTGAAAAATGCATCTAACTGATTTTGTTTTGATATTGTGTTAAATGTTAATGGAGGTAATTCTCTTTCGTTTTGTTGAAGCCATGCACTTAAAGTGATTTTTTGATACTTGCCAATTAAAAAATGATTTTCCTGCATGAAACCATAATTTATTCCATTATTATGTGTTTGTTTCCTGAAGATTTGTTTATCATTTAATGAATCATAATATTGAAAATTATTTTTTCCATGGTTATAAAACAACTTACTGCTGCTTATCCATTTTTTAGTGGAAACAGTTACATCGAAACCATGTCGGAATGTATTAGTAGTTGAAATATCGCTAAAAAGTGTAGCTTGAATTCGATCATTAAATTCAGATTTGTTTTTTAGCATGACTGTAGAGCCAATAGCAGATGAACCATTATTGGCCGACCAACTTCCGTATATTATATCTAAATCATTAAAGAAAAAAGAAGGTAATAAAGATAAATCACTTTGTCCAAGCATTGGATGATTTATGTTAAAGCCATTCCAATTTATCATACTTTGTGATGCATTTGCTCCTCGTGCAGAACTTGTGGCAATACCATTTATACCGTATGTTTTTATAAAAAATAAATTCGTAAATGAAAATAAATCAGCCAATGAATAACCCTGAAACTGATTTTTAATACAAGTGTCAATGTTAGTTTTTTTAGCGCCAACAACTGTATTGGAATATCTGTTCTCTAGGATTATTGTTTCTGGTAATTTAATGCTTGAACTGTCCTGGGCATGAACATGAATTTGTTGTATGGTTAAAAACCATAACATACATAAAATTGCAATATGTTTCTTTGTCAAGACCATAAATAAAACGATACGCTACTTCAATAAATGCTAATGAACCAATTGGAACATTATCGTTTACTTTTCTTCCCGAAAGTCACGAATCTATTTTGCATTGGCAGGTCTTCTGACTTGTCTTACTTTACAAAACCTTCCCGTTAATTAACAGTGGTGTTTGACTATGTAAAGCTTTTTTAAAGACATACAGCAGCGGGAACTGTTCATGATTCACACATGATTCCCTTTTAATTTCGTTTTATCAAACCATAAAACAAAAACCAAACGCATTACAAATGTATGTTTTTTTTTAATTAAAAAAAATCTATTGCTTTTATCATGTTTATGTATGATGTATCTCTTCATGTATTACAATTAAATCATTGAAGCCATTAGGGTACAGAAGTAGTTTTATCTACATAAAAATTATAAAGATGAAAATTAATTATTACCATTTATTTAACAGGATAAGATATCCTATACTATTATTTTATTTGATAATAGTTTTTTTTAATGAAAAAGTGAATGCACAAAGTTTGTGTATGCCAACTGTTCCTTCATATACAATAAACCTTACAGGACAACCTGCAGGTGTTTGGTCATCGCCAAATATTTCAAGAGAAGATCAATGCTGTGCAGCTTCATCATCAGATGAGTGTGTTTTTTTTAATTTAACACTTGATCCTCGCTCAGCAGGAATTCAGATTGATATGATTGGTGCCGATCCACCCGGTTCGTTGTTTTACGATATAAATTGTGTAGGTAATTATCCAGGTGGTACTGTAAAATGTATTGAGGGAGTTGGCCCACATCTTATTACATTTTGTAAACCTGGAAAAAACAAAAATGTTTATAAAATTACATCTATTTCAAAACCAATATTTCCTCCGGATGATACAGTAAGGATTGGTTGTATGAAACGATTAAATACATTAGGTATTGTCAATAACACAACAGTTTGGCAATCAATTTATCCTGGTGTAGCCGGTGCTTACGATCATTACTTAGATTCAACTCATATTGCAAGTCCTTTGTATACTCCACATGTAGGAGCACCAACTTATATTGATTATAAGGTATGTGGCTTCCCAATTGCAAGTGGTTGTGGTTTTAATTTTACAGTTTGTGATACAGTAAGGATTTATAATTATCCTTCATTGTCAGTTTCATCAAATCCAAATCCTGCAAGTTTTTGTAATTTGGGGAGTGGAAGTGGTGTAACATTAAATGCAAGTTCAAGTGGCGGTTTACCTGCCTATAATTATTTTTGGTACAATCAGTCTAATGTTCTGGTAGGAACAGGTTTAACTTATTTTGCAACTGCAACAGGTAATTTTAAATTAGAGTCAAGAGACCGTCTATATTCACCATCTTTTTGTCCTTCTGCATTTACTACAGTTTCGGTAACGCAAGGTTCCTTGCCAGTTGTAGATGCAGGGCCAAATCAAAAATTGTGTGCATCCAATCCTATAGTAACTTTAATAGGAACAAAAGAAAATGCAACCGGAGTTATATGGTCAGGTGGAGGAGGTTCTTTTAATCCTGGAAATACTTATTTAAATACAAGTTATTCGCCAACACCAACTGAAATTTTAAATGGTTTTGTAAAATTATATTTAACAAGTACAGGTGCCGGTGGTGGTTGCACTAATAGTAAAGATTCAGTAATTATTTATTTTTCACCATTATTTAGTGTAGATATTACAGGTAATCCATTATTGTGTTATAACAGTACAAGTGTACTAACTGCTAATATTGCTGGAGGTACATCACCATTCTTTTATCAATGGAATACTGGTGCAACAAGTCATTCAATAAATGCAGGTGAAGGTGCATATTCAGTTATTGTTTTAGATTCCATTGGTTGTAAAGCCAATGATTTTATTACGATGAATGCACCATCTCCATTGAACATAAATTTTAATACCATAAATGCAAATCCAAATGGTTCAAGCACAGGTTCAGCAACTGTAAATATAAGTGGAGGTACTCCACCTTATGCAATAACCTGGAATCCAACTGGTCTACACACTTCTACAATAAGTAATTTACCTTATGGAATTTATACAGCAAGCATTACAGATGTAAATGGTTGTGCAATTTCAGGAAGTACGGTTGTTAATGAACCAAGGTGTTTTAATTTTTCTGCAAGTGTTATAAATACAAATTTAAATTGTACGGGTGATCAGAATGCATCTGCATCTGCTAATGCTATTGGAGGAACACCTCCGTATTTATATCAATGGAATACGATACCTCCACAAACAAATGATACGGTTTTTAATTTAGGAGCAGGAGTTTATTCTGTTATCATCAGTGATGCCAACTTATGTTATCAAACTGCAAGTGCAGTAATTAATGAGCCAGAGATATTAACAACTTCAATTACGCATTCAGATGTTACAACTGTTAGTGGTAATAATGGAAGTGCATCTGTTTTTGCTTTTGGAGGAACAAGTCCTTATTCTTATTTATGGAGTAATTCATCCACGTCAAATACAATTTCATCTTTAACTGCAGGTACATATACTGTTCGTGTAAATGATCAAAAAGGTTGCGTTAAAAGAGATAGTGTAATTATTACACAACCGCCTTGTAATGATTATAATGTTAATGTTGTGACTTCAAACGTGAGTTGTTTTGGTGGAAGTAATGGTTCTGCAATGGCTATTGTTGGAGCTGTAGGTGGTTCTTATACTATTCACTGGAGTAATGGTTCAAGTGGTACAAGCATTTCAAATTTGACTGCAGGTAATTATTCTGTTACTATAACTGATTCAAAAAATTGTACTACTTATTTTAATTTCACTATTCTTCAACCACCAAAATTGGCGATTAGTTTAAGTCCGACTAATATCAGTTGTTATGGGAAAAATAATGGTACTATTGAATTAACAGTCAATGGTGGAACTTTTCCTTATTCATTTAGTTGGAGCAATACATCTACATCCGAGGATTTAATTGATTTAGGTCCTGGAACATTTAGTGTTCAGGTAAATGACTTGAATGGATGTTCTGCAAATGCAAGTGCATCTATTATTGAGCCAACAGCAATTGCTGTAACTTATACAACTCAAAATGTGAGTTGTATTTATGGAACAAACGGTTCCATAAATTTAAGTGTTTCAGGTGGAAGAAATCCGTATGTGTTTAATTGGTCAAATGGTTCATCAGTAGAAGATATTTCCAATTTAACTGCAGGTGGTTATTCGGTAACGATTAGAGATGCAAATAATTGTATAATTAAGCAACCGTTGATTATTGCAGTGTCGCAACCAGATTCAATAAAAGTAGATTCGTTTGTTGTGGCCTGTTCAGTTCCTGGCACAGGTAAAACTCAGGTCAATGTAATTCCAACAGGTGGTTATTCAGGTACCTATCAGGTTTCAATAAATAACGGACCTTATGGTTCTCCTGGTAATTATACTTTTTTATTGGATAACAATAATACTTATGTTTTTCAATTAAAAGATTTAAATAATTGTTCATCTTTAAAACCTGATACTTTGGTTTTACCTGGTGAAGTTAAGGTTGACAGTGTTGCATTTAATAAATGTTTTTCGCCTGGAACAAGTCAAACATTAGTCCAAGTATATCCATCAGGAGGAATTGGATTTCCATATTCAGTTTCCTATAATAATGGAATAGCCTATCAAACACAAGGTGTTTATTTAAATAATTTGAATATTGCTAATACGTATTCAATTATTGTAAAAGATAATCGTGGGTGTGTTTCAGCTGTAAAAACAATTCAGATTCCTGCAGTGCTAACGGCGAGTGTAGCAATAACTTCTAATTATAATGGAGAAGACATCAGTTGTTTTGGAGTAAATGATGGAGTTGCACAAGCTAGTGCAAGCGGTGGGACAGGAGTTTTTACCTATTCATGGTCAACGCAACCAGTTCAAACAACATCAACTGCTAATCAACTTTCAGCGGGATCATATACTGTTACCGTGAAAGATGAAAACAATTGTCAAGCTACAGCAACTGTTACCTTACAACAACCCGATCAATTTACAGCAAGCGCTAATGTTACTTCAGATTATAACGGAACAGATATTAGCTGTTTCGGTTATCAGGATGGGGCAGCAGAAGTTACCGCAAATGGAGGAACAGGTTCTTATAATTATACATGGTATACCAATCCAATTCAAACAACTGATTCTGTAACGGGTATAGGTGCAGGAACATATTCAGTGATTGTAAAAGATGCAAATAATTGTAGTGCAACAAGCAATGTTACCTTATCACAACCTGCTACTATTACTGCAACACTTTCCGTTACTTCAAATTACAACGGACAACATATTAGTTGTTATGGTGAACACGATGCCAATTTAATGGTTGTAGCCAATAATGGAGTCGCGCCATTTACTTATGAGTGGTCAAGTAATTCAATTGTTTTAGGTAATACTTTGAGTGGAGTGGGAGCAGGTACTTATAGTGTAACAGTTAAAGATGCGAATGATTGTGCAATTATTAAGAGTATTCAGGTTGCGCAGCCATTACAATTGATTGCAACGGCAAATGTAATTTCAGATTTTAACGGATATGATATCAGCTGTTTTGGGGCAAATGATGGAGCGGCAAGTGCAAGTGCAAACGGTGGAACAGGAGTTTATACTTATCAATGGACAACTATACCTCCTCAATTAAATGATACTGCATTTCAATTATCTGCTGGAACATTTACCGTAAGTGTAAGAGATATTAATGAATGTTTAGCAACAGCAACTGTAAGCGTTCAACAGCCATTGGCAGTAAATGTTAATGCTCAGGTTACTTCAAATTATAATGGAGAAGATATCAGTTGTTTTGGAGTAAATGATGGAATTGCTCAGGCAAGTGCAAGCGGTGGGACAGGTGTTTTTACCTATTCATGGTCAACGCAACCTATTCAAACATCATCAACTGCTAATCAACTTTCAGCGGGATCATATACTGTTACCGTGAAAGATGAAAACAATTGTCAAGCTACAGCAACTGTTAC
>JBILCU010000004.1:0-258682 GCA_044352985.1 Bacteroidia bacterium
ATTTTTCAATTTTTCAAATGCAGCATCGGTATGTTGATGCAAATAATTTTGAGCCAATTGTACGTATCTAAAGAACTCAGCGCTATTCGCTGTATGACCTGAAATTTTACGCACAAAATAATCAGGCTTTCTCTCCGAAATAAGTTTGACAAGCGATTAAATGAGCTTCAAGCTCACATCTATCGGGAGCAATATTTGAAAGAGCATTTATTTGATTTTGAATTTTATCATTCCAAAGGGGTTTAATATAGCCCGATTGAAAAGACATCCATTTTAACTTGGCATGGTATAAATCAAATGAAATGTTTTCTAATTCATTCATAATTAAATATCCTACAAAATCATCACTCTTGAGTATTAGTGGTGGTTCCGCCACACGATTTTAAAAGAAAAGAATGAATTTGATTAATTTCCAGTGTATCCATACTAATGAAATCAGGATGACGAAGAATTCCCAATGAATCAATCAACTTGTTTTCTAAGAATTTCTGAAAAAAGTTTTTATCTGAATATTTAGAAAACCCAAAGCATACACTCTTATCAGCTAAACTTGGATAAGATGTATGGCATGAAATACAGTTTGACATATACAACTCAGAGCCTAATCTGTTTTTGTACAATGGAAATACATTATAAAAAACATTGTAGTCTTTAATCTCAAGATTCTTCCAATTTGTTCCATTCTCTGAAAAATCAAGCCTAAAAGCAACACTTTCATTTGAATAATACTCTTGAGCCTGTTTTACTAATCCTTTTGACTCAAAATTAAACTTTAAATAAGTTTTTATTGTGATCTTATTCGAATTAATCAAAGTGTCGGTCATAATAATATTACATTCCGAGTTCTGTTCCTCCTTGTTCTCATTTTTATTACAAGAAACACAAAAGAAGATCAAACAAAATAATATTAAATTATTTAGATGTGTCAGAATTCTGCTTTGTGAAAGTTTTACTTTCTGATTTAGAGTCTCCATTTTCTTGATTTGAATTTCTAATTGTTGTTGTTGATCCATCTTTCTTTGCCCAACTTGCAAATCTAAAGAAAGCAATTTGTTTTTGCCAATTTTCTAATTTTTTTCCTCGTGATGCACCCATTACATTCTGTGCATCATTTTTGACTAAAACACCCTTTTTATATTCGTACTCATCATCTAAACCTAAATTATGACCTAACTCATGAGAAACTAATTTTGCGACCTTCGGTGCATTCCCTCCTTCAGTTTCTGCATTGATTACATTACCGCCAAGTTTAGCTAAGCCAGCAACCTTCTGATCAGAATTGTCATGAACATTATCAACAAGAGTAATTACATGATCATTTTTCTTTATATCCTCTTCACTTTTTCCAACTCTTAAATTAATATTAAAATCCACTTCAAACTTTTCACCGCCAGGTCCAGTGAATTTTTCCGAATACTGTTTTCTAACTTCGCTTTCAATTTGACTTCTAACATATTCCATATCACCAGCATTAGAAAAATCTTTGCTTTTGTTTATGATCACAGCTCCTACTGTAACATGTATAACCGTAGTTCCGTCTTTTGTTTTAGTGATAGAATAACCAATATCTCTACCATCTTCATCGATTAATGCAATTGGATTATTGTCAACGAAATTATAAGGAGACAGACCCGGATATTTTGCCATCAAAGGATCAAGACTCATCCATCTTCCAAGTCTTGGATCATATTGTCTTGCGCCGAAATCGTAACTATTTCCAGAGCCTACGATCTCGTCATCTTTCTCTTGTCCATTCATCCCGTATCTATAGCTGCTTCCATTGATATAGTTACGCCCTGGCATCGTGCTCCCGAAAGGATAGTTGATATTATTGTTTAACAATTACTTGTAACAGTTTAATGAAAAAATTATGATGCAAAAACACTATTTTTTTTAAATAAAAAAGCTTATTTAATAAGTTAAATTTAATTTATATTTTTCAATTTTTCAAATGCAGCATCGGTATGTTGATGCAAATAATTTTGAGCAAATAAAATATAATCTAAATGTACCTGCCCGTTAGCTCGGAAATACTTTTCGTTCATTAGCAGTTTAATAAAATAATTTACCTGTATGCAAAATATAATCCCGTTAGCGCGGAAATGATTTCCGTGCATTATCAAACAAGTAAAATAATTTACTGGTAACTAAAATATAATCCAAATCTATCAAGATGAGTTATGAACTGATCTCTATTAAATTCTCATCTCAATCACTATTGTATATAAATCTAAGTACCAAATCTATTGAACCTCTGCTTTAAGATGAGTATTGAAATTATGTCTATTTAAACACTCATCTCAATTGCTAAAGTATTAATTTAAGTCCCAAATCTATCGCTCCTCTCATTCAAGATGAGAATTGAACTGATGTTATTATACACTCATCTCAATCTACAGTAAACAGAATTAAGTCCCAAATCTATCGCTCCTCTCATTCAAGATGAGAATTGAACTGATGTTATCATACACTCATCTCAATCTACAGTAAACAGAATTAAGTCCCAAATCTATCGCTCCTCTCATTCAAGATGAGAATTGAACTGATGTTATCATACACTCATCTCAATCTACAGTAAACAGAATTAAGTCCCAAATCTATCGCTCCTCTCCCTCGGAGAGGAGTAAGGAGGTGAGGCCATTCCCACTACTCATTACTTAGAAAATCTCACCAAAAACTAAGTACTACTACTTAGCAAATAATTCAGTAGTACTACGTATTGCAAAACGCATAGAAGCAAGTTAGTTTTGTCACTGTTCAAGAAATAAAGAATTAATTCAAAAATAAAATCAATTAAAAATCTTAAACAAAACAAGCATGCCTTTAAAATCTACAAATCGTATTTCTGTATTAGTGTTAATTTGTTTTATCAACCTATACATTAAAGCACAAACATCAATTGTTAATCAACCTTTTTCTTCTACTATTCCTTCCGGTTGGTCTGCAGATGCTTCTTCTTGGACTCTAAATACCAATTATGCAACAAATGATCATACCCCTAATGATTACTGCGCATCAATTGCCAGTGGCAAACCATCAAAATATATTTATATACCTGTAACAATGCTTGCTGGTGCTAAATATGACCTCTCATTCTGGACTAAACGTATTGGCGGTATATCAGTATATATAAACGAAACGGCAGATCAAGTTACACCCTTATATACTTATACAGTAACACAAACACTTGATAATAATTGGAAACAAACTACCTGTACCTCATACATTGCATTAGCTAGCGGTCAATTTTATTTTCAGATAGCCTACACGGGTAGCACTTATGGCAGTGGCACAGCATATTTAGACGATGTACAGTTAATTGAAACATCTTCGGGTAATCAAAATTCATGGAGTATCACAGGAAGCAGCGGAACAAATATGGTAAGTAATTTTATTGGTACAACCGACGCCCAAGGTTTAGTATTTAAAACAAATAATATTGAACGTGCGCAGTTTGACTTAAGTGGTAATTTTGTATTAAACACAGGAGGCATTTTTAAAAATGATTTAAAACTTGAAAAAGGTTTCACGTTTGATGGAGTTAATGGTATTAGGCAAAGTATTAATGCAAATACCGGATTAAGTATTTTTAAATTTGGCGGCCCAATTAGCACAAATCCGGTATTGCCATGCGATTTCCCAAGTCAGGATCCTTTGTTTTGGTTTGGTGGTCGCATTCAACTTTTTGATCAAGCAAGTAATACTTCCTTAACCATGGGTAGCGACAATTATCAAAGTAGTATTGAGTCTTCTGGTAACAATGGTTTACTTGTTAATTACTATTGTGGCAAAAATACATATTTTAATACAAACAGTAGTTTAAGCAATGGTGGTGGTACTGTTTTTATGGGCACAAAAGTAAGTATGGCAAAAAATGTTGGTATTGGTAACAATACACCAAATCAAAACATAGATGCAAATACTGCATTAAACATTTTTGCAAACGAAAATAACATGACTGCACTAAAACTTAATGTTTGGAACGGAACAGCAAATGCTATTGATCTAATCAATCCAGGCAATAATTTCTCAGCCTTTACATTAAGTCAAAATGGTAAAATTCAAATTAAAGCTGCAAATGCTGAAGCATTTGAGATTTATAATCCTTCAAATAATACTTTGAGTTTTCAAGTAAATGGAAACGGAAATACAAAAATAAATACTGATAACTCTAATAAAGCAGTAAGCATTACAAACCAAAATGGAGTTAATAGTGTGAATATATTTGGAAGTGGTAATATTGAGATATTTCCTCAAAATCCTTCAAGTCAACCTAATGTTATTGACATTAAAGATGCGTCTACTCCTACACCTATTAGTCACTTTAGAGTAAAAGCTAATGGTTATGTATACGCTAGAGAGGTAGAAATAAAAACTGGTACTTTTCCAGATTACGTTTTTTCAAAAGAATATAAACTTTTAAGCATTTTAGAAGTTGAAAAATTCATTCAAAAAAACAATCATCTACCAGGTTTTGAAAAGGGGGAAAACTACATAGAAAATGGTTTAAAAACATCTGAAATGTTTGTAAAGCAACAGGAAAAGATAGAAGAAGAAATGCTTTATATAATTGAGTTAAAAAAAGAGATCGAGCAGTTAAAGAAGCAAATTACCGAATTAAAAAACAAATAACATGAAAACTTTAATTCTATTTTTAATACTGTTTTATACCTCACAATTGTGTTTGAGTCAAACAAGCTTCAAATATGATTATGATAATTCAGGCAATTTAATTCAGCGTTCCATACAGGTTTTCCCTAATCCAACAGCTAGGTTT
The DNA here is from genome assembly GCA_044352985.1 of Bacteroidia bacterium. GTDB lineage: Bacteria > Bacteroidota > Bacteroidia > B-17B0 > Aurantibacillaceae > JADJDM01. The sequence goes on from JBILCU010000004.1 coordinate 4,778, forward strand.
TCTAAAAAGGAAAATGTATCAGAGTTAAAAGATTCAATACCTGATTTGAATGTATATCCTAATCCAGCATTTAATGATTTGAATATTGAAGGGTCTTTACCTTTAGAAAGTAAAGACGCTGAAATAGTTTTACTAAATTCTCAGGGACAAATTTTAAAGAAAATTAAATACGATGGGAACTCAACAAAAATAGATGTTTCATCACTTCAAGCAGGAATGTACTATTTGAATATTGCATATTCCAAGAAGGAAAGAAGAGGTTATAAAGTAATAATTACTAAATAATAGTATTATGAAGAAATTGTATTTCGTATTAAGTTTAACTTTTTTAATATTAATCATTGTGCGTGGCCAAAATCCACAGAATATTAATATTTCTAATCAACCTAATTATTCAAGCAATACTTATGTTAGGGCTTCGAATAGCATAAAACTTCAAGCGGGATTTAAATACTCTGCAGCTTCTGGGCAACCTCTACTCAATTTAAGTATTGGAACCTACCCTTCTTTTGTTAGTAGCTTTTATAATCAAGGTTATTACAATGGTCCTTCTGGTGCAGTTGGATGTGAAAATGAGGAGCCTAGAACAAACAAAATATTTGGAGAGACTCCTGGCACCTTTAGTGTTGGAACAACAGGAGCAGCTACATATTCTATCCCAATTTACACTTCTCCAGGAACAGCTGGCATGCAACCCAATATTTCTATTACTTATAATAGTCAAGGTGGTTATGGATTATTAGGTAAAGGCACTGATTTAAATGGATTATCTTCAATTTCGAGAACAGTAAAAACAATTTTTCAAGATGGAGTTGCAAAAGGAATTGAGTTAAATAATTCTGATGTCTATGCTCTAAATGGGAATCGCCTATATACTCTAACTGGAAGCTATGGTGCAGACGGCTCAACATATTACACAGAGAATGAGACTTTCTCAACTATTATTGCACATGGTCAACAAGGACAAGGGCCGCAATGGATTGAAGTAAAAGACAAAGACGGAAACACACTGGAATTTGGGAATAACTCCAACTCCAGATTAACTGGAATCGGAGATATAACTGTATTGAGTTGGCAGTTAAATAGAATTACAGATGAGTTTGGAAATTATATGACTTACACATATAAGATTTTATCTGGTGAAAGAGTAATTGATAAAATTGAATATACTGGAAATATAAATGCTGGTCTAACTCCATACAATAGTGTAGTATTTGACTATGTGGATATTGGTGAAAAAAATACTTATTATTTTGGCGGCTCAGAATTTAAGAATACAAAATTATTGAAGAGCATAACAGTTTTTGCTGAAGGCAGTCAAGTAAAAAAATACATATTCGATTATTCTTGGGAAAAAGTTACTTGTCTTAATCGTGTAATTGAAGTTGATGCAAATGGAAACGAATTGTATCCAACCCAATTCTGTTGGGGCGATATTAATATGTATAATCCCCTTTCTGTTAGAGAGGAAATGAAGATTTTCTCAAATGCAAGTGATTATACAGGATTGAAGTCCGCTATTCCTGCTGATTTGAATGGAGACGGATTTTCTGACTTTGTTTGTGTATATCCAAACTCATCAAAGTACAAGGTAATGAAAAACTCTATTATAGAAAATGTGGGGGCAAATGCAAACTATGTAGATTTTACATCCATCTATGATAATGCAGCTTTTAGCGGCAAGGGTACTTTTCTAGGAGCAAGTGTTACTGATGAAAATTTAGATAACAAACAAGAAATATATAGCTTCGTATGTAATCAGTCAACAAATTACACTCTTCAAAAAATCTCCACAAATGCTTCGGGAAATATAACCGTTCAAGATATTGGTAATTTTACTGATTTAGCTGGGGGCTATGATGAACGATTAGACCAATATTACTACGGTATTAGTGACTTTACTGGGGATGGCATAGATGACCAACTAAGGATTGACCCAGGATATTTAAATCTCACCAGTTCTCAGGGTAATGCTAATTATGGTATCGGAGGAAGTCCTGCGATTGGAAAACCTTTTGAATTTAATGGAGATGAACAACCCGAAATTGTTGTATTACATCATGCAAATAATCAAGATGATGATGGATGGGGAACTATTTTGCAAAGTAATGGAAAAGTTGAAGTAGAGGTTCTTCGTTATGATAATAGCATTCAAAATTTTAATCAATTAGATATTACTTCGATAGAATTTGGAATAATTCCAGACTATTTAGCAGGTTCTCCATTTTTAATGAAACACATTGCATTTGGCGATTTTAATGGTGATGGAAAACAAGACTTAGAATATTTAAATTATGCTAAAAATCAATTGTTTATAAGGTATAATTCAGGAATGACGAATACTATTTTCACCTATTATTCAGCTTTTTCTGACCCTAAGCCTATCAATAATTTTCCTCAACTACCTACAACTAATCCAATTTATGACCCAGTTACAGGTGCCTTATATTCTAATGACCCAATTTATTATAGTTTAACCGCACAAGATTTAAATAATGACGGAAAGTGTGATATTGTAATAACAGGAGACCAGCAGAATACTTTGCTGCCAATAAATAATTATTTTAGTTTTTTATCAATAGGGGATAATTTTATCCCAGCTGGCACAGCTCAAGGTAGCTGGAATATTTACAACAAGGACGGGAGATGGGTTGCAGACTATAATAATAAGGCTGATTTTAATGGCGATGGAAAACAAGACATTGTATCAATTAATTCTCCTAATGATGACTATATTGCAATTTCTGAAGCGTCGAGTAGTAGCGTGGCAGTTTCAAGTATTCGGTCAGCTTTATATAAAGAATATATAATTAAATACATGAATATTGGGACTGAAGTCCTTTGGAGAACTGGAAATACAAGAGACCAAATTTTCACGAAAAACTCTAGTATAACTTATTCGTTACCGCTTGTAAATTATAAACCTTCCATTTCATGTGTTTACGCAACCATCACCAATGATGGAAAATCTGCTGAGATGAGAACTACAATGAGGTATAGATATTACGATGCAATATTTCACAAAAACGGAAGAGGTTTTTTAGGTTTTGAAAAAATGTCGAGTATTGTTGAGCCTGTTGACCCCTTTGCATCTACTGGAAATCCACAAAATATTGCTCAAACCAGTGTTTTTACTTTTGAAACGACTAAGTTTGTTCCGTTGCTTTCTGAAACTAAAACGGAACTTTTAGCCTATGCCTATGACGCGATTACACATACAAGCGATTACATTAATTTAGGTACGAGTTTTAGTAAATCTGTATTTACTTATTCAATCACCCCAATAAATACTAAAAGTTATATTGTATCATTAAGCAGAAAGGTTGAGAAAAATTATAATGAATCAACTCAAGTATCAACAGATTTTACTTATGATTACGCTGCACATGGCAATCTTAAATCAACAAATAGTATTTATGGTTGGAATGGACTCGGCCAAGTTAAAAGCGAAGCATCAGTATTTAATTATTTACTGAACAACGGAAAATATAAATTACAGAATACTACTGTTTCTGCAACACAAACAGGGCAAGCCACATACTCAAGAACAACAGAATTTAGTTATGATGCAATTGTTCATTTAACAGGAATTATTAATGACCCAACTTTTGGCGATCAATCTTTAATCACATCTTTTAGTGATTTTGACCTATTTGGGCACCCAAAGCAAAAATCAATCTCATCAGGTGATATGGGTACAAGAGTGACTCATTCAACTTACGATTCTAAAGGGCGATTTGTCATTAAGAGTAGTAATGCAATTGGAGATTTTGTTGAATATATATATGATGCTAAATTCGGAAATATTCTTCAACACAAAGACATTAGTGGATTGACAAATATGTTTGAATATGATGGATTAGGTCGAAAAATTAAAATCATCACCCCTGATGGAATAGAAACTTCTATCTATTACGAATGGGATAATTTGCAAAATTACCCATACACAAATGCTCAATTAGGAATGTATTCTGTAAAAAAAGTAACTAATGGTTTGTCTTATCAAAAAGAGTATTTTGGAGGGGCGGGTTCTTTGTTGCAAACAGAAACGCAAGGATTAAATGGAGAATTAATCGTTACAAATTATAAATATAACTCTCAGATAACTGGTGTGAATTCGCCTGCGCTGATAAATTTGCCTAATTCAATACTCCTTGAAAAAAGCGAACCCCATTTTTCAAATCAGCAAAATTATCTTGTTACTACCTATAGTTATTTACCTTCAAGTGGGATGTATAGAGCTTCATCAGAAACTATTTTACAGAGAAATGGCAGTACTTATACGAATCAAAATCTCGTAAAACAATATACATACAATGTAAAAAGTACAGATGTTACTTATGTAAAAGGGTTTACTCAGATAAAAGACAATAATAATAGAATTATTAAAAAGGAAACCAATGTCGCAGGACAAAGTGATAAAATAATTAATCAAAAACTACCAGAAAATACTACACAAACATCAGTATATCAGTTCAATAGTAATGGTAAACCAAGTTCGATAACTCTTACTAATAATCTAACCCCTCAGAGTATTGTTACAACTTTTGTATATAATAATTTGGGGCAACAAACCCAAATTTCAGACCCAAGTGCTGGAAATAAAACGTTTTCATATAATACAATTGGAGAGCTATTAACTCAAAGCGATCCAGTCAGCAATGTTGCGTTTACATACGATGAATTAGGGAGAGTTGAAACTAAAACAGGCAATTCAAGTGGAACAACAATTTATCAATATGTAACCGACCCAAATGGAAGAGGGCAAGTAGAAAAAATTATTAGCCCTAGCAATATAACTGAGTTTAAATACAACTCATTACATCAAGTTACTGAAATCAAAGAGACTATTGGCTCTCAAGTTTTAAAGACCAATTATGTTTTTGATTATATGGGTAGGGTTAAGGAAAATATATATCCTGGTGGATTTAAAACAAAAAACACTTATAATTCTTATGGTTATTTAACTCAAATAAAAACTGAGGATAATACTGTTTTATGGCAACTAAACGAGCAGGATGCAGTTGGGCAAATTAAAAATTATGAATATGGTAACGGAATTGTTACACAGGTTTCTTACACTAATTTACATCATTTAAATGAAATTATTTTTGGTAGCTTACATAAACAAAAATATGATTTTAACAGTCAAACAGGAAATTTGAGAAGTCGAGAATTTACGAATTTTGTAAGTAATAATAAACTATTTGAAGAGTTTACTTATGATAATATTAATAGGTTGGAAAAAATAGAACAAAAGGATGCAACTACCCAAAGTTCTATTCAAACAAATAATTTAGACTTTGATATTCATGGGAATATTACGCATAAGGACGATGCAGGAGATTATTTGTATAATATGCCTAGTCATCCATATTCACTTACAAATTTAACCAATGCGACAAATAATGTGAGCATTAATACAATTACTTCCACCTATAATGATTTGAAAAAAGTTCATCAATTATTAGAGGCAATTTCAAACAAACAAATTAATTTCACTTATGGTAATGATGAAGAACGAATTAAAGTTGATTATTCTATAAGCGGACAACTACAATATTCAAGGTATTATGCTCAGAATTATGATAAACAAATTACACCAACATCAATTAAAGAATGGAATTATATTTTTGCGCCTAGTGGTTTAGTAGCTATTTATTATATAAACAATGGTGTTGGACAGATGTTGTATTCATTTACAGATCATTTAGGTAGCCCTGTAATGATTACAGATGTTAATCAAAATGTTGTTGAAGAATATAGTTTTGATGCTTGGGGGAGAAGAAGGAATCCAACTGATTGGTCTTATAGCGGTGTAACTTTGCCACAATACTTGAACAGAGGATATACATTTCATGAGCATATAGATGAATTTGGCTTAATAAACATGAACGGAAGAATATATGACCCTGTCTTAGGTCGATTTATACAGCCTGATAATTACATTCAAGACCCAAATAATCTTCAAAATTTTAATAGGTATGCTTATGCGCTTAATAATCCAACTGTTTTAATTGACCCAAGTGGTAATTTTGCAGTTTTCGCCGTGGCTGTTATTGCGTTTGTTGCCGTTGGAACACTAGCACATCTAGCAGGTGCGCCTTCTTCTCAAACATTTGCACTTGCGTCAACCGCAGCATTGTTAGTCGCAACATCAGGGCTAAACGGCTTGATAACAGCAAGTGGCATTCCATTTGCTAATACTATTGCACTAATGGCGGGCTCGTCAATGTTTTCGGCTGGTCAATTCATAATTACAAATAATAGTAGCAATTTGAATATATCATTTGGGGTAGGGAGTTTTAATTTTACAAATAGTACATTTAATCACTTGGGTAAAAGAGGCAACAGTAAATTAGAAAATTTGGGTTATACTCTTGGTGCTTTAGCAAATATTCAAGATTTATTTGCTGGGATAGATGGAAAAAGTGTAGATGTTTTAGCAAGGAGAGATTTTGCAGGTCATAGTGAAATTAGAAGTAGAGAGGAAGATGTATTAGTTTCTGTTGGTCCAAGAAATGCTGGTTTTGTCAATGATGCAAAAGATGGTGCAACAGGAGGTCTTAAATGGGAAGCTCAATTTCTTCATAAATCGGTTCCAGCGGAAAATGTAGACTACATTTCCTTGTACCCTCGTGCGAGTGAACCATTTCAAAGAACATTGTATAATGTTAATACTAATATTTTAAAAAGAATGACCAATAATTTAAATTGGAATTGCAACCTAACTGGTACTGGTGGTTTTAAGTATGGACTTTTAAGGGGCTGCGTCAATTATACTTCTAGAGCATTGTTTATGTCAGGAGTTTTTAATGTAAATGCTTTATTACCTATAACCTCTCCAGTGTTTTTAAATTTTGAACTTGCTGTTCGTCAATTGGGATTGTACGCGCAGCCACTACTAATAAATGGTTACTAATTAAACTAAAATGAGTTTTTTGAATTGCTTTGTTCTAAACACACATAGGAAAATTTCAGCTTTGATTTTTGTAGCTACCTTTGGTGGAGTTATTTCTGCACAAAATTCTACTTTAAGCTTTGATAGTATTAATGAGGGAAATATTAAAAGGGAGTTAGCTTCTTTTACATTAACTGGAGCTAAAGAAAAAACAGTTAATAAATTGGATATTAATTGCATTCCTTTAAGAAAGTGTAATGATACACTTATTGTTTTTGAAAAAGGTAATTTAATTTATCTTGATAGATTAATTGATATATTTATTTCCAAATTTGATACTAGTGGTCATAAATTTTCATTCAACAATAATAAACTAATTTTTATAGATGATGAGCCTTTCTATGGAGGTGATAGCTCTATACCTGTGAATAAAATATCTGCAATTCGTGTAATGATTGGTAAGCTTGCTTTCACAATACCTGAAAATGCCTATTTCGATGTTTATGAGCCAAATATCTGTACATCCTCCTCAAAAAGAAGAATTAATCAAGAAAGTAATTGGAAAGTATATCAATCAATAGATGAAAAAAGGCTTTATATTTATTCCGTTTTAGGAGTAGCGGATAAAAAATTCGAGGTGACTTGGATAATTACGAATGGTAAATACACAATGAGAGTCTTAGACAAAATATAAAAGTTAAAATTCCCTGTTCTAGGAAGATTTATACAGCCAGATAATTATATCCAAGACCCTAATAATCTCCAAAATTTTAATAGGTATGCTAATGTCCTTAATAATCCAATGTTATTTAACGTCCCATCAGGAAATTTTAATTTTCTAGGAACTATAATCGGTGGTATTTTTGGTTTATATCAAGGCGCAATGAGCCCCGTTAGCGCAGAAATGTTTTCCGTTCATTAGTAGTTCAATAAAATTATTTACCGGTATGTAAAATGTAATTCAAAATTATTGCTCCTCTTCACCTTTAGCGCAGAAAAATTTCTCGTGCATTAGTACAATAAAATAATTTACTGGTAAGTAAAATATAATCCAAATCTATCGCTCCTCTACCTCGGAGAGGAGTAAGGAGGTGAGGTCAATCCCACTACTCATTACTTAGAAAATCTCGCCAAAAACTAAGTACAACTACTTAGCAAATAATTCAGTAGTACTACGTATTGCAAAACGCACACCAGCATATTAGTTTTGTCATTTTAGATAAAAAATTAATAAATGTTACGTTTAGTTTCAATTTAGCAGGCATTATTTTAGATGATAAAAATAATTGAAAATATTTTTGAACACTTTTTATTGCTAATAAATAACATGTATAATTTTGAATTGTTATTCGTTAGTTTTCTGGCATTTTTTTTTCATATTATAAATCAAACACTAAGTGAAAATTACCTAAATTTTTCAAGCAGAATTTTTAAACTTTTTCAATTTGATTCACTATTTAGATTCTTCCGTCACAGTTTATTTTTAGCAACAATTTTCCTAGTTTTAAATCACTATAAATATTTCCATTTACAAACTCATTATAAAAATTATTCATTTGATACAAGTTTCTTAGATAGTCTGAATAAACATATTATTGAATTATTAATTTATATAACAATTTGGTCTTCTCTAATTTTTATTTTATTCAAGAATCGTATTCAAATAAATTTTTATGGCAATGATAAACAACAACGAACAGCAAAGTCCTTTTTTAAATATGTTACTTTTTGCATAATTTCAACTTGTACACTCTTTTTATTGTTTATACTTAATTTTTATTTAATTCGATGGTTAGACCTTTTATTAATTAAAAATGACATCTTTCCGTTTTTCACTTCATCGTCTGACCACGCTTCAATTTTGACTTATAAAAGAGGTATTTACATCTCAATTATTTTATCATTTATGGTGTTTTTATTGACAATAAATACTGTTTTTAAGAGCTTTAGAGGGTATACTTCGACAATAGACAAGTTTATGTACTTATTTATGTTGGTTATTGCAACAATAGGTATTTATTCAGGCTTATATTGTATATTCAATTTTTTGCAAAACTTCATAGTATATAACGGGATTTCAAATGAATGGATTAATAAGGACAAGTTAGTAGGTCAATATTCATTAAGAATGACTTCTTTAATATTAATGTGGAGTATTACAAAATTTTGTTTTAAAACCATTTTTAATGGAGAATTGCTTATGCCATTTAAATATGGCATTTTATTTACTCCAAAAAACCCCAAAGTAAAACTAGGTAATGTAACAGGTTATGAAACTAATTATTATGATATTTATTATTTTAATCAAATAGGTTTCTATATACTAAACGTTTTTGTTGCAGAATATCTCATTTCAATTTCAGAGTCAAATACATTAATTACCGGCTTATTTGCTTTGCTTCCAATAATGGTAGACGATTATTTAGTTATTCATGTGTATTTTGAAAAGTATGGTGAAATGACCGGTTGGCACAATATAAAAAAACATACTTTTAATATAATTTTATTAGCTTTCTCGATACTTTCATTGTATTATGGAAGTCATTATTTATTTTTAACCACTTATTTATTTGCGACTTTAATTATTTTAGCTTCTCATCTATTTAACCAGAACAGGAAACTAAGATTTAAATGAAATACTTATTAGCGCGGAAATGCTTTCCGTGCATTAGTACAATAAAACAATTTACCTGTAACTAAAATATAATCCAATCCTATCGCACATCTCCTTCAAGATGAGTTATGAACTGATGTCTATAAAACACTAATCTCAATCACTAAAGTATTAATTTAAGTCCTAAATCTATCGCTCCTCTCCCTCGGAGAGGAGTATGGAGGTGAGGCCATTCCCACAACCCATTACTTAGAAAATCTCACCAAAAACTAAGTACAACTACTTAGCAAATAATTCAGTAGTACTACGTATTGCAAAACGCATAGAAGCAAGTTAGTTTTGTCATTAAACTTTAAATAAATAATAAACTATGTCAATAACAAAAATTTTAAGTAAAGATTGGTCAGTATACGATAATAAAAACAAATAAAATCTACACATGAAACAACAATCTGCTTTGCGCTCATAAACAAATGCTGCGCAATGTGCTTGTCGAAGTGAATATTCATGGCGTATACCATATGACAACTAAAAAAATAAAAATCTATATATGAAATCAACTAAAATCAGTTTTAAAATACATTTATTATTAATGTTTTTTTTAATAAACAAAATCAATATCGCTCAAAGTGAAAATTTTTGTAAAGATATATCATCCCCAATAAATACTAACAGTATTTATGTTGATGCCTGTCCTCTTTCTGAAAGTGTTTTTGATCCTCGTACATTTGAGGATACTATTACTATAAATGTTGTAGTTTATGCACTAAATAATATCAATGGATCAGGAGAATTAAATAATTTTTCTGATAGCACTTTTTATAAATGGATAGAAAACACAAATCATTTATTAAGTAATTTAGATACGGCACTTATTAATGTACCAGGCACAGAATATATCAAGGATACTAAAATAAGATTAAGGTTATTAAGCATTATACACACTTCTGCATCTCTGCCATCTGATAATTCACCCAACCCTGAAAATGGCATTACTGGTTTTCAAAAGATACCGAATACTATTGGTTTAATTTTATCAGCAGGGCAAACCGGTAATGGTTTTCAAATTGGTTCAGGAGGTTATGCAGTAGCTAATTTGTTTAATAATGAAATAACTTTTTTATTAAATCAAAATGATATTTTTAATACAGGTCACACAATACATCATCGATACAAATGGTTGGCACACGAAATGGGGCATATTCTTGGTTTAACTCATACCGGTAGTGTAAATTATGCTAATAGTAATTGTAATGTTGCTGATGATAATTTTGATGATACATATTCACCTGATCATATGTCTTCTCGAACTTGTTCATTAAACGATTCAATATTTTTCACACCTAATTTCTCAAGTTCATTATATTTCTGTGGTATGGGTGCAATACCAAATAATATAATGGGTTATAGTTGTGAAACGTATTTTTCACCAAAACAAATTTATCACATGAGAGCTCGCTTGGTAAATAGACTTAGTTCATTTTGCATAGGCTCTCATAATCATCCTTATTGTAATAATCGCGTAATATCAGAAGTTATAAATAATGGTGAAGAACTTTATGATTCGATACATGTTGTAAATGGTGACTTATTTATTGAGACTAATAGTAAGTTAATTGTTACAGGTTGTTTAATCATGTCTGAAAGTAAACGAATAATTGTAGCTCCTGGCGCAACACTAATTGTTAATGGAGGAGTAATTACAACTAAATGTGTAGGTAAATTATGGGGTGGTATAGAAGTTCGTGGTTCATATAATCAAAAACAGACTTATTCTACTTTTTCAGAAGTTCCTTTTGAACAATCTCCCGATCAGGGAATTTGTATTATTAAAAATAATGCTAAAATAGAGCGTGCAAATGTTGGGGTATTTGTTGGGGGTAGGCTGTATTTAACACCACCTAATCCTGCCTGGGATTTAAAGTTGGCTGGTGGAATTTTACAAGTTGACAACTCTTCTTTTATTAATTGTAAAAAAGGTGTTGTCTTTAGTCAATACAATTCAAAAATAAAATCAGGCAATAAAAGTTACATTAAAAATAGTGTTTTTTCACCATCATTAGAATTAGAAACTATTAGCGATTTATTTAGTGCATATTCAAATTTACCTGTTCAGTATACAAATGCAATTGAATTATCTGGTAATGATAAAATTTTAATTACTGGTAATTCATTTAAATCAATTGCATTAATTCAACCAAACATTGCTAACAATAACACAAGTATTGGTGCTGTTGGTTATGGTATAGGCATTAATGCTGTAAACTCTGAATTATTTGTTAGAGAAAATACTTTTATTAGTTTAAAATATGGAATTAAAGCAAATAATACCTATACTTTATTTAAAAAAACTGAAATAAATAATAATAAATTTTTTGATAATTTATATGCTATTACGGGGAATTTAAGTTTTGGTAAAATAAATAATAATTATTTCAGAATTCCTGATTACATAAGAGATACTGTTAATTTAACACAGGGAGCTAGTCCATACCCATGGGGTGTTTTTATGGATAATTGCCATACATTTTTATTGCAAAACGATACATTTATAACTAAACCAAATGATATTATAAGTCCAGAATCAATCGTGCAGTTTAATACAAGCATTTCCAGTTACGGTCTTATCATCAAAAATAGTGGCAATATAGGTGGTGAAGTAAAAAACAATTGTTATTTCAAGGGACTTAATATAGCAACACAAACAGAACTAAACAATCCTAACTTACAAATCCGCTGTAATAATTACGAAAACAACAATATTGCATGGCGTATTAATCCACTGAGCATAAATGGTGTTTTAGGTTCTCAGGGTACTAGTTGTATGACTAATAATAATTCTCAGTACAGAGCAAATAATAAGTTCCTAGGCTGTTTAATTGGCAAAGACAAGTTTGAATCTTATTTAAATAATCCATTTAATTATTATTATTGGGATAATAATATAATTTCTTCTGATATTGAACTTAAACCTTGTACTACTTATATAAATAATAATGTAATTCTTGATTTATGTGTTGGAGATAATATAAATGATCCAAATGGTTGCATAGTCTCTCCAATAAATGTAATTCAATTAAAAGAAATTCGTGAAAAAATATTAGATTTAATTTTAGCCGATCAAGATCAGGAGGCGCTAAAAATTTTACTCGAAAACGTACAACTTGATGAAGTTAAGATGCTTTTGATAGCATATTATTATGACAAAGATGATATTCAGAATATGCAGCAATATATTAACCAGCTATCTTTAAATAAATTAGAAACAAAGCAATTCAGAACTTTATATACATTGTTTAGATTATTAAAAGTACAAAGCAAAACAATCTATGAAATGAACAAAGGTCAAATCAAAGTAGTTGAGCAAATTGCAGAAACTCCAACTAGGGCAGGTTCAGAAGCAAGAAGTATTTTGGAAATTTTAAAATTAAAAGAAAACAATAATATTCCCGAATTACCAATTATTTTAAATAGTCAGTCTCGAATGGATGAACATTCTGTACAAGAAATACGTCAACCGGAATTAGGTCAGAATATCCCTAATCCTGCTGAAAATAAAACAAGCATAAAAATATTTGTGCCTGATAATTCGGCAAATTCATATATCAGCATTGTAAATGCAATGGGTCAGTTAATTACAACAAGAAATTTGAATACAGGCGATCAACTAATAGAATTTAATATTATGGATTTTGAAACCGGTATATATTTTTATACCTTGTACATAAATGCAATACCATTTTCAACAAAACGTATGGTTATAGTTAAATAATGAAAAAAACAATCTTAATCAATGTTTTGAGTTTATTGTTTGCTTTTACCGGCAGATCGCAACAAACGTTATTTGATAGTATTTATTATAATAATTCATCCACATTAAATGAAGAGTTAGAAAGTGCAGTAGGTATAACAAGTATTCAAAATAGTTACTACAGTTTAATCAGAGGTTTAAATGTTAATACAAATAAAAGAATTTCATTCATCAGTAAAATTGATAGTGTTGGTAATGAAATAAATCGCTATGTATTTAAAAATGATAATCAATATAACTATAATAGTTCTTCTATATGTAGCTCTACTAATAAAATATTTGTAACAGGTACCTACTTAAATTCCGCAAATCCAGATACAGGTAAATTATTTGTTTTGATATTCAATGATGAATTGGATAGTTTAAGCTTCAATACCTATACATTTTTACTTAAAACTGGCTCAATTTCGCAAATAATATTTGATGGTAATAAATATATTTACGGTATTGGTTTTTGTACTGATCTTGGGTCTTATGGAGATTTATTTGTCACTAAATTAGACACGATAGGCAATCTTATTTGGAATAAAAAATTTGGCTTAATAACTAGAAATGAAGGAAGTTGCACAATTCAACTAATAGGTAACGATAGTTTGTTTATTGGTGGTTTAAGCAATGAGGGTGCAAATGGTTCATCCGGTATTGCATTACTATTGGATACAGCTGGTATACAACACTGGATGAGATATATTGATTTGCCTGGCAAAGAAAATATTTTTGGCGGTGGATTTCATCATTCAGATGGTGGTTTTGCAATGGTTGGTTCTTATTATTTACCGCCTAATGGTGAAAGTGAATTGTGTTTTACAAAGCTCAATTCTAGCGGAATAAGAGTTTATGACAGATTTTATTCTCTGGGCATTAAATCAGAAGGTACCGACTATTGTTTTTTTGATGATAAGGATTCAACCATAGTTGCAGTAGGTGGTAACTTAAATGTACCCCAGTATCATGAAGCTGCATTAGCAGTAAAGTATTCATTAAATGGCGATACCATCTGGACGCGTACTTTCGATAAAAGTTATAATATAAATGGAGCTATTGATCATTTTTATGATGTAATTGCAACTTCTGATGGAGGTTATTTGTTTGCCGGCCAAACCCGAAGTGGTATAATTGGAATACAAGATGCATGGTTATTAAAAACAGACAGTATAGGTTGTCATCCAAATTATCCTTGCTGGCCTGTATCACATGTAATTGGTTTATCTCAACAACAGTTATTAAACACCGGTGTTAATTTTAGTATATTCCCTAATCCATTTACAACTAATATATGTATAAAATTCAAACACATTTATCAAAATAACTTCTGTAAACTCAAATTGTATAATACAATGGGGCAATTGGTAAAAGAACAAATAGATTACAATTTAAATCCAATAGTTATCTTAAAAACAGAAGAAGTTGAACCCGGCATGTACATCCTCGAAATTGAAACACTTTACGCCACCGAAAGGATTAAAATACTTAAAGAATAAATACAATGTATAATGATGAATTTTAAAATTATAAAACAAACATCAATATTTATACTGTGTTTATTGTTTGCTTTTACCTGCAGATCGCAACAAACATTATTTGATAGTATTTATTATAATAATTCATCCACATTAAATGAAGAAGTTGAATCTTGTTTTGGAATAACTGGTAAATTAAACATTTCTTATAGTTGCATTTTAGGCTCAAATCTTTTTAACGGAAATCGCGTAACCTTTTTGCAAAAAAATGATAGTATAGGTTCAACGTTAATTAGATATTATTATGACAATCTTACTGAAGCAACTCAAAATCCTACTTCAAGTTTGATATTAAATAATAAATTAATTGTTGTAGGCACTCATATTAATAATGTAGTTCAGGATACAGGGAATATGTTCATTCATATATTAAATCAATCACTTAATACAATAAGTTACAATACATATTCTTTTCCATGGGCTTCTGGTCAATTTAATAATTTAATTACTGATAATATATATTTATATGGAACAGGTTTCATTGCTAAAAATGATGGAACTTATGGAGATTTATTTGTTGCTAAATTCGACACTTTAGGTAATTTAAAGTGGGTTAATCATTTTGGTCAAGCATCAAGAAATGAAACAGGAATAACAATACAACTTATAGGCAATGACAGCTTATTTATTGGCGGATTTAGTAATGAGGGTGTAAATGGTTCATCCGGTATTGCATTGCTATTAGATACAGCTGGTACTCAACACTGGATGAGATATATTGATTTGCCTGGCAAAGAAAATATTTTTGGTGGCGGTTTTCATCATTCAGATGGTGGTTTTGCAATGATTGGTTCTTATTATTTACCGCCTAATGGTGAAAGTGAATTGTGTTTTACAAAGCTCAATTCTAGCGGAATAAGAGTTTATGACAGATTTTATTCTCTAGGCATTAAATCAGAAGGTACCGATTATTGTTTTTTTGATGATAAGGATTCAACCATAGTTGCAGTAGGTGGTAACTTAAATGTACCCCAATTTCATGAAGCTGCATTAGCAGTAAAGTATTCCTTAAATGGCGATACCATCTGGACGCGTACTTACGATAAAAGTTATAATAGAAATGGGTTTATCGATCATTTTTACAGAGGAATAGCAACAAATGACGGAGGATATTTGTTTGCAGGTCAAACTACCAATGGAGTAATTCCGGGTAAAACGGATGCGTGGTTATTAAAAACAGACAGTATAGGTTGTCATCCAAATTATCCTTGCTGGCCTGTATCACATGTAATAGGCTCATCTCAACAACAGTTAATAAACACCGGTGTTAATTTTAGTATATTCCCTAATCCATTTACAAATAATATATGTATAAAATTCAAACACATTTATCAAAATAACTTCTGTAAACTCAAATTGTATAATACAATGGGGCAATTGGTAAAAGAACATGTTGATTACAATTTAAATCCTATAGTTAACTTAAAAACAGAAGATGTTGAACCTGGCATGTACATAATCGAAATTGAAACACTCTACGCCACCGAAAGGATTAAAATACTTAAAGAATAAACACAATGTATAAATCGATAGCGTTAATTTGTTGCTTAAGATGAGAAAAAGCTAATCCGTTCATTGGCATCACCCAGTTAGCGCGAAAATATTTTCCGTGCATTAGAAGTACAATAAAATAATTTACCGTTAACTAAAATTTAATCGTAGTTTATCGCTCCTCTCCGAGGGAGAGGTGTAAGGAGGTGAAACTATCTTCTCTCTCCAAAACCGAGTAGTACAACTTTAATTCTATACATTATTTTTAAAATAAAATGACAAAATATAATTTTTCTAATGTTTTCTTATATCGCTAAATCACTGTATATTTATGTAAAACAGTAATTTACACATATAGTTGATTAAATACTAAATAGATTATTAACTTTGTTGTGTTAAATTGTAAACTTATTTCAAATATTACCGTTTAACTACTATACTTACATTTGCTTAATTAATCTTCTTGGAAACTAAAGCAATACATACAATAAAACTTAATAATTTTGAATTTCCTAATGGTGAAATTCCTTTTAATGTATTGACTAAAATAACAGATCAATTACGTAAAGTTTCTGAAGGCGCTTTAAGATTTTATATAGAAGGGCATAGTAGTAACAAGAGAGGTAGAGACCCAGAATGGGTAGAAAAATCTCTTGATTTTACGCTTTCAGGTATAAAAAAAGGTTCCACAATATTAGAGGTTAAAGCTCCTTATCTTACTGAAACACTAGGGAACTATCAACAACCACTATTTGATGAATTAGGTGTAAATAGTTTAACCAATCAAACTGCAATAGGTTTGGCAATTGCGGCTTATGAAAAGGCAACTGAAAGTCCAGACTGTATTGATACCTTTGACAAAAATTTGCTTAAAGTAATGTTAGGTTTTAATAAGTTTTTTGGTAATGATTCAAAGTCATATATAAACATTAACGGCACATCAAAACAGAAAATTAAAATCGCACCAACAACGCTACAAAAAATAAAAATTTTAGAAGAAAAAACTCCCGTTGATCAAAAAATTAAAATTACCGGTAAACTTGAAATGATGAAATATTCTAGTAATCTACTAGAATTAGTTAACGCTAATGGTAAATTTAAAGCACATTTAAGCAATGAGTTTTCTTTTGACAAAGCAACACCGTATTTCGGTAAGAATATAACTTGTACCGGCATAGCACATTTTAATCCAAAAGGTCAAATATCTTCTATTGAAATATCAAATATTACTCATGCAGATACTTCTGCCTCATTCTTTAGTAACTCAAATTTCGCTATACAAGAAAAATTAGACTTACCTGGTATAATTTTAAAACAAAATTACAAAGGCACATCTTCTGCAAAAATCAATAAGCTCATAAAGGAAATTGATGTTGATGATGATTTAGAAACATTATTGCAAACACTTAGTGCTTAATTGATTTTAGTAAATGAATTTTGTTTTTGACACCAATGTAATTTTATATTACTTAACCAAAAATGCATTAGCGGAAAAGCTAGATGTTCAGTTAAAGCCTTTCGATTCTACAAATTTCTCTATTATTTCTATTGTAACGGAAGGTGAATTAAAGTCTCTTGCACTTCAAAGAAATTGGGGAATTAAAAAAACGGAAAGCATCAATAAGTTTATGGAACAATTTCTTAAAGTTCCAATTCAATCAAATGATTTAATAGGAGCTTATGCTGAAATAGATAATTATAGTCAGGGAAAAAGTTTAACTCATGAATATCCTCAAGGATTTACATCAAAAAACATGGGTAAAAACGATCTTTGGATAGCAGCTACAGCAAAAGTCACCAACTCAACAATTCTAACAAACGATAATGATTTCGACCATTTAAAAGGAATTTTTGTCGATGTTTTTTCACTAAATAAGGATTTAAAATAATACTCCCCACAAATCCCCCCCCCCCAAGGTAAATCGGAGTTCCTCAGCCTGCTCCCAACAACAAAATTTGCCAAACCAAAATAGCACATGCTTATACTTTAATGTATCTTTTTAAGGTTTCTCGCATAAGCTATTTTGTAAGTTACGTTGCTCATTCCATTCCGCTACTTCACTTACTTGGGGTTTGTCATATTTGTTGTTTTGGTCACGGGCTTTCGTCACGGTAGCCTACATTGTCCTTCAAGCACCTTCATTCATTTCGCTCCATTATCGCCGTTACATCCGCTTCGCTACTTACACTGGCTTTCATTCCCCTTCATTCATTGCAGTAGCTTTCAGTCCACCGGCTACCTTAGTATAGCGTGCCTTGCTTGTCGCTCAGGCTTCGGACTGTCATAGTTTTTGTAACCACATTTGCTTTTCAGCGCACTACCGTAGCCAAAGCAAACTCCCACACACAAAACAAAAACTCCGCCAGCCCTCGTGTTTTCAACATAGTTTGCAACCGCCCTTGCTTTCACAAGTTCAAGCTTCGTGCTCCTTTGCTGCACACCTTCGCTCCACACGCAGTAGGCACGAACACACAGCGGACTGCAATCCACTTCGCTACTTGCAACCGCTCTCCCTAAACACGCCGCAGGCGCTTTTACCTTATTGTCTAATTTTATTTTTTAGGATTAAATCAATACTCATAACTATAACTGAAACAGAAAATTTAAAAGCAATATAAAGTAGTTTTTTCCCGAGCGCAGGCCTCGAACAAACGCGGTGCCGATGCGGGTGAATGCTTTTTTTAGGGCAGCCAGGTGGAATGGCTGTCCGTAAAGAAAAAAGCAGAGAGCAAAAGCAATCGTTTGTTCTTGATTTCTTTTTGTTACCTTTTTCTTGATCAAGCAAGAAAAAGTAAATAAAATATTTCCGTTAATCTTCTACAATCCTTTTAAATAATTTATATTATCTAATCCTTAATCAAAAATGAAAATTTGCAAATAGCAATGCGTATTCACTGAGACATTAACCTTATAATAAAAAACTCAGCAAAGTTGGGGCTGTGCCACACCTCCTTTGCTGTGCATTTTCAAGGTCTAGCCCTCTGGGTTTTGCTAAAAAAATCTCCACACTTCGTGTAGTATTTTTTTAGACAAAAACCTTGACAATGCTCCCTGCACAGCCCTTTCTCATTGGCTTTCTTTTTTATTTTTTTCGGTTTTTATTTTTTCTTTTAAAAATATCGCTGAGCGCAGCGAAGCATAATAAATTTTAAATCCATAGTTATGCTTAAACCAAAAATCAAATGCCATAGTATTGGCAACAGGTATCAACAACCGCATTTTTTTATCCTGTCTCGCGGTAAAAACTCCGGCAAACCATTAGCCGAGTATTGTGCAAATTGTTTCGTTTTTATCGCAGATAATGAAGATGAAAAATGGCACTATTTTAACCTCTGTTATGCATTATGGCAGGGCAAGTATTTTCATCGCTTGTTAGTAGGTTCAGTCATTGAGTTCATTCGCATTGATGAATTTGCAGTCGCTCTTCATCACGTAAACATTAACATCTCACAAAACAAAACAGATTATTTAAAACAATTGGATTATATTCATCAACTCAATAAACACGAAGATGTACTTCGCAATCAAATCAAACTCATCCATCAGGCAAAACAAGCAATGGTTCACAAAATGCTTTCAGGTCGTTAAAACAAAATAGGTCGCTCCTTGCGGGGCGACCTATTAATAATTAGTGTTGAAGTAATTATTTATTCAATCGTTTAACCAGCCATTTCATCAACAAGGAAACACTAAAACTAACCACAGCCCCCAAGGCTGCAAGGACTACTGTTTTAATAATATCCGATGAACCAATGTTCACCAATACAGTTAAGACTGTTCCGCAAACAGTGCCCAGGATTGTTCCGTTTTCTATGTGCTGATGGCTTGCCATTTCTTTATAAATAAATTTTTACTTATGCAGTTCTTCCTGCATCCGCTTTGGTGAGTTTTGCGTTCGTATTGAATAACAATTTCGGTTGCGAAGCATCTACTTCACTAGGTTCAATACTTAAACTCAACCATTCCTCTTTTGTGAAGCCGGTATTTTCATTTAACTCCTGAAAGGTTTTTGCTGTTTCTTGTTTTAGTGTCAGCATAATTTTAGCCGGATTAAATTCCGCATTTTCACTTAACTTTTGTGAAGGGATTACCTGCAACTCAATCTGAGTTGTAGTGTTTTCAATTTGATTTTTTTCCTGATTCATTTTTTCTGATTTTAATTTTTAATTACTGTTTTTCTTGTTTGCCTTCTTCGATGGTTACTGCCTGACTTACTGCTGTTGCTACACTTCCTGCAACTATCAAATATCCGCCAATGCTTACAACCAATGCCGGTATTGCTATCGGTGATGCCACTATTACTCCACCTGCGGCTGCCAATCCTAAACCAAGGTTTCTTAATTTTTTAAAGAACCTGGGGGTGGGCGATTTTAATCGGTCAACTACTGTCATTGTTTTTTTTGATTTGATTGAATGATGAGATAAACTTTTTCTTTTTGCTCTAATAAAGGAAACACGATAGCACATAATTTTCTCATGGCACTTACAGAGGCATACCCTTTTCCTGCACCGGCTAAAATTGTTACAGGTGCAATGCATCCCTTTAATTCTTTCAAAGCATCATTTGCAGGATGAATTAAGATATACGCTCTTTCAGGAACTTTCATAAGCATAAGGTGCCATTTGAATTTAGCGCTGTATCTTTTTACCAATTCATACCTTCCTTCGGGTACACAAGAAATCCTTTTTTGATTGTTTTTCCATGGTAGTTCTATGCTATGGCATATACATTCATTACCAATAAAAATACTGCCGTTTGTACCCGAGGTATCGTATTTCCTTATAAGTACGAGTTCCATCTTAACTTACCTCCACAATACACAATGAGTTGTATGCGCCGTTTTTAAGCGAATACTGGTTAGTATTCACTTCCTGCAAAAACTCCAATTGCAACAAAAACAAATTTGTTCCGCTTCCGCCTGGTGCAGTTGCTGGTAATAAACTTAAACTGGTTAGTGCGCCATCAATGGGCAAAATCTCGGTGTTGGTTAGTTGTACAGCGTACATATTTGTTGCAAAATCAATTTTTGCCCAAGCACCTTTTAATGCAATGTGTGTAGCTCCTGCCGGGTAAGCAATATCATTCACTGGCGACAAGCCATTAATGGTAATTTCTCCCGTTGAGGTATTCACCTGATAAGGTTTAAACAACACACTGCCTAACACTGCCCTGATGTTGAAATTAAATCCTTTCAACAGTTGTTTTCCTTCCGGTCGGTTTATTGCAACACCAACATTGCGTTCACCTCGTGCTGAACTGATATCCAAATTTTTGATGTCAGTCATTAATTTGGTTACTCGTGCTGTTACTCTGTTGTCAGAGGCAGTCAGCATCATGGTTCTTAGTGCATCTCTTAGCGCTTTGCCTGTAATGGCAGACGAGCCAAACTCTGAACCGTTTTCACGTGTTCGCACAAACGCAGGATCGTTTGCAATTCTGCTGGCATCAACGCCACCTTTTTCACGGGCCAAATGCCCGTCCTGTGTTTTGTAAAAGGAGATATCTCCGATTTTACCTTTTAATTTTATGATTCCTTTTTGAATAGCCATGTTTTAAATTTTTAGTGATTTAACTTGCACGCTATGGATTGCTGCGCAGTCAACCCTCAGCGTGGCCAAACTTCACCCTATCGCGAATAGATGTTGTTTGACGGTGCAAAAATAAAATAGCTGTGAATCACCCTGAAATAGCGTGTTCCGCATTACTGCTTTTTGTTGATTTTATTCCGATTATGCCACATAATCTAGTTAATGATAATCTTACCTTTGCACTACATAAAGTATAATTAATGTACAGATAAAGCATAGATAGTGTATGAAAGTTCCGCAACGTATTTGTATTTATCCAAAAGATATTGTGCGTATAACCGGAAAAAGTGAGAGGTATGGCCGTAAGCTTCTTGAAAAAATAAGAGAGAAGAATAAAAAAGAAGAACATCAATTCGTTACAATAAAAGAATTTTGTTCTTATACAGGCCTTGATATCACGGAAGTTCAGGTGAGTATTTCTGCTTAAAAATGTTATTAATTTCACACTGATTTACTTTCATTTAATCAATTTTTATTTTTACCTTCACTGCATCAAGTTCATTAACAAACTGTATTAATGTATTTCTAATCGGTGGCATTTTCGGTCGCATTAGCTAATACTAAATTTCAACTTATTGATTTTCAGTTAATTTTTTGTTCATATTGGTTCCTAGTCGGACAACGATTACAAAACCAAAAAAATGTAAAAAGCCCTGAAATTAATAGTTTCAGGGCTTTTTTGTTTTTATTCTAATCCATATAAACTGAATTAATTAATGTATAGTTGATTAAATAACTTTTTTTTAACGTAAATTGACAATTAATCTTCAACATTAATTATCTTTATGTTTAACTAATTTATCCACAAACCTTTTAAAAGTTAAAAATTATGGCATTTACAGGTAAAGAAGCAGAAGAATTCCCATTGGATACAGCTGCAGAATGGACAGCAAACTACAGAAATGCAAACCCGGGCGCAGTAAAAGCACATTTTATCGGGAGAGATCTTATAAATAAGATGTTAGAGCAGGATGGCTGCATGGGTTTAAGAATTTATTATGCATTGGATGAAAAAGGTAATAAACAATTAATCATCGTTGGCGCTGATAAGGATGAAAACGATTTATATAATGGTATAATTGCAGAAAGAACTATAAAGTGTCCTCCATATTGTCCAAAAGGTAGCCCTTTAAATGAATAATGATGATTTCTGATAAGTTTTTATTTTATTTTGGGAACACCATAGTGTTTTTTTCATTTTTTCCAACTGCTGTTTTTTTTATGAAAAGAAAAATTGTCTTAGAAACCTTATCTCTTTTTATTTATGTTTTTATTTCATCCATTGCAGATATAATTGGTCTTTATTTAATAAATGATTATGAAATCAGAACAACGTTTCAGTATTTCTTTATAATTTTTGAGATTTTAGTAATAAGTATAATGTATTTAACCATTGTTAATAATGTTTACTTTAAACTATCCATTAAACTTTTAGCACTTTTATTTGTTGTATTCAATATTTTGTATTTATTATTTTCAAAGAGTTTTTTAAAGACATATTATTATTTTGATCCAATTGAAGCTTTTTTAATTGTTATATATTCAATTTCTTATCTATATGAAAAAATTAAAAATTCAGATTTGTTAAATGTTTCAGAAAACTATTTCTTTTGGATAAATTCTGCTTTTCTTATGCATTTTGGTTCAACTTTTATTCTAGCATTATTTACTCCATTTTTTGATACTACAAATACTTATAATATGAATATTCTAGGTTTATATTATTTCTTAATCTCTATACTATTTCAAACTATTTTAACTATTGGTGTATGGAAAATCAAACGGGTTTAGTAACGTTCATTATTATTGCATCTTTGTTTGTTTTTAGTTTAATTGTTATTATTATTTTGTTTTTTGTTATTAATCAACGTAAGATGCTTTTAAAAAATTCTGAAATAAAATTAATGGAAAACGAAAAGCAACTCTCATTATTCAAAGCAGCTGTTGAAGCCGAGGAAAAACAAAAAAAAATTATTGCTCGAAACTTACATGATGAGATAAATCCGATTTTAAGCGTAATAAAATTTAGTCTCAGTAAGCATCGTATTGAATATAAAAAAGGAGTATTTTCTCCTGACAGTTTAATTGAAGATGCTAAAATGCTGGATAAAGCAATCGAAAGCATCAATACAATTTGTTTGGAATTAATCCCCACTTTTCTACTTCAATTTGGCCTTATCAAATCTCTGGAAGATTACATTCGAAGTGTTCAGAAAATAGAAGGAATGGCTGCCGAGTTTCAAAATAAAATTTCAGACACCCAATTAAACATTTTTGATAAACAAGAACAACTCAATATTTATCGTATATGCCTTGAAATATTCAATAATCTTTTTAAACATTCTAATTGTAACTATCTGAAAATAATAACCGAAATTACCAATGATAATTTTCTGATTGAAATTAATCACAATGGCAAGGGAGTTACCAATGAAGATATAAATAAATATACCGACCTTTCAAACGGACTTGGCTTAAAATCATTAAAAGCAAGAATGTTAATTTTAAACGCAACAATTAATTATTCAATATCAGTTAATTCATCATCGGTTCAACTAAATATTCCTATTACTAAATGAAAAAACTTATTCATCTTGGAATTGCAGACGATCACTTAGTGTTACGACAGGGACTAATTTCTCTTTTAAAAGAATATGACCATTTAAACATCGTGTTAAGTGTAAACAATGGCAAAGAATTAATGGAAGAGTTAAAGAAAACAAAACCTGACATTATTTTACTTGATATTGAAATGCCATTAATGAATGGACGTGAAGCTTTAGAAAAAATCACAATACAATATCCAAAAATAAAAGTGATTATGATCAGTCAGTATTTTACTGATGCTTACATTATTGAATTCATTAAAAGTGGTGCCAGGGGTTTTTTGCCCAAAAATTGTGACATAGAAAAAATTGTTGACGCCATTCAATTAGTACATGAAAATGGCGAGTATTATGATAATAAAGTATCCTCAGCAATGGCTGCTGTATTAAAAAAAACTCCTACTACAATTAATGAGTTAATTTCAACTACTAAATTTACTAATCGAGAATTTGAGATTTTTAAATTAATCTGTCAGAAAAAATCTAACAGTGAAATTGCCGAAAATTTACATTTAAGTGTTAGAACTATTGAAGTGCATAGATTTAATATCTATAAGAAATCAAACACTTCTAATATATTCGAATTAATCGAGTACGCTATTTTAAATAATTTACTCTGATTTTTTGATATTCTATCAAAAATAGAGTACTAATTTGTTATTATAAATCAAGTACAATTAAGTATTACAAAACATAAAATACCTGCTTGTTTTACAATTGCGCTATGAGTGAATTTTAGATTCTCTAAATAACGTCAATTAAAAATAAAAATATGATTCATCTGAATATTAAGTCAGAAAAATTAGAAATTCTTAATTTTCGCCTTACCGATACTTAAAAAGAAATTAATGATTTTTACCAACTATTTTTGATTTTTAACTTTATTTTTTGTCTTCTTCTTTCGACTGAAAAGCTTCTAAAATCCAGGTGATAAAAGATAATATCAAACTGAATAAAAAGGCATCAAAAATACTGTCTATAGAAAAACCATCAACTAAATAGGCTGCAAGTAAATTTAAAAAGGTATTAATAACCAGTATAAACAAACCTAATGTAAAAATGGTAAACGGTATTGTTAAAATAATCAATACCGGTTTTACAATTGTATTTAAAAAAGCTAAAACTGCAGCTACAAAAAAAGCGGTTAAAAAATCATTTTGATCTAGATGAACTCCAGGTAAAATCATTGCTGTAATCAGAACAGCAAGTGTAGAAATAATAAGTTTTACAATAAATTTCATTAGGTATTAAAAGGAAAAGAGGTATAAATTGTAAACAGTTACCAACCTAAAATCCATGCAAAAATTAATGGTGCAACAATAGTTGCATCACTTTCTACAATAAATTTAGGTGTTGTTTTATCTAATTTACCCCAGGTAATTTTCTCATTAGGAACTGCCCCTGAATAAGAACCATAGCTTGTTGTAGAATCAGAAATCTGACAGAAATATGCCCAAAAAGGAACATCGTGCCACTCTAAATCCTGATACATCATGGGAACAACACAAATTGGAAAATCTCCGGCTATTCCACCACCTATTTGAAAAAATCCAACTCCTTTTCCGGAGCTATTATTTCTATACCAGTCGCTTAACCAAACCATGTACTCAATACCTGATTTCATTGTTGTAGCTTTAATTTCATTTTTAATTATATAGGAAGCAAATATATTTCCCATGGTGCTGTCTTCCCAACCCGGACATACTATTGGCAAGTTTCTTTCAGCAGCAGCCAACATCCAGCTATTGGCCGGATCAATTTCATAGTATTGTTTTAAAACACCGGAATTCAACATTTTATACATGAATTCGTGTGGAAAATAACGCTCACCTTTTGTGTCAGCATCTTTCCATAATTCATAAATGTGTTTTTGTAAACGACGAAATGCTTCTTCTTCAGGAATACATGTATCAGTAACTCGATTAAACCCATCCTCCAATAAATCCCATTCATCTTGTGGAGATAAATCACGATAGTTAGGCACACGCTTATAATGCGAATGTGCAACCAGATTCATGATATCTTCTTCCAAGTTAGCTCCAGTGCATGAGATAATATCTACTTTGCCTTGACGAATCATTTCAGCTAAAGACTTCCCTAACTCTGCTGTACTCATTGCTCCGGCAAGAGAAACTAACATTTTCCCACCTTCTATTAAATGAGTTTCATAACCTTTTGCAGCATCAACAGTTGCAGCAGCATTAAAATGCAGATAATGTTTCTCCATAAATTGAGAAATCGGACCTTTATTTTTACTTGAAATAGACATTGTTTATATATTTTTTGGATTGCAAAATTAAATTTATTCTTCGATAAGTCGTTAAAAACACAAAAATTTAATTTATCCAACTGCTAATTGAAACCCATTAATTAATTTCAATCATTTGTTTTTTGCTAATTTAAATCGGCATAATTATTTAGCTATAAAAAAAGCTGCTTTTTGTTAAAGCAGCTTTTTTTAAGTTTTTTGTACTTAATATATAATTCATTAAAAAAAAATCAAACAGGCATGTAAACCACTTTTTTTGTTTCAAAAAACTCTTCTTCAAAATGATTTGTTAAATCAAAAACCAATGTTCTGTTTTTAAAATTTTTTAATTCTTCCTTTAAATCCCCACCTTTTAAATAAAGAATTCCATTTTCAAATTCATTTCTATTTTGTTTTGCAATTTTATTTTTTATCCAATTATAAAACTCATTAAAATCTGTTACAGCTCGGCTTACTATAAAATCAAATTTCTCATTAATTCTTTCAGCTCGTTCATGCTGAGCTCTTACATTTTTAAGTTGTAAACCTAAAGCAACTTCTTCAACAACTTTTATTTTTTTACCGATAGAATCAACCAATAAAAAATTACATTCAGGAAAAAGTATTGCCAATGGAATTCCTGGAAATCCTCCACCTGTACCAACATCCATAACATTGCTTCCTGATGAAAATTGAGTAATCTTCGCAATTCCTAAAGAGTGTAATACATGTCGTTCGAGCAATAAATCAATATCTTTACGTGATATTACATTAATTTTAGAATTCCATTCTTCATACAATTGAGGGAGAATGGAAAATTGATGAATTTGAGACTCATTAATGTTTGGGAAATACTTTAAAATTAAATCTATGTTCATGTATTTCAAATTTTATTTTCGGTATTTTTTAATACTTGAAATAAAAAATCTCTTGCCCTAAAAAGTTGCGCTTTTACAGTTCCGATAGGTAATTTAAGTTGTTCAGAGATTTCTTCGTAGCTTAATTCTTCGTAATAACGCATTTCAACTAATTGTCTATATTTTGGTTTTAGTTTTTCTACAATTAGTTTTAAAGATTCAGTTTTTTGTTTTTTAATGTAATTTTCCTCTGGGTCAAGATCAGTAGATTTTACAACATATTTTGATTCACCTCCATCTTCATTTACAGTAGTTGTATATCCGGTATAAAATTGTTCGTTCTTTTTTTTGCGAATAAAGTCAATAGCATTGTTAGAAGCTATTTTAAATAACCAAGTACTAAAAGCAAATTGAGGAGTATATTGTTTTAATCGGTTAAAAGCCTTACCAAATGCTTCAATGGTTAAATCATCTGCATCATCTTTATTATTAACCATTTTCATTAACATAAAATACACCGAATCACGGTAACGAGACATTAATTCAGCATAAGCTTTTTGATCACCTTTTTCTAAAGCAGATAGAATGAGTTTATAGTCATAAACCGCTTTGGTGGATAAGTTCTCGTTTGGATTTATGTTTTCCATTTGTTTTGCTTAACTATTTTTCTGCTTAAATGTAAAAACGGATAAATGAACAGAAGTAGAATATCAAAGATAATGATAAATCCCAATAAATCTTTTTCTCCTAGTTTTTTCATAGTGCCACTATAAACAATAAATTGAGCTATTAATTTAATAAGCCAAATACTTATTACAGGGATTAAAATTTTCGGAAAACAAAGCGATACAAATAAACTCAAATGAAAAAAATAATTAGTTGCATGTAAGAAACTTAGTTTGTTTTTTGTTGCACTTTTATAATATGGTGCAGTTGAAAGATGTCTGGTTTTTTGAATCCACCAATCGTTAAAATTTTGTTTTGGTAATGAATGAGTAAAGCTGTCAGTTGTAATTACCACTGATGTGTTCATAGAATTTGCTGCCTGATTAACAAATAAATCATCGTCTCCGGATAGTAAGTGATAATGTGTTGCAAATCCTTTATGTTTAAAAAACAATTCTTTTTTATACGCCAAATTTCTGCCAACACCCATGTAGGCATCTTTTTTTATTCCTGCAGAAAGATATTGAAGCGCAATTTTGAAAGAATCGTAGCGAATTAATTTATTAATAAAACTATCTTGTTTTTGATAAGGTCCGTAACCAATTACAATATCTTTATTATGAGAAAAACCTTTCATCATTTCACTGATCCAATTTTCAGTATCAGGAACACAATCTGCATCAGTAAAAAGTAAATGTTCGTATTTAGCTCCTTTAATTCCCACCATTAAAGCGAATTTTTTACCATGTTTATAATAAGGATCTTCTTTAACAACAATTGATTTTAGGTTAGGGAAAATATCTTTGTATTCTCTTATCACATCTTCAGTATTATCATAACTGCAATCATTTACAATCACCACCTCAAAATCAGGATAATTTTGAGAAAGGATTTTAGGTAAAAATTCGGTTAAATTATCAGCCTCATTACGAGCACAAATGATTACTGATACAGGATGTTTCTGATCATTTAATTCAGAAGGATGAGGATTAAAACGCTTAATCTTAAAATAATTTCCAAAATAAATAATCAGTTTAAAAATTAAACCCAAAAGCAATACTCCTAAAATTGCGAGGTACCAAACATTATTTAAAAATTCCAGGTTATTCATCATGATACAAAATTAGGTGTACTCATGCAAAGGGCTTTATACTATATTTGCAAATAATAAACAAAGTAATTAACAAAATGCTAAAGGCTGTACTGTTTGATATGGATGGCGTTTTGGTCGATTCAGAGCCTTATTGGAGGCAATCCATGATAAATGGATTTAAAACTGTAGGCTTAAACATAACCGAAAACGATTGTAGAAAAACAACCGGAATGCGTTTAGATGAAGTCATCGCATTTTGGAGAAAAAAACAGAATTGGGAAAATAAAACTAATTTGCAATTACATGATGAAATTATAAGCGATTTATGTAAAACTATTGAGGAAAAAGGTAAAGAATTAGAGGGAACCACAAAGGCATTACATTATTTTAAATCTAAAAATTTTAAAATTGGCTTAGCCTCATCTTCAAACAATCTTTTAATTAATACTGTAATTAAAAAATTAGGAATTACACATTTTTTTAACGCTATTCATTCGGCTGAGCATTTGCCATTTGGTAAACCACATCCACAGGTTTTTTTAAATTGCGCGGATTCTTTAGCTGTTCATCCTCAAGAATGTTTAGTGATTGAAGATTCTGTAAATGGAATTATTGCTGCAAAAGCAGCGAAAATGTATACTATTGCAATACCGGATGCAGAGCACCGAAACGATAAACGTTTTATCATTGCAGATTGCATGATTCAATCCTTATCAGAGATTAATGAAGAAACATTGTCAGGTTTTTTTAATAACTGAATTTAAAATTTGAAAATAATCATTTGTGAAATTTCAATTACAACATCAAGATACTCAATCAAAAGCTAGGGCAGGATTATTAGAAACTGATCATGGCGAAATAGAAACACCTATTTTTATGCCCGTTGGAACAGCGGCAACAGTTAAAGCGGTTCATCAGCGTGAGCTTAAAAATGATATCAATGCGCAAATCATTTTAGGAAATACCTATCATTTGTATTTGCGTCCGGGCACTGAAGTGCTTAAACAAGCTGGTGGCTTGCATAAATTCAATGGTTGGGACCGCCCAATACTAACAGATAGTGGCGGATATCAGGTGTTTTCATTATCTGCTCAACGAAAGTTAAACGAGGAAGGAGCTACTTTTAAATCGCATATTGATGGCTCTAAACACTTATTTACCCCTGAAAGTGTAATGGATATTCAGCGAATTATTGGAGCTGATATCATCATGGCTTTTGATGAATGTGCTCCCTATCCTTGCACCTATGATTACGCCAAAAAAAGTATGGCCATGACGCATCGTTGGTTAGATAGATGTATTCAGCAGTTTGATAATACTCCTCCGCTTTATAATTATTCACAAACACTATTTCCTATTGTACAAGGAAGTGTGTTTAAAGATTTACGAATTCAATCTGCTGAATTCATTGCTTCAAAAAACAGAGAAGGTAATGCAATTGGCGGTCTTTCAGTGGGTGAACCTGCTGAAGAAATGTATGCCATGACAGAAGAAGTATGTGCCATTTTACCAAAAGATAAACCTCGATACTTAATGGGAGTAGGTACACCAGCAAACATTTTAGAAAGTATTGCTTTGGGAGTTGATATGTTTGATTGTGTAATGCCAACGCGCAATGCCCGACACGGTTTATTGTTTACTTCTGAAGGAATAATCAATATCAAAAATGAAAAATGGAAAACCGATTTTTCACCTCTTGATCCAAATGGTACTGCATATGTTGATCACGATTATTCTAAAGCTTATTTGAGGCATCTATTAACTTGCAACGAACTACTTGCTGCTCAAATAGCAAGTGTTCATAATCTGGCATTTTACTTATGGTTGGTTAAAGAAGCCCGTCAACATATTATTGCGGGTACTTTTTATGATTGGAAAAATAAAATGGTTAAAAAGGTTACCACACGTTTATAAAAAAGTAATTAACTAATTTCAATAATTGTGAATTAATTTTTAAGGTTTCATCTATTTCTATTATTGTTTTGAGAATTCGTTGATGATTTAAAAATTATCTTTGTTTGAATTTTAAATTTTTATAATCCTTTTTTTAATGAAACAATATCACGATTTAATGCGCCATGTTTTGGATATTGGTGCAGTAAAAACAGATAGAACAGGAACTGGAACAATAAGCGTTTTTGGGTATCAAATGCGTTTTAATTTACAAGAAGGTTTTCCTATGCTTACCACTAAAAAATTACATACAAAATCGATTTTTCATGAATTACTTTGGTTTTTAAAAGGTGATACAAACATTGCCTACTTAAAGGAAAATGGTGTTAGTATTTGGGATGAATGGGCTGATGAAAATGGAAATCTTGGTCCGGTTTACGGATCGCAGTGGAGAAGCTGGCCAACACCTGATGGAAGACAAATCGATCAAATAAGTAATGTGATTGATATGATTAAAAAATCACCTGATTCAAGGCGATTAATCGTTAGCGCTTGGAATGTTGGTGAAATTGAAAAAATGAAACTCCCTCCTTGTCATGCTTTCTTTCAGTTTTATGTGGCAGATGGTAAATTAAGTTGTCAATTGTATCAGCGCAGTGCCGACATCTTTTTGGGTGTTCCTTTTAACATTGCATCTTATGCTTTACTTACGCATATGGTAGCACAGGCCTGTGATTTACAGGTGGGGGATTTTGTACACACCTTAGGTGATGCGCATTTATATTCTAATCATATTGAACAAGCAAAATTGCAGCTGTCACGTGAATGCAGAAAACTTCCAGTTTTAAAAATTAATCCGAACGTTAAAAATATTTTCGATTTTAAATTCGAGGATTTCAGCATTGAAGGATATGATCCTCATCCTCACATCAAAGCTGCTGTTGCAGTATAATTAACAAAAAAACATTATGGAATATAGAAGATTAGGAAAATCAGGTTTACAGGTTAGTGCACTTTCATTTGGAAGTTGGGTAACTTTTGGTTCGCAAGTTGGGGATGATATTGCAGAGAATTGCATGAAGTTGGCTTACGATAATGGAGTTAATTTTTTTGATAATGCCGAAGCCTATGCAAGCGGAAAATCAGAAATTGTGATGGGCAATATTTTGAAAAAAATGGGCTGGGAGAGAAGCACATATGTAGTTTCCAGTAAAGTTTTTTGGGGAGGGAAATTACCTAATCAAATCGGTTTAAGCAGAAAACATATTGTGGAAGCATGTAACAATGCATTAAAACGTTTTCAGTTGGATTATCTGGATTTATTTTATTGTCATCGTCCGGATAAAAATACTCCAATTGAAGAAACAGTCCGCACAATGGATCATTTGATACAACAAGGGAAAATTTTGTATTGGGGAACAAGCGAATGGAGTGCGCAGGAAATTATGGAAGCCTATTCGGTTGCAAGACAATTTGGGTTAACACCACCAACCATGGAACAACCTCAATATAATTTATTTCATCGCGAACGAGTTGAAGTGGAATACAATAAATTATACCGCGAAATTGGCTTAGGAACTACAATCTGGAGCCCACTTGCATCAGGTTTATTGAGTGGAAAATACATTAATCTAACTCCAAATGATACACGCATTGATCGACCGGGAATGGAATGGTTAAAGGAATTAATAGTTGGCGAACACAATGCATGGAAACACGAAAAAGTAAAACGACTTAAAACCGTTGCAGATGAATTAGGCGTTTCAATATCGCGTTTGTCTATTGCATGGGTGTTGAAAAACCCTAATATATCTACCGCAATTTTAGGTGCAAGTAAGTTAGATCAATTAAAAGAAACTTTACAATCACTTGAAGTTGTTCCAATGCTTACATCTGAAATCATGGAACGCATAGAAGGTATTATGGAAAATAAACCCAAAATGCCAGCTTACTAAGTTTTTTACTTGTAATTTTTTAAACTATCTGATTTGTAAATTAGTAGTTTTTTTTGTTTTACATTTGGCATCTCAATTTAAAGGTTTGTTAAATATGTTTGTTCGATTTATTGTTTTTTTAATCTTGTGGTTTTTTATAACTGCTTGTAGCGAAAGTCCAGGGAAACAAAATGAAAATAAAATAAAAACAGATACGCTTTCTGTAATAAAAACAGATACCGTTTCAATAAACAGAATTTGCATAAACGACTCTTTAAATCAATTAGCAAATTTAATTTCAGGTAATAAAAGCAACGATTCATCTTTACTTGCAAACTATTTTAAGAATGTAACATTTCTAAAACATTGCACTTCATTTCAAACTAAGTGGGAAAATTTTCAAAAAACAAGATTGCAAAATCTAATTGGTTTTCAGCAAAATGAAATAAAAAAAGAAATGGATAGTACTTCGGTATTGTTTTATCCTTTTTCAGGACCCGATATTTTACATGCCCAGACTTTTTTCCCAAATGCTAACCATTATGTTTTAATGGGATTAGAACCTGTAGGTACATTGCCTGTATTTGAACATCTAGAAGATGTTCCAGATTCCATGTCAAACTACTACGGAAAAATAAATAAATCGCTGCATGCTATTTTAAATTTTAGTTTTTTTAGAACAAATAGCATGAGTGAAGATTTAAAAAATGAGGATGTTGATGGTACATTGCACTTGTTGCTCTTATTTTTAAACAGAAACGGAAATACTATATGTTCGGTTAAACCATTTGTTTTAGACTCATCAGGGACAATAAATTACCTCAATAGTTTTATCGATCTAAAATCAAAAAATACAAAATCAAAAGGCATTGAAATAACTTTTAATAATCTTGATAAAAAACAAAAGAAATTACATTATTTCTCTTTAGATCTATCAAATGCTGCGTATGATAAAAACTCAGCTGTTCAAAAGTACCTTAATCAACTTGGTAGTGTAACTACTTATTTAAAAGGCGCCTCTTATTTAATGCATAATGCAGGATTTAGTTCTGTGCGGGATTTTATTTTAACAAAAAGCAATCAAGTTATGCAGGATGATTCGGGCATAGCCTTTAGATTTTTTGAAAAAAATAAAAATTGGAAATATGTTTTCTATGGAGAATATAAAAAACCAATTTCATTATTTGCTAATCGTTTTCAAGTTGATTTAGACTCTATGTTCAAAACAGCAACACCTAAAAAATTAGGATTCGGTTTGGGCTATAATTTTAAAGACAACAATTCTAATTTAATGATTGCAAAAAAGATTAAGTAATCAGCTTTTCAATTTTTTACATTATCACTTTTTTACCATTACTCTCATTATTGTCTATGCGAAATGACATTTAGATAACTATGCTGTTGTTTTACTTTTGAATTCATAGAATAATTGTAAAACAAATAACAGAAAAATTATGTCATTATTAACAAGAAGAAACAGCGGTTCATTGCCAAGTTTGGTAAATGATTTTTTTGAAAACGATTTTTTACTTCGTCCATCATTAATTGATTATGCAGGTGGTATGTTAGGCACACTTTCAAACACATTGCCTTCGGTAAATATTAGTGAAGATGATGAAAACTTCAGGATTGAATTAGCCGCACCTGGTTTGGAAAAAAAAGATTTTAAAATTGAAACAGAGGGAGGTTACTTAATTATTAGTTCTGAAAAAGAGAAAGAATCTGAAGAAGAAAAAGAAAACTTCAAAAGAAGAGAATTTTCTTACACCAGTTTTAGTAGATCTTTTCAGTTGCCTGATAATACTTTACCTGAAAAAATTGAGGCCAAGTATGACAACGGAATTTTACGATTGGTTCTTCCAAAAAAAGAACGCACATTGGTAAAACATCGCAAAGAGATTAAAGTTGCATAATGTTTTAAAGTTTTGTTTAATTGGTTTCAAAAAAATGCCGCACGTTTAAAGTGCGGCATTTTTTTTATGTATTGCTAATCGATATCCAATTCCGTATTCAAAATAATGGGCAACCGCCCAATGGCTTTTTAATGCGAATGTTAGTATTAAGTTGTTATTAAAGTGATATCGAAATCCAATCCGATGATAAAACATTCCATTTCCCTTGAATTTGCTATGCAAGTAATAACCCAATTCAACAGGTAACGATAATTTACCAATTACATACGAATAACTAAATCTGCCACCTAACTGCAAATAGCTTAAATTGTTTTTAAGTAATATACTGTCTTTTTCAATTAACTCTTGTTTAATCGATTGACAATAAAAAAAATCTAAACCACCACCAAATTTATGTGTGTTACGTTTTTTGTAATAGTAACCTAAAGTATACGACTGGGCAATATATTTTGTGCCACCAGGAGGGTCATTCTCATTTATGCCAAGTGCAATAATGCCATAATATTCATGTTTTGTTTGATGCAAATAAGTGCTATCAATAGAAATTGGTAAAGTACTTTTTTCTTTATTAATGCAATATGTTAAACCGGAATGTAGTGTTAGTAAGTTGATGCCTAAATTAGGAGTTCTAAATTTTCCGTTAGATGCGTGGGCAAAATTTAATCCTGCATCCAGACGTAATTTTTTGTTTAGCTGAATTTTGTAATACCATTTAAAGTTTACAAAAGCATTTAAACTCGAACTAACCACATTGTTTTTATGATTTAAAAGTGGATCAAATTTTTGAGTGGAGTATGAAATGCCACAAGATAGCCTTAAGTGTAATCGAGTTGATTTATTTTTTTCATTTAAACCAATGTCGTAATATGGCGCAAACCCAATTAATTGACCCAATTGATTGTGATTGGCTAATGAATAAAAATGGACAGCAATGCCTTTTTCGGGAAAATTATTTTCATGATGCCATAGTTTTTCGCCTTTAGTTTGGCTTGCCCAATTTAATTCAGCGCCATAAATGTGTCCATTTACCAAATGAGACATAGCATTACGATGTTGCATGATATATCCAAAATGGAACTGAGCTTTTAAAAAACAATCGTATTCAATTAACTGTTGAGAAAAAACAGTCAACTTTATGTTAACTATAAAGATTATTAATAAAACAAGTTTAGGTTTTCTCATGCAAAGGTTATCTTTGCAAAGATAAATTTTTTAATATGGCTGGTTTAGTTTATGATGTAATAGTTGTTGGTGGAGGTATTGTTGGTCTAGCTTCTGCTTATAAAATAAATTCTAGATATCCTGATAAAAAGATTCTGGTTATAGAAAAAGAAAATGAAGTTGCGGCTCACCAAACCGGACATAATTCAGGTGTAATACATTCTGGTATTTATTACAAACCAGGTTCTTACAAAGCAACACATTGTGTAAGCGGCAGAAGAGAGTTGGTTGATTTTGCTAAAGAACATAAAATTAAACATGACATTTGCGGTAAAGTTATTGTTGCAACAGATGAAAGCGAATTGGCACATATGAATAAAGTTTTCAATAATGGTATTGCCAATGATGTGGAAGGAATAGAGTTAATTGATTCGAAAAAAATAAAAGAGATAGAGCCTTATTGTGAAGGAATTGCAGGTATTTGGGTTCCTTGCACCGGTATTATCGATTATCCGGATGTTGCACGTACTTACGTGAAATTGTTAAAAGAAAAATTTAACAGCGAAGTGAATACAGGA
The DNA here is from genome assembly GCA_044352985.1 of Bacteroidia bacterium. Classification (GTDB taxonomy): domain Bacteria; phylum Bacteroidota; class Bacteroidia; order B-17B0; family Aurantibacillaceae; genus JADJDM01. Next base: position 41,654 of record JBILCU010000004.1, read on the forward strand.
GAAAAAGTAACGGACTTTGAAAAACAAGGCGAAATAACAACTGTAATTACGGATAAAGCTAAATACAAAACTAAATATTTAATTACCTGTGCAGGTTTGCAAAGCGACAGAATCGCAAAAAAAGAAGGGATTAAAAGCGATGCAGCTATTGTTGGTTTCAGAGGGGATTATTACGACCTTACAGAAAAGGGCATGAATAAAGTAAAGAACTTGATTTATCCTGTTCCTAATGCTAAGTTTCCGTTTTTAGGTGTTCACTTTACGCGAATGATACATGGTGGTGTAGAGTGTGGTCCAAATGCAGTTTTTGTATTTAAACGCGAAGGTTATACTAAAACAGCATTCAGTGCAAAAGACACATTTGATGCGTTTACCTTTGGCGGTACCTGGAAGTTTTTTGGCAAGCACTGGAAATTTGGTTTAGATGAATATCGCGGGGCTTTTTCAAAAACCTTTTTCTTAAAACGACTAAGAAAATTAATTCCAAGTTTAGAAATGGATGATATTATTGCCAGTAGGGCAGGAGTGAGAGCAATGGCTCTTGATCCTGAAGGTGATATGCTGGATGATTTTAAAATAGAGTATCATGGAAATGCCATACATGTATTGAATGCGCCATCTCCAGCAGCAACTGCATCGTTAGCTTACGGAAGCGAAATTGAAAAAATGGCTAGCAAGTATTTTCATTTCTAAATATGCAACTTTCAAACATTATTCAAGATGTAGAATTTATTGCAAAAAAAGCAGGCGCTTTTATTCGTGAGGAACGATTGAATTTTCAATTCAATAAAGCAGAAGTAAAAGCTAAAAATGATTTAGTGAGCTATGTAGATAAAACCTCTGAAAAAATAATCGTAGATTTTTTATCTGAAAAGTATCCTTTTTTTGGCTTTATAACAGAAGAAAACACCTTAACAACTAAAAAAGAAATCAATTGGATAATTGATCCATTGGATGGAACTACCAATTTTGTTCATGGTATTCCTTGTTATGCAGTAAGCATTGGTTTAGAACAAAACGGAAAAATTATTGCCGGAGTTGTTTATGAAGTTGCTCAAAATGAATTTTTTTCAGCCTTTCAAGGCAATGGTGCTTTTTTAAATGGAAAGCAAATTGCGGTTACAAGTTGTTCTAAATTAGCCGACTCATTAATAGCAACCGGTTTCCCGGTAAATAATTTTTCACGCATGCAATCTTGCCTTCATTCAATAGAATACTTTATGCGCAATACACATGGCGTTCGCAGAATTGGCTCGGCCTCATCGGATTTGTGTTATTTGGCTTGCGGAAGAGTAGATGCTTTTTATGAATATAACTTAAATTCCTGGGATGTTGCTGCAGGAAGTATCATTGTAAAAGAAGCAGGAGGTAAATTATCCGATTTTTCGTTTCAGGAGAATTATCTTTTTGGTAGGGAAATCATGGCATCAAGTCCAATTTTGTTTGATGAGTTTTCCTCGATTATTCATAAATGTTTTTCTCCTGATTTAAATTAAAACTAAGTAGTTAAAACTTTATTTCTTCAAAAGATTTATCTAAACTATTTACGTTGTTTTAACGTTGAGATTAGTTGCTGATTTTTCATCTGATATAACTTCATTATGATAGCAATCAATAGCAACGATGATAGCCAAAAATCCCCAAAAAGGAACGGCTAACTTATCCGAATCTAAAAAATTATTTAAGAATCCGTGAATAAAATAGGTGCTCATTCCCACAATAATTGACCCAACAAGAATTTTTAAATTGTAGTCTTTAATACAATAGTAAAGTTTATATGATTTAAAATAAAATACACAGGTTAGCAATAAAACGATCATAGTACCAATTAATCCTTGTTCAGCTAATGGTCCTAAATATTCACTATGAGCATTTCCGTTACTTCCATCATTATTACTAATTATGGTTTTTTCACTTGATTTTTGAAAGGGTGCATATTGAAGAATGTATGTGCCTGGACCAAATCCAAAAAAAGGTTTTTCATCATACATCCTTAATGCGCAATTCCATCGGTTTAGACGCTCAACGTTGCTTGGATCGGTTTTAATATTGGTTATTGATCCAATATTGTCTGCTTTATTGCCCTCAGAATCGGCTTTGTTTTTTTCCAGACTAATTATAATCTCGTTTTGAAAAACAAAGAAAACTGAAAAAACAGTTACAATAAATATAAAAATTGTTCGAAATTTTATTTTTAAAAGTAGGGTTAATAAAATAAAGCAAGAGCCTACAATACTTAACCACGCTGCCCTTGCTGTTGAAAGATAAATTCCTGATAATAAAAGTACGGAGGCAATTACAAAAAATAATCTGTAATTAAGAGATTTGTTTTTTAAAAATATAAAACCAATTGTAATGGGTAAGAAAAGAGAAATTGCAGCACCGTAAGCAGTATGGTCGTTGTAAAATGGAGTCATAATCCAGTTTGAAACTTCATCCGAAAAACCAAAACCGGCATGTTTAATTGTGGTCTGTAAAATTACAATAAGTAAACCCAATAAATAAAGAATAATAAAAGAATAAATGTTTTTTAAATGCTTAAATAAATAAGATGCGAAATAAAATGAACTGCCAACAAGCCATAATCTGGAAATAAAAAACTTAATTGATACAAGAGGCATTGTGCTTGTAATTGAAGTAATTATAATCCAAATGAGTTGAAGAATAATTAAGTATGATAGTGCATGATTAACAAATTTTTTTTCTAAGAAATTAAAATAGATTTGATGAATTAAGCCCAATAATAATAAGCCTGCAAATACCGGTTCGGTTGGTAAACTTAAATCCAATGATTGATGACCATCAGCAAAACCTAATTCCCTTAAAGAAACCGAAAGAGGAGTAAGAAAAACGGATATTAAAAATAATTTTTCGGTGTAGAAAATAGCTAGAATAATAAGTAAAAAAGCAAGAGGTAAAAGGCTTAGGTAAATTATAAAGTTATTGTTGAATAAGTAATAAAACACCAAGCCAAAAGCTAGAAACAATAATGGTAATAAGAAAAATATTCGGATATTATTCCTGAATAATTGCATCTTTAATTTTTTGAAATTTAACCTTAAGAATTATATAAAGGCAGGAAGAAAAAGTGAAAATTAATGTGAGCCCAATTACTAATAATGTTCTTTTAGGTGAATCTTTTTCAGTAGGTAATTCTGGTTTTGAAATTTCTTGTACGAAATTGATATTGCTTTTTATTTTTGCTTTTTCATCATCAATAGCTAATTTAATTTTAACAGCTTCAAGTATGTTTCCTTTAAATTCTTCTGTTAATTGCAAGAAATCAATTCCATTTTCACTTATTTTTTTTAATTCAGGATTAAATTCGTTAATGCTTTTTTGAGGTATATTTTTATAATAGCTTTTTGAAAGTTGTTCGATTTGAAGATAATAGTCAAACAAACCAAATTTCTCGCTGAGATTTTTTATGATAAGCTTTAAACTATCTGCGTTTTTATTTCGGTTTTCAAGTGTATTGTTTAATAACGATATTTTTTCTTTTATAAGATAGTTTACTGATTTTTGAATAAACTGATTAGTGATTTTAATTATTCCTTCTGCTAATTTATATGCCATTTCCGGATCTTTATCATAAACTTCAATTAAAATCGATTCGTATTTAGTTTGTGAAAACTTAAAGTTGTCTTTGTAATAATAAGTGTAGTAAGTGTTGAATTTTGGATTGTTTTTATCTAAGCCGTAATGTTTATCAAGTTCGAAATCAGTTAATAATTGGTTTTTAATTTCATTAGAATTAATAAATTGCATTAAAAGCTCTGTGTTAGTAGCTTCATTGTTTGATAAAATATCGTTAGAAAAAAGGATGCCTCTGTTAGATAATAAATTTGAAGAATAAATTACACCTGAAGATTTATATTTTGGAGTAATTACCAAAGCAATTACAATAGATGCGATAAGACCAATTAATGCTGAATATAAAATATACCTCCTCTTTTTATATACTATTTTTAGTACCTCTAAATTCATTTTTTGCATTTTGTTAGTATTTCAAAAATCTCAAAATTGATTTCAAACTAATTAATCCAGTTAATAACGCCCAAACTACACTTAGTATTGTCATGATGGTAAAATTTATCATCCAATTGTTTAAAAAATGATAAGTGAAAATATTGAAGCAAATAACTCCAACAATAAACAAACATAATTGTGTAATTAATCTTTTATTAAATCTGAATTTAAAAATTTTTATTGCCAGATAAATTTGTAGAATGGCTGTGAAAAATTGGGTTATTAAACTAGAGATAGCAGATCCGTATGCTTTTAAGTAATTGATTAAAATAATATTTAAGATTAAGTTTAATAATATGCCTGATAATGCCATGTAATTTAATTGTTTAAGATTACCGTTAGCTGTTAATAATGTACCGAAAATATAGGTGCTTGAAATAGCAATAAAGCAACACATTAATACACTAAATACATGTGCGGAATCAGTATTTCCGTGATTAATAAGTGCAGTAATTTCTATATTATAGTAAAAGCAACCTATTGCCACTACAATTGCTGGAGTAATTAAAAGAGTAAATGATAGTTTAACTAATTGTTCAGTATTTTCTTTGTATTTAATCATTCTGCTAAATACAGGTAACAATTGAATGGAAAATAAATAAGCGATCATGTTTGCCGAATCCAATAATCGAAAGCCTTTTGCGTAAATACCCGCTTCTTTTGCGCCCTCGTCTCCACCTAAAATTCGCTCAATCATAACAGCATCTAATCTGTTATAGAAAGTCATTAATAAAACTAAAATAGCAAATGGATAACTTTTTTTAAGTATCATTAGGCAAAAAGGCCAATTCCAAACAATTTTTAAATCCGTTGTTTTACTTAAAACAGCAATAAAAGCTAGAGCAGCAGTAATAAAGTAAGCAGCTGTTTGTATATACACAAACGTCATTATATCTATTTTAATTTCTGTAAAATTGGTCCATAGTATTATACTACAGATGACAATCATAATGGTTCTGTCTAAAATAGAGATTAAACTATCTGTTTTAAATAAATGAAGACCTAAAAGATTTGATCGTAAGTAAAGAATAAGAGAAATTAAAAACTGATTAAAACCAAGTATGAGCAATAGTTTTATTAAACGTGAATCATACCCAATAACTAAACCAATACCTACAGTAAATACAAGATACACGATTGCAAGTGAAAGTTTAAGTACAAAAAGTGCCGAAAAATGTTTAGTTAGTAAATGATTATTTTGAGCAATATTTTTGTTGTTGAAGTTGGTTATTCCAAAATCAAGTAAAATATTTAATAGGAATGAAAAATTAAATAAAGAAAAGTATTCACCATAAGCAACGTTACCAACCTCTTGCTGTACTGCAGGTTCAATAACTAATGGCCAAAAAGGTTTTACCAATAAATTGAGAAAAATTAATATGGCAAGATTATTTATAAATTTTTTCTGACTCATGAAACTCAACGAGTTTTTTATTTATTAATAACCTCTTTTAGTGATTTAATTTTATCTTCAAAAATGTAGTAAAGAGATACCAGTAAAACTGAACTTAATGTAAATACAAAAACGATTACCGTTCTTTTTGGTGAATCTTTTGCTTCAGGAGTTATAGGCTTAGATGCAATTGTTGTATAAGTAATTTTTTTATCAATATCTCTTACACCTTTATCTAATTCTTGCAAAGAGGCGTTAAAGTCGCCCAAATAAATATTAAATTGATCCGACCAAACTTTTGTTTTTCTTTCTTTCCATTGTTCTTCCTTTCCTTGAATTTCTAATTCTCCTAATTTTATTGCTAAACCTTCAGATCTACCTTCTGGTATAGACTTGTAATAATACTTTGCCGCATTTCCAATTTTATCGCTGTAGTTATTAATGCCAAATTTTTCACTAAAGTCTTTTAAGAGTACATCTACGCTATCCATTGATTTTTTACGTGTACTCATGTATAACTTATTTGCTTGGTTATATTCAGAAATTTTTTGGTTTTTAGAAAAACGTATGTGATCATTTACTGCATCAATAATTCCTTCCACTAAATCTTTAGCCATTTGAGGAGATTGATCGTACACTATTATCTCGATTGAACCATATTTTGTTTGGTTTAATATGATGTTCTCTTTGATTATATTGAAATAATAAGTTTCGGCAAGTTTATTTGTAGAATCAATTTTATAGTGTTGGTACAAATTGTAATTCTTTCGGATGATTTCTTTAACTTCAACTGAGTTTAAAAATTGCATCAACTGTTCGGTTGGTGTTTCATCGCTATAACTTGTAAGATTTGCAGGGTAAATAGTAGCCTCTGATTTAAATCTGGGTGGAATTAAAAGAGCGATAGTTATAGATAAAAGTAGAGCTAATATTCCAACTTTTAAAATATTTATTCTTTTTTTCCATAAAATACCTAAAAGATAGATGTTCATTTTTTCCATGTATGGATTATGATTTTTTTATAAATAAGCTCGCGAAGATAAGAATTAATCAAATAACTAAAAACTAATGATTATCAACTAATTAATAAATATTATGCGTTAAAATTCATGGTTTTCTCTTTGAGTAATTAACATTCTCCATTCATTTAAAATAGGTATGGTTTGGTTTTCTTCATAATCAAAACAAACAAGAGTACCTATACCAGTTGCAACAAGTACTATATTATCTCTTACTAATGCATTATGAATTTCTATGCTTTTATTTCCAAGTTTTGTTACTGTAGTGTGGCAAACAATATTATCTTTTAAAAATACGGGAAGATGATATTCTAAAATGTTTTTTGCTAAAATCATCCCATTTTTTTTCCAGTTAATTCGTTTTCCTAAAACATCATCAAAATAGTCAACTCTGGCCATTTCAAAGTAAGATGCAAAAACAGCATTATTTACATGACCAAAAGCATCAAGGTCAGAAAAACGAATTTGTATTGAAGTCTGATGATTAAATTTTGCGAAATCCATAAATAAATAACATAAAAACAACAAATTTATTTTTTTAAGCCTTACATTGTATTAAATTTGTATTGTTCTTTGAATTTACCAATTGGGCCCGCCCGGTTTTGACAGCGAGTGCAATAGCAGTGTAAGCATGTAGTGTATTGTGAACGGAGCACTTTAAATCTAATTCTCAAAATTTTATCTGGCGAAGAGTATTCTTACGCTATGGCTGCTTAATCTAGGATTTAGCAACCTTTGCAACCCTTATAGCGCACTTGCTTAGCGATAAGGACCTTGCATCGTAAAATAGCAAGTTATTCTGTTGATGTTACTATTCAGAATAATATTAGTAACTAAGCTGAAATTTGGTTTGTATTTATGCCTGGCTTCGGACGAAAATTAAATAGATGCTAAACATGTAGAAAGCATTTTTATTCCTTGTTTGGACGAGAGTTCGAATCTCTCCGGGTCCACCCAAAGGGACAAACTTAAAAATTTAAGTTTGTCCCTTTTTTATTTCCTCTGAAACCCATGTAAATACTATAGATTCGAGAGATTCCGTTTTTTTAAATGAGAGTTCGAACTTTTTTTTAAAATCACCATTTTTAGCCTAGTATCTTAAAGGGATTCGAACTTTTTGAGTTTATTTTTTCAGGAGGTTAAATAATTCCGTATTTATATAAAGTGTTTCTTTCCAAACCTTTTTGGATTTTAAAACTTCAATTTTTTCCAACTCTTTAAGATATTTTGATGCTGTAATTCGCGAAATACCTAATCTATTTTCTAAATATTCGCTTTTACAATAAGGTTGCTCAAACAGAATTTCAATCAATTCTTTACTATAAATTTTAGGAATCATTTTTTGCACAGCTCCTTTTGTTTGATCAAACAATTTGTTTATTCTGTTAACCTGAAAAATTGTTTCATTTGCGGTAGATTCTATTCCTTTCAAAATAAATAAAATCCAAGTTTCCCAATTTTGTTTTGTTCTAACTTCTTGTAACAATTTATAATAATCAGATTTGTTATCTATTATATAACCGCTTAAAAATAATACAGGGTTTTCAAGCAGTCCACCCATTATTAAGCACAAAATATTTATTATCCTACCAGTACGCCCGTTTCCATCATAAAAAGGATGGATGCTTTCAAATTGATAATGTTGAACAGCCATTTTTATTAGGTGAGGAATATCATCTTCCTCATTTATGTATTGCTCGTAGTTTCTCAGTAGCCTATTTATAGCATCGATATTGTTAGGAGGTGTATAAATCACTTTTCCTGTTGATGCATTTCGAAGAGCAGTACCTGGCAATTTTCTTATTCCTGCATTATTTTCTTCAAGTATTTTTTGAATTTCAATAATTGCATTTGTTGTTAAAAAAGACTTCTTCTTTATAAAGTTTACACCATAAAGCATTGCCTCGCGGTATCTTAAAACTTCCTTTGTGGCCGTATCTACTTGAATACCTTTCGCAGAAAGGGCTTGGTATAATTTGTCTTGTGTTGTTATTACATTTTCTATTTCTGAACTAGCTCTAGCCTCTTTCAAAATAACTGCATTAAGCAAAATTTCCGGATTTGGTAAAATGTTTACTATTCCTTTTAATTCTGCCAAAGCAACTGAAGATTTTACCAATTGCCTTAAAACTTTTACCGTTTCAATTTTGTCTTTAGGGGGGGGTAAAAAAGGCAAATTATTGAATGCTTTTTCACTTTCGGGAACTGTAATATTTTTACTTTTTGTCATGTAAAGCGTTTTTACCTGATACGATTATCATGTAAAGATAATTAATAATTCTATACCTGAAAAGTTTCTCATGTATAAATACTATACATGAGAAAACATCCCATATAATGCTTTTGTACCATCGCTTATATGGAGCCTTAAAGCACTCAAAACCTCTAAATCTTTCATAAACGAGTTCGAAAAAATATCAGTGAAGTCCACAACCCTTAACGCTCTATATTTACCAGAGCTTTAAGGGCTGTTTTTCAGAAAGCCATTGTTATGCGTTTTTTTTCTTTAAACTTCTACCTCTCGGCGCATCACCCTCATGTAGCACAATTTCGGAATGAAGGTAATGTATCGCCTCTGCTGAAGCTTTCACTTTGGAAGCAGTGCGCTCTAACATTTCTGATTCAAACTCTGTTAATACACTTTTCCTTACTCCAACTTCTTTCCAAAGAGATAAAGGTCCACATCCTTTTGTGATTGCACGAGCAAGTGACAAAGCATCTAAAAGAGCTTGGTTCGCTCCCTGTCCTTTAAATGGACTCATAGGGTGAGCCGAATCTCCAATCAGAGTTGCTTTTCCACATTTCTCCAATAATTTTGAATCAAGTAATTCTCGGTCATACACAGGATAGCCGGAAATCTGAGCGATCAAGGTTGCCGATACGATCTGAGGAATGGGATCGTGCCACTGAGTTCTACGACACGCTTCTTCCTTAAGCGCTTGAGCTCCTTGAGCACTCAACTCCTTTGCCTCTCTTTCCGACATCGGAAAACTAAGTTGCCACATCACAGAGTCTTTAGAATAAGGCATTATATAAATTCGTTCATTGCCATTGGCAGTTTGAAATACGGTGGCTGAATCCAACAAAGAATTTTCAAGACCTTTTAGTGCGCTCAAAGGACAAATACCCAATATCACAATACAACCTAAGTAACGTAAAGGATTTATATCCTCACCAATCAACAAACTCCGAACCGAACTACGAATACCATCTGCTCCTACTACGAGATCAGCCTTTGCGCTTTTCATTTCTCCATTCACTTGAAAAGTTAGGTCAACACCATCACCCTCACATTCCTTAAATCCTACTAACTGATGTCCCCACGAAACCGTACCGTGTACCCCAAGTTGCTCAAGCATTGCTAAGCGCAATGACTGTCGCGCGATATGTATATTTGTGCGCTTCGGGGATGCTTTTTTATTTGAATTCATACTCTTTCGCATGCCCCATTCACCAATCACTTTTCCTTCTGTTGTATGAACTATATGTCTAGTTGAATTAACCCCGTCTTTTAATAATAAAAGACCAAATCCCTCCATCGCATTACTAGCTTGCTGCAAAGTGAGTCCATATCCTTGAGGTCGAGTATCGAAACCGGTATCTCGCTCATAAAGGGTAAAAGGTATGCCGCGGTGCAAGCAAGCCACGGCCAGAGCCACTCCTCCAATACCTCCTCCAATAATAGCAACGTGTGGGTAGTTTACCTTATCTGCTATGGGAGGGTGAGTAGATTGAATTAATCCGGAGCCGCCACAGTTCATGCATGAATATAAGTGGCGATTAGGACGAACTGCAACCTTGCCTTCTTCCATTGATTCTTCAAATTGATCTGATTCCATCTGGAAATGGAGTTGCACTTTCTTTTTGAACTTTCGGCTTTTTTTTCCTCGTCCCTGACATTCCAGACAAATAGACCAACTAGCCCCTTTATTTTCCACTTTTTAATCTTTTTTTTACCTTATTTGACTCCTATCAATATGAAAAACTTAACAAATACAGTTGAGACAAAGATTAATTGCAAAATAGTTATAATTGCTTTAATTTCTTCTATACGATTTAAAGTAATAATATTACTGTTTTCTGAATAACTTTTATAGATGGGCAATTTGTGTTTATTACTTAGGATTACAAATCTACTTCAACAAATATAAATTAAAAGCAATTAAGGAACTCGCAAATATTTAGAAAAATATACACTGACATAATATACATTTGAAATAGGTAAGGAGTTTTTACCTAATGAAGCCCTCATTGCAGATGATAGGCAATGTATACACGATAACTTTGTTACATGTAAAACTATTAGGGAGAAAATAATACACCATATTATAGTTTTAACATTCAGTAAGAAACCATTTTAATAAGCTTAATGCATTAAGATTTTCAATAAAAGAGTTCGAAAAAATATCGGAGGAATCCACAAATTAATCTAATTTTAGATCATTATCAAAAATTAAGCCTCGCTAAAATGGGGCTTTATTTTATTAAAGGCTTTTATAGTTTAAGCTTAATTAATTAAAATGATTCAATCAAATTTTTGTTGCTCATTATCTTTTTTTACTATTAACCAAACTATAAAGCCAATTAATAGATTAATTAAACCATATATTGACTCAAGTGGTTTATTGTAAAAAGTAAAACAAATTACCCATCCATTTAGAAACAAATAAAATAATGGAACAAAGGGGTATAAAAAAGTTTTATACCCTTCTTTGGATTGTTTTTTATTTGCCCTGATTTTAAAAATACCAGCAACGGTAAAAAAAGTAAAAAGACTTAATGTAAATCCAATAAACGTTAAAACACTTTCAAAATTTGAGGTGATTATTAAACCTATTGATATGGTACATTGAATAAATAAAGCTATTACCGGAATATTATTTTTACTTGTTTTAGCCAAAAACCGTAATCTATAAAAATCTTCTCCCATTGCTTTTGATACTCTTGGCCCCGTCATTACCATTGCGCTAATTGAAGAAATTAATAAAAATGCAATTACAACACCCATAATGTTTCCAATTACTTTTCCAAAAAGATGTTCTGCACTAATAAAACCAATATCTACTTTACCAGCTAATTCAGTAGTTGGAACACTATACATAAATATAAAATTAAGTAGCACATAAAGAACAGTTACAACAGCGGTCCCTATTAAAAGTGATTTAGGTAAATTTTTATCAGCATCTTCTATTTCTTCTGCAATGTATGATGAAGCATTCCATCCACTGTAAGCATACGAAACATAGATTAGTGAAATAGCAAAAGCAGGACTAAAAATTTCTTTCCATGATTCAGCATTTGGTAAAATAGAGGTTTGATGAATAGGTTGATGAAAAAAACCGGATAAAATAAATCCTGTAATAATAATTACTTTAATTAATGTGGTAATTTTTTGAAAATTTGCACCGCTTTTAAGTTGTGTAGAATGAATTAAAGTTAAAAGTATAACAATACAAACAGCTAATAAATTGCTTGAAATAAAAGGAAAAGGATTAGATACGTAATATCCAAGTGCAACAGCTGCAAGAGCTATCGGTGCGGCAAATCCAACTGTAATGGAAACCCAACCTGATAAAAAACCAAAAAGCGGATGGTATAATTTGGATAAATAATGATATTCACCACCGGATTTTGGAAATGTAACACCAATTTCCCCATAGGTAAGCGCACCGCAAAGTGCTAGTAAACCACCAATAAGCCAAAGTAATATAATTGTAAAGGGGCTTTTTAAATCCAATAATTGAAAACCTAAGCTTGTAAAAACTCCTGTTCCAACCATATTGGCAATTACCAAAGCAATAGCCGTAGAAATATTAATTTTAGCTGATTTACTCACATCAATCGAATGATTGGGTTGAACGCGATGAAATATCTAATAAATTTTGATATTGTTCCGGGTTTAAATCGCTGTAATAAAAACTAATCGGATTTAGGTGATTGCCGTTTTTTAAAACTTCATAATGCACATGTGGGCCGGTAGATAAACCAGTATTTCCAACCAATCCAATTAATTCCCCTCTTTTTACTTTTTTGCCTTTTTGGGTTTTTACAGTTACCATATGTGCATAAAGCGTTTGATAACCAAAACCATGATTTAATATTACATGATTACCATAACCGGCATCATTTAATTCAATTGTCTCAACAATTCCATCACCGGTAGCATAAATTGGTGTTCCTGTAGGTGCAGTAAAATCCATTCCCTTATGGAAAATTTGAGTTTTGTAAATAGGATGAGTCCTGTAACCAAATCCACTTGGAGGATTTTTTAAAAATTTAGAGTTAATGGGCATAATTGCCGGTATTGAGTTAAGCAACTGTTCCTTATTTTTGACCATCTTAACTACTTCATCATACGATTTAGACTGAACATAAATTCTTTTAGTAAGCTGATCCAATCTTTTTGTTGTTTCAATCATCAAATCTGAATTATCGTAGCCATCAAGTTTTTTATATCTATCTACACCTCCAAATCCTGCTTTTCTAATTTCAGCTGGTATTGGTTCTGATTCAAAAATTAAACGATAAACATTATTATCTCGATCTTCTAAATCAGTTAGCACTTTTTCAAGATTATCCATTTTATTTTTCAATAATTCATATTGTAAAAGGACAAGCTCAATTTCTCGGCTTTTTTTCTTTTCGTTTGGTGAGGGTAAAAACTTGTAGGCTAAAACAATTGTAATAGTTGCAAATACAATTCCTGTGGCAAGGTAGGAGAGTACTTTTAAAATAATGTCTTTAGGTTTTAAATCAACCTTTTCATAAGATAAACTTTTTGGGTTATATCTGTAATTTGTTTTAGACATAAAAGCAAATTTATAATTAATCCTTAAACTTTTGTTTAATTGCATGAATTAATTGTTGTTGAGCAATTTAAAAATGTAAATGATGTACGAAAGATAAAAATGATTAAAGAAAGTCAAATTGAACAATCCTTACGGCTAAATAACTAAATTTGCACTATGGAAATAAAGCTAAATACAATTGAAGACGCATTAGATGATTTAAAAGCAGGTAAATTATTAATTGTGGTAGATGATGAAGATAGAGAAAACGAAGGCGATTTTATTACTGCTGCAAAAAATATCACACCTGAAATAGTAAATTTTATGGCAACACACGGTAGAGGTTTAATATGTGTTGCAATTACTGAAGAAAAAACAAGAGAACTTCAATTAGAGATGATGGTTCCATCTAATACATCTTTGCATGAAACAGCATTTACAGTTTCTATTGATTTATTAGGTCATGGATGTACAACTGGTATTTCTGCATCCGATCGTTCAAAAACCATTCAGGCACTAATTAATCCCGAAATTAAACCGGAAGAATTTGGAAAGCCTGGGCATATTTTTCCATTAAAGGCAAAAAATGGGGGTGTTTTAAGAAGAACAGGTCATACTGAGGCTACTGTTGATTTGGCAAGGTTAGCTGGTTTTGAACCCTGTGGTGCTTTGGTTGAAATTATGAATGAAGATGGTACAATGGCTAGGCTACCTGATTTAATTAAAATTGCCGATCGTTTTAATTTAAAAATAATATCAATTAAAGATTTAATTGAATACCGCTTAAAAACAGAAACAACAATTAAACGTGAAGTAGTTGTGGATATGCCAACTCAATCTGGTAATTTTAAGTTAATTGCATATAAACAAACCACTAACGATGCTGATCATTTGGCACTTGTTAAAGGTGAATGGAAAAAAGATGAACCTATTTTGGTTAGGGTTCATTCTTCTTGTGTTACGGGGGATATTTTTGGCTCTTGCAGATGCGATTGCGGACCTCAATTACAAAAAGCCATGGAAACAATTGAAAAAGAAGGAAAAGGCGCAATTGTTTATATGAATCAAGAAGGCAGAGGAATTGGACTTATGAATAAATTAAAGGCATATAAATTACAGGAAGAAGGTTTTGATACGGTTGATGCCAATCTAGAATTAGGTTTTAAAATGGATGAACGCGATTATGGTGTTGGCGCACAAATATTAAGAGATCTTGGTATTTCTAAAATTCGTTTGTTAAGTAATAATCCAAAAAAACGTGCTGGTTTAATTGGTTATGGTTTAGAAATTGTGGAAAATGTTCCTATTGTTATACCTGCTAATCCACACAATGAAAACTACTTAAATACCAAAGTTAAAAAAATGGGACATGATATACGTTAAGTAATTATTTACTTACGTTTTAGTTTACCTTCTTTCCAGGATTTAATGAATTTTGCCCAAGCAACAGGGTTAAGTAAATTGTTTGGAGGATACTGCCCAGCATAATATAATTTTGTATATTGTTGTTGCATGGCATATCGGTAATTTCCTTGCGCATCCATACTGATTCCTTTAGCTAATTCACGCATTTCAGATTCTTCTAGGTTTTTTTGAGCACGATCATAATCCGTACTTGGTACATCCAGTTTTAAAAACGCTTTTTTAAATTCATCACGTGATGGCCATGGGTAAATCGTTACAGCAGGTAAATCAATGGTGTCTTTCTTTAAAACTTGTATGATTGAATAATGTGCTGCCTGTAAAGTGTCGGGTATTTTATATAAGCCATCTTTATATGCAACCGAAAAGAATTCGATAGTATCACCAACAGAAGCTACCAAAGTAAAAAAACCATAAAAATCAGAAACAGTTCCATGGTTGGTTCCTTTTACTAAAATGGATGTAAATGGTATAGGTTTTAAGCTGTCATTATCTACTACAACTCCTGAAAATTGAACTAATTTTTTTCGTTTAGAGTCATTGTTATTTTGACTAAAATAAGTATGCGATAACAATAAAAAAACAAATAATAAAGAAAAACGAAAAATTTGCTTATAATAAGATAATTTCATTTAATAGAATAAGTTAATCGTGAAATTATCCTTCGTTACCGTTAAATTCGTTGCGCTCTACGTATTCAATAATTTTACCAGCAATATCAATTCCCGTTGCTTTTTGAATCCCTTCTAGACCTGGTGAAGAGTTTACCTCCATTACCAAAGGGCCTCTTTCTGATTGAAGCATGTCTACACCGGCAATTCCTAAACCTAGTTTTTTTGCAGCTTTAATTGCTGTTGCTCTTTCTTCTGAAGTAAGTTGAATGAGCTCGGCAGAACCTCCACGATGTAAGTTCGATCGGAATTCTCCTTCTTTTGCTTGGCGCTTCATAGCTCCAACAACTTGCCCATCGATAACAAAAGCTCTGATATCAGCTCCTTTTGCTTCTTTTATAAATTCCTGAACAAGCATTGCTGCATCCAATTTTAAAAACGCTTCGATAACAGATGTTGCCACTTTTTTACTTTCGGCTAAAATAACACCAATACCTTGAGTTCCTTCTAATAATTTTATAATGCAAGGTGCTCCTCCAATACTATCAATTAAACTATCGATATCACTTGTTTGATTAGCAAATGCAGTTTTAGGCATTCCTATACCGGCACGAGCTAAAATTTGTAAACTTCTTAGCTTATCTCTTGAACGTACCAATGCTTGAGATTCAACTGCAGTAAAAATTTTCATCATTTCAAACTGACGAACAACTGCAGTTCCATAAAATGTAACAGATGCACCAATTCTTGGAATTACAGCATTTACACCGGTAATTTCTTTACCCTGATAATAAATATGAGGCCTGCCTTTTTCAATTACCAAAACACATTTCATGTGATCTAACAATAAAACTTCATGCCCTCTTTTCTCTGCCGCTTCCACTAATTGGCCTGTAGAATAGATGTTTTTGCTTCTTGATAGTATGGCGATTTTCATAAATAAAAAATTAAATGGTTATTGTTTTTCTATATCTATTATCTACTACATAAATTTAATTAAAAATTAATTTATTGCTATTCCATTTGTATGTTTTTTACTTACATCAACAATAAATTTTTTGTTTAATAATCTTCGTCCAATTAAAACTGGATATTTCATGTTTGTTCTATCCGTTAAGGAAATAAGTAAAGATATTTTTTTACCGGCTAAAACGATGTTTGTTTTTATTAAAAAACGTTCTTCTGATTCGCCAAATGAACTTTTAATTGTTTTTTTATCAAATTGAGCAAATTGAAATTCTTTGTCCTTATACTCTGGATGCGAATCATCTAATAATTTAAAACATAAATGGGTAACTTTATTAATGTTTTTTAATTCAATATCCTTACAATGCAAAGCAGATGTGTAAGCACCTGTATCAATTTTAGCTTCCAAATCGATTAAATCAAGCAAAGGGAAACTTACAATTTCTCTTCTACCTACTAACATAACTTTTGACTTTTTCTGCTTTTTCATTTAAAAAATAAACATTTTAAAAACTCATAAACATGAAGAATTTCATCTTTACATGTCGCCAATTACATTGGTTGCTTCATGAAGATAAACATCTTTTTTTAACGACTTAATCCAGTTTTGTTCACGAGTAATTTTTATTGAATCATTTTTCATAGCATTCTCATCACTCTTCATTAGGTTAATATCAAATCCATTAATTTCTTTTTGAAGATCGTCGTATTTTTTATTATTGTCTTTTTGTTGTTGAATCTCTTTACGGTATTTTAACAGATTTAAGCTGTATTTTGAGTCGTCTTTTTTAGATTTTATTTCTTTCGCTTCATCTTCAATTAAATGAAAAGATTTTGATTTTTTGATGCGATCATCGCTGTTCTTTTTAATTTTTGAATAGTTAATAGTAGAATATGAAACATAATTTGCCTTATTGATTTCATCCCAAGGCATTGGGTAATCCATTTCTTTTTCACCTGTTTCAATCATGCTGTAAGGATCAGGTAAATTTATGTCAGGCATAACGCCACGTAATTGTGTTGTTCCACCATTTATTCTGTAAAACTTTTGCATGGTTACTTTTACTGAACCTAGCGGTTTTATGGTGTCAAACTGAGGTAATAAATAATTATCCAAATCTAAAAAGGATTGAACAGTTCCTTTACCAAAGGATTGACTGCCTACAACTACAGCACGTTTGTAATCTTGCATAGCTGCGGCTAAAATCTCTGAAGCAGATGCGCTATTACGATTAACCATAATAACTAGTGGACCATCATAAACTTTTGACTCATCAAAATCTTTTAACTCTTCGGTTACTCCGTTTTTTTTACGAACTTGGACTATAGGGCCTTTCTCTATAAATAACCCCCCCATATTTACAACTTCCTGTAACGATCCACCACCATTATCACGAAGATCGATGATGATACCTTCCACATTTTCCTTTTTAAGTTTAATCACTTCGGTTTTAATATCATCAGCACATCGTCTTGCACCGTTTCTAGTGAAATCTGAATAAAATGTTGGGAGTTTTACATATCCCACTTTATTTTTTCCGTTATTTAAAATAGCCGAATGAGCAAATGTTTCATCTAATTGAATGATGTCTCTAATGATAGGGATTACTTTTATGGTTCCATCTGTTTTTTTAACAGTTAATCGAACTTCCGTACCTTTTTTTCCTTTAATCAACTCAATCGCATCGTCAATATCCATACCTACAATATCAACAGGTTCGTTATTGCCTTGCCCAACTTTAATAATTAAATCACCTGATTTTAAATCGCCTTGTTTATAACTTGGGCTTCCAACAACAATTTCAGTTACTTTTATGTAATCGTCTTTTTGTTGTAAACGCGCACCAATACCTTCCAATTGTCCACTCATGCTTTGATCAAATTTCTTTTTTTCTTTAGGAGGGAAAAATTCGGAATGAGGATCATAAAGTGCAGTAATAGTATTGATATATCCTGCGAAACGATCTTTTTTGTTGAATTTTTTTAATCGTTTAAACCAATCATCGGTAAGTTTTAAAACTTTTTTTCTTGCGCTTACTTCTAGTGAATCAAAAGGTAAAATTTTTGCTGAAGTATCTTTAGCCGATTTAATTTTTTCCTGATCATCAAGCATTTCATTTATTCTATAAATGGCTTGATATTTTAAATACTTTACCCATTCTTGTTTAAGCTGCTCCTCTGATTGAGCAAATTTTAGTTTTTCACCATCAGTTTCATATTGCTCATCACTTGAAAACTCGAAAGGTTTAGCTAAAATTTCTTTATACCAACTTTCTTTTTCTTCAATTCGTTTTAAAATGATGTCATTACTGAGATCAAAAAACTGGAAAGTACCGTTATTAATTTGGTCATCTATTTCAGTTCGGTATTTTTTTAAACGTTCAATATCCGATTGTAACAAGAATTTTTTATTGTAATCCAATCGTTTTAAGTACAGATCAAAAAACTTTTCGGAAAAATCATTATTAATTTCTTTTGGACTGTAATGCGCATTATTTAGGCCACTCATAACAATATCCAAAACAATTTGGTTTTTATCTAATTGCAAACTTGCAATTGAAAATGACAGTAAGCCTAAAATACCTGAAATCAGGATTACTTTTGTAAACTTTGAATGTAAAAAACTCATACTATTAATACTCTAAATGTAAGCAAAGAATTTATTTAAAAGAAAAAATATGTTGTTAGTGAATAAAATAAATTGTTGAAATCATTTTTAAGTCATGTCTGGCTAAAAAATTATTTTCGTATTTCATTAAACACAATTTGTGCCATGATAGAATTTAAACGCGCCGAACTTGACAATCTTTCTGTTCATTATGTTGGAAATAAAGGAAATGGTGAAGAATCAGCTTTTTCAAAACAACCTTTCAAATTTAACGAAGACTTTGTGAAAGAAACGTTAATGGGCTTTTTTTTAACACCATTTAAGACTGACATCTATTATCAGTTTTCGAAACCAGGTGATTTGGATTTAAAAAACATACAGTCGTTAGTTCAGGACATTTTTAATTCAAGGGCAACATTTCATGAAGCATCTGTAGAGATGGCAAAACATCTATATCATCAAAGCAATCACCCTAAAATAAAAGGAGGAGAGTTTTATGTTGCTTATTTTAAAAATGTATCGGTTGATGGTGAATTGACAGATGCAATTGGTGTTTTTAAATCAGAAAATAAAGAAACATACCTAAAAGTATTTCAGCATTTAGATGATTTTGATATTAGTTGTGAGAATGGAATCAATATTAATAAATTAGATAAGGGATGTTTGATTTTTAACTCTGCTGCAGAAAACGGATATAAAATAAGTATTATAGATAACAGTCATAAAATTGCTGAAGCAGCTTTGTATTGGACGGAAGATTTTTTAAACGTAAAAATTAGAGAGGAACGTTTTTTTCATACTCAACAATTACTTAATACAGCAACTTCTTTTTGTAAGGAAGTTTTAACTGAAGAAAACAATGTAGAACGACCTGATCAGATGCTGATTATGAATCGCTCTTTAAATTATTTCAAGGAAAAAGATAAATTCAACATGAATGAATTTGAAAATGAAGTAATGGGGGCACCAGAATTAGTTGATGCTTTTCGTGAATACGCTAATAATTACAATAAAGAAAATCATTTAAATGCAATTGAAGATTTTGATATTTCAAAAACAGCAGTTAAGAAAAATCAAAAACACCTTCGTTCAGTATTAAAATTAGATAAAAACTTTCATGTATACGTTCATGGTCGCCATGATTATATTAAGCGTGGATTTGATGAAGAAAAAGGAATGAATTTTTATACGCTTTATTATAATAAAGAAGAATAAACAACTTTATTTAATAGTTGTTTTGTTGTTTTGCTTTTTTAGATAAACCTGAATACACTAAATCATAACTGTGGTCAATCCATTTTATTAGTTCTGTTTTTGGTAATGATACATCACAGATAATAGTATTCCAATGTTTTTTATTCATATGAAATCCGGGTGTAATACATGAATAATTTTCACGAAGTTGAATTGCAATTTCAGGATCACACTTTACATTGAATTGTAATGGGTTTGATTGAATATCTGTTAACAAAAAAACTTTACCCATTACTTTAAAAACAAGCGTTTTTTCATCAAAAGGAAAATATTCTTCAACATGTTTTTTGCACATGCAATAATCTCTAAGTTCTTCAATGTTCATATTTATCTTCGATTTTTGTCAATAAAAAAAGCGGTTTTTTTAAAACCGCTTTCAAATGTTTGAAAGGAGAAAATTATTTAACAGCTTCTAAACTGATTTCAACGTTTGCGTCTTTTGGTAAACGACGAGCCTCAATTGTTGCACGCGCAGGAAAATTACTTGTAAAATAAGCACTATACACTTCATTTACCTGAACAAAGTTGTTCATATCACTTAAAAAAATACTGGTTTTAACTACATTTTCGTAAGTCATTCCGGCTTCTTTTAAAATTTCACCAAGGTAATCCATTACTTGTTTGGTTTCATCTTTAATCGAAAGTTTCATCAACTTATTGGTTTGTAAATCCAAGGCAATTGTTCCAGAAACATACAAGGTATCACCTGCCAATACTGCCTGATTGTACGGACCGATTGGTGCCGGTGAATTTGGTGTCATGATTATTTTTTTCATGTAATAATTGATTGAATTGTTTTTAAAATTAAAGTGTTCCTCTTAATGCTTGTTCTCTTTCAATGGATTCAAATAATGCTTTGAAATTTCCTGCGCCAAATCCTTTTGCTCCTTCGCGCTGAATGATTTCAAAGAATAGGGTAGGGCGGTCTTCTACTGGTTTTGTGAAAATTTGAAGTAAGTATCCGTCTTCATCACAGTCGATTAAAATTCCGTGTTTTGCCAATGTGTCAATATCTTCTTTTACACCCGGTATACGAACTTTTACATCATCGTAGTAAGCTTTAGGCGGTGCAGATAAAAACTCAACACCTCTTGCACTTAAATCTTTAACTGTGGTTAAAATATCATCTGTAGCAACAGCAATGTGCTGAACACCTGAACCTTCATAAAACTCAATGTATTCTTCAATTTGAGATTTTTTCTTTCCTTCTGCCGGCTCGTTAATCGGGAACTTAATTCTTCCATTTCCATTTGCCATCACTTTACTCATCAATGCAGAATATTCAGTATGAATTTGTTTATCATCAAAAGTTAAAAGGTTAATGAATCCCATTACTTTTGAATACCAATCTACCCATATATTCATTTCATTCCAGCCAACATTACCCACCATGTGGTCAATGAATTTTAATCCTGTTGGGGTTGGGTTGTAATCTGATTTCCAATCTACATAACCTGGTAAAAATGTACCATTATAATTTTTACGTTCAACAAACATGTGCACTGTTTCTCCATAAGTGTAAATACCTGAGCGAATTATGTAACCATTTTCATCTTCTTCGCGAGTTGGCTCCATAAATGGCTTAGCCCCTCGTTTTACAGTCTCTTCAAATGATTTAGTTGCATCATCAACCCATAGTGCAATTACTTTTACACCATCACCATGTTTTGCCAAATGTTGATTGATTGGAGAAGATGAATTAAGTGGTGTTGTTAATACAATTCTTATTTTATCTTGTTTTAAAACATAAGAAGCATATTCACGGCATCCAGTTTCTAAACCTTTATAAGCAAGTGATTGAAAACCAAAAGCGGTTTTGTAATAGTGTGCTGATTGCTTTGCATTTCCTACATAAAATTCAACATAATCAGTTCCGTTTAATGGAAGGAAATCTCCCGCGTCTTGATAAATTTTTTCTAATGTTGGTGCAACGTCTTTTGTATTCATTTTTTTAGTTTTTTAGTTGATTAAATAAAGTTTAAGTTATAGCTTTTATAGAAATTGAAGTAAGTTTTACCATTGCGCCATGTGTTGCGCTGTTGTTTGATTTGTGCAATCTGAACTCATAAAAACAAATTTATAAAAAACATTAAAATCAACATCAAAAATCAACAATATTTTTTCATTGATTCGTGAATTTTAGAAGCCTCTAATTGAGAAACCTGAGCAAAATCATTTTTTGAGGAAGCATAAATTATTCCGCGAGATGAATTAATGAGTAATCCTATGTCTTTATTCATACCATATTCACATACTTCTTCCAAACTACCTCCCTGAGCTCCAACTCCGGGTACCAATAAAAAATGATTAGGAATTATTTTTCTGATTTCTTTTAAAGATTCTGCTTTTGTTGCACCAACTACATACATCATGTTTCGTTCATTTCCCCAAGTAGCAGAAGTTGAAATTACCTCTTCAAACAATTTTTTATTGCTTGTGTTTAAAAACTGGAAGTCAAAAGCACCTTCGTTAGAAGTTAAACCCAACACAATCACCCATTTATTTGGTAATCCTAAAAATGGTTTTACAGAATCGCTTCCCATATATGGTGCAACGGTAATGGAGTCAAAATTTAAGGTTTCTAAAAAAGCTTTTGCATACATTGCACTTGTGTTGCCAATGTCTCCACGTTTTGCATCAGCAATGGTAAAATGATTAGGGTAATTTGTATTTAAATACTGAATGGTTTTTTCTAAACTTACCCAACCTTTAATTCCGTATGCCTCATAAAATGCTGTGTTTGGCTTATATGCAACGCAGTGCATATGTGTAGCGTCAATTATTGCTTTGTTGAATTCAAAAATAGGATCTTCCGTTTGCAAAAGATGTTCTGGTATTTTTTTTAAATCCGGATCTAAACCAACGCATAAAAATGTTTTTTTGGTTCTTATTTGTTGTATTAATTGTTCGTGAGTCATTTTTTATTTAAAATCAATTCATCGGTTAATTTATCGCATGCTATATATATCAATTGAAAAACATCTTCAAACTCTTTTTCGTTTCCATAGTAAGGATCAGGAACGGGTAAATTTTTACCTGGAGTAAGTTGATTAAGTAAAAAATCTACTTTACGGTGATGGTGTTTTTCGCTTGAAATTGAAATTACATTCTTGTAATTGCTTTCATCCATTACAAAAATCCTATCGAATTCATCAAAATCGGCTTTTGAAAATTTTCTGGCTTTTAATTTACTGATGTCAACTCCGTTTTTTTTAGCGTTTTTGATCGAACGCTTGTCAGGTTGCTCACCGATATGATAGCCGGCTGTTCCTGCAGAATCAATATCCAATGCTAGATTTTTTTTTGTTGAAAGATGTTTGAGTACACCCTCTGCAACTGGTGAGCGACAAATGTTTCCTAAACAAACCATCAAAATTTTCATTCCAATAAAAAGCTTAATTTTATGAGCTACAAACTTAGTAAAAATCAAATGATAATAGCAGATAGCGGCAGTACAAAAACAACCTGGCGAATTTCAAATAAAGAACAAAAATATTTGGATGTGAGCACAGATGGTATTAATCCTTATTTTCAATCTTCTGACGATATTAATGCAATTATTAAAAATCAGTTGCTTCCTAAATTGTCCTCAGAATGGTTTGAAGCATTAGATGTTTTACACTTTTATGGTGCAGGCTGTTCAAACGATGAAAAAATAAAATCTGTTATTTCAGGCTTAAAATCCGGATTTGAAAAATGTCAAGTTCATGTAGATCACGATTTATTAGCTTCAGCAAGAGCTTTATTAGGAAATGAAAGTGGAATAGCTTGTATTTTAGGTACGGGCTCAAATTCTTGTTTGTATTTAAATGGTAAAATAATTGAAAACATTCCTTCATGGGGGTATATGTTTGGTGATTTTGGAAGTGGTGCACACATAGGGAAAGAATTTATTCAAGCTTACGCAAATAATCAATTTTCATCATCATTAAAAAAAGAATTGGAAGCAGTAGGAATTGATCGTGAAACCATTTTAAATCAAGTGTATCAAAAACCTTTACCTAATCGTTATCTGGCATCTTTTTCTAAAATTGCTGGTAACTTTACTCATCATGATTCAATCAATGAATTAGTGATAGCTTGTTTTGATAAATTTTTCACACATCAGGTAGAAATTTATACCAATTATTCTCAATATGAAATTTCTTTTGTTGGTTCCATTTCATATCACTTTTCTAAACAGCTGCAAGAAGCTGCTAAAAGAAAAAATCTTAAAGTTGGAACTACATTAAAAGAACCAATTAACGGACTTTTTAATTTCCATACTAATCAATCGATTTGATTTTTTACCATTTAACTGTAAAATCAATAAAATAAATTTAAGTTTTGTAAAACATCACTAATAAAGATATTAGTTACTTTTGCTTACGAATTTTAATATAAATGATAAGATATTATGATAAATAAAGTTGTTGCCAATGCAGAAGAAGCATTAAAAGGAATAGTAGACGGAATGACCATTATGATGGGGGGGTTTGGTTTATGTGGTATTCCTGAAAATAGCATAACAGCATTAATTAAAAAAGGAACTAAAAATTTAACCTGCATTAGTAATAATGCTGGTGTGGATGATTTTGGACTTGGATTATTACTTCAAACAAAGCAAATCAAAAAAATGATTTCTTCGTATGTAGGTGAAAATGCTGAATTTGAGCGCCAAATGTTGAGTGGAGAATTAGAAGTAGACTTAATACCTCAAGGAACATTAGCTACACGTTGTTTAATGGCCGGTTATGGTATTCCATTTTTCCCTACACCAGCAGGAGTAGGGACTGAAGTTGCTAATGGCAAACAAATCATTAACTGGAAAGGTCGTGATTATTTAATTGAAGAAGCTTTTGAAGCAGATTTTGCAATTGTAAAAGCCTGGAAAGGAGATACTGCAGGTAATTTAATCTTCAGATCAACAGCTCGTAATTTTAATCAACCTATGTCGATGGGCGGAAAAATTACCATTGCAGAGGTGGAAGAATTGGTGCCTGCCGGACAATTACAGCCTGATCAAATTCATACCCCTGGAATTTATGTTCATCGTATTTTTCAAGGAAATAACTACGAAAAACGTATTGAGCAACGTACGGTTAGAAAAAAATAAATTCATTTAATTTCAAAATTAATTAAGACATGTTAGATAAAAACGGTATAGCAAAACGAATAGCAAAAGAGGTTAAAGATGGTATGTATGTTAATTTAGGAATTGGCATTCCTACTTTGGTTGCAAACTTCATTCCTGAAGGAATAAATGTAGAACTGCAATCAGAAAACGGAATTTTGGGCATGGGTCCTTTTCCTTTTGAAGGAGAAGAAGATGCGGATTTAATAAACGCAGGTAAACAAACGGTTACTTTGCTTGATGGTGCTTCTATTTTTGATTCTGCAATGAGTTTTGGAATGATTCGCGCTCAAAAAGTAGATTTAACTATTTTAGGAGCTATGGAAGTAAGTGAAACCGGAGACATTGCCAATTGGAAAATTCCTGGGAAAATGGTAAAAGGTATGGGTGGAGCTATGGATTTAGTGGCTTCTGCAAAAAATATAATTGTTGCCATGCAACATGTAAATAAAGCTGGCGAATCTAAATTATTACCAAAATGCGAATTGCCTTTAACAGGTATAAAGTGCGTTAAAAAAATAGTAACAGAATTAGCAGTTTTAGAAGTACTACCTGAAGGTGGATTTAAATTATTGGAACGAGCTCCGGGGGTAAGTGTTGAAGAAATTAAAAAGGCAACTGCTGGTAAATTACTTATTGATGGCGAAGTGCCTGAAATGATAATTTAATGTTGTTTAAATACAAAATAAAAAAGGGGCAATATTGCCCCTTTTTTATTTTAATTCCCATTTTAATTGAACTCTATCATCAAATTGCATCGTAATCAACTATCAATTTATCAGTAAGAG
Source organism: Bacteroidia bacterium (assembly GCA_044352985.1). Lineage (GTDB taxonomy): Bacteria > Bacteroidota > Bacteroidia > B-17B0 > Aurantibacillaceae > JADJDM01. The sequence continues at coordinate 67,645 of JBILCU010000004.1, forward strand.
GATGTGCTTGGCAAGTTAAAATATAACCTTCTTCCACTTCAGCATCAGTAAGAGCAAAATTTGCATCCATTTTTGCTTTTCCTTCTATAACTTTTGCTCTACAAGTACAACAAACTGCCCCTTTACAACTATATGGTACGTCAACACCAGCTTCTAAAGCTGCATCCAAAACATTTTTGCCTTTTGTATTTAAGCTAAAATTGGTTTCAATACCATATTGAATAACAGTTACATTACTGTCAACATTTTCACCTGTTACCACATTTTTCTCAGCAGCTTCTACTGCTTCAATTACTGATGAAAAATATTCAATGTGAATTTTATCTTGTTTTATGTTAAGTTGTTGAAGTCCGGTTTTTACATTTTCCATCATCGGCCCTGGGCCACAAATGAAATATTCGTAATGTTCACCAGTACCTGTAAAATTTTCGGTTAGCGCTAAAACTTTTTCGGGGGTTATGAATCCTTTTTGCAATGCAGGAATCTCTTTTTCAGATTCATCATACATATAAATCACTTGTAATTGTTGGTTGTTTTGCTCTGCCAGTTTATCAATCTCGTTTTTAAAAATAACCGATTCTTCGTTTCTGTTGGCATAAATCAACGTAATTTTACTTTGCTTTTCAATATAAAGTGCAGATTTTAAAATGCTCAACATTGGAGTAATTCCACTTCCTCCGGCAAATAAAATATAATGTTTTTTATTTGCTCCGGATAACACTGAATAAAAATTACCCATTGGAGTCATTACATCAATAACATCTCCAACTTTCAAGTTTTGATTAATAAAAGTAGAAACTTTACCGCCACTAACTTCTTTTACAGCAATACGCAAATCGGTTTCGTTGTAAGGTGAAGTACAAATAGAATAGGAACGTCTTAGTTCTTCGTTATTAACTTTTAATTTTAAAGTAAGGTATTGTCCTTGTTTGTATTGATAATCTGTTTTTAACGTTATCGGTAAATCAAATGATACAGAAACAGCATCTGCAGTTTCTCTTCTTACCTCTTTTACTTTTAGTGTATTAAATTTTGCCATTTTATAAAAAATTGACTCCAAAAATAGTAAAATAGCAGTAACCAGCAATTTTTACTAATTTTGAACTATGGAAAGTATTAGACAAAGTAAGGTATCACGATTATTACAAAAAGAATTAGCTGAAATTTTTAGAAGCGAATCAAAGAGTTTATTTAATGGAGCATTTATTTCGGTAACTCAAATAAGGGTAAGTCCGGATTTAGGATTTGCCAAAGTTTATCTTAGTATTATGTTGCCAAAGGATACCAAAAAAGTGCTTGAACAGGTAAAATCTCAGCAATACGGAATTAAAAAAATATTGTTTCCTAAAATTAAAAATCAATTTAAGGTAATGCCCGAAATGGCTTTTTATATAGACGATTCTTTGGATTACGCTGAAAAAATCGAACAATTATTAAAATAGAATTTCATAATTCCTATTTAATCACCATTTGAATTTCCCTTTTTACATAGCAAGCCGTTATCTTGTATCAAAAAAATCTACTAATGCCATAAGTATTATTTCTTGGATTTCTGTGATTTCCATTGCTGTTGTAACTGCTGCTTTAATTATTGTTTTAAGCGGAATGAACGGATTAACAGGTTTAGTAACTGATTTGTATAATTCTTTCGAAAGTGATTTAGAAATTAAATCCAAAAACGGTAAATCATTTGTAATTACAGAACAGCATCTTAATAAAATTAAAACACTACCAGAAATTAAAGAAAGTGTTTTTTGTATTGAAGATAAAGCTTTAGTGAAATACAATGACAGGCAAAGTATAGTTACTCTAAAAGGGGTAAGCAAAAATTTCTTAAATGTCTCTCATTTTGATACCCTAGTTTACGAAGGCAGTTTTGTGTTGAAACAACGAGATGCAGATTTTGGAGTCTTTGGTAAAGGTGTGGCCTATCGTTTAGGGATTAATTTATCCGACGCATTCAGTCCGGTTACATTATTTAGTCCGAAAAGAGGAAAACAAAGTAGTATTAATCCTGAAGAAGCATTTAACGAATTTAAAATTTATCCATCCGGTATTTTTAGCATAAATGATGAATTTGATTTTAAATATGCAATAGTTGATATCGATATGGCAAAACAGTTATTTGACTTTGAACAAAATGAAATAACAGCTCTCGAATTAAAATGCGGTACCTCAGAAAATATTAAACTAGTTCAGGATAAATTATCAGCCTTATTAGGAAATGAGTTTATCATTAAAAATAGATATCAGCAAAACGAATTACTTTTTAAAACATTAGAAACCGAAAAATTATGGACTTTTATTATACTCGTTTTCATTTTAATCGTAGCTACTTTTAATATTATTGGTGCACTAACCATGCTGATTATTGAGAAAAAGAAAGATATCGTTATCTTGAATAATTTGGGTTGCGATGCAAAAACAATTCGTAAAATTTTCATGATTGAAGGATTTTTAATTACCACTATCGGATCAATTATAGGATTGCTTTTAGGTTTTACACTTTGCTGGCTACAATTAAAATATGGATTTATTCGTTTTGATGAAGGTTTTGTTGTTGACGCCTATCCTGTAAAAATTTTATTGAAAGATTTTGTAGCCGTTATTTTAGTTGTCCTTTTTATTGGATTGGCTGCTGCTTGGTATCCGGTGCATTTGTTTACCAACAAAAGCATGATGAAGCAGTTGTCGAATTAAAAATAAATCTTATTATTCTTCTTTTTTTCTTTCATTTTTAAATAATTATCATATTCAATTGTTGAATTCGATTATAAATTGCTCAAAAAATCCTGAAAGCTTAAAGTACAATATCACTATATTTGCGCTTTATTTTTTTACATGGAAGCAAATAAAGTTCGTCAAACATTTTTAGATTTTTTCAAGTCAAAAGGACATGTGGTTGTACCATCGGCACCTATGGTAGTGAAGGGTGATCCAACGCTTATGTTTAATAACAGCGGAATGGCGCCTTTCAAAGATTTGTTTTTAGGAAATGCACCAATTAAAAATCCTCGTGTAGCAGATACTCAAAAATGCCTTCGCGTAAGTGGTAAACATAATGATTTGGAAGAAGTTGGTGTGGATACTTATCATCACACTATGTTTGAAATGTTAGGAAACTGGAGTTTTGGTGATTATTTTAAAAAAGAAGCCATTTCATGGGCATGGGAATTATTAACTGATGTATATAAAATTGACAAAAGTAGATTATACGTTACTGTGTTTGAAGGCAGTAAAGAAGAAGGATTAGCTTTTGATCAAGAAGCATACGATACCTGGAAACAATTTATAAGTGAAGACCGAATTTTAAACGGAAATAAAAAAGATAATTTCTGGGAAATGGGCGATACGGGTCCATGTGGTCCTTGCAGTGAAATTCATTACGACGGAAGAAGTGATGAAGAACGCAAAAAAGTGGATGGCTCAACGCTTGTGAATAACGACAATCCACAAGTAATTGAAATATGGAACAATGTGTTCATGGAATTTGAGCGCAAAGCCGACGGTTCATTGATTAAATTACCAAAACAACACGTTGATACCGGAATGGGTTTTGAGCGTTTGGTAAGGGTTTTACAAAACAAACAATCTAATTACGATACAGATATCTTTACGCCGATCATCGAAAAAATTGAAGAATTATCCGGTTTGCGTTACAAACCATTTGAAGAAGAAAAACATAAAACGCAATTAATCATCAACATTGCTATGCGTGTAATTGCCGATCACATTCGAGCAATTTCATTTTCTATAGCAGATGGTCAATTGCCATCTAACAATGGCGCTGGATATGTTATTCGAAGAATTTTACGTAGAGCTATCCGTTATGGCTATCAATCATTGAACTTACGCGAACCTTTTATGTATCGTCTTGTTCCGGTATTAGCGAATCATATGGGCGAAGCATTCCCTGAGTTAAAAACTCAGAAGATTTTATTGGAAAAAGTAATCCGTGAAGAAGAACAATCGTTCTTTAAAACACTTGAATACGGTTTAAAACGTATAGATTCAGTATGTCTGGAAGTTTCAGCACAACACAATGAAACCAAAGCCATTGACGGTAAAGTAGTTTTTGAATTATACGATACGTATGGTTTTCCTGCTGATTTAACTTCGTTAATTGCCAGAGGATACGGATTAACCATTGACGAAGCTTCTTTTCTTTCTCATCTTGATGAACAAAAAAACAGATCTCGTTCTGCGGCAAGCATAGATGCTCAAGACTGGATTTATACAGCAGTACAGTGGCAATCTGAAAAAGCTCAACAGGTAAATTTTGTTGGTTATGAATCCTTGGAATGTGAAACGTATATCATGCGTTACCGAAAAATCAAAACCAAGACAAAAGAATTGTATCAGCTTGTATTGAATGAAACTCCTTTTTATGCTGAAAGTGGAGGTCAAGTAGGGGATACAGGAGTACTTCAATCTTCAAATGACATCATTCATGTCATAGATACAAAAAAAGAAAATGGGGTGATTGTGCACATCAGCGAACGTCTACCTGAAAACCTTACTTCTACATTTTACGCAAAGGTTGATGCAGAAAAACGTTTACTTACCGAAAACAATCACAGCGCAACGCACTTATTGCATGCTGCATTAAGAAGTGTATTAGGAAATCATGTTGAACAAAAAGGAAGTTTGGTAAATAACGAATATTTACGCTTCGATTTTTCGCATTTCTCAAAAGTTACAGATGAAGAAATAATGAAAATTGAAAAAATTGTAAACGCAAAAATTCGCGAAAACATACAATCTTCTATTGTATTGATGCCTATTGAAGAAGCCAAAAAAACAGGCGCAATGGCATTGTTTGGAGAGAAATATGGCGATGTGGTTCGTGTGGTTACTTTCGATAAAAATTACAGCGTTGAATTGTGCGGTGGAACTCATGTTCCTTCAACAGGCAATATTGGTTTTTTCAAAATTATTTCCGAAGGAGCTGTTGCAGCTGGAATCAGAAGGATTGAAGCCATTACTGCCAACAAAGTAGAAGAATTTGTTGATCAACAAAATAAAACATTGGATGAAATAAAAAGCATCTTAAAAGCTCCTAAAGAGTTAGTAAAAAGTGTTCAGCATTTAGTGGAAGAAAATCATCACCTGCAAAAACAATTACAATTTTTATTGAAAGAAAAAGCACAGCATGTTAAAAAAGAATTGCTTAATCGAGCATTTAAAAAAGATGAGTTGAATATTATTTCAGAAGTAGTTGAATTGGATAGCGCAGAAGAGCTGAAAAATATTTTATTCGAAATACGAAATAAACTAGAAAACGTAGTGTGCATTGTTGGTGCAGAAATTAAAGGCAAACCAAGTGTTTCTGTTATCATTTCTGATAATTTAGTTAAAGACAAGCAATTAAATGCAGGGTCTATCATTAAAGAATTAGCAAAAGAAATTAATGGCGGTGGAGGCGGACAAGTATTTTATGCAACTGCCGGCGGAACCAAAAATGAAGGATTATCAATTGCTATTGAAAAGGCGAAATTGCTTTTTTAACCAGCATTAGTTGATTATTAAATTCTAGAAGTGCTTTTAAATTACTTTAATTAATAATTTAATATTCTAAGTTTTTCAAACTAATCAGTTTTAATTCTTTTACTACTCTATTTCCTTTACCTTTGCCTTGCTTAAATTTAAAAAAATATGCAGGTCATCAGTCCTAGGGCAAGTATTCTTAATAAAGACGGAATTTTTAGTTTGGTAATTTTATCTAGCGATAAAAAATGGAAAGTTTATCTCTTGTTTTCCTGGCTGTTGCTCTGGACAATAAGCGGGGTGTTTTATATTACGATGTATGTAAATGCCTCCAACGAAGCATCTTTTTATCGTTATCAATACGATTTAGCTGTAAAGCAAAGTAACATGAAAGTCGCTAACCAAATTTATAGCGACATTGAAAAAAATCAGAATAAGCGTATTTTTATTATTGGTCTCCTCGCTTTCTGGGCATATTTTGAATTTAAAGTGGGAAGAACATTTTTATTCAGGCGCTTTGGTAAAGAGAAGTTATGGATCAAAAATGGAAAGTTATTTTACCAGCGCGAGATAAATGGTAAAGGAAAAATAAAAGAATACGACCCATCACTCATCAACGATTTTGAAATTTTAAAGGAAAATCGAGGCGATTTTTTTGTTCAAATGCAGGAATCGTTTTGGGTAATTGGAGGAGAAAAGATGGCATTTAATTACGCTAGCAAAGCGGTTAAATTAGGCATACAGTTAAACGAATCGGAAACCGAAAGTATTTATAAAGCAATTAAAAAAGAATTAAAAAAATATTGATCCATGCATAATAAAGGTACATTTTTTAAATTAGTAATTCTATTTTGTTTTGTTATTCAAATTGGCGCATTTGCTCAAAACGAAATACAACGATACCGTTCAAAAACAAACATTCATTACTGGAAAAACCGAAAACCTTACGAAGGCTATTGGCAACAGGATGTTTTTTATACCATAAAGGCAAATGTGGATGATAAAACTGATATCGTAAGTGGCAACGAAGAATTGGTGTATTACAATAATTCACCTGATGATTTATCTGTTTTGTATTTTCATTTGTATTCAAACGCCAATGCAAAAGGTTCGTACCTCGAGGATTTATATAAAAACAATAATTATCATTTAAAATTCGGTAAATACCGCGAGAAAGGTTTAGGTACGGAAGTCACTAAAATGCTTGTTAACGGACAGAATGTAAAAACTGAACTAGACAATACCGTTTTAAAAGTCACTTTAAATCAGCCTTTACGTTCCGGAGATTCCATTACTATTAATGTAGATTTTAAAACTTATTTTGACAAAGAAGCCATTCGTAACCGAATGAAATTCTTTTCAAGTGGAAATGGCTACAAACATTACGATATGGTGCATTGGTATCCGCGTATTTCTGTGTACGATAAAAAATTTGGTTGGGATACAGATCAACACATGGATCACGAATTTTACGGCGACTTTGGCGGGTTTCATGTTGAAATCACTGTCCCTAACAATTATATTTTAGATGGAACTGGAGCGATGATTAATGAACCCGAAGTATTGCCTATTCCGTTAAGAGAACAATTGGATATTCGTAATTTTTATAAAAAACCTTGGAACGAACCTGCCAAAGAAATCATTAAACGCGACAGTACCACAAAAACCTGGAAATTCTCTGCCATAAACGTTCATGATGTTGCTTACACTTTTGATCCTACTTACCGCATTGGTGAGGCGCATTACGGAAATGTTCGTTGCATTGCATTAGTTCAGGAACCACATGCTGTTGGCTGGGCACGAGCTGCAGAATATGTAGCAAAAATTATTGAAACCAATTCCAGAAACATAGGAGAATATGCTTACCCAAAAATGATTGCTGCCGATGCACAAGATGGAATGGAATATCCAATGATTACATTGGACGGCGGTTACGATCCGGAATTCAGAAGTTTGTTTATTCACGAAATATCGCACAATTGGTTTTTTGGTATGCTGGGCAGCAACGAAACGTACCGTGCATTCATGGATGAAGGGTTTACGCAGTTTTATACCGTTGATACCTGGGAAAATTTGGAAGGCAAATACGAGATTGAAGCCATTGATAAATCAAAATATATTCAGCAATACCAACAAAAAACTATAGCGCGTGAGAGCAATGCGTTTTACAGTTATTACAACTCTGCATTAAAAGGTGATGAAGTTACTTTGAACACACATAGTGATGGTTTTAATGGAGGTATTCGACATGGTGGCGGCTACGGACAAGTTTACACCAAAACAGCAACCATGTTGTTTAATCTGCGTTACGTGTTGGGTGAGCAATTATTTACCCAAGCTATGCAAAACTATTTCAATCAATGGAAAATGTGCCATCCTTATCCCGAAGATTTTCGTAACTCTATTATCAACTTTACGCATGTTGATTTAAACTGGTTTTTTGATGAATGGTTGGAAACCAATAAAACGATTGAATATGCCGTAAAGAAAATAAAACATTTAAAAGGAACGGACGATTATGAAATTACCTTTAAACGCAACGGAATGCAGATGCCAATAGACTTCACTGTTTTTTCGAAAGATTCTTCAGCGAAAAATTACTACATTCCAAACAATTGGTTTACTAAAGAAACAGATGCAACTGTTTTGCCTCGCTGGATTGGCTGGGATAAAGTAAAACCTACTTACACAGCAAAAGTTCATGTTCCAGGTAATATTGAACGTGTTGTAATAGATACTTCCAATGTGCTTGCAGATGTTAACATGATTAATAATTCGAGCAAGAAAAAAGTTGCTGTTCATTTTGATTCCAAAATCTGGAACTTACCAGATAGAAAACAGTACGAAGTTTTTGTTCGTCCAAGCATTTGGTACAATGGTTTTGATGGATTAAAATTTGGCTTGCATGCAAACGGAAATTACATGAATTATAAACATGTTTTTGAAAGTGGTTTGTGGTTTAATTCAGGATTTGCCCAGAATTATTTAGAAAATGAAAATTTCAACACCTACGATGCCATTTCATTTTATTTGAATTATAAAAACCCAATTGATAAAGTGATGAAAAAGACGTTTTTCATTGCGCATTTGCGTGAGTTGGATGGATTAAGTATGGCATCTGTTGCTCTTGAAAAAAGAAGTAACAATGAAATAAACAGATTTACAGTTCAATTAAAATCCATGTTGAGAGATGCTGGAAAAGATTTGACATATTTAATTTATAAAAATCAGTGGTCACCAGGAAAACTAAACAACACTGTACAACTTTCATTTGAACATGATTTGGCTTATAAAAAAGGAACGGGTAAATTTTCAGTGAATTTAAGAAGTCCGTTTGTATTTAGCGATTATGATTTTTCTTCTTTGAACAGCACTTGGATCACAAAAAGTAAATTCCGTTTTGCCAACATCAACACTCGATTATTTGGACAGTTAGGAACAGGTTCAATAGCCCCTTTGGAATCGCAATTGTATGTTGCAGGTTCCAATCCTGAGGAGTTGATGGATAATAAATACACGCGTTCTATGGGCTTTTTTCCAAATTTTGATTTTGGCAATGTAACCAATCATTTTGCTGCAGGAGGCGGATTAAACCTTCGCGGTTACATGGGTTATTTGTTGTATGGCGGCGATGTAAATGAATTGCCTGTTTATAACTATAAAGGATTAAGCGGTGCCTCTGCAAACCTCGAAATTGAAATTGATAAACTGCTTTTCTTACAAAAAGCGTTATTTAAAAATAGCTTAAAATTCACGCCCTATTTATTTGCAGATGCTGGCGTAATTAACACCAATCAATCTGGTCAAGCCTTAGCATTTTCAAATGTGATGGCAGATGCCGGTGCCGGAATTGCATTAACCATTCAGCGCTGGTGGAAATTGCAAACGGTTAAACCGTTAACCATTCGCGCCGATTTTCCTGTTTTTATCAATCGCTTGCCTTACGCTGAAAAAGATTACTTCCAATTTAGATGGATGATTGGCGTAAATAGAGCTTTTTAAGGCTTTTTTTGGTCATGTTTTAGTTTTAAAAACACGATAAAGTAAACTATACATTTACTTTATCATTAAAATTTTCTGTTTTTTTGGAAATTTTTAAGTCATTTTTGTAAAAGAAATTTACTTTTTTAACATTCAAAATTTAAAGAATTTAATCTTTTTTCAGCTGATATTTTCCTCACTACAAAAAATAGTTTAATTAATTAGGGTTCACACAAAAAGTACAATTTAATTATTCATCATTAAATAATAAGTTGTATTGTGCATCTGTTAAACAGCTTTCTGTTTACCGAAAAAATTCTTTTTCACTTGGTTTTATTCAGCAGTATAATTTTTCTGACACACTAAAACAGATTGTTTTGTTGAATGAAAAATAATTTGTTCTTTATGGGATGTAATACAATGTATTCAACGAACAATTACGTGTTTTTAAGTTTCATTTATTTTTAGCAAATCAATAATCGAGACACCCAATCCTTCAGCTATCAATAAAATTGTTTTAATCGTGATATTTCTTTTACCCTTCTCAATTTGCCTTAGATTCGGTTTTTCCATTCCAATAGCGTAGGCAAGATCCATCTGACTAAGTCCTTTCTTTTTTCTTATAGAAACAATGCGTTCTCCTAAAGATTTTAAATATTCATCATGTTGCCGCTGTTGTGTTTTGGATAGTTTCACAACTGCAAAATCCCTAAAAAGAAATAGCTAAAAGAGATAATATATTATCTCTTTTGTTTTTTAGTTATATTTGATTCATTATTAAAAACTAAAAACATGAGCTTAAAACAACTATTCAAAAAAACAATCATTATAATAACTTTACTATTAAACGTAAAAAACATTCATGCCCAATCTTGGGAGCCATTAACAACGGGTTTAACATTAGCTAGTGTAACCCCTTTTGTAGATGCCATGTGCGTATATAATGGTAAATTAATTGTCGCAGGACGCTTTGATAATGCCGGAGGTGTACCAGTAAATAATATTGCTGTTTGGGATGAAACAGATTGGTCCCCATTAGGGGATGGGGTATCTAATCGGCATTTTAGTAACAATATTATTTTTCCAAAATGCGATCAAGTATTTGATAGTTACCAGGCGGTAGTTAGATGTCTTACAGTTTACAATAATGAATTATATGCAGGTGGTGATTTTGTAAATGCAGATGGAATACCAGTGTATAGTATTGCAAAATGGAATGGAACTAACTGGAGCGCTGTTGCAGGAGGATTAATTAAAGCGAGAAGTGATTATCAAGGTTTTTCAGGAATTAAAGATATGATAGTATTTAATAATGAATTGTATGTTGCGGGTAGTTTTGATTCTATTGGCAATGTAGCGGCTAGTAATTTGGCAAAATGGAACGGACAATCTTGGTCAATGGTCGGCGGTGGTGTAAAAAATAATAGAATAGGTTCAGCTGTTGCTAACTATAATAAAGTTTGGACCTTACATGCATTTAATAATAAATTATACGTTGGTGGTGTTTTTGATACGGTTGGAGTAAATATTCCGGCCAAAAACATTGCTGCCTGGGATGGGATTAATTGGAGCTCTTTTGGTAATGGAATACCTTCCACTGGTTTAAATTCAAGTAAATATCTAGGCGTAACTGAAATCAATGATTTTATGGGTAACATATATGCCGGTAATACTACAACTGGTATTTCTAAATGGAACGGTGCATATTGGCAAAGTGTTGGCGGAGGAGTATCCTTAGGTTCAAACGAAGCTGTTTATTCAAGCTTTATTTTAAATAATAAACTTATTGTTACGGGTTCATTCAGTACATCAGGTAATTTACAAGGCACAACTAGAATATCTTGTTGGGATGGAACAATTTGGTCGCATTTTGGTCCAATTTGCACCGTTTCAAACAACACACAATATTCGGGACTATATGGAGGTTGTGTTAATAGTTCTATAATATATAACGGATATTTATATGTTGCAGGTGCATTTTATGGGGCTTATAATACAAATACAACTCCAAATTGTATTACAAATTCAATTAACCGCATAGCACGTTTATCGAGCCCGGTTGGTATAGCAGAAAATGAGAAGGGAAGTAAGGAAATAGCTTTGTATCCAAATCCTGCAACAAATGAAATTCATCTTTCGCTTAATCATTCAGCAGCTATAGAAAAAATAGTAATAAGAGAATTAAGCGGTAAAGAAGTGTTAAATATATCCATTCCAAATACACAAGAAACAATAGTTAACACAAGTGATTTAAAACCCGGAGCTTATTTTATTGAGATTAAAACCAACTTAGGAATTCTTAGTAAACCTTTCATGAAAATAACAGAGTAATTTTAATTGCTTTTGCTGTGACAATTTCATTTTATTGAAAATTTATTTTTGCTCAAATAAATAGGGTCTGCTTAAAAACTCATTTTAAAAATTCTTTTTATGCTTACTTTCTTTTGCTTGATTAGGGCAAACATGCAGTGTATGTTTGAGCCAGGTCGCGGGAAGTCAGTAACAAAGAAAAATCAAGAACAGACTCTCGCTCTCTGCTTTTTTCTTTACGGTCAGCCATTCCTCCTGGCTGCCATAAAAAAAGCATTCACCCGATCTGCACCGCGTTTGTTCGTAGCCACGCTCGGGTAAAATAATAGATTCGGCCTAGCGTTTTTGATTTCAGGTTCCACTTTTTTTCGCTTCGCGTAGATTTTTTTGCAGCGAAGCCTTACAAAAATCAGTGAACGAAAAATATAGTGGAAGAAATTAACAATGCAGCCGGGAGTTTTTTTGTTTCTTTTTTTGACGGACAAAAAAAGAAAAAATAAATTTAATAATGCAAAGGTTATTAATGTTTTACTCTAAATAACTTGCATTTATTTTTAAAAATTTGAGTTTAAAATTATCATTAACAAATACTTAATTTTTTCTAAGTAGAACCTAATTATTTCAATAGTTTATAATAAATCAAGAAAAATTAAATCGAATTAATTTGGGTTGTGGAAAACTCACACAAAACAAAAATTATAATTGAATTTTATAGTGAACGTTAATTTTACACAAATGATTAAATTCGCAAACTGAAAAAGTAAAATCATCTTTTTCAATAAGTTGTTCAGATTCTATGGAAATTAAAGATAGTTATTGCAATTACAATGGTCATTTAATAAGTATTTATGAGCCAGTTGTATCTTTTGCAAATCGTGCATTTCGTTATGGAGATGCCTTGTTTGAAACCATTCGGGTAGTAAATGGTAAAGTAATGTTTTTGGTAGATCATATGCGAAGAATAAAACTAGGCATGACTACCTTAAGAATGAATGTTCCTTTGGATTTTAATGTGGATAATATTTCTCGTTTGATTTTAGAGCTCATTAAACAAAATCATTTGCAAAATGATGTTCGGGTACGTCTTACAATTTTTAGAAATGAAGGTGGATTTTATACACCAAAAGTTAATGACATTTCTTTTTTAATTGAAACTGAAGAATTAGAAGAACTAGGAGGTTATAGCCTTAATGAAAAAGGCATTGAAATGGAAGTTTTTCATGATTTAAAGAAAAACAAAAATAAATTAGCCAATTTAAAAAGTGGTAATGCACTGTTATATGTTTTAGCTGGTATCTATAAAAAAGATATTAAAATGGATGATTGCATTATCATTAATGAAGACAGTAATATATGTGAGGCCATTAGCTCTAATTTATTTATTGTTAAAAACGGGGCACTTTATACACCTGCATTAACAGAAGGTTGTGTGGATGGAGTGATGAGAAAACAAATCATTTCCATTGCCCAGCAAAACAGAATTCTTTGTTATGAAATTCCGATTGTATTTAATACCATGATGAATGCTGATGAAGTGTTTTTAACCAATGCTGTTCATGGTATAGTATGGGTTGAGTTATACAAAACCAAAACCTATAGCAACAAGATGGCGATTTACTTTAATGATAAATTAAATCAGCTAGTAACTCAATAAGAGCTAACACAAAAATTAATCAACATTAAAATAGGAACACCATGTTGCATAAAAATTTTAAAAATATAGATCGCGTAACTTACGGCAGAGGTTCTTTTAGCCAGTTAGCTCAAACAATTGAACCTGTTCGTAAAGAAAATAATAAGTATTTTGTTTTTGTTATTGACAACTATTTTCATGACAAAGCTTTAAAAAATCAGTTACAGAATTTACCTGAAGATTTGATTTTTTATATTGATGTTGATCCACACGAGCCAACAACCGAACAAATTGATCAGCTGCGCGACGAAATTCTTTCAAAAAAAGGTTTACCAAGTGGAGTAATTGGTATTGGCGGAGGAAGCATCATGGATATCGCAAAAGCGCTTTCTTTAATGCTTACTAACGAAGGCTCATCAACCTTGTATCAAGGATTAAACTTAATTAAAAAACCGGGGGTTTATCATTTAGGTGTCCCAACCATTTCAGGAACAGGCGCCGAAGTTTCTATGACTGCAGTATTAACCGGCCCTGAAAAAAAATTAGGATTAAAGTGCGATTGGACAGTTTTTAATCAAGTTATTTTAGATCCGGAATTAATTGAAAGTGTGCCCACCGATTGGTGGTTTTACACCGGTATGGATACCTACATTCACTGTATCGAATCCGAAAGTGGTATTAGAAATAATGCCTTTAGTTTAGCATATGGAGAACAGGCATTAAAACTTTGCAGGGAAGTTTATTTGGGAGATAAATCCGGACAAACACCTGACAACAATGATAAATTGATGGTGGCATCCATTATGGGAGGATTAAGTCTTACTTATAGTGAAGTAGGGGTTTGTCATGCTTTAAGTTATGGTTTATCAAAAATTCACGGCACGCGACATTGCTTTGCAAACTGCGTTATTTTTCAGCATTTAGGTGATATTTATCCTAAAGGTCATAGTGAGTTCATGAACATGCTGAAATTACATAAAATTGATTTGCCTCAGCAAATGAGTAAAGATTGGGATGATGAAACATTAACAGCTATGGCTCAGGTTTCCTATAATCTTCCGTTTATGTGGAACCATGCATTTGGAGATAACTGGCAGGAGAAAGTAAACTTGGATTATATTAAAAGTTTATTCAAACGACTTTAATCAGTAATTTCTTTATTTTTACTAAAAATCTTTGATTATGAACGTTTTTAGTAAATCAATTTTATATCTTTTAATTCTATCTAATTTTGTTTTTGCCCAAACGGATAATTCAGGAAAAGATTCTTTACGATTATTAAAAATTGAGTTACCTGAAACAAAGCCTGGTGATGCAATCATTCATCATTTAGGATATTCTTATCAATACAACGAAAAATACGAGCAAGCAGCATGGGTTGCTTACGAATTAACTTCCGCTGAAACTGAAAAAGCAGTTGAACGTTCAAATAATTTTTATCCTGACAAAGCAGTTAAAACCGGCACATCAGACAATCCTGATTACTCAGGTTCCGGTTACGATAGAGGCCATCTGGCTCCGGCAGCAGATATGTGTTGGTCGGAACAAGCGATGAACGAATCTTTTCTATTTGGAAATATTAGCCCGCAATTACCGGCTTTTAATAGAGGGATTTGGAAAAAACTGGAAGAACAGGTGAGAACCTGGGCAGTACAAAATAATGCAATTTATGTTGTAACTGGCCCTATCCTTCAAGATAGTTTAAAAACAATTGGTCCAAACAAAGTTTCAGTTCCGAAATATTATTATAAGGTTATTTTAGATAATGAAGGCGATGATAAAAAAGCTATTGGCTTTGTTTTACCTAATTTATCTTCCACTGAATCGTTAAGAACATACGCAATGACAGTTGACAGCGTTGAAAAATTAACCGGAATTAATTTTTTTGCTGCACTACCAAAAAAAGAACAAAAAAAATTGGAAAGTAATATTTGTATTGAATGTTGGTCGTGGGAAAAATTGAAAAAAAGAGAAACTAATCATTCAAAAAAGATTGATTTAACTGAAAGTACTCAATGCAAAGGAATAACTACAAAAGGTACCAGGTGCCAAAAGAAAACCCAAAATGAAAACGGGTATTGTAATTTACACGAAAAGCAAGCCGATTAAATTTCTTTTAATTCATCGGGAATAATACAAACCGGTATGGGTTCAACTTTATGTTTGTTAGCTTTATTTCTATATAAAAAAATTGATAAAACTTCCTGTTGACGTTCAGTCAGGTTTTCATTTGAATGTTCGCCAACATATTTCATTGCCCACTCTAATTCATCGTAACTGGCGCCTATCTGGTCTTCATCGGTTCGTCCATCAGCAAATAAGCCGTCTGTTGGGCGAGCATTTAATATACTGGATGTAACTCCAAGTTCAGCAGCTAAAGCATAAACTTCACTTTTCATTAAATCAGCAATCGGACTTAAATCTACTCCACCATCACCATATTTTGTAAAAAAACCAATTCCAAAATCTTCTATTTTATTTCCAGTCCCAGCTACCAAAAGTTTATGATGACCTGCAAAGGAATATAATGTCAACATTCTTAATCGGCTTCTGGTATTGGCCATGGTTAAAAAATCCTGAATGGAGCTAGGAAATGTTTGTTCAATTTCAGAAAACACAGAACTTAAATTAACCTCATGCGCTACCACATTGGGGTAAATTTTCAATAGCCAATTAATATGTTCTTGTCCTCTGTTGTATTCATTTGCGTGCTGACGAATAGGTAAATTAAGTACAATTACTTTTTTACCTGTCATGGCACAAAGAGTTGATGTTAATGCAGAGTCAATCCCGCCTGAAATTCCGATTACAAAACCTGCTGTTTTCGATTTTTCTGAATAATGTTTTAACCAGCTAACAATGTATTGTATGACCTCTTTTTTCTTCATGGAGTTAAAACCTTTAGCAAATGTTCGTTTAATAAACGATTGTATTCTGTTAGAAAAGTATTCCTAAACTAAGTACAATCTGTTTTAGTTTAACGCCATTTTGGAATTCTGAATAATTAGTTTTTGCTCCTTCTGTTCTTGAGCGAATTAAATAACCAGAATCAGCTTTTGTGGCATTCATAAAATGATGTTGGTAATTAACACTTGCGAAAAGTGATGTAGATCCCGAAATATTATATTCAAATCCAGCACCAATATTGCCACACGCAGTAAGTAGATTCATGGTTTTGGTAATATCAATTTTTTCAACTTCTATGTTCTTTTCTGTCAAAGAGCCTGTTTTTTTATCTACAACATCATTTGCAATAGCGCTTAAACGTCCATATAAGTTTCCTCCAATTTGTCCAAAATAAGTAAAACCTCCAATATCTTTGGTTTTCATTTTAAGCGTAAGCGGAATGTTTAAATAAGTTGTTTTATATGTTCTTTCATTTAATCGCATTAAGCTGTAACCCGAACCTA
Organism: Bacteroidia bacterium; assembly: GCA_044352985.1. Taxonomy (GTDB): domain Bacteria; phylum Bacteroidota; class Bacteroidia; order B-17B0; family Aurantibacillaceae; genus JADJDM01. Next base: position 84,466 of record JBILCU010000004.1, read on the forward strand.
AATATGGTCTTGGTGAGTTAATAGAATCGCCTTGAATTTCAGCTTCAATTATAGCATCATCTTTATAAATATAAAATGCGGTATCCGTGTTGTATTTTGCATTAAATGAAATAGTTGTAATATCTAATCCAGTTTGAAAAGAAACAACATCAGTTATTGGGAATTCTAAAACTAATCCGATTCCGGCATTAAGTTTAGATCCCGAGTTCTGTAATTTTTTAGTTTCATTTGGGACCATCCAGTTTACTGATGGTGTAGCTTTAATACCAAATCGTGTTTTTTGTGTAGACTGTGAGTAAGATGATAAAGATGCTATAACAAATAAGCAAAAGAATAGTGTTTTTTTCATAATGTATAAAATAGTTTGATTTTTATTGAGAACTTCATTTAATTTTACGGAAGCCAAATTTAGTTTTTTTATCATGAATGCTCAAATTAAATTAATTGTATATTTTTTATTAATCTCTTGTTTTTTTATTGCTTGCTCTGAAGATAGATTGGATGTAGATGTTTCTGAAGTATCCATTAAAGAACTTAAAATTGAAAGATTAGATAGAGATTTCTTTGAAATAAATGATAAAAATTATTCGCTAAAAACTAATGAATATCAAAAAAAATATGCTTCATTTTATAATAATTACACCACCGAAATTTTAAATCCTGGAGACGTTAATGAATCTGTTGAAAAAGCTGTTTTGGCTTTTGTAACTAACAACGATATGAAATTAATGCATTCTGAAGTGCAGAAAATTTACACAAATGAAACCATGAAAGAAATTGAAAATAATCTTGTAAATGGGTTCAAGCATTTTAAATATCATTTTCCTGATAAAAAAACACCAAACAAATTAATTGCTTTTGAATCTGGGTTTAATTATAACATCATAACTGAAGACAGCATTTTAGGTATTGGACTAGAAATGTACTTGGGCGATAAAAATAAATTTTATGAAATGCTACAATGGCCAAAATATAAAGCTGCTCAGTTAAGAAAAGAATACATCGTTTCAGATGCTATGAAAGGATGGATAGTGCAAAATTTTGACACCAATGAACCTTTGAATAATTTATTGGGTTTCATGGTTTTTTATGGTAAATTATTGTATTGTATGGATGCCGTTTTGCCCGAAACTCCTGATTCAATTAAAATTGCTTATACATCAAAACAAATAGATTATTGTAACAAATTTGAACATAAACTCTGGGCATATTTTACCGAGAAAGACAGACTATATAAAAACGACATGAAACATGTTAATGAATACATCTCAGAAGGCCCTTTTACATCTGCAATCAGTAAAGAATGCCCACCACGTATTGCAATGTGGGTGGGTTGGCAATTAGTAAGAAGTTACATGAATAAAAATAAAAAGGTTTCGCTTTCGGATTTGATGAAAGAAAATAATGCCCAAAAGATTTTAGGTTTCTCGAAATACAAACCCTAACTATTTTTTGTTAAGAACCTCAATAGCTTTTAAAATTACTTTGTCGTTTTCCTGACTGATTGAATAGTAATTTTCGTTACCAAACAAGTACCTGCTCATTATGGCTTTAAATTGAGTTTTCAAATAAGCTTCCGATTTTTTAAGCGCAGCTGTTTCCGTTTTTATATTGTTAGATTCACTGAATTTTAAAAAATCATTCATGATTTCCTTACTAATTATAAAATTAGCTTGGAATTTTGTTGCGTTGTATTGTGCAGCTAGTTTATCTCTGTTTTGATTTACATAATTTAATGCAAAATCACTAACTATACCTGCATAGCTTATCTTGTTTAGCCACGAACTTCTGAAAGTAGTATCCATTGCAATAAATATGTCGGGCATAATGCCTCCACCTCCGTAAACAATTTTACCCGAAGGGGTTTTAAATTTAAGGCTATCGGCAAATTTTATACTATCAACAGATAGTAGTTCACCATTTTCATACCGGTTAAATTCTTCCTCAAAATATTTTTCTTTACCGTTTGAGTACGATTTTTGAATACATCTTCCGGTTGGCGTATAATAACGAGCTGTTGTTAAACGTAAAGCAGATCCGTCCGGCATTTCCATTTGTTCCTGTACAAGACCTTTACCAAAACTTCTTCTACCTATAATTACACCTCTGTCGTTATCTTGAATTGCCCCTGCTAAAATTTCACTTGCGGATGCGGATCCTTCATCAATTAAAACAACAACCTCTTCGTTTTCAAAACCACCTTTATCCGTTGCTTTGTAATCTTTTCTTGGACTAGCTTGCCCTTCAGTATAAACAATGCGGGTTCCCTTTGGAAGTAATTCATCAATAATATCAACAGCTGCATTTAAATAACCACCACCATTACCTCTCACATCAATGATTAATTTTTTCATGCCTGATTTTTTTAATTTGTTAAACGAATCAAGGTATTCTTTATAAGTACTGGCAGAAAAACGATTGATTTTTATGTAACCAATTGTGGATTTAATCATATAAGCTGCATCAATACTGTAAATTGGAATTTCACCACGAGTAATAACAAACTCAATTAATTGAACTGAATTTGTACGTTTTATCTTTACTTTAACTTTAGTTCCTCTTTCTCCGCGCAGTTTTTTAAAAACCTGCTGATTACTAATTTTTATACCGGCTACTTTTTCAGTGTTTACAAAAATAATTTTATCGCCTGCTTTTATTCCAACTTTTTCTGATGGCCCACCTGCTATTGGATTTACAACAGTAATGGTATCTTTTAAAATATTGAACTCAACACCAATACCATCAAAATTTCCTTCTAGTGGCTCATTAACGGTTTGTAGTTCGCTTGCAGGAATGTATTCGCTGTGCGGATCTAAATTGTTTAAAAGTGCAGATAAAGTTAAATCAGATAAAGAGTCTGGTTTTATTTTGTCAACATAATGTTGTTCTATGTAACTTAAAACTTTCTCAATTTTTCCTTTGTTATCGTTTGAAATAACCTGACTTTGATTGTTATTTTTAAAACTAAAAAAATATCCTATTCCAATTCCTATAATTATTGCTACCGATAAAATAATTGGGAAGTATATTGTTCTCGATTTTATTGACGAATTTTTAATTGTTTCTTTTTCCATTTGTTTAATTTTACAAAGTTATTTATTAATTTAGAGTATTAAATCAAACGCATGAGAAACATTTTCATTTCGTCAATTGTTTTAGTTCTTTTTGCATTTTCTTGCGACAAGAAAAACAATAACAACACTAATAATAACGGGTCTAATCAGGTTAATGCAGTTGTAAATATTTATATTTATAAAAATACTCCTGAATTCTTTAGTTTACAAGTACCTGGCGGTTGGATGTATAAACAAGGAGGAAATAGCGGGATTATTATTTACAGAGTTGCACAAAACGAAAACGATAATGATTTTGTTGCCTACGAAAGAAATTGCCCATTTGAAGCTACAACTAATTTAAATGCTGTTGTTAGAGTGCGATCAGATAACGTAACAGCTGAAGACACCTTGTGTGGCTCTAGATTTTATTTAACAAATGGTGGAATTGTAAATGGTCCTTCTGCAAATCCTTTACGAAATTATAGTGTTACTTATGATGGTAATGTACTTCATATTTTTAATTAAATAGGATAGTCTAAAAACATTAAACTACCGCTTATATATTTCCAATTCTAAAGCAAGGTTTAAACCTTAATTTTGATTCCATTATTACGATATTTTTTGCACATGATAACTTCTAAAACCTTTCCATTTTTTAAAACTATTTTTCTGTTTGTTCTTTTTAATTCAACTTGTATTCTAAATGCCCAGAAAAACTATTTTCAGCAGGATGTAGATTATAAAATCCAAGTTAAACTAAACGATTCTTTACACGAATTAAGTGCTTTCGAAGAAATTATCTACTCCAATAACTCACCAGATACTCTAAAATTTATTTATTTTCATTTGTGGCCAAATGCTTATATAAATAACAATACGGCATTAGCAAAACAGTTAGTAGAAAATGGTGAAACCAATATGTATTTTGCTAAAAAATCAGAACTTGGTTATATAGATAGTTTGGAATTTAAGGTAAACGACAAACCGGTTATTTGGTCATATTATTCAATTCATATTGATATATGTACTTTATTTTTAAATGAACCATTACCTCCAGGTGGCTCTATTAAAATTTCTACTCCTTTTCATGTTAAACTTCCAAGTGCTTCTTTTTCAAGATTAGGTCATATCGGTCAGGCGTATATGATAACACAATGGTACCCAAAGCCAGCAGTTTATGATAATAACGGTTGGAACCAAATGCCTTATTTGGATCAGGGAGAATTTTATTCTGAATTTGGTAGTTTTGACGTTAGCATTAGTTTGCCAAAAAATTATTTATTAGCTGCAACTGGCGATAGAATTGGTGATGTAACGGAAGAAGTCAATTTTTTAAACGAAAAAATTTCTGAAACACAAGATAAAATTAACAAGTATAAAAAAGGTGGAGATATTGCTTTTGTATCGGATATGTCATTTCCGAAAAGTAGTAAGGAATATAAAACTATTCGTTTTAAACAAACAAACGTACATGATTTTGCTTGGTTTGCTGATAAACGTTTTAATGTATTGAAAGGTGAAGTCAATTTGCCCGAATCTGAAAGAAAAGTTGAAACTTGGTCATTTTTCACCAACAAAAACTTGCCTCTATGGAAAAACTCGTTGGAATACATTGCTGACGCCACTTATTATTATTCTTTATGGAATGGAAATTATCAATACAATCATGTTACTGCTGTTGATGGAACAATAAGTGCAGGAGGTGGAATGGAATATCCAAACATAACTGTAATTGGAGATGTAAATAATTTATTTTCACTCGAAACAGTAATTATGCATGAAGTAGGTCATAACTGGTTTTATGGCATGCTGGGAAGTAACGAAAGAGTAAATGCTTGGATGGATGAAGGAATAAATTCATTTAATGAATTAAGGTACATACAAACAAAATATCCTAACCAAACTTTAACATCTATTCTTGGTAAAGACAGCTCTTTTTCTTTGGGAGGTTTAAATAAATTTAAACAAAAAGCACAATACGAGCTTTTTTATACTGAAATGGCAAAGCAACATTTGGATCAGCCATGTTCTATGCATTCGGCTGATTTTACCGGATCAAATTACGGGGCAATCGTATATAGTAAAACTGCCGTTTTATTTAACTATTTAATGAATTATATGGGACAGGAACAATTTGATAAAGCCATGCACGAGTATTTTTCTTTATTTAAATTTAAACATCCACAGCCGGATGATTTAAGAGTTATATTACAAAAATATTGTGCAAAAAATCTGGATTGGTTTTTTATTGATTTGATTAAAACCACTAAACACTTGGATTATAAAATTAAAAGAGTTAAGAAAACTGCAGATAATCAGTTTAATATCACTATTAAAAATAAAGGACAGATTTCAGGACCAATTGCATTAAGTGCTTTAAAAGACAATCAAATGAAAGCGATGATTTGGTTAGATGGCTTTAAAGGCAAACAAACCATCAATTATCCGGTGCTGGATGTTGATGAATTTAAAATTGATGCCTTACACTTTATGCCGGAGACAAATCGGAAAAACAACACATCTTCAGTTAAAGGAATAATTAAAAAAACAGAACCTATAAAACTTCCATTTTTTGCTTCTTTAGATGATCCTTACCAAAATCAAATCTATTGGATGCCATTAGTTGGTTATAATAATTACAATGGTTTTATGGCGGGTATTTCAATTTATAATCATTTGTTTTTTAATAAAAAAATGGAAGTTGAATTATCGCCGCTTTACGATTTTAAAAACAAAACAATTGCAGGTTATTCTAATTTAAAATTCAATTTATTTTTTAATTGTGTTTTTAGAAAAGTAACTTTTGGCGTTCAATCAGCGAGATTTGCCTATGATGATTCTCCTCAGTTACTTCATTATAATAAAATTGCTCCTTTTGTTTTAGCTGAACTTAAAAAAAGAGATTTGAGAAGTTCTGTTAATCAGTACATAAAATTTAGAACAGTAATGTTGTTTAATGATGTTATAAAGTATCAAACCTCTTCAAATAATACTGATTATTTTCCAACTAAAGTAGTTCAGGAAAATCAACTTCACGAACTTACATACATTCTTAAAAACAAAAGAACAATTCATCCTTTTGATTTTAATGTTACATCTCAATTTATTGAGGATGTTACTAAAGTATCTGCAACGTTTAACTATTTCCATACTATTTCAAAAGGTAAAAAAGCTCAAATAAGGCTGTTTGCCGGTAAATTTTTTGGAAGTACATTAAGCGGCGATTACCGATTCAGAATGAGTGGTCAAAGTGGGTTTCAAGATTATACGTTTGATAATTTTTATTTTGGAAGAAGTGCAGTTGTACCAAATATAGCTGCTCAGCAATTTACTGAAACAGATGGTGCATTTAAAGTGAATACGCCATTAGGACAAAGTGATGATTGGATTATTTCGTGTAACATTAAAACTCCTAAGGTTTTTAAATTACCTTTTTATGTTTATACAGATGTAGGTATTTACAATTCTATTGGATTAAAAACACCTGAGTTACTTTATTCAGCTGGAGTTTGCTTGCCTATAATTAAAGATATTGCAGAAATTTATTTTCCTGTTTTAAATTCGCAAAACATAAAAGATAATCAAAAATTAAATAATATAAACAGATATGTAGATCAAATTCGATTTACTTTTTATCTTCAACGAGCAAATCCATTTGAAATCTTAAAAAACACTTTACCTTTTTAATGACTGCTAAAAAAATATATTTTGCTTCTGATTTTCATCTTGGCGCTCCTACTTTTGAAAAAAGCAGAGAGCGTGAAGATAAAATAGTAAAATGGTTGGAAATGGCAGAAAAAGATGCTGAAGAGATTTTTTTAGTTGGAGATTTATTTGATTTTTGGTTTGAATACAAATACACTATCCCTAAAGGATTTACTCGTTTTTTAGGAAAATTAGCAAGCATCTGTGATAAAGGAATAAAGGTGAATGTGTTTACTGGAAATCATGACATGTGGATGTATGATTATCTTGAAAAAGAAATTGGAGTAACCATGCATAGAAAACCTATTTTAAGAACGTTTTCCGGAAAACAATTTTTAATTGGTCATGGCGACGGTTTAGGCCCTGGTGATTATAAATACAAGTTCTTGAAAAAGTTTTTTGCAAGTTCAATTTGCCAATGGTTGTTTGCACGTATTCATCCTAATTTTGCTTTTGGTATGGCTAATTATTTTAGTAAAAGTAGCAGAGCAACTACCGGTAAAAAAGACGATGTTTTTAAAGGTGAGGAAAACGAATGGTTATTGATTTATTGTAAGGAATACATAAAACAACAACCGGTTGATTATTTTGTTTTTGGACATCGCCACCTGCCTTTAAAGTTAAAAGTAAATGACCATTCGGTTTATTTCAACTTAGGAGAATGGCTCAATTACACTACCTATGCAGAATTTGATCATCAAAATTTGGAATTAAAAAGGTTTATTTAAAGGGATTTTATGGAGAATTTCTGATTAGACTTTGCAACATGAATTCATTGTTACATTATATTTCACCATTTTCTTTATGATTTAATTAATGAGCTTAATTATTTTTTAAAAACTTTTTTAGTTATAATTAATCCACTTTTAAATGAAACGTTGATAATATACAAACCAGATTGAAATTTACTAAAGTCTAGTTTTGATTGATCTGTTTTTATTAAACAACATCCTGTTATAGAATATAAATTAATCTCTTTTATTTCTTCATTTTTTTTTGTAAAAACAAAAATTTCATCCTCGGCAGGATTTGGATAAATAATAAGTTGATGAGAATCATTATTATCAATTAAACCAAGCTCTTGCTGGTGCATTACCCCAATTGCATCTAAATCAAAACCACTACTTGAAAAAGGAGTAGGGTAGGGATCGTTAACTGCATGTTGATGTTGATCATAGTTTGCGTAAGGCCCTGATATTACTCCAACAACATCAATTATTTTAACATGTGTAATCGCATTAATATTAAGGTTGGAAATACCATTTAATTCATCTAAATCAAATGGAGTTCCAAAAAGTGCTCTGTATTTACCTGCTAAATTATTGAGCTTGTCAGGTTCACTTAACAAATCAAATGGTCCAATTTGTTGTTGTGTTTGTACATTTGATGTTGCAGGAAATCGATAAAAGTTTATACCATCGCTGCTTACTTCTACAAAAGCCAATTCTAAAAAAAAATCGGAAAATGAATTTTCAAAAACTGCAAAATCAGGTCCGGGAAGATTACTAATTGGTGGATTAAAAATAGCTATTGCTGTTCCGCCATCTCCTAAACTTACTACAGCATTTCCTGCATTTCCAATGGCATTTGTGTCGTTTCCTAAATCAGCATAACCCAGCGAATCGAGTGCTATATCTTTTAATCCTCTTTCAATTATACACGATTTTGCCCAACTAACAAACACATTACTGTCTTTGTAAATTGCACTAGTATTTACTGTACCTACTGCACCAGCAAATTGACTTTTTAATAAAGTACTAGAAAATAATGCAATAATTATAAAACAAAAATGAAGTTCAATGAACTTCATTTTTGTTGTTTTTAATTGAATTAATCTTTTCAACTTTTAATTGTGAAATTTTATTTAGCATAACTAGTTGCTCTTGTTTCACGAATTACTGTAACTTTTATTTGACCAGGATAAGTCATTTCAGTTTGTATTTTCTGTGAAATATCAAAAGATAGTTTTTCTGCCGTTTGATCATTTACTTTCTCACTTGAAACAATAACCCTTAATTCTCGACCTGCTTGAATTGCATAAGTTTTTTCAACTCCAGGATAGGATAGTGCTAAACTTTCTAAATCTTTCAAACGTTTCATGTATTGTTCTGCAATTTCTCTTCTTGCGCCTGGACGTGCACCACTTATTGCATCACAAACTTGAATAATAGGAGAAATTAAAGAAGTCATTTCAACTTCGTCATGATGAGCACCAATTGCATTACATACTTCAGGTTTCTCTTTGTATTTTTCAGCAAGCTTCATCCCTAAAATAGCATGTGGTAATTCAGGTTCATCATCCGGAACTTTGCCAATATCGTGAAGTAAACCGGCACGTTTTGCCAATTTAACATTTAAGCCAAGTTCTGCAGCCATAATAGCACATAGGTTAGCCACCTCTCTACTGTGTTGTAATAAATTCTGACCGTAAGATGAACGATATTTCATTCTTCCTACCATTCTAATTAATTCTGGGTGTAAACCATGAATACCTAAGTCGATACAGGTTCTTTTTCCAGTTTCAATTATTTCTTCCTCCAATTGTTTTTTTACCTTTTCAACAACTTCCTCAATACGCGCTGGGTGAATACGTCCATCTGTAACCAACATGTGTAATGCTAAGCGAGCAATTTCTCTTCTGATAGGATCAAAACAAGAGAAGATAATCGCTTCAGGAGTATCATCTACAATAACTTCAACTCCGGTTGCTGCTTCAAATGCACGGATATTTCTACCTTCTCGACCAATAATTCTACCTTTTACTTCATCATTTTCAATGTTAAAAACGGTAACCGAATTTTCAATGGCTTGCTCGGTAGCAACTCGCTGTATGGATTGAATAACAATTTTTTTAGCTTCTTTGTTTGCAGTTAGTTTCGCCTCATCCATAATGTCTTTAATATAAGACATTGCTTCCGTTTTTGCTTCTGCTTTAACAGTTTCAATTAACTGACTTTTGGCATCATCTGCTTTTAATCCAGAGATAATTTCAAGCTGTTCCAGATGTTTTTTATGAATTTTTTCTAGTTCTTCTTTCTTTTTTTCTGCAGCTTCAATTTGTTGGTTTAACTGATTTTTTAATTGATCAGTTTCATTATTTTTTCGGGTAGCATCTTCCAAACGCTTTGTTAGTTCTCCATCTCTTTGTTTGATGCGTTGCTCTAGCTTTGCAATTTCATTATTTTTTATGCCAATTGATTTTTCATGTTCTGTTTTTAATTGCAGAAATTTTTCTTTGGCCTGCATTATTTTTTCCTGTTTAATGGCTTCGTTTTTCACTTCTGCCTCTTTTATCATGTTTTCGCGTTCCATGATACTTGATTTGTTTATTCGCGAATTGGAAAGTAGAAATCCTGCTACTACACCACCTATTAAAGCTACTATGCTTATTATTACAATTGTTATTACACCCATTTTATTATTACATCTATATTATAAATAAAAACGCATAAACACAGCTGTTAAAAACAGCGTATTTATGCGAGAAATTTTAAGTTCGTTTGTTATTAAATAACTTTTTGTTGGTGTTGCTTCACCATATCTCCCAATTCATCCAGAAGTGTTTTTAAACTTGCCAGTTCATTCTGTTTATTTTGACGTTCTTTTAAAAACTCACTAACAGTTTGTAAAAAAACCATGGCAAGAATATCTTTTTTATCCGTTATTGAATATTTCTTTTCAAATTCGGATAAATTATTCTTAATAACTAGTGAAGCTTCTTCAATAAAGTCAGCATTATCTTTGGTTACCTTTAACGGATATTCCTTACCTGCAATTTCTATCTTTAAAGTTACTTCACTCATTGGTGTAACAAAAAACTATTTAATAATTTATTCGCTGAGCAGTGCTATGCACTTGTCAATTTCCCGCACAAGCTCATTAATTTTAAGTCTCATATCAGTTGTTTCTTCATCTGAAACTTCTAACTCAGTCGCTAATTTAATTTGTTTATTTCGTTCTTCCAAGTTTATTATTTCATTTTTCTGATTTTCAATAACTTGAGAAAGTGACTCGTATTTTTTATGAATTTCAGTTAATGCATCTTTAATGTCATCATTTTCAGTAGATAATAGTGCATTTTCATCATTTAATAGGTCTATTTGCTTAAATAACTTATCAATAAAAGCATCTTCGTTTGAACTATTAATAGTTGATTTTTGTTGAGTTAATTGATTTTTTAAATCACTTATGATGATAGTTAATTTTGATTTTTCGAATTCAAACTCATTAACCAGTTTTTTACTATACTCATCTAAATCAGTAAGTTGTTGGTGTAAATTTTCAGTTTCTAAAGTTAACTGGTTTACTTTTTCTAATTCCGTTGAATTATTTTCACTGTTATTAGAATTAATGTTGTATTGTAATCTTTCGAGTTCAAGCTCAAGTTGATGAATGCTTGTGTTTTTTTCATTCAGTAATTCGTTTAATGAAAATAATTCATTTCTAATTTCAGAAATTCCAACATGTTCTTCATTCAATTCTTCAAATTCATTTTGTAAAATCATGAATTTAGTGTTGAGCGTTGAATAATCATCCATCAATTGATTGTAGTCTTCTGATTTTAGATTTAAGTTGATAATAGATTGATTCAACTCATCTGTTATGTCATTGTATTTTTCTTTTAATAAATTAAACTCATTAGCAATTGATTCCTGATTTATTAATTGAATTTTTAATTCAGCAAGTTCATCACTCAATAATTTATTATTTTCATTAGAGGTTTCAAACTCCTTTAATTGTGTTTTTAAATCTTGTACTAAATTGTTTTTTAATTCAAGATCTGTAGACAGTTCGTTTAATCGAGAAACGGAATTTGTGAGGTCTAAATTTTCAGTTTTAATCGTTTCAATTTCTATTTGGATTAATCCTAATTCTGCTATTAAATCAGCATTATCTTTTTGCATTAATTCATGTTCTACTTTAAATGATTCTTTTAAATCATTGTTTTCAGAAATTAATTGCAATTGGGTTTCTTCTAAATTTTTAATATTTTGTTTTAAGTCGGTAATTGTATGTTTTGAAAAAGAGAGCTCGTTTTGTAATTCATAATTTAAACTTGACTCATTATTTAATTCTTCAATTAGTTTTTCTTTTTCAAATGAAAATTCTACTTGATTGTTCAACTGGGCTTTTAAAGATCCAATTTCTTCATCTGTATTTTTAATTTGAGATTCTAATTCAGTAATTTTCTCATTTAATGTTGTCTCTTGTTGGTTTTGTGCATCAATATGATAAATTAACTCTCTAATTTTCCCTGCATACTCAGCATTCTGAACAGATAATTTGCTCATATGCTCTTGATCAGAAGAAAGTTCAGTATGAACATTTTTAAATGATTCAATTTCGTTTTTTAGAGAATTTATTAAATCAAGCAAGCCATTTTCACGTTGTTCAAATTCTTCTTTTTGCAATTCAATTTGAAAACGTAATTCATCTACTAAAGAGGATTTTTTTTCAGTATCTTCTTCTAATTGTTTAATATTGCTACTTAACTTTTTTAACTCATTTTCTTTTTCAGAAATGATTAATTCATGTTTTTTAGTAGACTCTGAATTTAAAAAAACGTTTCTTCTAAACTCTTGTAACGATTGTCTGTTTTGAACATCATCATTCAATATTTTGTTCAATTGATCTTTTAATTGAAGGTATTCCATAAAAATGCATTTTGGGTTGTTGTAAAATTACCTCAATCTCTTTTTAAGTTTTATTCGATTTAAAAAGTTTATTAACATTAAAACATTAATAAAGCAGTACTGTTTTTTAGTTACTTTTTGCTAATAACATTAATCATCATTAATCTGTTAATAGTTTTTGTATACACGTTAAATAGTAATACATCAAAAAATTATTTTTACAAAAGTGAAACCTGGTTTTATATACACACCTATAGAATACTTAAAAGGTATTGGTCCGCAACGAGGTGAGCTGCTTCGTAAAGAGCTCAACATATTTACCTTTTATGATTTAATTACTTTTTACCCTTATCGCTACATCGATCGAACTCAGTTTCAAAAAGTAAATGAAATAAATGAGGAAACATCATTTGTGCAATTAAAGGGTAGAGTTTTAAGAATAGAAACTCTTGGTGCAAAGCAAAGTAAACGATTGGTTGTAACCTTTAAGGACGATACAGGTTTTATAGAATTGGTGTGGTTTAAAGGATTAAAATGGCTAGAGGATAAATTTAAGACGGATATTGAATATGTAGTTTTCGGAAGGGTTAATCAGTTTAATGGCAGGTTTTCAATTCCTCATCCCGAGATAGATGAAATAAATGAGTTTAATACGCGAACTGCAAATGTTCTTCAGCCAAGGTATAACAGTACCGAAATTTTAAAAAATAGAGGACTAGATAGTAAAGGGATTTTAAAAATTCAGGAAGCCCTTTATCAGCAATTAAATTATGTAATTAATGAAAACATATCTGAACAAATTAAACAAAAGTTTCAGTTAATTGATAAAGAAAAGGCTTGGAAAAACATTCATTTTCCTGCCAATGAAGAATTGTTATATCAAGCCGAACGCAGATTAAAATTTGAAGAGCTTTTTTTTATTCAACTTAAACTTTTAAAAAGTAAGAATTACAGAAAACAGCACAATAAAAGTTTTCCTTTTACTAAAATTGGAGATGCATTTAATGGTTTTTATCAAAATCATTTGCCTTTTCCGTTAACCAATGCGCAGAAGAAAGTAATCAAAGAAATTCGTACTGATCTTGCAAAAGATATTCAAATGAACAGATTACTTCAAGGCGATGTAGGGAGTGGAAAAACCATTGTTGCATTATTGTGTATGTTGATAGCTCTAGATAATGGATTTCAGGCATGCCTGATGGCGCCAACCGAAATTTTGGCTACACAGCATTTTGAAAGTTTATCAGGTCTGTTAAAAAACATGAATGTTCAAGTTGCACTTTTAACTGGAAGTATAAAGGGTAAAACAAGAACTCAATTGTTAAATCAATTAAAATCCGGGCATATAAATATATTAATAGGTACTCATGCACTAATTGAAGATCCTGTAGTTTTTCAAAATTTGGGATTAGCTATTATAGATGAACAACATCGTTTTGGTGTTGAACAAAGAGCTAAGTTGCATAAGAAAAATAACATTCCTCCGCATGTTCTTATTATGACAGCTACGCCAATTCCCAGAACTTTATCGATGACGTTTTACGGTGATTTAGATGTTTCAGTAATAGATGAATTGCCTCCTGGCAGAAAACCAATAAAGACGATTCACATGCATGATGGACAGCGTTTGCGCATGTTTGGTTTTATGAAAGAGCAAATAAGTTTAGGCAGGCAGGTTTATGTTGTTTACCCTTTGATAAAGGAATCTGAAAAACTTGATCTTAAAAATTTAGTGGAAGGTTTTGAATCGATTCAATGTGAATTTCCTTTGCCAGATTACCGCATTAGTGTGGTTCATGGTAAAATGAAAAATGATTTAAAGGATTTTGAGATGCAGCGATTTGTGAAAGGAGAAACACAAATTATGGTAGCTACAACAGTAATTGAAGTTGGAGTAAATGTTCCCAATGCATCTATTATGATTATTGAAAACGCGGAACGTTTTGGCTTATCACAATTACATCAGCTTAGAGGAAGAGTTGGAAGAGGAGCTGAGCAATCTTATTGCATTTTAATGAGCAGTTACAAACTTTCGAGAGAAAGTAAAATTCGAATGGAAACTATGTGTAGAACAAATGATGGTTTTGAAATTAGCGAAGTAGATATGAAATTGCGAGGACCAGGTGATATTGAAGGTACGCAGCAAAGTGGAATCATAGATTTAAAAATTGCCAATCTGGCTACCGATCAAGAACTATTATTTGCTGCCCGAAATGCAGCCCAACAACTACTTGATGAAGATCCTGATTTGTTAGATCAAAAAAATTACATCATAAAACAATTCTTAGAGGAACGAGCACAACAGAAATTAAACTGGAGTAAAATTGCTTAGAAATGGTGAGTTGAAAAAGTTTTGATATTTATATAATTGATTGGTTTATTTCCAAAAACTACACGCTAATAAACTAAAATTCAGTAATCAATTCTGATTTCCTAGATTTTTTAATCCTTTCATAATGATTAGTAAATCATTTTCAGGTTTATAATCCTTTGCGTAAATCAGGTTAATTTTCATCTTTTCTTTATCATCAATATTTTTTGGATTAATAATAGTTGAAGGTGATAGAACTGATTTTTTAATTTCAGGCAAAGCGGCATGAGATTTATTTTTGTAACCAACCCAAGTTTTATTACCTATTAATACTAAAATGCAGTTTTTAATAAACCCTATTTTTTTGTTTTGTATAAAAAATAATAATGGGGAAACAGCTAATATCAAAATAGAAGTACCTATATCTAAAACTCTTTTTTTACGTTGATTTTCTGGTTTACTAATAGAGTTTGTATCAATAATATAAAGATCACCCGCTGTATTTATACTATTACTTCCAATAATAGATAAACTTTCGGGCGGTGCAATTTTAAAATCAACTTTTAAATTTACCAGATTAAGCATTTGTTCCATTATGGTTTGTGATGATAAATCTTTAGAACAAAATACTACTTCATTAATTTTTTCTACTTCTACAATTTCTTGCAATTTAATTGGTAAATCTTTAATTGAATTTTCATTAGTGGTGTTAAGCCAAACTGTACTTTCACAATCTATATTGGTTTGTTGTATTAACATTACCACTCTTTCATATTCCTCTTTACTTCCTACAACAGCAAAACGTTTA
Source organism: Bacteroidia bacterium (assembly GCA_044352985.1). Taxonomy (GTDB): domain Bacteria; phylum Bacteroidota; class Bacteroidia; order B-17B0; family Aurantibacillaceae; genus JADJDM01. The sequence goes on from JBILCU010000004.1 coordinate 99,979, forward strand.
CTTAATTTTGATTTTAAGTTGTAGGCTTTAATTCCGGAGAAATGTAAAGCCAATCGGCTTATTAAAAAACTTATCATGGCCCAAGCTGAACCAATTAAAATCATGGCTCTTGAAAAACGATAGTTTTCCGGTAGTAATGAGTAAACGATTAAAATACTTGCAGAGCCTGCAATAATTCCTCTTAAAATTCGATAGATTTTAATGGGTTTATCATAACCGCCACTTAAGAAAATAAAAACCTGCCATACTAAAACATATGCTAAAAATGCTCCAACAACAAGTTGGTTAGAATAACCACCACCTTCTTTAAAAACATAGTGTTTTTCATAATAATTTTTAATGAGCCATAAGCCTGTAAACAATATAATAAAATCAATAAGTGGTATAAATGATTTAAGCAGGAAACGATAGCTAATCGCCATTGATGCTCGAATATAAATGGCCAAATTGATAAAAAAAGAAAATAGTTGAGCATTAGATTGTGAAAAATGCTTTTTGGCAAAAATGATCATTGCATTATAGAAAACAAAAACATAGTTGACACTACTTTTTTTAGTGCTTTCTCCTTTGTAATGAATGATGCTGGTATCTGAAAAATAATAGTTTTTGTACCCACCTTTTATTACACGGTATGAGAGGTCGATGTCTTCACCATACATGAAAAAATCTTCGTCCAGTAAGCCAATTTTATCTAATGTTTCTTTTCTGAGCAACATAAAGGCACCACTTAATACATCTACTTCATGTGTTTTGTCTTTATCTAAATAACCTAAATGATATTTGCCAAAAGTTGTTGATTTAGGAAATAAATTAGAAAGACCAAAAATTTTATAGAATGCCACAAGTGGTGTTGGCAAACCTCTTTTTGATTCGGGTAAAAAATTTCCTTTTCCATCTAGCATTTTTACTCCAAGTCCGCCAGCTATGGAATGACTATCCATAAAGGTTATTACTTTTTCAAATGTATCTTCACCAACTACGGTATCCGGATTAAGCAATAAAATGTATTTTCCACTAGCCTTTTTAATGGCTTGATTGTTTGCTTTAGAAAATCCAAGATTAATTTTGTTTTCAATTAATTTAACCTCAGGAAATTTTGTTTTAACTAATTCAACTGAATCGTCAATTGAATTGTTATCAACTACAAAAACTTCTACTTTACAGTTTCTAGATGCATTAAAAACCGAACGTAAACATTGCTCTAAGAAATACTTTACATTATAGTTAACAATTATGACGGAGAGCTGATGCAAAAAAGAAGTTTTATGGAATCACTTTAATTAACAAAAAAATATAGCTTTTAGTGTATTAAGCCATTGTTTTTGGCATTAGCCAGCTTATTGAAATTGGTTTTTCGAATTCGGTTTCAAATAATTCTGAATCTGTAATCGAAATATCAAAAGTAATGGTATCAGGTGATAATAAATTGTTTTTAACGGCTTGCTTTACTTCGCCAGCAGTTTTAACAATGATTTCATTATTTAGGCGATATGCCACAAGCAATCGATTAAGTAAGCTGATATTAAAATCTTTTTCCAATTTTTTTACTAGTTGCAATTGCTTATCAATACTGCAACCGCTTGCTTGATGCAGCTCTTCGTTTACTTCAAAAACAAGAAAATGTTCGTACAAAATCTTGAATGAAGAATCTAGTTTTGAGCCATGCGCATTCCATTCATTAATGAATAAAGTGCATTCATTTGCAATGGAATTAAATAAATCTCCTACTATTTTTTTATCACAAAGGTAAATCCAGATTCGTTTACTCATAATTATAGATCTTTTGCATTAGCAATCATTTCAGCAATGTCTAATACTTTTGTTTTGTCTTCTTTATTAAAGTGTTTTACACCATCGGTCATCATGGTATTACAAAACGGACAACCAACAGCAATAATATCAGGGTTATGTTCCAATGCTTCTTCGGCACGTTCTGTATTTACTTCTTTATTGCCTTTTTCTGATTCCTTAAACATTTGAGCGCCACCGGCACCGCAACATAGTCCGTTTGCCTTGCTTCTTTTCATTTCAGCTAGTTCAACATCCAGTTTTAAAATTACTTCACGCGGTGCTTCGTACACATCATTGGCGCGACCTAAATAACAAGGATCATGATAAACAATTTTTTTACCTTTAAAATTACCACCTTCAACTTTTAGTTTCCCTTGGTTAATTAATTCCTGAACCAACTGAGTATGATGAACAACTTCATAATTACCACCTAAACTCGGGTATTCGTTTTTGAGTGTATTAAAACAATGCGGGCAACCGGTTACGATTTTTTTTACTTCATATGCATTCATTAATGTTATGTTGCTCATGGCTTGCATTTGAAATAAAAACTCGTTTCCAGAACGTTTTGCCGGATCGCCGGTACAAGTTTCTTCAGCACCTAAAACGGCAAATTTTATACCTACATGATTTAGTATTTTAACAATGGCTTTGGTAATTTTTTTTGCTCTGTCATCAAAGCTTCCTGAACAACCTACCCAAAATAAAATTTCAGGATATTCACCTCTGGCTACAAAATCAGCCATGGTCTCCACTTTTAGTAATTGATCTGCCATAAAATTTATTTACCCAAAAATAACTATTTAAAGTTAAGAAACAATTCACTTAAAAATTTTCGTATCACTTAAAATTTCATCAACTTTGAAAACCTTTAAAAGGTTATAAATGAAAATAAATCATTTTTTATTGTTACTTCTTTTTATGGCATCTCAATCTGCTTCGTCGCAATATATGGATACCTTGAGAAAAGCCTTTACTAGTTCTAGAACTTTTGATTTTAGGTATGAATCTAATAATTCATTCATAAATCATGATAGGGTAGAAGTTCAAAGTTTAAAGTTTGGGGTAACCTTTGGTAAAAAAATAACATTTGGAGCAGGATATTGTTGGTTAAATTCTATTTTATTTGAAAAACATAAGCATTTTGACGTTGAAACAAAATCTGATATTTATTTAAATAGAAGAATGAGGCTCAATTATTTTTGTTATTACTTTGATTACATATATTATAAAACTAAACGATGGCAATATAGTATTCCCACACAATTTGGAAGTGGCATTGCTAATTTTGATTATAATTATAAAGGTAAAAATTACCACGAAGATTTTTTACTGGTATTTTATGAGCCGGGAATTAACGTAAAATATAAGTTCTATAATTGGTTAGGAATTGGAGCTTCTGTTGGTTACCGCATGGTTTTTAAGCCCAATAAGTATATTGCTTCTAAGTTTAATTCACCTCTTTATTCGGGTGGTGTTCTTATTTACTGGGATCAATTAGCAGTAAGTGTTTTCAAAAAAAATAAGTTAGTTCAGAAATGGCTGGGTCCGGAAGAATGGTAAGTTTTGTTTAAACTTTCAGATCTTTTTGTTTATACTTTTTTTATTTACATTTAATTAAATCCTTTTATTGATTTAGATTTTGTAATTACATTACATTTATATCTATGAGAAAATTCAATGTTAGAGTTTATGGTTTATTAATACATGATAACCGTTTATTGGTAACACAGGAAAAAATTGCTGGCAATTTAATAACCAAATTACCAGGAGGCGGGTTAGAATTTGGAGAGGGAACAACTGAATGTTTAATAAGAGAATTTAAAGAAGAATTAAACATGGAGATTGTAGTTGAGCAGCACTTTTACACTACCGATTTTTTTGTTCCTTCTGCATTTGATGATTCTCAAGTAATTAGTATTTATTACATAATTAATTCAACTTTAGATGATCGTATCATTCAGGTTTCATCTCAAGAAAAAATGGTTCAAGCTATTCATTGGATCCCGATTGAAAAATTAGAAACAAGTCAATTTCAATTTCCAATTGATAAGCATGTAATTAATCTTTTTAAAACATCATACAATCATTAATACTTTAGTATTTTTGCAAGTATGTCTAAAATTTACAACCAAATAAATGAACTGCAGCTTAAAAATGGAACAATAATAACTATTGGTACGTTTGATGGTGTTCATTTGGGGCATAAGAAAATATTGAATCAATTAATAGATAAAAAAAAACAAAGTGGATTGGAAACCATGGTTTTTACTTTTGATCCCCATCCACGTAAAGTTCTTTTTCCAGATCAGCAGGATTTAAAGTTGATTACAAACACATACGAGAAAGTTAGTTTACTTTCAGAAATAGGCATTGATCATGTAATAGTTTACCCTTTTAGTAAAGCATTCAGTGAAATTAATCCTGATGAATACATTGGTGAAATTCTAGTAGAAAAGTTAAAAGCTAAATGTATTATTGTTGGATACGATCATCGATTTGGTAAAAATAGGGTGGGGGGGTTGGATTTATTGATCAAGTATGCTGAAAAATACAATTATGAAGTAATAGAAATAGCAGCTGAAGATATAAATTCAATCAATATTAGTTCAACACAAATACGTAAGGCAATTGAATCAGGAAATATTGAATTAGCTAATCAGTTTTTAGGTTATTCTTTTTTTATTTCAGGAAAAGTTTCAGAAGGAAAAAAACTTGGCAGAACAATTGGATTTCCGACTGCCAATATTTCAATTTCAGATGTTAATAAAATAATCCCGAAAAATGGAGTTTATGCAGTAAAAGTTGAAATTAAAAATAAACTTTTTAATGGAATGTTGAATATTGGCATTAACCCTACAGTTTCAACAACTTTACAATTAAAAATGGAAGTTCATTTGTTTGATTTTAATCAACAAGTATACGGTGAGGAAATTAAAGTTTCTTTTATTTATAGAGTAAGAGATGAACAAAAATTTTCTGACATTGAAGCATTAAAAAATCAATTGGAATTAGATAAACAACACATTATGAGTTTGCTTTAATGAAATGGATGTTAAGTATATTTTTTTTAAATTGTTTTGTAGTTGTACAAGCACAATTATTAGACACATTGGCTTTAGACACAATTTATTCGTTTACATCTATAGAAGAAGCGTTAAAACAACCTGAGAAAGTAATTAAACTAGAATTGAGAAAAAAGAAATTGAAAAATTTTCCTACTGAAATCTATCAATTTAAAAATTTACAATACCTCGATCTTTCCAAAAATAACCTCTCTGAAATACCTGATTCAATAGAGGTATTAACTCAATTACAATATTTAGATGTAAGTAAAAATAAACTACAAGTTTTTAGTGCTAAAATTGGCAAATTGGAAAACTTATTTCATCTTAATTTAAACAACAATGAGTTTTCTGCCATTCCTGTTACAATTGGTAATTTAAAAAAATTACGATCGTTCGATTTATGGAGCAACAACCTCGATTTTTTCCCGGAGAGTTTAAGTAAATTAAAAAGTTTACGTGTTATGGATTTACGTGCCATATTAATCTCCGATAAAGAACAATCCAGAATAAAATCACTTTTACCAAGAGCAACTATTCATTTCTCTCCCAGTTGCAATTGTAAATGGTAGATGATTAACTCAACTTCTTCAACGCCTCTCTTAAGCTACTTATAGCATCGCTTACATCAGCCATGCTGCATGTTCCTACAGATAAACGATACCAAGTACTGTTTTTATCGGCTCCAAAGGCATAAAATGGAACAACAGCAACTTTGGCTTCATCTAAAATAAAACGAGTAATGTCGGTTGTTTGTTCCAGCACTTTACCTTCCGATGTTTTTTTGCCTAGTAAATTAAATTGTATGGTAAGGTAAATTGCTGCTTGAGGTGCAATGGCATCTACTGCAAATCCTTCGGATTTTAGATTTAATTAAAACAACAAGCTTGCGGAAAAATAAACTTGATGTTTCCATAATATAGTTTTGTTTTAATAAAACATTAACTATGAAAAAAATTGCACTTATTTCTTTTACACTAATTCTTAAAGTAAATTTTATTTCCGCTCAAACTTCATTTTACTCTACTTATCAGGTAAAGTCTGCCGAAACAAAACCCACAACTTCACAACCAATAAATTATTTTTCATTTCCTTCAAGCCCTAAAAAAACAGAGCCAATAATTGAAGAAAGAAGTTATTATAACTATGAAGAAAAAAAGCCGGTTCAGGCTACAAGAATAACAGGATATTATAAAGAAGGTTATGGGGAAAATGCTGTTTGGAAAAAAATGAGTTTGAAAGTAACGGTAGAAACAGACAGATTTGGTCGTGATAATATTAATGTCACAGAATATAAAATGGATCCAGCAGATTATTGGATAACTTTGAGTTATGGCATTCCATCTAAAACTTATGGTGAAATTGCTAATGATTTTACATATCAAGTTTTTGTTGCATCAAAACAAGTATATTTCAATCTATAGAAATTAATTGATATTTAATGTTCAAATAATGAATCTTAATTATCAGGTTTTATAATCTTTTATTTTATAGATTTTAATTTAAAAAGTTGATCATTAAAATTGTTGGATTTTAAATGATGAATTAAATTAATAATTTATGCAGACTTTTTTCCTTTAAATACTATCAATACTTTCTCTAAATTAATTTTATAAGATTGACCAGCATTTCCATTAATCTGATAATGCGTAGCAATTTTATCGCCTAGTTCATCTTTAAAAATCTTATTTAATTTAGAAATTTTCTCGTGTAGTGAATTTTTAGCGATTGAAGTTAGCTCTTCAATACGCTGAGTAATTTTTATTAAGTCAGACGTTGAACTGATTTTTGAATAAATGGTTTGCAGTTCGGCTTTGTAATTTGAAATTTCTTTTAACCTTATGCCTTCGGGATGTTTTAAAAAAAGGATATAAACCAATCTGAGCATTGGTTCCATTTTTATTTCAAGATTTTCATAAAGCGGAAGATGAATTTTAAATTTTTCATTAACCACAATTTCGCTTAAAATGATTTCTGGATTTTGATAACGCTGAAACCATCCTTTCCGGTGTTCTACAGGTTCGCCAATATTAGCACGTAATTCAATTAGTAATCGTTTTAAAATAAGAGATGGTGTACCGTATTTTGACTTGTAGTTTTCCGCTGTTAATGCCAAATGATCTGCCTTACCTTGAAGTACATCTTTATAATTTTGAAAAACATGCCGTTTATTTTTTGAAAACCATAAATACACATGATGATCGTTTTCTTCACTGTCGGTTTCAGTTATTTCTTCGCAAAGATTTCCTATTCCTTTATATGTTTTTTCGTCAAAAAATAACCAGTTTTTAAAAATGAAAAATTCCTGCCCCTTATGTTCGTATTGAATATAAACACGACCCCAGGTTCGATCTTGCTGTTCTGTAACATGAACGGATTTAATAACAATTTGCATAAAATAACTTACAAAAACTTACTTGCATACTAGCGGTTATTTTTATTTGAATATAATTTTAATTCGTTCATTAATTTTCTAAAACTTATAGAATAAAAATAACAAGAATATTAAGTATCAAAATTAATTTCGTTTATCACTTCTTTGTATTTCCGCAAGCTTGTTTTTATAAATGTAAGTGTATCTTCATTTGATAAAAATATAACCAAGCATATCTTTAGCTTAAGTTATTTTAAATTACAAAATTTTGAGCATACCAAAAAATTTAGAATTTTAAATTATTTTATTTTATACTAGCGCTTTAAGGAAGAGATAAATCTATTGCCACTCCATTTTCTTAATTTTTTTCTGAATTTATTATCCTTTTAAATATATAAATGGCTAAAATTAATATGCCTATAAATATTATAAATAATGTTATGACAGATTGTTGAGTGGACGGACTATTTGTGTCAATATTTTTGTAATCTGAAAGCCTTTTGAAACTGAATTGTCAGGCACTCTAATATCTCCAAGCTCTCTTATGTCATCATTTTCTTGTACTGTAAATACTGGCTGCACGTTCAATGTACAACCCATTGAAATAACAGCGCCATCGGCCTTTGATTTTGAATTTGAAAAATTTGATCCATTATTTTCTTCTATGTTAATTCCCTCAAAATCGCCAAATTTTTCGTTTGCTTCGTTACTATCTCTAAAAATTAGATTGTATTGATTAAAATAAAAACTTTTATCCATGTTTTATAATTAGTATTTATTAAATATTGTTGTGTATTCATTAAAGTTTTTTACAAAATCAAATAAGTCTAGTAAATTATTAAACACACTTGGTAAGAATTGGTTTATAATTTAATTAATACTGTCTGATTCTACTCTAGTGGTTTACTTGTTGAGTAATTTTCTTACCAGAAATGACAACGATCAATATTAGAATTTTTCATTGCTTCAATATCTTTTTCAACTAATTCTCTTTTAAAAATTTTGTCCTCTCCCTCTTATTCATCTCCAAAGGTTCGATTAGCTGTGTTTAAAAAAAAATACAATTTTTCCTTGTTTAATCCATAGAAATTGAAGGAGCTAAAAAAAGAAATGTATCATTAAAAATTTAAAGTTTTTTTCATGATTTACAGGATAAACTATCTATTTGATCTAATTAACTTTTTAAACGATTGTGATTTATTATGAGTAACGATTATTAAGTTTAACTCATCTTTCTTGTTATAATAAAGCAGTATGTCTGTTTTTGTATTGGTGTTTTCATTTAAACAATTTTTAAAAACATAGGAATCTTTTCGCTGATCGTTTGCTGGCATTTTAACCAAAGGAGCGATAACATTGTAAGCTAATACATTTTTCGGGCTGCGCGGATCTTTAACCGTAATGCGTTTTACAGCTTTTGTTTTTTCATTTCTTGTGATTGTAATAATAAACTCTGCGTTTTCAATGAAATTATTTTCGCTATTCTCGTCGTCTTTAAAGCTGGTGCTTGTTGCTACATAAGTTCCACAAAAATCTTGTGAAAAAACAGCAGTGGTTAAAATCACAAAAAAGAGTAGAATGCGGATTTTTGAAAACATGTATGAATATATTGAGTTATTAAACGTAAAAACTATTTTATGATTTTAAATTTTTTAAGATGCTCATTTATTTGGTTTTTGGAACTGATCTAATAAGGCAAAGTTGAGCGCTGTGTTAAGAAATTCATTTAAACTATCATTTGTACTTGATAGAACAGCAAAACTAGGATAATACGTGCTTTTATTGTAAATCACGCCTAAGGTATCCAGTGTATAGCTTATGTTTCCTTCTGTACTGTCTGTTTTAGAAGCATACACATATTTTGAAATGATGTGCATGTCATTTTCTCCGGAATAGCGAAAATAAAAAACACCTTCCAACAATGTGTTTTCTATAAAATTTGCAGCGCTTTCAACCGGAATTGTATCCACAAAACCATCATACATTTTGCGAAATAGATAATAGTTTTTGTGAGTTGGTTTTGTTTCAACTACTTTTTCCTGTTTAGTTTCTTCTAGCTTCTCGTTGGATTTATTTTTAGTTGAACAATTAACAAAAATGCTTAGAGAAAGAATGATGGTAGCCAAAACTTGAACGCAGTTTTTCATATGGTGTTTTTTCTTAATTAAAAATTTATTTCTGAATTATCAAATATCTCCCAACGTTTTGTTTTTTTATTATAAAACATTGTTCCTTCATTAATATCATTTGAGGTAAATTTACTTTTGTTCTTAATATTAACATCAATAATAGTTACTTTTTTGTTATTGTCAGCAATGTCTAAGGTATGAATGGTAAATCTACTGGTAGTTGAATTCTCATCGCTTGATTTTATTCTTAGCTCATATATTTCAGAGGTACCTAATATAAATTTTGTTCCGGTTGATATAGAATCAAACCTATATATTTGTTCATCGCTATAATTAATAATTATCATATTGTATTTTTTATTTAGATCAGTTTTACCATTAAAATCAATATTGATTTTAAATACAATATTCATTTCTGATTTTTCTTGAGCAATTAATATACTTGAAAAAAGTAGAATTACGATTAAGCTAATGTTTTTCATTTTTAAATTTTAATAGGGTTACTAAGTATTAACTTTTATAAATAGTAATTATTACAAATTTTGGATAAAAATTTTATTTTTAAAATTTCCGCAAGCTTGATTTATTTTACAAAATTTAGGATAAAAAAAGCCCCAAGCAAATTGCTTAGGGCTTTATAAAATTTAACAGATTAAATCCTTTCAAATTCTTTTAATCGGTTAAAATTAAAGACTTGTTATCAACTCAACTTCTTCAACGCCTCTCTTAAGCTACTTATAGCATCGCTTACATCAGCCATGCTGCATGTTCCTACAGATAAACGATACCAAGTACTGTTTTTATCGGCTCCAAATGCATAAAATGGAACAACAGCAACTTTGGCTTCATCTAAAATAAAACGAGTAATGTCGGTTGTTTGTTCCAGCACTTTACCTTCCGATGTTTTTTTGCCTAGTAAATTAAATTGTATGGTAAGGTAAATTGCTGCTTGAGGTGCAATGGCATCTACTGCAAATCCTTCGGATTTTAGTTGCATAAAACCTTTGTAAAAACCATCTAAGCGATCGCTGATTTTTGTTTTTTGTACAGCTAAAAATTCATCATAAGCAGAAAGGTTGTTTAAATATCTTGCACAGGCCATCTGTTCAGCTTTTGGTGCCCAAGCACCAACGTGAGTTAAAATGGCTTTCATTTTATCGATGATTTTTTTTGGCCCCATGCTCCAACCAATTCTAACTCCGGTTGCTGCAAGCGATTTAGAAATTCCATCAACATAAACAGTATATTGGCGCATCTCCGGGCGTAAACTTACCGGATCGTAATGCTTAATATTTCCATGAGTTAATGCCCAGTAAATTTGGTCATACATTACATACAAAGGTTTTTGGTCTGGGCCTCTTCTGTTATTTTCTGCCAAAACCATATCACATATTTCTTCTAAATCTTCTTTAGTAAAAACAGTACCAGTAGGGTTTTGTGGTGAACACAATGCCAGTAAACTTGCATCCTGAATATGTGGTTTTATATCAGCTGCCTTAGGCATAAAATTATTTTCAGGTGTAGCTTGAATAATAACTTGTTGAGCAAAATTCAAATACGTGTAATGGTTATTGTTCCAAGAAGGAACGGCAAAAATTACTTTATCGTTTACATTAACTAATGCTCTGAAAATAGAGTAGATGAGTGGGCGAGCGCCACCTGCAATAAGCACTTCATCATTTTTAAAATTTAACCCTGCTCGTTCTTTCAGTAAATTACAAACGGCATTTCTTAATTCCAACATCCCATCAGCAGCAGGATAATTGGTTTGATCGGCAAAATATTCTTCAACAATTAATTGTTTTAATTCTGCAGGAATTGGAAATTGCTTTGGATTAAAATCACCAATAGTTAAGTTATATATCTTTTCTCCTTGCTTTATCTTTTCATTTACTTCACCGGCTAGCTTAATGATTTCTGAACCAATAATGTTTTCAGCTAGTTTAGAAACTTGTAACTCTCTGTTAGTGCTTGTTAATTCTGACATTTTACTTATTTTTTAAATGACGTTTAAACAAATATAATAATTTAAGTTTCCCTTGAAACTATTTTTTATTTAGCGGAAATAGAGGTCGGAAAATAAATAGGATGAAGCTGATTAAAATTTCGTAAGAAACTACTCATTTTTTGCCTTCTTTTATTACGAGGCAAGGACATAAATTCATGATGTATTTTTTCATCTCTCTTTAATAGTTCTTCAACGTTTTCTAATTCAAACTCAATTAATTTACCCGAATAGAAATCAAATAATAGTTGTTTCATCTCCCTTACATTATTTGGTCCACCTCCAATGGTCATTCCGTAGTTATAATAAAATGTGGAAGATGTGGTTCCTCTGTATTGATTACTTACATCTTCCGTAACAATTAATTGTGAAATATTTCCAAACACCGGAATTCTGAACATTTTTTTATCGTAGTTGATATATACGCTATTGTTTTGTGAAAATCCCCAAATACTATCTGTTTTAACTTTAAAATCTCTACCACCAAATGAAAAAATAATGTATTCACTATTTTCAATCGTTTTTCCTATAAAATCTAACTGATCTTTATTTTCCTTAGAAACCAACAATGTTTTTGAAATAGGTCGGTTCATCCTAAAATCGAGATAGTTGATATAAATACCTTCTTCAAATTTAAAATCCAAAGAAAATTGCACACTGTCTTTCTGGGCATAAAAAGTTAAAAACCCAGAAATAAAAACTATTAAAAAACCAAAGCGCATTTGTTACAAATATAATCTATCTGTTAAATATAAATTTAATCATAGTAGTTTTTTACATTTGCCACTTTTTTAAAGCAATAATGTTTTTTTAAACACGTTCTAAAAGAGTGCAACATCTTAAACAAAATACCATAAGTAAAAACATATTTCTATTTGGATTGTTGTTGATTTTAGTTGGTATGCCATTATCCAAATTTTTAATGAGTGTAGGGCAATTTGTGTTGTTAGGAAATTGGCTTTTGGAAGGAAAATGGAACGAGAAATGGAAAGTCATAAAAACATCTCGCTTATTATGGTTTATGTCTGGATTCTTTTTAATTCATTTACTGGGCTTGTTATGGACGGAAAATTTAGAATACGCTTTTCACGATTTAAAAATAAAGCTTCCATTATTATGGTTTCCTTTATTGTTTTTAACAACCTATCAGGTATTAACTAAAAAAGAAATTCATCTTTTATTATGGTTATTTGTACTTTCTGTTATAGCTGCAAGTGTAACTTGTTTTATTGTTTGGATGGGCTTTACAAAGCACAAAGTAATTGACATTAGAGATATCTCAATTTTTAATTCGCACATTCGTTTCGCGTTAATGATTGATTTTTCTATTTCGTTTTTACTATATTATTTATTTATTCAATACGAAAAAAAGTGGATGATTATAAAAATCATTTTCATTTTTTGGTTAATTATTTTTTTATTCATTATGCAATCCGTAACCGGAATAGTTGTACTTTTTTTATTATTGTTTTTTTATGCTTTACGATTTGTTGTAAATAAAACTAAACTTTCATTTAAGATTATTGTTTTATTGAGTTTATTGGCAGGAATTACAGCAAGTTCGATTTGGTTACAAAAAGTAATCAAACAACAATATTATATTGATAAAATTACTCCTAAAAAAGTAAAAACAATAAATGGGAATATGTATTTCCACGATGCTGATAGTAAAGAAACAGAAAATGGCAATTTAGTTTGGACAAACATTTCTTTTGAAGAATTAAAACCTGCATGGAATAGGAGAGGGGCAATTAATTTCGATTCTTCTGATGCAAAAGGAAACCCAATCAGCTCTACATTAATAAGGTATTTATCTTCCAAAGGTTTATATAAAGATGCATCAGGTGTTAGTAGTTTAACAGATGAAGACATTAAGTCTATACAAAATGGAATAACTAATTACAGAATCACAAATAATTCCGGTTTAACGAGTCGCATTCATGAATTTATCTACGAATATCATTCTTTTAAAAACAATGCTGATCCCAGTGGCCACACTATGTTAATGCGCCTTGAATTTTGGAAAACAGGTTGGCAAATTGTAAAACAAAATTGGATTATTGGTGTTGGAACTGGTGATGTACAAGACGCCTATAATTTCGAATACCAATTATCTCATTCAAAATTGCAAAAAGAATGGTGGAAAAGAAGTCATAATCAGTTTATGGCTATTACCATTGCGTTTGGTTTTTTTGGATTAATGGTGTTTTTGCTCTATTTGTTTGTGCCAGGATATAGTGTGAAAAATAAACATCAATTGTTTATTGTCTTTATGATTATCAGTATTGTTTCTATGCTGAATGAAGACACCTTGGAAACACAGGCTGGTGTTACTTTTTTTGGATTTTTTTATTCTTTTTTAATGGCAAAAACTAAAGAATTAAATTAATTATAATTTTACCATTTACTTCATTTTAAATGATTTTCAGTAGCAGCATATTTTTAGTTTATTTTTTACCGATTTTTTTACTTGTTTATTTTCTGTTGTTTAACAAAAAACTAAAAAATGCTTTTCTTTTAATTGCAAGTATTTTCTTTTACAGTTGGGGGGCGCCAAAGTTTATTTTTGCAATACTAGCAACAACTACCCTTGATTTTTACCTTGTAAAATTAATGTCGGATGCTAGACAGGTAAACAAAAAAAAATTATTACTTATTTTATCTCTTTGCTTAAATGTAGGGATGTTATTCTATTTTAAGTATTGTAATTTTTTTATCGAGAATTTTAATTCTGTTTTAGGATTAATTGGTGTAAAAGAAATAGAATGGACTAAAATAATTCTTCCGATTGGGATTTCATTTTATACGTTTGAGAGTTTAACCTACGTAATTGATGTGTATAGAGGCATTCATAAGCCACTTAAAAATTTCTGGCAATACCAGATGTACATTTTATTATTTCCAAAATTAATTGCGGGACCAATCATTAGGTATCATGAAATATCGGATCAAATTGATGACAGAAGCAATAACGAAACACTTAATAATAAAATAAGTGGATTTATGCGTTTTGCATTAGGGCTTTCAAAAAAAGTATTAATTGCTAATGTTATGGCAGCCGAAGCAGATCGTATTTTCGCCATACCGTTTGAACAATTAGGAACATCAACTGCCTGGATTGGCATGTTAGCTTATACGTTTCAGATTTACTTTGATTTTTCCGGATACTCTGATATGGCAATCGGTATTGGCCAAATGATTGGCTTTAAATTTCCTGAAAACTTTGATAATCCGTACACATCTTCAAGTATTACCGAATTTTGGAGAAGATGGCACATGACTCTTGGTAACTGGATGCGCAACTATTTATATATACCTCTTGGAGGTAATAAAGTAAATTCAAAATTCAGGTTATACGCAAATCTTTGGTTAGTATTTATTGCATCCGGATTTTGGCACGGTGCATCATGGGCATTTATTTTTTGGGGAATTTATCATGGTTTATTTTTAGTTTTAGAAAGAGTATTTCTATTAAAAATTTATGAGAAAATTGGAAAAATTCCTTCAGTATTCATAACCTTTATTTTAGTAGCCATTGGTTGGGTATTTTTTAGATCAAACACATTGATGGAGGGTTGGAACTTCACCAAACAACTTTTCAGTTTCAATAATGGGCCTAAATTTTATTTATTACCAGGCTCCGAACAAGTATTTTATATTGCATTTGTATTCTCTTTTTTCTTGTTGATTCCAAAATTAAACCTGATACAAAAGTTTTTTTACACCCAAACAAGTATTAAGTTATTGCAAACTATAATGTTCCCTTTATTTTCAATTATACTTTTTGCTTTATGTTTAGGAGCTATAAGTTCATCAGGTTTTAATCCGTTTATCTATTTCCGATTTTAATGAGTTCTAAAAATATATCAAAAAAAATGGGAATTGGATTTATCATCTTGATGCTCTTCTTCCCTTTAATTCAAGAGCAATTTAAATTGTTTGAAATAAAACCATTAGAAGGTTTTTTTGAGCAAACACCCGATCCTGATTTTTCAACTATTTCCTGGTTTGATGGAAGTTATCAATCAAATAAAGAAAAAAACATTAATCAAAACTTTGGATTAAGAAATTTTCTAATTCGATTGAATAACCAACTCGATTTTTGGTTGTTTGATAAAATACATTCTGAAAAAGTTGTTTTGGGTAAAGATGGAATGTTGTATGAAGATTATTATATTATTTCTTATTTGGGAGAGAATTATTTAGGGGAAAACAAGATTAACGAAATCACCAATAAACTAATAAGATTACAACAATATTTAGAGCAAAAAAATAAAACATTACTTATAGTATTAGCTCCAGGGAAAGCTACTTTTTTTCCTGATCAATTCCCTAAAAAATTTGACAGAGAAAAAAAACGAAACAATTACGAAGAATTTGCTGCTCAAATGCAATCTAAAGGAATAAACACAATTGACTTTAATAGCTGGTTTAAATCAAAAAAAGGAAAAACACCATTCCCGCTTTATACCGAATTAGGTATTCACTGGACATTATATGGCTCCTCGCTAGCTTTTGATTCAATTTCCAAATGGGTTGAGAAAAAAAGAAATATTGATATTCCAGATTATTTTATTGAAAACTATGAATGCCCTAATGATTTAAGATCTCCTGATGATGACATATACAGGGCAATTAATTTATTATCTAAAATGAAACATCAAAAAGCTGCGTATCCAGTTTTTAAAACACATACTGATTCCAGTAAAACTCAACCAACATTACTAACAATAGGAGATAGTTATTGGTGGAACATTTACAAGTCATCTGTTTATGAAACCGTTTTTAATAAAGGACGTTTCTGGTACTATAATAAGGAAGCATTTCCCGAATCATTTACAAAACAAACATTTGTTGAAACACTTGATTTTAAAAAAGTAATCGAAGAAACAGATGTTATTACACTTTGCTTTACTGAATCAACTTTAATAACCATAGGAAACGGATTTATAGAAAAAGCTTATGATACTTTTTGTAAAACAGTACTAACTGAGGAAGAAAAGAAAATCAGTATCAAAAATATGATGAATTTTATAAGAAGTGATAAAAAATGGATGGAAGGGATAAAATCAAGGTCTTTAAAAGAAAAATTACCTGTTGATTCTATAATTTTTTATGACGCAAGGTGGCAGGTAGAACATAATTAGAAAAATAAAATCCTAAATTCGTGCTCTTGTTTTTAAAGTTGAACGCATTAGTTAAAATATCTCGATTAAAGTTTCTGTGCTACACAGCTTTATTGATATTTAATTTATTTTTTATTTCATGCAATAAAAATTCTTCTTCATTTGAAATTACTTCGTTCAATGCTTTGAGTAATGAGGAATTTAAAACACAAAGTGATACACTAATAATTGAAGCAGATCTCAGTGATGCACCTTTAAAAGGAGTAAGGATTCCTTCAATAGCTCAATGTAAAGGCGGGAAATTTCGTTTTGACTTTACCGTTAAACAAAATTCGAAAAAAGAAAAGTTATTTTATAAACTTTATTTTCAAAACTCAAGCTATAAGTTTGATGAGAAACATGAATACAGCGGAGAGAATTTTTATGGTAGTTGGATTGAAAGCAATGAGTCTTTCAAGTTGATTCCAGATTTTGAAAACGAGATAACTATTACCGATAGTTTGGTAATACTTGGCAATCCAAGAAATGAACAAAGCTATTTCGGTAAAGATCCACTTGCTGATGTTATTGATGAGGACGTCTTGAAAAATACCATTTCTTATATTAAAGATGATAAAATATGGTTTCCGCAAATTGTAGAAAAAGCAAAAAAAGAAAAACGTTCAGTTGACGAGCAAATCAATTTGGATGCAGTTTGGGCAATCAGGCAATCTGTAAATAATCAACAACTCATTAATAACCGTCAACGAAGAAATCCGCGCATGGGTAATTATGAATTTATGCTAGTTGTTATATCCGAATCACAACTTAATCAATTGCCTTATCATCAAAAATACCTTGATCGTCCTGATATTGAAGGGAAATTTGTAAATCCGTTTTCTTACTTTACGTATGGAAAAGGAAAAAAAATGGATGATGTTGAAGTTAAATTAGCAGATAGGAAGCTTAAAGTTAAAGCAAAATTCGATTTAGGATCAGGAATTTACGTTGACCAAAAAGCCATTCAGAATACCAACGATACTTTTTTTACATCAACATGTGGCAATGCAACTCGACTTTATAAACAAGCTCATTTTCAACAGTACTTTCATTATATTAATAAAGATTATCCGCTTAAAAATGTTCCAATTACTGATGATGTTATGGATAACTCATTTACACGTGAGAAATACCATCAGATAGAATCCAGTTATGAAAAATCAGATAAATTAATTAACACATACGTAAACAGCTCCGATTGTCCATGCAAAACAGTAAAATCGGATACTGCATCAAAAACAATCACATTAATTAATCCGGGTAATGAAGTAGGTAAGACTTTAAAGAAAGAGCATGTTGGTGTGCATGGCAGAATTGGTTTTGTGTATGGCAAATGGAGAGCAAAAATTAAATTTCCTGAGCTTATCAATAAACAAAATGTATGGAATGGAATTACCAATGCTTTTTGGTTACTTGCTCAAGAAACAGGCATGCAATGGAACGAAAGAAGAGAATGCAGACACCCAATTGCCTATATTCCTAAACCTATGCCTGATGAAGCTGCATCCTTATGGAAAACCAAAAAAAGAGATGCCTATTCTGAAATCGATTTTGAAATTTTGAAAGAATCGCAATACTGGCCGATGACTTCTTATCCTGGTAAAAAAGAAGGTCCGACTGAAAATACCGAGTTGCTTGATGACATAACTGTTACCTGTACCAACTGGGATTTGGCCTGCCACGAACCAAAGAAGTTTGATATTGGTGCTCAAAAAAATAGTATTGATGAAATGGAATTTATTCATCACAGATGGGATCAGTGGTACAAAGCATTAACAACAAAAGTTCCGGCAAAAAACAAAGAAGTATTTGGTGGAGAATATTATTATTTTGAAATTGAATGGTTGCCCACCAAGTTAATTTGGAGAATTGGTCCAAGTCCTGATCAATTAAGAGTAATTTGTATCATGGATGAAACTGTTTCAGCAATACCAAACAATCAAATGATACCAATTGTTACACAAGAATGGCATAGCCAGGAATGGTGGCCAACTGCACCTTTTAAACAAAATTATATTCCATTCCCTAAAAAAGATATTGTAGGTAAAATCATGGAAATTGTTGTTGAATGAGTAAATTAAAAAAAATAGCGAAAGAAAAGTATTTGTTTTTACTGCTAATAGTATTAAATGCACTTCCGTTATTTGTTGCGCCTGCATTTATAACTTTGGATGGTGGCGCGCATGCTTACAACGCAAATGTGATTAAAGAATTGATTTTTAATTCAGAAAGTGTTTATCATAACTATTATGAATTTAATCCCGAGCCTGTTCCAAACTGGATTACACATATTCTATTGGTTGCCTTTCACTTTGTATTACCTTATGCTCTAGCAGAAAAATTGCTTGTGTTTTTGTTTTTTGTATTAACACCTTACTTTTTTAGAAAAACTATTCTACTTCTCAATCCAGATAATAAGGCAATGAGCTATACAATTCTGCCTTTTTTGCATTTCTTAATGTTGTATTTAGGATTCTTTAATTTTACCTATGGTATTCTTTTTTGTTTTGTAGGTATTTATTATTTCACACTTCATCAACAACAATTAAATGTGAAATCTTGGGCTATATTGTTCTTTATTTTTGCACTCACTTATTTCTCACATATTTTTCCCTTTATTATTTTGCTGATGTATTGCATGAGCGCATTGTTTTTCTCATATTTAAAAGAAGATGGAGTTTCTTTAAAGTTATTATTCAGTAAACTAATTAAAGGCATGTTGCCTAAATTGATTTTAATGGTTGTGTTGGTTTCTCCATTTTTATATTTATTGAACAATTATTTTGCAGCTCGTCCAACTTTTAATCGTGAAATTTTTATTGAGAAAATTGATTTACTCAGAATGATTTATCGCTTAAAACCTTTACAAGTTTATAGTGATGATGAGTTAAGGTATACAAAACTAATGACAATATGGATTGGAATTTTTGGCTTAGTTACCATCTTTTTTTTAATAAAAAACTACTTCCAAAAAAAACAATCGTTTATAAAAGATATAATCAACCATAATTTTATTTTTCTATCAATCGTATTAGCTGTTTTATTGTATGTAACACCAGACGATGATGGATATGGCGGCTTTATTTCCATACGCATTACCTTATTTATATGGTATTTTATTGTTTTTTGGATGGCAGTTCAGCATACAAATTTAAAGTTACAAAGGATATTTGTTGCAGGATTAATTTTATTACAAATTCCATTATTAATGAAACGGGTTAATGGTATTCAATGGACATATAGTGGTTTTACAAAAGTTAAAGACATGGCAAATTATATTGAGCCCGGATCTAAAGTTGTTCAGTTGGATTTCGACGATGCAAATTGGTTAGGTCACCACCTTTCAAACTATATTGCAACAGATAAACCGATTATTGTTTTAGATAATTACGAAGCAACAAAAAAATATTTCCCTTTAATATGGAAAGATGATTTTATTCCAAATCTAAAAATTGCTTCAGTAAACATGTTCGAAACCTGTAATTATTGGAAAAGTAATCCTTATAACCCTGAAACCGATAAGGTAGATTATGTTTTGTTACTTGGTGAACGACCAAACGAAGAATGTTATGAAAAAACTAAACTATTGATTGCCCAAAATTGCATTCCGGTTATCAGTTGTAAAAATGTTAGTTTATATAAAGTAAAATCGGGTAATCCTTAACCAGCTGATTGTTTAATTACTTCAATTAAATGTTGCTTTTCAATTTGCCAGCAATTTTCTTTTTTTGCTAATTGTGTATTCCTTTTCCAGATTGAGTAGTCAATTGAAGATAAAAGTTCATTAATTTTAGTTGCAATATGTTTGGGTTGATGATTGTCGATAAAATCGCCAATTTGATACTTATTAATTAATACTTCCAACTCCGGCAATCTGCTTGATAAAATTGGAATTCCTGCATTAATAAAATCAAATACTTTATTAGGTAAACTGTAACGGTAATTAAGATTAGTGTCTTTATCAAGGGTTAATCCTAAATCGGCACAAGCGGTATAATGAACCAATATATCAGCCGGAATTTTATCAATAAAAACAACTTTATCTTGAAGTTGTTTTTCTATGCACATTTGTTTTAGTTGCCCAATAACATCTCCACTACCAATAATGTATAAAACAATTTGAGTTAAATATTGCATGGCTTCAACAACTTCTTCTGCACCTCGATCAATGTTAATACCCGCACCTTGTATAAGAATCATTTTTTTGTTTTCCGGTATGCCAAGTTCTGTCCTTGATTTTAACTGATCGACAGTTGAAAAATCTCCGATATTCCTAACCACATTAAATTGAATAGTGTATTTTTCCATAAACCATTTTGCAATACTATTATTTACAGTGATACAATACTTCAATTTGGGAACTATACTTTTTTCTAGGGTAAGCCAGATTTTCTTTTTAAAGGGTGTAGCTAAAAGTTCAGGAACTTCACAAAAAATCTCGTGGCTGTCATAAATTAATGTTGATTTTTTTAGGTTCGACGTAAGGAAATTTGGAAATAAGGTATCTAAATCATTTGCATAAAGTAAATTTGTTTTATTTCTCAATAGAATAAAACTTAAACGAATCTGAAATTCCAGATAAAAACAAACTCCTTTCTCAAAAAAAAGATGCATTCGTTTTGTTTTATATATGCGATCAGGTAATACTTTTGAATTCTTTTTTTTTCTACCAACTAATAAAACATCATATCCCAACTCATACAACACCATGCAGGTTCGATGAACACGTTGGTCAGTTACCAAATCGTTTATAACTGAAACGATTGCTCTTTTATGTTTTTTACTAGTTGTCAATTAAATTGTGAATAGATTACTAAAATAATGGTTTTATTAAAACGATGCCGACCTAAATTTGTTATATGAACATTCAGGAAAATTTTTCATTACAGGCACATAATACATTTCATATAAATTGTAGTGCACGTTATTTTTCAGAGATAAACAATATCAATGATTTAAAAGAATTGATGGAACATTCGATTTATAAAAAGGAACCACGACTAATTTTAGGAGGAGGAAGTAATGTTCTTTTCACGAAAGATCAGCCTTTTTTAGTGATGAAAAATAATTTAAAAGGAAAAGAGCTAATTGCAGAAGATGAAAAAAATTGCTACGTTAAAATAGCAGCTGGGGAAGTTTGGCACGAGAGCGTAATATGGTGCATTCAAAATAACTATGCCGGTTTAGAAAATTTATCTTTAATTCCGGGTAGAGTAGGGGCAAGTCCTATGCAAAATATAGGTGCTTATGGTGTAGAAATAAAAGATGTTTTTGAAAGTTTAGAAGCCATCAATTTAGAAGATGGCAGCAGTAGAACGTTTACTTTAAACGAATGTGAATTTGGTTACAGAGAAAGTGTGTTTAAGCGAAAACTAAAAAATAAATATTTTATAAGCTCGGTAACTTTTAAATTATCTAAAAAGCCCAATTTTAATACATCTTACGGTGCTATTGAGAAAGAATTGCAAGCGATGGGAGTTAAAGATTTAAGTATTAAAGCCGTTAGTGATGCAGTAATTAGAATAAGAAGCAGTAAGTTGCCTGATCCAAATCAATTAGGTAATGCAGGTAGTTTTTTTAAAAATCCTGAAATACCTGCATCATTTGTTAATGAGTTAAAACAACATTACCCTGAACTGGTAGTTTATGAGTTAGCAAATGGAAATTATAAAGTTGCTGCAGGTTGGTTAATTGAGCATTGTGGCTGGAAAGGAAAACGATTGGATGATGCAGGTGTGCATATTAATCAAGCTTTGGTTTTGGTTAATTATGGAAAGGCTAGTGGTAACGAAATTTTTGATTTGTCTTCTTCCATCATTCAATCTGTAAAACAAAAGTTCAACATTGAATTAGAAAGAGAAGTAAATATTTATTAAGAATAATTTAATCATGCCATCATCAATACCTTCTCTTAAACTATACACCAAAAAAGACATTCAAACTATTACTCGTATTCGTAACCTGGAAACCAAAATTGGGGAGAAGGTGGATACGATAATTAATTTTCCTGAGGATTTATATAAAAGTAAATCTAAATTTGTTCTGATTGGTTTGCCTGAAGATATTGGAGTAAAAGCTAATTATGGAAGAGGCGGCGCTCACACTGCCTGGAAACCTGCTCTTGAAAATATATTGAATATTCAAAGTAATCATTTCTTTACCGGCGAATCAGTTTTAGTTCTTGGACATATTGATTTTGAAGGGTTGATGCAGCAATCTTTACACTTGCATAGCAAGTCTGAAAAAGATTTAAAGCATTTGAGAGAAATGGTTGGGAAAATTGATGAAATTGTTTTTGAAGTGGTAAAGGAAATTATTGCTGCAGGAAAAATACCAATTGTTATTGGTGGCGGCCATAATAATTCTTATCCTTTAATAAAAGCTGCGGCATCCAATTCTATTGATGAAAAAATAAATGTACTGAATTGCGATCCGCATACGGATTTTAGATCACAAGAAGGAAGGCACAGCGGAAATGGTTTCAGTTATGCTTTTGATGAAGGTTTTTTATTCAAGTATTCTGTTTTTGGTATTCATGAATCGTACAATACACAAGAAGTTTTAAATCGGTTTCATTCTAATAAACAACAATTGCATTATACAACCTTTGAAGATATATTTGTTACACAAACTGTTTCGTTTGAAGATTCCCTTAAAGCAAGTATTGATTTTTGTAAAACAAACCCTTGTGGGTTAGAAATTGATTTAGATGCAATTACAAACGTACCAACAAGTGCAAAAACATCAAGTGGCTTATCACCCGTACAGGCAAGACAATTTGTTTATCAGTCGGCTAAGCAATTAAAACCACTTTATTTTCATATCGCTGAAGGCGCACCTATTTTGGCTCATATAAAAGCTGATAATAAAACTGGAAAATTAATTGCTTATCTGGTTGCTGATTTTATAAAAGCTTTCGAGTTCTAATTTTTCAATTCTGCTAATTTTCTAAAATCCAATATTCTTACTTTTCCGTTTTGTAGTTCAATTAAACGTTCGGTTCTTAAATCGGTTAAATTACGACTTACCGATTCCGGTGAAACTCCTGAAATAGCGGATAAATCATCTCTGCATACAGAAAAAGTAACACCATTACCTAATTCGATATGGTATTTTTTAGCCAAATAAATTATTGCTTCAGCAACTCTTTTTCGAGCAGAATTATACGCTAATTTGATCAATTTGTCATTTGTTTCAGACAAGTCTGAAGTGATAAATCGAATAAATTTTGAATATAATTCATTATTAGAAATAAGTAATTGATAAAAATCTTGTTTTGCAATTGCAGCAACTTCGGCTTCCTCAATACTCACAGCTGTTTCTATATAACTATTAGTGTCAAGAAGTGAAGAATAACCGAAAAAATCTTTTTCTTTATATACTTGAGTGATGTATTCTTTACCTTGCTCATTTGTTCTAAAGGTTTTTACTTTACCGGAAATTAAAAAGTACAAGTATTTTGCAGAATCTCCTTCAACAAATAAAATCTCTTTTTTACGTAATTTTTTTTGAACTATTTTATCGCTGATGGTATAAATGTTTTCTATTGCCGAATTATCGTTTAAGAAAAATTCTTCCAGTTGATACGAGTTATTAATTAATAACCCTTTTGAGAGTTCCGACTTTTTTAATCGCGCACTTACTAAACTTAATAAATCATTTCCATTAAAAGGTTTGGTTAAATAATCGTCAGCACCTAAATCCATTCCTGCTCTAAAATCTTGTTTTTCTGTTTTAGCACTAACAAAAATAAAAGGGATGTTTTTTGTTCTTGGATTATTTGTAAGCGCTCTTAAAACACCAAAGCCATCTAATTCCGGCATCATAATATCGCATAAAATAATATCCGGAAAGTTTTTTAAAGCCATTTCCAAACCTTCTTTACCGTTTGAAGCAGTTTGAACCTGATAACTTGATAATTCAAGAATTTCTTGCATATTATCTCTTACCTCGTCATTGTCTTCAATAATCAAAATATTTCTGTTCATGGTTTAATAATTATGTTGTTAAAAATTTTTGACAAAAATACTTTACCCAAATAATTCAAGAAATGAGAAATAACATAGATTAATTAATTTATAATGTTTTATATCACTTACAATTGTGTTTACTTATGTGTTAATTTTTTTTATTTTATTAATTTTCAAATGAATAATAATTAAATGTGCTTTTGTTATAGTCTAATAAATTCAGTAATACTACTTAGTAAAATCAAGTAGTACTACTTAGACAAAAACTAAGTAGTACTACTTAAAAATTGATGTTTTTTTATAATTCTTGATGGAAAATCTTGATATTCATTAAAACTACAACAATTTTCAATAACAAGTTTGAAAATTAAAACACCAATTCATCCGTTTTAATTTCCAGTCTATTATCAACTCGTTCAATTCCGTTTGCACTCCAAACTGCATTTTCAGCATCTTCTTTTTCTGCCCATGATCTTACGTTGCCTTTTAAAATGGCTTTATTGTCAATAATCTCAATATCAATTCCGCTTGCATCAATGGTAGCGCTTCTGTGAAATGCTGCAGAAACTTTTTGTTTTATATCTTCTATACTTGTTTTTTGTTTGATTTGAATAGTATTAACTATTCCTTTAACACCCATTAAATTTTCCACCATCATTCTGGCCGAATTTTTTTGAAATTCCCAATCAACAATTCCTTCAAGCGTAACAACACCAGATTCAACCTTAACATTAATTTTATTTTCTCTAACTGCGCTATGCCATTTTAAAGCATTTACTACAGCCTCAGCAATATCTGTATCGTTTCTAATGCTGCTGCCTGGCAAATTTACTTCAAGATCTAATGCTACAGCTTTTACTCCTGATACATTTTTAGTTGCTTTCTCAGCCGCAATTTTTTTCGAATAAGAATCTATACTGCCTGATAATGTAACTACACCTTCTTTTACCGAAACACCAATTTGAGATGCATTTAAAAAAGGTTCCCATTTCAATTCTTCGATTACATCTTGTTTAATTTCTAAATCTGTTTTCATTTTTAATTATTTTTAATTTAAGTACTAATTAATAGATTACTTAAACTATTTAAAATGAAATAAACTACCTGATGTTTTGATATTGGTTGATTAGTGAATTGTCTTTTTAAAATTTTACACCTGGTTTTATGTTTGGCAGATTACTTTTCTGTACTTTTAAAAATAATTAGTTTAATAGCTATGATTTGTTTTCCTAATGCAAAAATTAACCTTGGCCTACATATCACTGAAAAAAGAAGTGATGGTTTCCATAACATAGAAACTGTTTTTTATCCAATTCAATGGAAAGATGCACTGGAAGTGATTGAAAATAAAAACTGGAAATCAAATGAAAGCCGATGCCATTTAACATGTTATGGAATTGAAATTGCCGGAGATTTACAACAGAATTTAATTGTGCAAGCTTATAATAAGCTTGCAGAAAAATTTGACATACCTCCAATACAAGTTCATCTTTATAAAAATATACCCATGGGGGCAGGTCTTGGTGGCGGCTCATCTGATGCATCTTTTTTTATTCAGCAAATGAATCTGTTATTTGATTTAAAACTTCATGAAGATGAACTTTTAAATCTTGCCTCAACTCTTGGCAGCGATTGCGCTTTTTTTATTAAAAATAAGCCCATGTTTGCTTTTGAAAAAGGAAATCGTTTTATGGATTGTGCTGTTGATTTATCCAATTATACTATTATAACTGTTTTTCCAAAAATTCATAGTAATACTCAACTTGCCTATTCTAGGGTCATTCCTAAAAAACCAAAAACAGAATTGCAGCAAATTATTCAAGGAATAAGTGTAGAAAATTGGAGAGAAAATTTAGTAAATGATTTTGAATCCTCAGTGTTTTATCATTTTCCTGAAATTAAAAAACTTAAAGATGAACTCTATGATTGCGGAGCTTTATATGCTTCTTTAAGTGGTAGTGGTAGCGCAGTTTATGGCATTTTTGATAAAAATAATTTACCTGATCTAAATCAATTTAATCTCTACACACTTCAAATTTCTTAATTAATTTAAAATGAAATCTAAACATTTTAGTTGTGTTTTGTTTTTACTTATTATACAGGTAAGCTTAAAAAGTCAATCTTTTGAAATGGATCAGATTCAACAAATCTGGCGTCCAAAAATTAAAGCAGATTTTTCATTTTTTCCTTCTTTAAGCAGCACTAAAAATGAAACGAATTACTCAGCTACTTCGCAAGCATTTTTATTTACTATTCCGGTAAAAACAAAATTAGGTGCAGAAGTTAATTTAAACTTATCATCATTTAATTTAAAGGATATTTTAAAAAATAGTATTTCTATAAAAGCTTCGCAATTACTGGCCAGTTGTAAAGTTTCATCACGACAAGTAAATTGGGCAAATGAGCGTTTTAATTTTTACAATGTTTACGGTGGGATTTTTGGTTTAAAATTGAGTAAAAAATTCAATGTTACATTTTATTCTGTTAATGCCGGATATAGCGAGCAGGATAAAACACTCAATCAAATTAAATTAAGAATGAGTGGAGTAATTGGTAATTTTAAATTACTTGGCTTAAGAAAAAACTATTATTATGGGGTTTCGGCAATATGGAGTGATGGCATATTTTTACCCTTACCTTTTTTTGGTGGAACCCTACCAGTAAATGAAAAAATCACTTTTTCATTTACTTTGCCTGCTCAGGCATATTTGTTATATAGCATAAACAATAAACATGCTGTTTCTTCTGGATTATCATTAGATGGATACAGAACTGGATATAAAATCACACAAGAGAGATACAATTTAAATTACTATAATTTAAATGTTTTTGTAAACTATCGTGTAAAATTAAACCAATCATTTGGTCTTCGAGTTCAAGGAGGTTATGTTGTATTGCATCAATTAAGTCAAATTGAAAACAATACTAATTATTCTCAATCGTTAAGACCTGGATTTTATGCCGAAGCAGGAATCTACACCTATTTTGGTAGAAGTTTGTGGGATCAGGTTAACGGAACACTTTCGGACGTACTTTCTAAAATTGGAGATAGAAATTAAGATTTTTTAGTTGCCATCCATTCAAATCCGGCAACATTCATAAGAAGCAATAGCATACCATAAAAAGTATCTTCTACAGGAATAGTTAACATTCTTATCCCAAGGTTGTGGTTATTGTTGTAACTTACTACAACTCTGTTTAAAAAACTTCCCGTTAAAATACCATTTGAAATAAAGAATGGAATTAGTATGAATAAAAAACAAACAAAGAAAATGGGTAAGAAATTCCATTTTTTAAGAAGTGCAATACTCAAAAAAGCTGATAATAAAATAAAAGTAACGGATGTATATAATTTTTGAATATTTAAAATTCCGATGATGAATAAAATCGGAATAAGTAGTGTGTAGAATACCTTTACAAATTGGCTTATTCCTTGAAATTTAAAATATTTTTTAAAGCAGTAGTAGCTGAATGAAGTGGCATAAGGAATGCAAATAAAAAAGAGGATTTCTTCAATTGGTAAATTTATTATTTTAAATCCTATTGTATATTGACTTGAAAATGACCAAACCCCAATTTGAGTGAAAATCATATCCCAAATAATGAAAAATAAACCCACTGCAATGCAAGGTAGTGTAAATTTTTTCCAGTGTCTGTAGAAATCAAAAGCAGGTAAAAAAGAAAAAATTAATGGGAAAATAATGCAGAAAAAATCGACTAATAAATAGGTGTATTTTTCACTCATTTCCCTGTTCTTATTGCTTCTTTAAAATACTTTACCGGAACCCATAACATACCAAAACATTCTCCATCTTCTTTGTAAAGATGTTTATGATGCATTTTGTGGGCTTTTCTAAGTGCTCTGAAGTAAAAATTATCTGTACGAGTAAAAAATTTAAATCGCTGATGAATAAAAATATCATGCACCATAAAATAGGCAAAGCCGTACAATGTAATTCCAATACCAATGAAAAGTAAAAAAGATAAACTTGGCACAAAAGTTCCTAAACCATAACAAATCATAGATAAGGCTGCAAAAATGATAAAGAATGCATCATTTTTTTCAAAAAAATGTTCCTCATTTTTTTGATGATGATCTTCATGTAAATTCCATAATAATCCGTGCATAACGTATTTATGAGTTAACCAGGTAATACCTTCCATAATAAAGAAGGTTATTAAAACAATTACGGTATTAATAATAATATTCATGGTATGCTTTTTTTACTTTTTCAAAAACTATTTTAAACCATTCGGTAAATAATTGAGGTTGTTTATTTATGCTATTTTGTAATTCTTCCATTGAAATAAATTTATATTCAGCAACCTCTTCAGGATTTAATTTTATTTCATCTTCATACGTTCCAAAAAAAACATGATCTAATTCATGTTCAGTCATGCCCTGATCTAAACTTGCTTTGTAGATGAAGTTAAACTGATAGTTTAAGTCACATACAAATCCCATTTCTTCAATTAATCTTCTTTTTGCTGCATTAATAAGCTGCTCATTTGGTCGAGGGTGACTGCAGCAGGTGTTTGTCCATAAACCAGGTGAATGGTATTTATTTAAAGCTCTACGTTGTAATAACAATTCTCCTTTTTTATTAAAAATAAATACTGAAAATGCACGATGTAAAAGTGCTTCTCTGTGGGCTTGCATTTTTTCTTTTGTCCCAATTTCATTGTCTAATTCATCAACTAAAATTACCTGTTCCATTTATTATGTTGTAGTAAGTTGTTGTTTTTCTGATGCAGAGCAATAAGTAGATTTTAACATGTAAGATTTTATACGTTGATATAAATCCTTATCAGTAATTGAGTTATTAATTTTAAGGTAATTCATTAAGATCATTTTATCTTCATTAATATTTGAAGAATAATTGAGTAAGGCAGGTACATTCGATTGAGTTGAAAATCTGAAAAATCGCAATTCAATGTTTTTTGGATCTTTTTGAATAGCAGTTTCCAAAAGTTTTTTTCCTGAATTAAAATAACTTAATTTACTTAATGGACTAAAAACATGATTGCACATCATTAATTCTGACATGGCTTTAAATCCAATTAAAGTGGATGCAGATTGCTCGTTTATTTTTCTGGTTTGCTGATAAAAATTATTAGCAGAAGAAGTATTGACTGCTGAATCTTCAAATAGTTTTCTAAATGAAATAATTTCTTTTTCGGATGTTTGAGTTAATTGTTGCAACATTACAGCGAATATAACTAGTATAAATTTCATTTGTTTGTTATTTTATAGTTCAGTTTATATTAATCTTAAACTATGTTTAAAATAAGATTCAGCTAGTAAACTCATTTTTTTATAGTTAGAAATTCTAATTCGTTGTTTCATGATTTCATAAGAAGGAACATTGCTTATTTTTTGAAACAGACTTAAATAATAAACATAAGCCACATATACTCCAAATCTTGAGCTAGAAGGTAATTTTTTAATTCCTTCCAAAGCAGCATCAAAATCAGCTTGAATATCTTTTTCAATTAATTTTTTTTCATTTTCAGAAAAAACATTCATGTCAATATGCGGAAAATAAACTCTTCCAAGTGTGTGATAATCATTTTTCATATCACGTAAGAAATTTACCTTTTGAAATGCCGATCCCAATTTCATAGCAGCAGGTTTTAAATCGTCATACATTTTTCGGTTATTTTCTGTAAAAACTCTTAGGCACATTAATCCAACAACTTCGGCAGAACCTAAAATGTATTCTTCATACGATAGTTGATTATGTTCATTCTTGCTCAAATCCATTTCCATACTTTTCAAAAAACAATCAATCAAGTCCATATCAATGCCATAATCATGCACAACCTGTTGAAAGCTGTTTAAAATAGGGTTCAAACTGATTTTTCGTTCAATGGATTTGTAGGTATCTTCCTTGAACTCTTTTAATAATTCATTTTTATTAAACTCATGAAAGGTATCTACAATTTCATCTGCAAAACGAACAAATCCATAGATACTATAGATAGCATCGTGAAAACGCTTGTTTAAACAATAGATTCCCAGTGAAAAACTTGTACTATAGGCTCTAGTTACTAATTTACTTGATGCAACTGATGTGGAGTCGAATAATTGTTTCATTTTTTATGGTTTAATTGTTTTTTAAATAATTATCTAATTCTTTTGCTGCTATTTGTCCTGAAATCAATGCCGGTGGAACTCCGGGACCAGGAACGGTTAGCTGACCTGTATAAAATAAATTTTTAACTTTTTTGTTTCTTAAGCTTGGTTTTAAAACAGCAGTTTGTTTTAAAGTGTTTGCTAAACCATACGCATTTCCACCAAATGCATTGTAATCATTTATAAAATTGCTTACGCAGTAGGATTTTTTATAAATGATATGTTCAGCAATTTTATCTTCTGTATATTTTTCCAATCGTTTAATTACTTTTTGGAAATACTTTTCTCTAATCGATTCATTGTCCTCAATTCCTGTTGCTATAGGAATTAAGATGAACACATTTTCCATTCCTTCAGGAGCAACAGTTGCATCTGTTTTTGAAGGGCAACACACATAAAACAAAGGTTCATCAGGCCAGCTTGGTGTTTCGTAGATAGCAACTGAATGAGTTTTAAAGTCTGCATCAAAAAACAAATTATGATGCAGAAGTTTATTTATTTTTTTATTTACTCCTAAATAAAATATCAAGCTTGAAGGAGCAAAGGTTTTTTTATTCCAATAGCTTTCAGAATAATTTCTGTATTCAGCTGGAAGTAAATTTTGTTCAACATGATGATAATCTGCGGAAGCAATTACACCGTCAAAGTAATGACCATTTAGTTCGGTTTTTATAGAGCTTATTTTGTTGTGGGTTATTTCTAATCCTTTAATCGGATCATTAAATTTAAATTGTACACCCTGCGATTCAGCTAGTTTTTTCATGCCTTCCACAATTTTAAACATGCCACCCATTGGGTAGAATGTACCTTGAGAAAGTGCGGAATGATTCATCAACGTGTAAAGTGCCGGAATTTGATTTGGCATAGCACCAAGAAAAAGAACCGGAAACTCAAGAAGCATAATCAAGCGTTCATCTTTGAAATATTTACGAACATAGCTGCTTACACTACTGAAAACATTGGATTTCAGCATACCTGTAATTACATCCATACTCATGAATTCAAACCAGGAGTAAGCAGGTTTGTAAACCAATTCAGACATTCCAACCTTGTATTTAAATTCTGCTTCTTTCAAAAATTTTTCTAATTTTTCTGCACTTCCTTTTTCAATTTTTTCGAATTCGTTTTTTAATTCTTCTTTAGAAGCAGGAATTTTTAAAACATCGTTTTCGCTGTAAATAATTTGAAAGCCCGGATCAAGTTGAATAAGTTCATAATAATCTTTAGTTGATTTCCCGAATTGATTAAAAAAGTTTTCAAAAACTTCAGGCATCCAATACCAACTTGGGCCCATATCAAATACAAAACCATTCTCAGAAAACATTCTAGCTCTTCCGCCTGCGTCAGTGTTTTTTTCAAAAACGGTTACCGTATGGCCCTTTTTTGCCAAAAAAGATGAACAAGCTAAGCCGGAGAAACCACTTCCTATTACTGCAACTTTTTTCAATTTGTTTAATTATAAATTTAGTATCCTTAACAAAAAAATGATTATTTCAATGCTGCTACAAGTTCGTTTGGATGATGCAGAATAGTTAGATTTTTAATGTGTTTAAAATCAAAAACCATTTCTGCACTACCTCCAATAAAAAACTGAATATTTTTATTATTTCTTTTAATTGCAGCTAAATGACTTTGTAAGTCGGTTGGCTTTTTTCTTGAAATGTTAAATGTAAGTGCATGTGTAACTCCGGTTTTTTTCAATAATTCATCTAGGTTTTTAGATGGTAAATTTTGACCTACCATTATTGTTAAATAACCTGCTTTTCTAATAACATAGTCGGAAAGCATTAAACTAATTTCATGAAATTCTTCAGCAGGTAGGTATAACAAGAATTTTTTATCAAATCGGGATGTTGCAGGCAAGCCATCTGTGGCCGACATTAATTTTCTTTTTAGCAAACATGTAGCAAAATGTTCCTGCGAAGGCATTGCTTTGCTGGAAATCCAAAGAATACCTGTTTTTACTAAAAACGGGTAAATGACTTTTAACATGGCATCATATAAACCATATCGTAAAACTAAAGCTGAAAAAATTTTTTCAAAATTAATTTCGTCATACGTTAACATTGCAATTATCAAATCATTAATGTATGCGTTAATTGCATGATCATCGTTAGGGTCGGTTTGTATTTTTTGAATGACTTTATTAATATCATCTTCTTTCATTGCGGATACTTTAGATATTTTGTATCCATTTTCAAGTAATGTGGAAACATTCAATATTTTCTTCAACTGAATTTCATCATAATACCTGATGTTAGTTGGAGTACGATGTGGCTGAATTAAATCA
Source organism: Bacteroidia bacterium (assembly GCA_044352985.1). Classification (GTDB taxonomy): domain Bacteria; phylum Bacteroidota; class Bacteroidia; order B-17B0; family Aurantibacillaceae; genus JADJDM01. The sequence continues at coordinate 132,904 of JBILCU010000004.1, forward strand.
TATCGCTTCTCCCAGATTCTGATAGTATGCGCTTTGATACCCGTTAATCTTTCCAGATCGTTAATTTGATACTTTTCCATTTTGTTTAACTTTATTTTTGCAATGATAAACAAAAAAAGAATTACTTGTTCATTTTTTTTTGAAATCAAACATAAAAGGTTAATAACTATTGTTATATCAATAAATTTTAATGTGGTTGGAAATTATTTTAGCATAAAAAAGTAAAGTATGTCTGATTTAATTCATTTTTTTAAACCAATACAATTAGAAAAGTTTATAGATAGTGAGCCTCAGACCGGTACACTGGGAAATATTATATCAAAATATGCTGATGAAAATGAATTTCCTGAGTTAGAAGCTGACATTGCAATCATTGGTGTAAATGAAGATCGTCAGGCAGAAAAGAATGCAGGTACGGCAAATGCACCCGATGAAGTAAGAAAATTTTTGTATAAACTTAACATAGGAAGTTTTGAACCAAAAATTATTGATTTAGGTAATATTCAAAAAGGATTTGAAGTAGATGATACTTATTATGCATTAGCTAAAACAATAGAGACCCTAGTTAAAAAAAACATTGTTCCAATTATTATTGGTGGTTCACAGGATTTAACCTATGCCCAGTTCAGAGGTTATGAAAATTTGGAACAAACCATTAATATGGTTACTGTGGATGCTGAATTTGATTTAGGTGATCCTGAAATGATGAATACCAATTCCAGTTTTTTAGGGAAAATAATTTTGCATCAGCCCAATTATTTATTCAACTATAGCAATATCGGTTATCAAACTTATTTGGTTAATCCTTCATCTATAAACATGATGAACAAATTGTATTTTGATTGTTATCGTTTAGGCAATATTCGTGATAACATTCAGGAAGCAGAGCCAATTATTCGTCATGCAGATATGTTGAGTTTTGATTTCTCTTCTATCAAACATTCAGATGCGCCTGCCCAGCAAGTGCCACAGCCAAACGGATTTTATTCAGAAGAAGCGTGCCAGATGATGCGATATGCAGGAATGAACGATAAATTAAGTTCATTGGGATTGTATGAAATTAATCCGGAATTTGATGAAAGAGGAAAAACATCACATTTAGCTGCACAAATGATTTGGTGTTTTATGGATGGATTTTATCATCGTAAAAAAGATTATCCAACACGTACAAGTCCTGATTACACTCGTTTTCATGTGTTTTTACAAGACAATAGATACGAAATTAATTTTTACAAGAGCAATAAGAGTGATCGCTGGTGGATGGAAGTTCCTTATCCAAGTCATGAAAAATTAAAGTTTGAAAGACATGCATTAATTCCTTGTTCTTACAAGGACTATGAAACTGCTTGCAAAGATGAGATACCTGACAGATGGTGGCAAACCTATCAAAAACTACAATAATAATTAAGATGAGTATAGCTGAAAATTTATCTTCAATAAAAATTGAACTTCCGGAACATGTAAAATTAATTGCTGTTTCAAAAACCTATCCGGCTGAAAATATTCTTGAAGCTTACCAAACTGGGCATAAAATTTTTGGTGAAAACAAAGTACAGGAATTAGTTGAAAAATTCGACCAGTTACCAAAAGATATGGAATGGCATTTAATAGGGCATTTGCAAAGTAACAAAGTAAAATACATAGCCCCTTTTGTCTCATTAATTCATTCTGTAGATAGTTTAAAATTGCTGCAAGAAATCAATAAACAAGCAATAAAAAATAATCGAGTAATTTCTTGTTTACTCCAAATTTACATTGCAAGCGAAGAAACTAAATTCGGACTTTCAGAGGAAGAATGTTTAGCATTAATTCATTCATCAGCTTTTAAAGAATTAAACAATATAAAAATTGTTGGCTTGATGGGAATGGCTAGTAATACAGAAGATACAAATCAAATCAAAAAAGAATTTGGTCACTTAAATAAATTCTTCAATCAATTAAGTTCATCTATTCAATTACCAAATATCAATTGGAAAGAAATAAGCATGGGAATGAGTAGTGATTATAAAATTGCCATAGAAGAAGGCTCAACGTTAGTGAGAGTAGGTAGTAGTATTTTCGGAAAAAGGAATTACTAATTAACGTCTTTGTTTAGTTCGTATACATCAAAAAACTGAGTTGGTAAATTTAGTTTCTCATAATTTACTGGAACAATAGTTTGCTCTAAATCTTTTCTAATTATGTAGTATCTATTATTTATAGACATAGACAAGCTTACATAATTATATCTAATCATATACGTTTGTAAATTCCAATCGTTCCACATATTTTCAGGAATTCCAACAAGTTCACCTTGCTTAAAAATAGATTTAGTTAAATATACATCATGCAACAATTCCTCGTCACGTTTTGTTTTGCCAAAAGAAATAAAACAGTAGCTAATTCCGCTAATTAAAACTATGAAGGTGAAAATACGAAGAGCTTTTTTTGGTTTTTCAGAATGGAAAATAATGAATGATAAATAATGTGAAGCAAGAAGTGAAAATGCCAAAATAAAATAAGGAAAAGCGGTTACAAGATAAAAGCCTCTCTGTTCTAAAGTAATCATAAGTGGTAAGGAGCCACTTAATCCAATTAATACAAGCCAATATAATTCTTGTTTTTTTACATTACCAAATGATGAATTATTTATTTTATTCCTACCTATTAAGTAGAGAATAAAAGTTAATGCAGCCACAGGTATAAGTTCGTTCAATAATTTAAATAACAAATAAAATCTGTTTTCAGTAGTAGCTCCAACATGGTTAAAGGTATTAACCAATCGAATTGAAAAATATTTTTTAAAACTTGTGTAAGCATCCGGAAAAATGAAAAGTAATATACTATATATAAATACAAACATTGATGCTAAAAAAAGAGTACTTAAAAAATGACTTTTTAAACTTTTTAAGTTTGGTTTAGTAATCCAAATTAATGCAATGCTACTTATTGGAAACAAACCTTGAATACCTTTTGTTAATGTAGCAAGCACAATAAATAATGCAGATACAAATAAATTTAAGTATGTTTTTTCATTTTTAAAGGAGGCTTTATGAATAAAGTAAATAGAAGTTAAATCAAACACTGTCATTACAGTTTCTTCAACATGATTTTGAAATGCCCAGAAAACAACAGGTGTTATAGAGAAAAAAAGTAACGGAACAAATGCATGTTTTTTTTGTTCTGATGTTATATCAAGTTGTTTCCAGAATTTATAAATAACAAATAGAGTGAAAGCAAAAAAACTAAAACAAAAAATGCGTTCAGTGTACATGGAGTAACCAAATAGTTTGAAATAAATAGAAATTAAACCACCATACAGAGGTGGTTGTTCATGGTATTCAAACATACAGGTTTTACTAAAACTTTGATTCCAAAATGTACCGATGCCTTCAGATAAATTCTTCCCTACGCTTATATAAAGCATGCCATCCATAAAAATTCCATCTTGAATTAATGGAGCTATAACTAAAATTAATATAACTCCTAAAGTGAAGAACCAATAATAGTTAAACAATGTGGATTTAATCATGTTCAATTAAATAAAGACGGTCTGTTCCAATTGTGGTAAAAGTTGATTTATCAAATTCAAATATTGGTGCTTTTATACCTGATCCAAATTGTTTTTCTCCAACAAAAATTCTTGCTTCATCCCATAAATTAATATCAATTACAGATTGAAGTAATTTTGTGCCACCTTCTATAATTACAGATTGAATTTTTAATTCAGCTAATTTTTTAAAAAGGTTGGTAATTGTAAATTCATCTGGTTTTATTTTAACGAATTTTACATGATTTAATTGGTCGTTTTTAATGTTGTTAAAAACAAATACTTCTGCATTATTTTTAAAAATTTCAGCATTAGAGGAAATTTTAAGGGTTTTATCTATGATAATTCGAATAGGATTTTTACCTACAACTAAACGAGTTGTAAGTTGAGGATTATCGTTTAATACTGTATTTGTACCAACCATTATTGCTTGTTCTTCAGCACGCCATTTATGAACTAATTTTTTACTTTCTTCACAGGTAATCCAGTTTTCATTTTTATTAATTGGTAATGGAGTTTTAAAAATAAATCCGTCTTTTGTTTCTGCCCATTTTAAAATTATATATGGTCTGTTATTTTTAAAAAATGTGAAAAATCGTTTATTTAATTTTAATGCTTCTTTTGCTAAAACACCTTCAATTACTTCGATTTTATGATCAATTAATTTTTGGATTCCTTTTCCAGAAACTAATGGGTTAACATCTTTATTGGCAATAACAACAGTTTTAAATTTCTTCTTGATAATTAAATCAGAGCAAGGTGGTGTTTTCCCAAAATGTGAACAAGGTTCCAAATTTACATACAAGGTACAATCAGTAAAATCAAAATTTTCAGCGAGTTTATTTATTGCATTTACCTCTGCATGCTCCTTACCAAATATTTCGTGATAACCTTCTGAAATTATGGTGTTATTTTTTACAATTACACATCCAACCAAAGGATTTGGAGCTACCATTCCTTTTCCATTTTCCGCAAGTTGCAGAACGCGCTTCATGTAAAATTCATGCTGTTTCAATTTAGTAAATTTAAGAATTACAAACTAATATGAAATTAAAGAATAAATAATTGGGTGTTTTTTGATTTGATAAAATCAAAAAATGCATATTTGATAGTTTTATTTTTTATTTTTATCTGGTTCGTACGAGAAAAATAAATTCAACCATATTAATCTGGAAAGTCTTATTGCTAAAGGGCTTAATAAAATAATGGTTATAGTAATAAATAATGCAAAATTAAAGGTATCCCATTCAAGAACGGTTAAATATAAAATAAACCATAACAAAAACCAACCGGATGTTAATCCATAAGAAGCATACATTGCTCCGTAAAAAAATCCTGTTTCACGTTCGTATTTTAAATTACAGCTTGAGCAATGTTCATGCATATTGAACATGTTTTTTAAATTATAGGGATTTTTAAATTTAAAAACATCTCCTTTGTGGCATTTCGGACACTTATTAAACAAAACTGAATATGTTTTTGAAGCAATTTTCATTATTTAAAATTTTAGTTAATTCTATACAATTTTTAATTTTTCAAATATCATTTTCAAGCTAAAGCATGTAGTTCTTATTTTCAGCATCTTCGATTCGATAAGAACTAAAAAACAATTTTTTCAACTTAAATACATTCAACTAATACTAAAAAAAAATGCTTTAATTTTTAATTAAAGCATTTTTTATTTTATTGTTAAGCTAGCACTTGTTTTTGAACGCGTTTACGTTCGTTTTCATCTAAGACAATTTTACGAATACGTAAATGATTTGGTGTAATTTCTACATATTCATCGTTTGCAATATATTCCATTGATTCTTCCAATGAAAACTTAATTGGAGGGGAGATTCTCATTTTCTCATCTGTACCGCTTGCACGCATATTGGTTAATTTTTTCTCACCACATAAGTTAATTACTAAATCATCTGGACGAATATGCTCACCTACTACCATTCCAGGATATACTTCTTCACCTGGAGCAATAAAGAATTTGCCTCTGTCGTGCAATTTATCAATACTATAAGCAACCGAAACACCTTTTTCCTTACTGATCAATACACCGGCAATTCGTTGAGCAATTGTACCTTTCCATGGCTCGTATGATTTAAAACGATGAGCCATAATTGCTTCACCAGCTGTTGCAGTTAATATGTTATTACGCAAACCAATAATACCACGAGAAGGAATTTCAAATTCCATGTGTATTAAATCACCTTTAGGTTGCATTACCAACATATCTCCTTTACGTTGAGAAACTAGGTCAATTACTTTACTGGTTGATTCTTCTGGGCAATCAACTGTTAAAACCTCAACTGGCTCACATTTTTTACCATCAATTTCTTTGATGATTACCTGTGGCTGTCCTACCTGCAATTCGTAACCTTCACGTCTCATGGTTTCAATTAAAACAGATAAGTGAAGAATACCTCTTCCATAAACCAAATAAGAATCAGGAGAAGAAGTTTCTTCTACACGAAGAGCTAGGTTTTTTTCCAACTCTTTCATTAAACGATCGCGTAAGTGACGAGAAGTAACAAATTTACCATCTTTACCGAAAAATGGTGAATTGTTAATAGTAAACAACATGTTCATAGTTGGCTCATCGATAGAGATTACTGGTAAACCTTCAGGGTTTTCAAAATCAGCTACAGTGTCACCAATTTCAAAACCTTCAATTCCGGTAAATGCACAAATATCTCCTGCAAAAACTTCAGTAACTTTTGTTTTACCTAAACCGTCAAATACAAAAAGGTCTTTTATTCTTGATTTTACAATACTTCCGTCTCTTTTTACCACACTCACCGGCATGTTTTCTTTTATTATACCTCTATAAACACGACCGATTGCAATACGACCGATAAAAGAAGAATAATCTAATGATGTGATTTGTAATTGTAAGGTTCCTTCGCGTTTTGGAGCTTCTGGAATTTTTTCAATAATGGTATCTAATAAATAAGTAATATCTTCTGTTGGAGTTTTCCAATCCGGACCCATCCAACCTTGTTTAGATGAACCATAAACAGTTGGGAAATCCAATTGTTCTTCGGTAGCATTTAAGTTAAAGAATAAATCAAAAACCATATCGTGAACCTCTTCTGGTTTACAGTTTGGTTTATCTACTTTATTAATAACCAAAATGGCTTTTTTACCTTGTGAAATTGCTTTTTGAGTAACAAAACGAGTTTGTGGCATTGGTCCTTCAAAAGCATCTACTAATAAAATAACACCATCTGCCATGTTTAATACACGTTCTACTTCACCACCAAAATCGGCGTGACCAGGAGTATCAATAATGTTGATTTTATGACCTTTATATGTCACTGCAACATTTTTAGCAAGAATGGTAATACCTCTTTCTCTTTCAAGGTCGTTGTTATCAAGAATTAATTCTCCTGTTTCTTGATTTTCACGAAATAATTTACAAGTGTGAAGAATTTTATCGACCAATGTAGTTTTACCGTGGTCAACGTGAGCAATAATAGCAATGTTACGAATAGTGGACATGTTTTATTTTTTGAGGCCGCAAAGGTAGTATAAATTCATTGAATTTCAATTAATTTCAAATGAAAATAACTAAACTTTAATAACTGATGCGTGAATTACTCAAAAAATATATTTTAATTAACAATGAAAATATTATGCAATAACCGGAGGTGGTTCCATTTCATGACCACAACTTTTACACGTTCTAAGATTTTTATCATTGTAAAATTTCTTAAAAACACTTTGAAATTGATTAGCAATATCTGTTAATGTAAAGTATTCTTCATATAATTTAGCGTTACATTTTTCACAAAACCACAATAAGCCATCTTTTTCAGTTTCCTTACGTTTTCTCTCAATCACAAGCCCAATTGTATCTTTAAATCTTCTAGGATTGTGCGGAACTTTTGGTGGTAGTAAAAAAATCTCACCTTCATTAATAGGCACAGTAACAGACTTTCCTTCTTCCTGAATCTGCACTTCAATATTACCTTTCAGCTGATAAAAAAACTCTTCGCTTTCATTATAGTGGTAGTCTTTTCTAGAATTTGGACCTCCAACAACCATAATAATAAATTCAGCATCTTTATAAACCACTTTATTATTAACCGGTGGTTTAAAATTATCTTTATTGTCTTCAATCCACTTGAAAAAATTGAATGGTCGGGTAATGCTCATGATTTTTTTTTCAAACGTAATTATATTATTGAAAAAAAACAAGGGTAAAATTTGTTACAGTTATTCATAAATTAGGGCTTTTAAATACAAATGAAACTTTTCATTAAATTTCTTTTATTATTCTTAATTATAAATCAATTTTACTCTTGCAAAAAGGAAAATTGGTGCGATTGCATTAAGGGTTCAGGAAATGACCTTACTGAAGAGAGAGTTTTAAAGCCATTTGATAAAATATTGATTCAGGATAAACTAGAAGTTCATTTATTAAAAGGTATCAAATATGGCGTTAAACTAATAGCCGGATCAAAAGTAATTTCATTAATTGAAACAGAAATAGAAAATGGAAAACTAATCCTATCAGATAACAATACTTGTGATTTTACTAGAAGCTATAAACGTAAAGTAAAGATTTATATAACAGTTCCTAAACTAATTAATTTACAACACGATGGCTCTGGGGACGTTTTAATGGATGATCTGTTTGAATGTGATACGCTAAACTATTACTTGTCCGGTTCCGGAAATTTGTTTCTTAATTTAAATGCTAAAACTGTTTATGGGGGAATGCATGGTTTGGGCGATGTTTTCATAAAAGGTAAAGTGATTTCAAATTTCATCTATGCTAGTGGACAAGGATTTTTTGATGCCCGTGAAACGTATTCAAATGAAATGATATTAACTTTAAATACATCGGGTAAAATGGAAGTAAATGTGCTTAACTTTTTGAAAGTTGATATGTTAGCTACATCAACCGGAAATGTTTATTATATGGGTAATCCATCACAAATTATCACAAATATAAAAGGCAAAGGTAAGTTAATAAAGCAGTAAAATTTTCAAGTTTAATTGATTAAAATCATGATAATATCTTCAAAATTATAAAGTTCTATTTTTTAAATTTATTGTAATTTTATTTTTTTAAATTAAGATAAATGAAAAAATATTTTTCTTTTATTATTTTGTTCATTCTATTTTTATTTTCCTTTTGTTCACAAGAAAATAAGGAAATTGTAAAATTAAAAGAACCTCATTCAGCTTCTGAATTAGGTGAATTACTTTTCTTTGACCCTATTTTATCAGCAGATTCAACAATCAGTTGCGCTTCTTGCCATAAGCCACAATTTGCTTTTGCCGATAATGTACCCTTAAGCTTTGGCTTAGATTCATTGAAAGGAAATAGAAATACACCAAGCGCCATGAATCTGGGTGAACGTTTTTTCTTTTTTCATGATGGTAGGGCTGAAAGTTTAGAAGAACAGGCAAAAGGCCCAATTGAAAATCCCATTGAAATGAATTTACCTTTAACGGTTGCAATTGAAAGATTAAAACGTCATCACCAATACAACGATTTTTTTATCCGACTTTTTAAACGTAGAGCAACAAAAGAGGACTTAACATTTGTACTTGCAGAATATGAAAGGGGATTGGAAACAGCAGATACACCTTTTGATGATTACATGTCGGAAATTGATACCCACTCTTTTTCAGAATCAGCTAAGCGTGGGAGATTAATTTTTAACCAAAAAGCAAAATGTTTTGATTGTCATTTTGGTCCTGATTTTACAGCCGATCAGTTTCGTAACATTGGCTTATTTAATGGAGACAATTTAAATGATTCAGGCAGATACTTAATAACAAAAAAAACAGAAGATATTGGTAAATTTAAAACGCCGGGGCTGCGTAACGTACTCGTTACTGCTCCATATATGCATAACGGCATGTTTAAAACGCTAAAAGAGGTTATTGATTATTACGATAATCCAAATAAGTTTGTATCAAATGCAATTAATAGAGATCCCTTACTTAGCAAACCTTTAAACTTGTCTCAACAAGAAAAAAAAGATCTTGAAACTTTTTTGATTGCATTAACCGACAAGCGTTTTTTGAAAAAATAAGGAAATGATCCAAGCCCTCTAAGTTTCAGTATTATTGTATATTTGCCGAAAATTTAAAATATGAAATTTCACAAAGAAGGCTATGCCTCATTGTTTTTGGTTGTACTTTTTGATGTTATATTAATTTTTATTGCTAACTATTTTTTCCCTGAATATCCTATTGCAAAATGGTTTGCTTATTTAGTAAGTGGATTTTTACTAATAACTATACTTCAGTTTTTCAGAAATCCAAAACGAACGTTTATAACAGGTGAAGATTTAATTATTGCGCCAGCTGATGGTAAAGTAGTGGTAATTGAAGAAGTTGAAGAAGGAGAGTATTTTAAAGATAAACGTTTGTTGGTTTCTATTTTTATGTCACCTATAAATGTTCATATCAATAGATATCCTTTTTCTGGCATGGTAAAATATTTTAAATACCATCCAGGTAAATTTTTAGCTGCTTGGGAACCAAAATCTAGCACAGAAAATGAACGAACTACTGTTGTAGTTGAACATAAAAACGGTCAGCAGGTATTATTTAGGCAAATTGCCGGAGCTTTGGCGCGCAGAATTGTATGGTATTGTAAAGAAGGAGATAGCGCACAACAATGTGAAGAATTTGGATTTATTAAATTCGGATCACGTGTTGATTTATATTTTCCTGTAAACACCAACATCAATGTTAAAATTGGAGACGTGGTAAAAGGATCGCAATCGATTATAGCAAAATGGTAGATTTGGGATATTAAAAATGTAGTATTAAAATTAAATTTTCATTAACAATCCTTTCAGGTTTATAAAAATTAAACAATTAATTTACATTTTTTTAATTTATACACTCTCATTTTCAGTTAGATAATAACTTTAATAGAAAAAAAAATGAAAGTGAAGAAAGAAAAGTTATATTTGCAATCTCAAAAGTAAACGTTCTTAAACTTTTAAAAAATATAGTGCGGGATAGAGCAGGGGTAGCTCGTTGGGCTCATAACCCAAAGGTCGGGTGTTCGAATCACTCTCCCGCTACCTAGAAGGTTGTCAATTTGACAACCTTTTTTATTTTAAAAATTTCTCTTAAGAATTATAATTCATCTGTCTTATTATTAAATAACTTTGTTGTTTTAAATGAAGTACTTAAAATATATTTTACCGGTAGCACTTGTAGTTATTTTGCTTTCTGTCTTTTTTTTGAATAAAAAAAATCCTAAACCTATTACTGTTTTACCTATTTACGGACCTAAAAATATTGAGAGTATCGATACTTCATTTCATCGTATTGGTGTTTTTAATTTTACCAATCAATATGGTATTACTATTACGCAAAAAACAGTTACAGATAAAATTTTTGTTTGCGATTATTTTTTTACTACTTGTAAATCCATTTGCCCTATAATGACCAATCAAATGGAAAGAGTACAACAACAATTTTTAAGTAACAATCAAGTTCTTATTTTATCTCATACTGTAGATCCGGAAGAAGATTCAGTTTCCGTATTAATGAAATACGCTGTTAAGCATAAAGCAATTAAAGATAAATGGCATTTTTTAACTGGTAATAAAAAAGAATTATATCGTCAGGCAAGAGAAAGTTACTTATTAGATAACGAAACAGGAAATGGAGACGAACACGATTTCATACACACCGATAAATTTGCCTTAATTGATTGGAAAGGAAGAATTAGAGGTTATTATGTTGGTACCGATTCAATGGAAATTAGTAAATTGCTGGTGGATATATCAACTTTATTAGATGAAAAATGCTGGGAAGAAAATAATAAATAGTAAGTTGTTTTTATAAAAACATCATGTTCATCTATACCTTTTTAATTCGTTTTTATCATTTTGTTATCTCTTGCCTTTCGCTATTTCATCAAAAAGCAAAATTATTTACTGTTGGCAGAAAACATATTTTTTCAAAAATTTCCGCTCAATTAAAATCGAATACAAAAAATAATATCTGGATTCATTGCTCCTCATTGGGAGAGTTTGAGCAAGGCAGACCTTTAATAGAACAATTAAAAAAAAATCACCCTCAATATTCTATCGTACTTACATTTTTTTCTCCCTCTGGTTACGAGCAACGGAAGAATTATGAATTAGCAGATTTTGTTTTTTACCTTCCTGCTGACACCAAAAGAAATGCTATTGAGTTCATTCGTTTAATTCAACCAAAATTTGTTGTATTCGTTAAGTATGAATTCTGGTTGAATTACTTAAATCAACTACACTCAAAAAATATCCCCACTTTTTTAATTTCTGCTTTATTCAGAGAGGATCAGCATTTTTTCAAATGGTATGGTTCTATTTTTAAACGAACACTTTTTTACTACAAACATATTTTTGTTCAAAATCAGTATTCGTTTAATATATTACAACAAAATGGTATAAAAAAATGTAGTGTTACAGGAGATACCCGATTAGACAGAGTTATAGAAATTGCGAAGCAGCCAAAAAAATTCCCTGAAATTGAAGTACACGTTAAGAATAAAAAAGTAATTGTAGCAGGAAGCAGCTGGCCTAAGGATGAAGAATTCATCATTCAAACTTATGAGGAATTAAGAAATAAATACAATGATTTACTTTTGATTATTGCACCTCATGAGATAAACACATCATCAGTAGAACAATTATCAAAACGAATTTCTGAAACAAAAAACAAATTAAGTCAACAGTTATTTACAAAAGGAATTCAATTTATTGAAACTGACATAATCATCATAGATACAATTGGTGTTCTTTCTTCAGTATATCAATATGCTGATATAGCGATTATTGGAGGAGGTTTTGGTTCAGGAATTCATAATACAACAGAAGCTTTGGTTTATGGAATGCCTGTTGCTTTTGGTCCGAATTATAAAAAATTTAAAGAGGCCATTGAAGCAATTGAATTAAAATTTGGATTTTGTTTTTCAAATGAAAACGAACTTCATGATATTCTGATTAATTTTATACAAAACCCTGATTTACTCAATCAATTAAAATCGAAGGCAAAAAATTACATTCATCAAAATTCAGGGTCAACAAATAAAATCATAAAGTATTTAGTGGAACATGATTTCTTGAATTAATAATTAAAACATCTTAAATGAACATTTACTCAAAAATACAATTACATAAAGGCAAAGAATTTTCTATTCAACGCAAACATCCTTGGATTTTTTCGGGAGCAATAAAACTAAAAGACAATAACATTATTGATGGTGATGTAGTTACTGTTTTTTCTGCAGGGGGTGATTTTTTAGCCTCTGGGCATTTTCAGGATGGAAGTATTAGCGTTAGGGTTTTAACGTATACACAAGAGGAAATCAATTCTGATTTTTATTTTGAAAAACTAAAAAAAGCTCTTCATTATCGAACAACCATTAATGTTGCTAATAATAATGAAACCAATGTTTATCGATTTATTTTTGGTGAAGCTGATGGTTTACCGGGATTGATTATTGATAATTATAATCAACACTTTGTTATTCAATGCCATAGCATCGGAATGCACAAACACATTCAATTAATTGGCGAAGCGTTGAAACGCCTTTTTGAAAACACTATTCAAACCATTTACGATAAAAGTGCTGAAACACTTCCTAAAGTTTATGCTTCAGGAATAAAGAATGGTTTTATTTTTGGTTCAAGTTCATCCACGATAGTAAGTGAATACGGAAATGAATTTATAATAGATTGGGTTAACGGACAAAAAACCGGATTTTTTATTGATCAACGTGAAAACCGAAAGCTGCTGGCTGATTACAGTAAAGGAAAAAAAGTATTGAATACATTTTGTTACACCGGAGGTTTTTCTATTTATGCAGCAAAAGCAGGCGCAAGCGCCGTTCATTCTGTTGATGTTTCAAAAATTGCTATTGAACTCACGAATAAAAATGCGGAGTTGAATCAGCTTGAAAATCATTCTTCGTCGGCAGTTGACACCTTCGATTTTTTAAAAACCGCTGGTAAAGATTATGATATCATTGTTCTTGATCCTCCTGCTTTTGCAAAAAGCAGAAAGGTGAGTCATAATGCGGTAATGGGCTACAAACGATTGAATGCTGAAGCAATGAAAATTATTAAACCGGGGGGAATCATTTTCACGTTTTCCTGCTCACAGGTGATTAACCGAGAATTGTTTTTTAATACCATTACATCTGCCGCTATGGATGCAAGACGAAACGTTAAAATATTGCATTACCTTTCTCAGCCTGCCGACCATCCAATTAGTTTACATTTCCCGGAAGGTGAATACCTTAAAGGTTTGGTTGTTTATGTGGAGTAATTATTGGTAATCAAAGCTGCAACAATTGCTGATGAAATTTTGAAGCAATTGCATCTCGGTTAAAATACTCAATCACATATTTTCTTCCGTTTTTACCAAGTTGATGTCTTAATTCGGGCTGTTCACTTAATTTATTTATTGCATTCACCAATTTTTCTGTGTTTTCAGGTTCAAAATAAATACCGCAGTTACCCTGATCAATAAATAAAGATTTTGCTTCTCCATCAACACCTAAAATAATGGGTTTTTCCATTGCCAGATTTTCAAATATTTTAGAAGGAATGGCGCCTAAAAACAAATCCATTTTTTTAAGCGGTACAATAGAAACATCTATTGTAGCAACAATTTCTGGCATCTGCAATTTGGTTACTGCATCAAAAAAATAAACGTTGGTTAGGTTTAATTCTTTTTTAAGCAATTGCAGTTTTGCTTTTTCGGGACCACTTCCTAATAAAATAAATTTTAGATGTGGTTGTTTTTCTACCTCTTTTGCAGCATATAAAATAATTTCCAAACCCTGCGCAATGCCAATTATTCCGGCATATAAAAAAAGTAAATCGTTTGCATGAAATCCATTATTTGTTCGCCAATTTGTTGCATTAATTTTACTAGGATCGTAATAGTTTACATCGGCCGAATTGGGTAACCAATAAGTTTTTACTTTAGGAAATCGTTTGTTGATGTTTTTGCAAATTCCTTGTGTTTGCCCACTTACCAAATTGGATTGTAAATATAATTTCCGTTCTAAACGATAAGCGAGTTTTAGCAACCATTTATTAGTTACTACGCCTAATTTTTCTGCGCTTTCTGGCCATAAGTCGGAAACGTTGAAAACCAGTTTGGCTTTCTTTTTCCGCTTTAAGTAAAGTGCCGACCAGCCAAGAAAGAGTGGGGGAGATTCGCATAAAATTACATCAACAGCACCAATTTTAGTTGCACCACAACGAGCAGATGAATAAACAAACGAAAAATAGTTCATCAATCGCTGTGGAATAGATTTGTTTTTAGGAATAAAGATGGAACTTCGGTGAACAGATAAACCTTCCATTTTTTCAAAATGGTATTTTTTACCTTCATAGCCAGGATAAATCTTCATTTGAGGATAGTTGGGCATAGCAGTAAGCACGCTAACATCAACTCCCATTTTTTGCAAACGAACGGCAAGCTCAAATAATCGGTTTTGAGGTGCACCAACTTCCGGCGGAAAATATTGTGTGAGGATAAGGAGTTTCAAAATAATTCAGATTTAGGTATTACTCATAAAACATCTTACCCGGATTTAAAATCAAATTGGGATCAAAAGTCTTTTTAATATCTCTTTGCAATTGCAAGGCTTTTTCGGAAAATACAATGGGCATGAATTTTTGCTGAATAAGACCAATTCCGTGTTCACCACTAATGGTTCCTCCTAATTCGTAACATAAAGTAAACAGTTCAGCAATTGCTTTTCTTATGTGTTCTCCGTGCCATAGTTCATCAGACATTTCATCTTTAATAAAACGAATATGCAAATTTCCATCTCCTGCGTGACCATAACACACCGAACGAAACTGATAACGTTTACCAATCTCTTTTAGGCCTTTTACGAGTTTAGGTAACTCAGCACGTGGCACTACTGTATCTTGCTCCTTACTGATTGAATTAGAGGTTACTGCTTCGTTAATTTTTCTGCGCAATTTCCAAAGTTCTTGTTTTTGCGCAGCCGATTCAGCAAATAATATTTCGTCGATATCGTATTTGGAGACCAGTTCTGCAATGGCTTCCATCTCTTTCATTAATTGCTCTGGTTCATTGCCATCAACTTCAAGCAGCAAATGTGCTTGAATGTCGTCTGCAATTTTAACTACATTACTTTCTACATATTTGGTTACCCATTCCAGCGCATCACGTTCCATCATTTCCAAAGCACTTGGAATAAAACCTGCCCTGAAAATTTCACTCACAGCACTGCATGCTTCATCAAGTGAGCGAAAAGGCACAAGCATTAATAAATCATGTTTAGGAAGAGGAATTAATCTAACAACAATTTTGGTTACAATGCCAAGTGTTCCTTCACTGCCAACCATTAGTTGAGTTAAATTGTATCCGGTTGAGTTTTTAAGTGTATTTGCTCCGGTTTTAATGATTTCACCAGTTGGCAAAACGACTTCCAAATTTAAAATGTAATCTTTTGTTGTACCATATTTCACGCATTTTGGTCCGCCACTGCTTTCTGCTACATTGCCGCCTAACATACAACTTCCTTTACTTGCAGGATCAGGAGGATAAAACAAACCTTTTGCCGCAACCGTTTCTTGAAAAACTTGATTGATTACTCCCGGTTCAATAGTTGCTTGCAAGTTGCGTTCATCAATCTCAATAATTTCATTAAACTTCTCCATAGAAAGTAAAACACCTCCATGTATTGGAAGCGCTCCTCCACTTAGTCCCGTTCCTGCTGCTCTTGGTGTAACTGGTATTTTAAACTCATTGCATAGTTTCAGTATAGAAGAAATTTGTTCAGTAGTTTCAGGTTTTACAACCACTTCAGGTATGTAAACTAAACGCTCGGTTTCATCGCTGGCATAAGGTTTTACAGCTTCTTTATCTAAAATAATAAGTTGTTCTGTTAGAACTTTTTTTAATTCTGAAATAAATTGTTCATTAATTTTATTGTAGTGCTGCATAGTTGTAAATAAAAAAATCCGATAGTTTTTCTATCGGATTTTTAGATTAGGGAATAAACTTATTTTTTTACTAAAACCTCATCAATCATGCCATAAGCTTTTGCTTCTTCGGCGATCATCCAATAATCACGATCACTGTCTGCCCAAACTTTTTCATATGTTTGACCACTATGGTGAGCGATAATTTCATACAACTCTTTTTTCAGTTTTTGAATTTCGCGAGCTGTAATTTCGATATCTGATGCTTGACCTTCGGCACCTCCTAAAGGTTGATGAATCATTACACGAGCATGCTTTAAAGCAGTACGTTTTCCTTTTTCGCCAGCACACATTAAAACAGCACCCATTGAAGCTGCCATACCTGTACAAATTGTTGCTACATCTGGTCCAACAATTTGCATGGTATCATAAATTCCTAAACCGGCATAAACAGATCCACCAGGAGAGTTTAAATAAATCTGAATATCTTTTTTAGCATCTACTGATTCCAAAAACAATAATTGAGCTTGAACAATGTTGGCAACCTGATCGTTAATTCCTGTTCCCAAGAAAATTATGCGGTCCATCATCAAACGAGAGAAAACGTCCATTTGAGCAACATTTAACTGACGTTCTTCAATAATATAAGGAGTTAAAGAAGATGTTATGTGATTACTGTAGCTATCGTAAACTAAGCTGTTAATGCCACGGTGTTTAGTAGCATATTTTCTAAATTCGTTGTTATCAAACATATTTTAATTTTTAAGTATTATTCAAAATAACCAAACAAGATTGAAAGATGCAAATTGATTTATCAACTTTAACTTAAAGCAGATTTATTTTGCTTTCTTTTTTGAAGTTTTAACAAGTAGTTCTTGTTTCTTTTTAAGTTTTATATTAAAACGAATACAATCCCAATACTCTTTAGTGTAACTTACAAAAATTTCTTCCCCGGCTTTTATATTTCTTTTCGAAACGATGTAGCATCTTTTTTTTCCTTCAATAATGTATTCAGTATTGTTGGTGAGTCCTTTTACTCTTGTTAATCCAGCTGCATCATTTGCAAATCTTGCAATGTACTCAGGAGTGTTAAAAGAATCAATGCATATTTTTTTATTGATAAAGAAAAGATATCCATCCTCATCACGTTCTACTCTTCTTTCGTACTCTTCCCAATCAATAATTTCACCTAAATATTCAATTACTTTTTCTCCTTTTTTAATTGGAGTGGTGGTGAATAAACCTTTTCCTGCTCCAGGGATCAATGATTTTTTAACTTTTAATGCCATGCGACTGCAAAAGTAACATTTAAGTAATTACTTTACTAAAAGAGAATGAAATACGTCTTAAATAATTACATTTGCGCAAATTTTTTTTATGGCAAAAATAAAAATTGGAGTATTAAGAGAAGAAAAATCTCCACCAGATAAACGTGTACCGTTAACTCCTCTAATTTGTTCGGAGTTAATAAAAAAATATCCACAAGTTGAAATCGTAATTCAACCAAGTAAAATTCGTTGTTACACTGATGAAGAGTATGTAGCATTCGGTTTAACTTTACAAGAAGATTTAAGTGATTGTGATGTGTTGATGGGAGTAAAAGAAGTTCCTTCGGAAAATTTAATTTCTGGAAAAAAGTACTTTTTCTTTTCGCACACTATTAAAAAGCAACCTCATAATAAAAAATTAATGCATGCATTAATTGAAAAGAAAATTCAGATGATAGATTACGAAACACTTACCGATAAAAACCGTAATCGTATTATTGGATTTGGTAGATATGCAGGTATAGTTGGTGCTTATAATGGTATTTTAGGATATGGTTTAAAATATGATCTATTTAGAATTAAACCCGCTAACCTTTGCCGTGATAGAGCTGAAATGGAAGAAGAGTTAAAACGTGTAAAACTTCCAAACATTAAAATTGCTTTAACTGGTGGAGGAAGGGTAGCAAACGGAGCGATTGAGACATTAAGTGCTTTGCGCATTAGAAAAGTAACACCAGAAGAATTTTTAATGGCATCATTCAGAGAACCTGTTTATTGTCAATTAAACCCGAGAGATTACGTTGAAAGACCGGATGATCATAATTTTGACTTGAATGATTTTTTTGCACATCCAGAACATTTTGTTTCAAAATTTTCACCATACACCAAGGTAACCGATTTGTTTATTTCTGCTCATTTCTGGGATCCTCGTTCTCCAAAAATGTTTACTGAAGAAGATATGAAACAGCCTGATTTTCATATCAGTGTTATTTCTGATATTACATGTGATATTAATGGTTCAGTACCAACAACTATTAGGGCAAGTTCTATTTCTCAACCTTTTTATGGTTATAACATGCTAAATGGTAATGAAGATTTACCATTTAATAAAGATACGGTTTGTGTTATGGCTGTGGACAATTTACCTTGTGAATTACCTCGTGATGCAAGTGATGATTTTGGGAAAGATTTAGTTGAACGAGTTTTACCAAGCATTATCTTAAATGATAACGATACAATTATAGAGAGAGCTAGCTTGTGTATTAATGGTAAACTCACCAAAGATTTTGAATATTTAAGTGATTATGCTTATTAATTAGTGAATGAATAACATCCAATTTATACAATCCAAACTTCAGGAATCGATACGCTTAAAAACCGAAGTAGTAAATAATCAGATTTTATTAAATGCTGTTTCATTAGTCGCAGATGAAATTGTACATGCTTACCAATCTGGCAACAAAGTAATTTGGTGTGGAAATGGTGGTAGTGCTGCCGATGCGCAACATCTTGCTGCAGAACTTAGCGGAAGATTTTATTACGACAGACCGCCATTATTTTCTGAAGCATTACATGTTAATACCAGCTATATAACTGCAGTTGCTAATGATTATAGTTATGATGAGATTTACTCGAGATTGGTAAAAGCCATGTGTAAAAAAGGAGATATTTTAATTGGATTATCTACCAGTGGAAATTCAGGTAATGTGGTAAAAGCATTTGCAACTGCTCGTGAACTTGGTGTTAAAACTGTTGGTTTTACTGGTGAAACCGGTGGAAAAATGAAAGAATTTTCTGATTTTTTGGTTAATATACCAAGTAAAGATACACCACGCATTCAGGAATGCCACATGTTGCTTGGGCATACACTTTGCGAGATTACAGAATTAAAGTTGTTCCCTAAAAATTCTTGAAACGAAAAATTAATTTTTAAAATCGGATAAAATTTTATTTCGCCAAAATTTCCATCATATTAATTAATTCTGGATTTAGTTCTTCGATATGCTTTATCGCTTTTGAAAAAGGAGTAAAATTAATCTCTTTATTAATAATACCAACCATTACATTTTTTTTACCTTCAAGTAATGCCTGAACTGCTGAATAACCTATTCTACTGGCATTTACTCTTTCCATACAAGTTGGTGTTCCTCCACGCTGTACATGCCCTAAAACACTTACTCTCACATCAAAATGCGGAAATTGTTCGCGAATAATATTAGCTACATTAAATGCCCCACCTGATTCATCTCCCTCAGCAACCATGATAATTTTACTTGTTTTATCTTTTCTGGTTTTTTTAAGATTGTTTAGTATTTTGACTAAATCATTTTTTGATTCAGGAATGAGTATACCTTCTGCACCTACAGCTATTCCACTTCTTAACGCAATTAATCCTGCATCACGACCCATTACTTCTACAATAAATATTCGATCATGGCTTTCAGCTGTATCTCTAATTTTATCTACGGCTTCAACAACTGTATTAATTGCAGTATCGTAACCAATGGTAAAATCTGTGCCTACTAAATCATTATCAATTGTACCCGGGCATCCTACAAAATTAATGGGGAATTTTTCACTAAACTCTTGAGCGCCTGTAAATGTTCCGTTTCCACCTATACAAACAACTCCATCAATATTGTGTTTTTTAAGGTTATTGAATGCGGATTCCATTCCTTCCTCAGTCATAAATCGTTTGCTACGTGCTGTTTTTAAAATAGTTCCGCCGCGCTGTATAATGTTGGCAACCGATTTATTATTTAAATGAATAAATTCATTATTGATCATGCCTTCATAACCATGCATAATTCCCATAATCTCTAAGTTATGATGAATGGCAGTCCTAACAACTGCTCTAATACATGCATTCATACCTGGCGAATCACCACCTGAAGTAAAAACAGCAATTTTTTTCATAGGTTAAAAATAGTAAGAGTTCAAAAAAATCTAAAATTAAAAAAAAGAGGTCTGTAAGCCGGGTTCTGTTTTTTTGTTTTCACAAAACTTCTATCATTTATCTGGGCTTTCACTTGCGCAAAAGCTCAATCAACCTACCCATTGCAATATTGTTTTTCAACAAAGGGAACGAGCAGCCCCACAATTGCAACCTATTTGGTCTTTCAACTTCCGAGGTTTGCCGGCTTGCCTTGTTACCAAGACAGGTGTGAGCTCTTACCTCACATTTTCACCCTTACTTTATAAAAAATAAAGCGGTATATTCTCTGTGGCACTTTCTGTCTTTCGTTTTAGCGAAATCCCTTGCTTTCGCAAGGCGGAATGCTCTTTGTTGCCCGGACTTTCCTCCCTTCATGTCTGAAAGGCGATAGAACGACCTCTAGTGCAAAGGTAATTTATTTTACAATTACTATGTATTCTGCAACTGCTTTACCATCTAAATAAACAGTTAGAATTTGTTTTCCGGTTTTTTCGAATTTAAAAGAAAATTCATTTCCATTAAGTTCTATTGGACTCATATATTTATCTGCATCAACTAAAATATGGGCAGATGTTATTTTATTTAGAGATTCGAATTTGAATTTAAATTCATTATCAAAATCATGCTTTATCATACCTTTCATTGGGTAAATTTTTTCAATACCTAAGTGAAAGTAATCAGCATAAAGTAAGGGAAACCTAGAAAATTGCTTTTTTGTTAAAGGTTTTTCTAAAAGCTGATCAATTTTATTTTCAGGAATATGATCTAAAATAAATTTATCCGGAGGTGTTAAATAATAGTGTTCATCAAAATCTTTTTCAAATTTTCTTGTAACAACATTGTATTTACTAGTTGCCCAAGTAACATCAACTAAATAATTTTTATCGTTTAATTTAACGATATTCCAAGCATGATCGGTTTTGTTTAGTTTTCTGTTGATGTCCTTAAAATCTGTTTTTGTGTAGCCAACTACAACTTTGCATTCAATATGTGCGCTTTCACACAAATCTTTGAGTAAGTTAGCAAAACCTTGACATACAGCTTTATATCTTCTTACTACTTTATCTGGATCTGTAGTACTTGATGCTGATTTATTGTATTCTATATTTTCTGTTATCCATCTAAAAATAGCTCTGAATTTTTCTTGCTCGGTTTTTAAATTTTCAGTAAGTGGAGCTACAATTTCAATAACTGATTTGTATTTTTTCTTGGGAAAATTAATTGCAATGCTATCAGCTTTAAAGTAATCGAAATTTTTTAAATCAATTGTTTGAGCTAAACAGATTTGTGGAACTATTAGCAGTAATATGTAAAATAATCTAACCATATCTAATCTGCTAATTTAAACAAATACCTGAAGTTATAAAAAATCTATTTCTTAAGATTTTTTAAAAATTAGTCGTCATAAGTACCTAAAAAAGAGCTGATTATTTATTTGGATGTTTTTTAATATTAATACAAATAAGTCTACATGTAGTTTTACAAAAAATTGAAATTTTTACTTTCTCATTTGTAATTAAAAAATCTCCTTTTTGTAATTCAATATTATTAATAGTAACAGATTCATTTAAAACATAAAATGCAATGAAATCAGAATCTAATTCGTAAAAAATCGGTTTATTTTTTTCTAATTGAATTTTATTGAAATTACCATCCCAATTAAGATCATGCATAAGGTTTAAATCAATCACTTTACCTTCGGCACTTGTGTCCCAATCTCCCATAAACTCATCAGTATCAAATTGATATAATGTTTTTTGATGATGATGTTTATGATAGATTTTAAGCTCACCATCTAAAATCATTAGATGTCTTTTGAACCCGGGCAAACGTGTAAAATCAGAGTTTTCTGTTTCTACAGATGCTGTGCTTATCCTAAACTGAAAATTACGTTCAGCATAAGAACTATCTTCTGGATAAATAAATAATTCGGTAGTTTTACCACCCGACCATAAAGTAGTTTTCTGTTCGTGTTTGCTTATAATCTTCAATGATTCGCTACTAAATTAAGGTTCACTCAAAAAGTATTATTTATCTTCTACTTTTTTTACTTTATTAGGGCAAATGTGCAGAGCACATTTGAGCCAGGTTGTGTGTGTGCAGTAGAAAAAAAATCAAGAACTAACGACTGCTCTAGCTCTCTACTTTTTTCTTTACGGTCAGCCATTCCACCTGGCTGCCCTAAAAAAAAGCATTCACCCGAATTGGCAACGCGTTTGTTCATTGCCATGCTCGGGTAAAATAAAAGATCCAGCCTAGCTTTTTTGATTTCAGGTTCCACTTTTTTTAATACTTAATAGTTTCTAAGTTGACCCTAATTAAAGAACAATGTTGATGATTTTTCCAGGAACAACAATTACTTTTTTAGGATTTTTGCCTTCCAAGTATTTTAATGTTTGTTCTTGTGCCAATACTTCTTTTTCTACATCTTCTTTTGATAAGGCTAAATCAAACTCAATATTAAATCGAGTTTTTCCATTAAATGAAACAGGGTAGGAGAAAGAAGTTTCTTTTAAGTATTCTTCATTTGCAATTGGAAATGGAAATGTTGAAATACTTTTTAAATGACCTAATTTTTCCCATAATTCTTCAGTAATGTGTGGAGCATAAGGAGAAATCAAAACTAACAATTGTTCTAAAACACTTTTATTGTTGCATTTTAAATCAGTCAGTTCATTTACGCATATCATGAAATTACTTACGGAAGTATTAAACGAAAAACGTTCAATGTCTTCTGTAATTTTTTTAATTGTTTTATGTATTGCTTTTAATTCTTTTTTGTCGGGTGATCCTTCACTTACAGTAAAGCTTCCGTTTGCGTGAAACAATCTCCATAATTTTTTCAAAAATCCTGAAACACCTGTAATTCCATTGGTATTCCAAGGTTTGCTTAATTCTAATGGACCTAAAAACATTTCATATAAACGTAAGGTATCTGCACCAAATTTTTCGCAGATATCATCTGGAGAAACCACATTCCATTTTGATTTCGACATTTTCTCAACTTCATGACCACAAATATATTTGCCATTTTCTAAAATAAAATCTGCTTTTGAAACATTTTCATGTATGTTGTTTTTTGCTGTTTTAAAAGCTTCAATATTTAGTATGTCATTATCCACCAAATTCACATCTACATGTAATTTGGTAGTATCGTATTGATCTTTCAAGCCATGGGAAACGAACTGGTTTTTTCCTTTTACACGATACACAAAATTGCTTCGTCCTTGAATCATTCCCTGATTGATGAGTTTTTTTGCAGGTTCATCAAATGAAATGTATCCTCTGTCTTTTAAAAACATAGTCCAGAAACGCACATACAACAAATGCCCTGTTGCATGCTCGCTTCCGCCTAAATACAAATCTACTTGTTGCCAATAATCCGTTGCATTTTTGTTGGCAAATTCGTTTTGGTTTTGCGCATCCATGTATCGCAGGAAATACCATGAACTGCCTGCCCAGCCCGGCATGGTGGTATGTTCATATTCAAATTCGTTTTTGTATTTCCAGTTTTTTGCGCGTGCTAAAGGTGGTTCTCCATCTTCAGTTGGTAAAAATTTATCCACTTCGGGCAAACGCAATGGAAGTTCTTCAATTGATAATGCGTGTGGAATTCCATCTTTGTAATACACCGGAATAGGTTCGCCCCAATAACGTTGGCGACCAAAAACAGCATCGCGTAGACGGAAATTGGTTTTACCCTTTCCTAATTTTCTATTTTCAATTTCTTCAATGGCTTTTTTAATGGCTTGTTTTACATCCAATCCATTTAAAAAATCGGAATTGATTAATTTACCTTCTTTTGCCGTATAGGCATCAATGCTTAAGTCGCCACCTTCAATAACTTGTTTAATAGGTAAATTAAAATGCTTTGCAAATTTGTAATCGCGTTCATCGTGACCGGGAACAGCCATTACAGCTCCTGTTCCGTAACCTGCCAAAACATAATCACCTACCCAAACCGGAATATTTTCTTTTGTGAATGGATGAACAACATAAGCACCTGTAAATACACCTGTAATTTTTGTTACATCTGCCTGGCGTTCACGTTCACTTCGGTTTTTTGCCATCGTAACGTATTCATGAACTACTTGTTTTTGTTCTGCAGTTGTAATAATGTCAACCAATTCATGTTCTGGTGCAAGAGTTACAAATGAAACTCCAAACACCGTGTCAGGTCTGGTTGTAAATACTTCAATTTTAGAGTTAAATTTTTCTAGTTGAAATTCAATGGATGAACCTTCGCTTTTTCCAATCCAGTAACGTTGCGCTTCTTTTAAACTTTCTGTCCATTCTAATTTATCTAAACCTTCCAACAAACGTTGAGCATATGCTGTAATACGCATGCTCCATTGTTTCATTAATTTACGTTCAACGGGATGTCCACCTCTTTCACTTACGCCATCTTTAACTTCATCGTTGGCTAAAACTGTACCTAATGCAGGGCACCAGTTTACATAAGCTTCTCCTAAATAAGCCAATCTAAAATTCATCAGAATATCACTTTTTTCTTTTTCAGAAAATTGTTTCCATTGTTCAGGGGTGAATTTATTTAATTCATGTTCAATACTGCCAGTTAAAACATCATTTGATAAACCTCCAAATCCTTCTTTTTCAAAAATTGAAACTAGCGTTTCAATTGATTCTGCTTTATTAGTTGTTGGGTTGTACCAACTTTCAAATAATTGAATAAAAATCCATTGTGTCCATTTATAATAATCAGGCTCTGAAGTTCTTACTTCTCTATCCCAATCGTAGGAAAATCCAATCTTATCCATTTGTTCACGGTAACGATTGATGTTTTGTTCAGTTGTTAGAACAGGATGTTGACCGGTTTGTATAGCATATTGTTCTGCAGGCAGCCCAAACGAATCGTAGCCCATAGGATGTAATACATTAAACCCTTTGTGACGCTTATAACGAGCAATGATATCTGAAGCAATATATCCAAGAGGATGCCCAACATGTAATCCCGAGCCGGAAGGGTAGGGGAACATGTCGAGAACATAATATTTAGGTTTTTCAGAATTGTTATCGGCTTTAAATGTTTTTTCGGCAGCCCATCTTGCTTGCCATTTCTTTTCGATTTCGGAGAAGTTATATTCCATATTTTAAAATAGAAATGCGAATTTACAAAAAATAGTGTGGAAGAATTTTAGAAATGTTGAATATTAAGAGAATCGATTTGTTTTATTAATTTTATAAAAATCATTTTAATGAAATTTACTTTTTTAAATGCAAGGCCAGTTTTTATTATTTGGCTTATTTTATTTTTCCATTTTCCTGTATTTTCTCAAGAAACTGAAATTGATAAAATATCAGTTAAAAAAGAAAGTAATTTGGTTAAAGCTTTTTTCGATAGCAACGACTTAAAAATTATTGCCCAAGATAAATACGGAAATATAAACCATCATGCTGTTCGATCTTTTGAAATGCATTATGAAGTTAAAAAGAAAAAGTTAAAGATTTTAAAATCCTCATCAATGTATCTTACTTTGGATATGTTACATGATTTAAACAATTTAAAGGAGGCAAAAAAAATATTTTACACTAAAATTACTGCAGAGGATCAAAATGGCAATTTGGTAAGTTTACCTGACGTTATAGAAATGAATTTTCCACGTTGTAAACAAAATGTAAAATAAACTAATTGAATGAAAAAAGAAATTGTTTTAATTGGAGGTGGAGGACATTGTAAATCAGTAATTGATGTAATTGAAAAAGAAGAAAAATTTAAAATTATTGGAATTCTTGATCCTGATTATAAAAATCTTAAAACTGTTTTAAACTATCCTGTTTTGGGAGATGATTCTGATATTGATTTATTAAGCAAAAAAATTAAACATTTTTTCATTACTGTTGGTCAGTCAAAATCCGCTGCTTTAAGAATACACCTTTACAATAAAGTAATCCAAAATGGAGCCATTTGTCCAAAAATTATTTCTCCATTATCCTATGTGTCACCGCATTCAAAAATAGGTGAGGGGAGTATTATTATGCATGGTGCAAAAATTAATGCCGGAGCATTTATTGGTGAAAATTGCATAATAAACACCAATGCAATCTTAGAGCATGACGCAAGTGTTGGAAATCACTGTCATATTTCAACCGGGGCAATAATAAATGGTTTTGTGAAAGTGGGAGATCAAGTTTTTATTGGTAGTTCATCTGTTATTGCAGATAGAATTTCTGTTTTAAGTAATACTGTTTTTGGAGCAGGATCAGTTATTGTTAAATCAAACTTACCAGCTGCAATTTATGCCGGAAATCCTGTTAAAAAAATAAACAGTATTTAAAATTACTTTCAATTGAAATTTTCAGTAATTATATTTGAATAATGCTTTGTAAATCTAAAATAAAAAAATGTGCACTTGTTGTATTATGTTTTTTATTTTCATTTTTTGTAAGTGCACAAACATTTAATAACGAATGGATAAATTACAACCAACGTTATTATAAAATACCGATTTTTAAATCAGGACTTTATAAAATTACCTATCAGGATTTGCAATTGGCTGGTTTACCTATTTCATCAATTCAACCAGATAATTTTCAGGTTTATCAAAAAGGAGTAGAATTACCACTTTATGTTGAAGGTGCTGCCGATGGAATCTTTAATACTCAGGATTTTTTCATTTTTTATGCTGAAAAAAATACCTGCAAAGATGATTCTTCTCTCTATTACTATGGATCATTTTTATCCAATCCGTACCATAGTGTAGTAAACGATACAGCAGCAGTTTTTTTAACTTGGAACTCAGCCAATGTAAATAAACGTTTTCAATTACATACGGATACGAATTTTATAAATTTCACTCCAAGTTTATCTTTTATTAATGAAGATGTAATATCATATAATCAATATTACTTTACCGGACCTCAAAATGCTGTTGGCACTACGGATCCAAGATATGCCCATGGAGAAGGTTTGTCTTCGGCTGTTTTTACAATGGGACAAAATAATCAAGTTACATTTAATACTTCAAATTTAGTTCAAAATTCAGGGTCGCTTTCATTATCTATTGTTCATTCAGGATTATCAAATCCATCTGTAAATCCTGATCACGATGTTGTAATTGAATATCAAAATGCTTCAGGTAATTGGATTGCACTTACTCAATACAGTTACGATGGATATAAAACTTTTAAAAATGATTTTTTGATTAATTCCTCGGAGATTGGTTCAACATTAAATGTTCGAATTAAAAATGAAAATAACACTAACTACGAGACCAATTCAACCAGAATGGCTGTACATTATATTAAGATTTCTTATCCTTCCTCCTTTAATTTAAATGGTGTTTCTCAAACTTTTATGCCCATAACAAATGCTATTAGTCAAGCGTCTTCTTATTTGCAAATTTCAAATTTCAACTTAAATAACAGTCAGCCTATTTTAATTGATTTTTCAAACAATAAATGGATTTTAACCTCTTATTATTCGGGTGTAATTAAAGCACTTATACCAAATAGTATCACAAGCAAAAAGTGTTTATTAACTTCATTTTCACAAATAGAATCAATTAGTGGCATTCTTCCTGTAAACGAAACCGGTTTTTTTATTAATTATTTACAATTTTCGGGCGATTCTTCGTTTTTAATTATCACTCATCCCAAACTGATTAATTCCGCTAGTCAATATGCTGCTTACAGATTAAGTGTTGCAGGAGGCTCTCATCATGTGGTATTAGCTAATATAAAGGATTTAAATGATCAGTTTGCTTTTGGCGTTAATGGTCATCCATCTGCAATTAAAAACTTTTGTGCTTTTACCATTTCTAATTATCCAACTCCACCTAAAAATCTGTTATTAATTGGTAAATCCATTCATTTACCCGACCAGATTATTTATGCTAATTCTAATGCAGCTCAAATTAATCAAAAACGATTTGTTTCAAGTTATAATCTGGTTCCATCCTTTGGTTATCCATCATCAGATAATTTACTATCACAAGGAATTGTTAATTATAATTCATTAGCGCCACAAATACCTACGGGAAGAATTTCAGCATTTACTGATTCAACTGTTTTGTATTATTTAAATAAAGTAATTGCTTATGAATCTCAAGCAAAAGGAGAAAAATGGCAAAAAGATGTTCTTCATTTAGTAGGTGGAGGAAATGCTTATGAACAGAGTTTGTTTGGAAGTTACATGGATAATAACTCATATATCATTAAAGACACTCTATTTGGAGCAAATGTTTTCACATTTAAAAAAAATGGAAGCGCTCCAATCGATTTAAATACGAATGATAGCATAAGACAAATTATTGAAAATGGAGCAGCAATTATTACTTTTTTTGGTCATGGTGCTGTAGCTGGTTTTGAACAAAACATTGATGAACCATCAAGTTATCATAATGACCCTAGATATCCTTTTTTAATTTCCAATTCATGTTATACGGGAGATTTTCACTTGCCTGCAACTGTATCTGCCAGTGAAAAATTTGTTATGTCATCTAGTGGTGGAACCATTGGTTTTTTAGCAACTGTTAGTACTGGTGTAACATATGCCTTAAATTATTACACACAGGAATTTTATAAAAATTTTAGTTGGAGAAATTACGGAAAATCATTTGGTAATTTAGTAAAAGAAACAGTTGTTGAAACACAGAATTTATCTTTTACCAATTCGGATACCATCATGAAAATTACTTTACTAGAAGTAAGTTTACAAGGTGATCCTGCGGTTAAACCTTTAGTTAATATAAAACCAGACTACTCTATTTCCAATCAAAATATATCAATAGATAGCGACACTTATATTGATTCTATTGGAGTAACTATTAATTATGATAATTTAGGAAAAGCAACTACCGATTCAATAATTATTCAAGTTCAGCGTATTCTTCCAAATGGTACAGTTAAAAATTATTTTCGTTTAGTAAAATCTCCATACAATACTGGAAATATTACTTTCAGAATTGACAAAGACATTGTAAACGGAATTGGTTTAAATAAATTTTACATTAAACTCGATTATTACAACAATGTTTTAGAGTCGAATGAAGATAACAATTCAACGATTGGATATATTAATGAATTCATTAGAGGTGCAGATATATCACCTGTTTATCCTTATAAATACGCTATAATAGCTGATCTTGATTCAGTTGTTTTAAAAGCAAGCACCGCTGATCCACTTGCATTAAGCACAATCTATAGGTTTCAATTAGACACCAACGATTTATTCCTTAATCCAATAATTAATACAACTATTACTTCAAGTGGTGGAGTATTACAATTACCTGTTGCCTTAATAAACGTCGATAGTACAGTTTATTTTTGGAGAGTAGCTAAAGATTCAATAAGTCCTATTTGGAGAGAAAGTTCATTTCAAACTATTCAAAATAAAAAAGGCTGGTCTCAAGCACATTTTCATCAATTTAAAAACAATACGTATCAATTTGTAAGTTATAACAAACCTCTACGGAAATTTGAATTTAAAAACACTGTAAATAGTATACTTTGCAGAACTGGTGCTGTAGGTAGTCCTAACCCACCATACTTGTACTTTAATGAAAACGCCTATTACTTTAATAATTCACAGCAAAATGAATTGTCGTGTGGTGGAGCAAGAGGCTGGTCGTTTGTTCTATTTGACTCCTTATCAGGAGCTCCTATATTTGGAAGAAAAGCCGATACATTATCAAATGGTACCTATTTAACTCAATACAATAGTTGTTCTTGTTTTGAATATGATAGGGCAGTTTTTGATTTTAGTTTGTATAATAACTGTGGAGACAGAAATGGAGACACTATAGGATATTTTAATCGTTTGGAAGAAATGTTAAATTCTATTCCTAATGGCATGCGCGTTTTAGCTTACACAAGAAACTGGGATCCGAGTAGTAAATATCCAGCTTCACTTATTAATGCATTCCGTAAAATAGGTTCAGATAGCATTCAATTAAAAACAGACACAACCAATATTATTATCTCAGGAATAAAGAGACCTGTTCCGCATTTTGATGCTAAGGAAGCTTTAAGTTCATATTATATGCAAACCATTACATTAACGGATACGTTTTCTTCCAATTGGAGTAGTGGATACATTCAATCAGATATAATAGGTCCTGCATCAAAATGGAAATCTCTTCATTGGAATTATACAGAGCTTAACGGAAACACAAGTGGTGAAATTTATCTTAAATTAATTGGGATCAAATCCAACGGCCAAAAAGATACTTTAGCTCATTTCCCAAGTGACTCATTAGATGTTTTAGATTTAGAAAACTATGTAAATGCTCAACTCTATCCAACTATTCAGCTAGTTGCATTCGAACAGGATAATATTAATTATGTGCCGCCTCAATTAAAAAAATGGCAAATTATTTACGATGAAGTACCTGAATGTGCTATCAATATTCAAAAAGCGTATTCTGTAAAAAATCAAAAAGTAAACGAAGGTGAACCGATTTTAGTTACCCTAGGTATTGAAAATATTGGATCAATTCCATTTAAAGATAGCTTAATTATAACATATTGGATTGAAGATGAAAATGGAATACAACATGTTTTACCTTATAAATTTAAACGCACTATTTTTCAGCCTAATTCCTATTTTATAGATTCTGTATTTGTAAATACCTTTTCTTTTCCTGGTAATAACTCACTTTGGGTTCATGTTAATCCAATTGGAAATACCTATTATCAATCGGAGCAATTTGCATTTAATAACATCATTAGAATACCCTTTGAAGTTACAGGTGATAGAATAAATCCATTGTTAGATGTAACCTTTGATGGAATACATATTTTAAATGGTGATATTGTATCACCCAATCCCAATATTCAAATTACTCTTAAAGATGAAAACAAGTTTTTAGCTTTGAATGATACAAGTGATTTTTCAGTTTATTTAAAGAAACCCTCTTCTATCGAAGAATTTAAATTATCATTTAAAAATGACATGAATTTTACATCTGCGCAGCTACCCAACAATAGTTGTAAAATAGAATTACAACCA
Source organism: Bacteroidia bacterium (assembly GCA_044352985.1). Classification (GTDB taxonomy): domain Bacteria; phylum Bacteroidota; class Bacteroidia; order B-17B0; family Aurantibacillaceae; genus JADJDM01. The sequence continues at coordinate 164,546 of JBILCU010000004.1, forward strand.
AACAATTTATTGGATGGAATTTATCAATTAAGGGTACAAGCAAAAGACCGTTCATCAAATTTAAGCGGAGCTAATGATTATCAAATACAATTTGAGGTTATCACAAAATCAAGCATAACAGAGCTTTTAAATTATCCCAATCCATTTAGTACATCAACAAAATTTGTGTTTATACTTACTGGAAATTCAATTCCTGAAACGTTTAAAATACAAATCATGACTGTAACTGGAAAGGTTGTAAAAGAAATTTACAAAGAAGAATTAGGACCAATTAGAATTGGCAGAAATATTACAGAATATTCCTGGGATGGTAAAGATGAGTTTGGTGATTTACTTGGAAATGGAGTTTATTTGTATCGTGTAATTACACAACTAAAGGGAGAAGACATCGAGAAAAGAAAAACAACAGCTGATGATTACTTTAAAAATGGTTGGGGTAAAATGGTGATTATGAGGTAATTTTTAAGTTATAGGTATTGTCTAATATGAATTTTAAATTTGATAAATACTTATTGATGAAGATTCAAATACTATACGTTTAATACTTAATGATTCAATCTGATTTTTAGTAAGTGGACTCAATGTAATGATTTGGTTTATTTTAAATTTTAGCAATTCTGATTTAATTTCCTCCGTCCTTTTATCTTCATTAAATAAAGCTCCTAAATATTGACCGTTATTATAGTAAATCATTCCTTTTACAAGCCCCAATCGTTTATCGTTTTTATCGCATAACCAAACTGTTCTATTCAAGTGAAGCTCTCTTTTTGTTTTCCAAATTTCATTTGTAATTGGTTTTTCTGTTTCCGCATAGTTATATTCTTTATAAAGAAAATTCACATTAATTAAGGAAATTAAAATCAAACTTATCATTAAAAGCAAACGATTGTAGAATTGATGGAAACTAAATAAGATTACTAAAGTTAAAATAGATAAAGCGGTTGTTCCAGGCCAAGTATATCTCTCCATAAAGAAAAAAGGAAGATAGAGTAAAACGTTTGCAATAAAAATAAATGCTAATGATGATTCACTTTTAAGTAGTTGAACAATTTGGTTTTTGGCAAAAATAAATCCGAAAAGCATAACAACAACAAAAAGAAAACCTACATCCAATCCAAAAAACATACTTCTAGCACTTAGTATGTTTCTAAAAATGATTTTTGAATAGATCTTTATTTTTTCATTTGTATTATAATTTTCCCAAGCTTGATAGGGTTGGTGCATATGTTCAATGCAAGCATCAAATGCATTAGCAGGAATTGGATTGGTTAACTGACCTAAATGATAGGGATTACCTAATTCTCCGTATATATCGGGAGTGATGATAGGTGAGTTCATATTATAATTATGAGCTGAACCGGTACCTAATGTAAAACCTTTATTTTTATTAGATGTTAAAATAACCCACGGACAAATAACAATAATTAAAAATATCCCCAGCTTCAAATAATTAAAAAAATTTACTTTGTTAAATCGGTTTTTATCTAATAAAAATTCCCCAATAAAAACTAGGATGAAAAAATATAGACCAACTGATTTTGTAAAAAACATGGCAGCACCAATGAGCGATAGTTTAAAAAGGTTTAATGATTTTCTATTAAATAATTGATTAATGTTTATTAATAAAATAATTACCCAAAACAGTAATAACAAATCGGGAGTATTATAAAACCATGCATAGGAAACATAAGCAGGAATTAAAACAATTGTTCCTAGAAAACTGAATTTTTTAGTTGATGTTTTTTTTAAAATTAAAACATAGGTAAAAATGGTACAGAATAATGAAAGAGTAATTTGAAGAAATCGAAATTTGGTAAAAGGATCTTCAAAAAAAGGAGTGAGAAGAAATAATAACCAGCTTATCATTGGACCCCAGTAGGTATTTATTGCATTTATCCATTCTCTTTCAGCATATTTATCTCCAATCCATAAATAATGTGTTGCATCTGAAAAATTATGATACCAACCAATAAAAAACTGAAGTAACCCTATTAAAACAAAAAATAAAAAAACAATCAATAATAATTCTTTATTTATCTTTTTAAACATGTTTCTGGGAATTATAATTAGAAGTTATTATAACGTGTTAGTTTAGCAAAAAGCTAATTTCTTGTGCAATTCAACACACTGTTTAATCAATGAATTTTCATCATCATTTTTAATGACCCAATTAGCCAATTCACTTTTTTTATTATCAGAAAACTGCTTATCAATTCTTTTTTTCACTTCCTCAGCACTAATGCCATCTCGTTTACAAACTCGTTCAATTCTTAATTTTTCCGGACAGACTACAAGTATTGTGGCATCTAGTTTTTTATAAATTCCGGTTTCAAATAAAATGGCTGCTTCTTTTAAAACAAATGAACTTTTTTGATTTTTCTTCCATTGATTAAAATCAACATCAACCGCTGGATGAATGATTTCATTTATTTTATGAAGAAGTTCAATATTACTAAAAATGACTTCGGAAATATATTTTTTATTGAGCTGTCCATTCAAAAAATAGGCATTCTCGCCTAATAGCTGAACAACTTTTTGTTTAACATCAGGTAAATAATAGAGTGCCTTGGCCCGATCATCAGAATAATAAACCGGAACAGACATTACTTCAAATATCTTTGCAATAGTACTTTTACCACTACCAATTCCACCTGTAAGTCCAAAAATCTTCATAAAATAAAAAAGGCCTGTTTAAGCAGGCCTTAAAATTAGTTATAAATTAATTATTTAATGGCATTTGTATTCATAACAGTAGCTTCGCCACTTGTGCAAACCAAACCTGAATTTTTATCTTTAATGGTAGTTTCAACAATTGCTCTGTTTTTTTCGGCAATAATGTCCAAAACCTTAAATTCTGCAACATAATCTGTTTCTACATACATTGGTTTTAAAAAATTCAGCGATTGTTTAAGATAAATAGTTCCTTCACCTGGAAATAGAGTGCCAAAAACCTTTGAAAAAAGAGATGCACTCAACATTCCGTGCATAATTGGACGTTTAAACATTGTTTTAGCAGCATATTCAGCATCAGTATGAACAGGATTTTTGTCACCTGTAACTTCTGCAAACTGAATAACTTCGTTTTGAGTGAATTTAAATTCATGGCTGTATGTTTCTCCTTTTTGAATCATAAAATTTATTTTTTGTTATTAAAATGTTAAAGTTTTCGCAAATATTGCAAAATGTTGATGAATTTAAGCAAAAATATTTCTTAAAATTTTAATTATTAAAAAAAATAGTTGAAATTTGCGTCGATTTTTTAAGAAACCTAATAACTAAACAATAAATGAAAACAAACAATCCTATCTTAGACAACATGATTGATGTTCAATCTAAAACAATCAACAACTGGGTAGAAACAACTCAAAAATTCCAAAAAGCTTTCACTGGCGGAAGCATTGCTCACGAAGGTCAAAACATTTACAAAGAGTGGTTAGATAGACAAACTGGTTTATTAAACGGAATAACTTCTGGAACTACAGTTAACAATACAACTACTACAACAACTGATAACACTACAAACGTATTTGGATATAACAAACCAGAAGAGTTTTTCAAAAACTGGTATACACAGCAAATGGATGCTATCAAAAAAATGACTGATTTTAACCAAAGCATTTACAATAGCTTTTCTAACTTTGGTAAAACTTCAAATGATTACGTAAATAATTTTACTACAATGAACAATTCTTGGACAACAATTTATAACACTTGGATCAATACATTAAATACTTCTTACGAAACTTTAATGAAAACTTTTCCAACTACATTAAACCAAGATACTTTCAAAAACATGTTTGAAACAAACAAAATGTATTTGAAATTACAAGAGTTTTATCAGCCATTGTTAAAAGCAATGCAATCAGGAACTTATACAACTGATACTTTCACAACATATTATACTCCTGAAACTTATAAAAATCTTACTGAACAAATGTTTGGTACTTATTTTAATAATTTAAATATGAAAGATGTTTTTGATTCATCTATTAAAAACATTCATAATTTCTTTACTACAAACAACAATTTGTCAAAAGAATATTATTCTCAAATGCAATCTATTTCAAATGAGTTTCCAAATTTAATCAGTGGTGATTTTGCTAAATTAAGCGCTCTTTACACTAATGTAAACAACGTATTTGGTAAAACTTTTGAACCATTAATGAAATTAGTAACTCCTGGAAAAGAAAAAGAAACAATTGAAGCAAACATTCAATTGTTAGATAAAATTTCTGAATATTCAGTTCGTCAGTCTGAATTACAATATCATTTCTACACAACAACTCAAAAAGCATTTGAAACTACAGCTAAAACTACTTACGAGAAGTTTTCAACTACAACTAATGCTACTGAAACTTTAGCTTTTAACGATTTCTACAATGAATGGTTAAAAATTAACGAAACATTATATACTGATTTATTTAACTCAAATGAGTTTTCTAAAATTAAAGGTGATGTTATCAGTTTAGGCATGGATATTAAAAAACATTTCGAGAAACAATTCGAAACAATGTTTAATGTTTATCCTGTAGCTTTTAGAAGCGAAGTAGATGAATTAACAAAAACAATTCATGACTTAAGAAAACAAGTTAAAAATCTTGAAGTTCGTTTAGCTGCTAATGGTGCTGCTAGTGTTGAATTAGAAGATGAAGACAAAACAACTCGCAGAAAAAAATAATTTTTCTAAATTTTAATTAAATTTAAAGCCGTTCGCTTAATTGAACGGCTTTTTTATTAAATTACTTTTAAATGGATATGGAAAACAAAATGTTAAGAGAAATTGCTGAAGTAAACAGCAAAATGATGAAAGGTTATGATACTCTTTCTCAAATTAATGAAGTTGAAATTGGATTAACTCCTAAAACAGAGGTTTATGCTGAGGATAAAATGAAACTTTATCATTACGATAGAGAAACTGAAGCTGAAGTAAAAACTCCAGTTTTAATTGTTTATGCTTTGGTGAATACTTATAAAATGCTTGATTTACAGCCTGACAGAAGTTATATTAAAAATCTGTTGGATATGGGATTGGATGTGTATTTAATTGATTGGGGATACCCTTCTAAAATTGACCGATATTTAAGTATTGATGATTATGTGAATGGTTACATTAACAATAGTGTTGATTATATTCGTAAAAAGCATAAAACAGAAAAAGTTAATATCATTAGTATTTGTCAGGGTGGAACATTAAGTTTAATTTATTCAGCTTTACATCCTAATAAAATCAAAAATTTGATTACTCAGGTTACTCCAGTTGATTTTAGCACAAATGATGGTTTGCTTTTTAAATGGAGCAAAGACATGGACTTTGATAAGTTAGTAGATGGTTATAATGGATTAATACCAGGTAATTTTTTAAATGATGCATTTTCATTGTTGAAACCAACCATGAAATTCATTAAACAACAATCTTTAATGAGCAGTTTAGACGATAAAGATAAATTAATGATGTTCTTGCGTATGGAGAAATGGATTGCCGATAGCCCTGATCAAGCAGGTGAGTGCTTCAGGCAATTTATGAAAGATTTATATCAACAAAATAAGTTGATTAAAGGTGAGTTAATGGTAAATGGCAAAAAGGTTAGTTTAAAAAATATTAAAGCATCTGTATTAAATATATATGCTTCAGAAGACCATTTAGTACCACCAGCAGCATCTATTCCTTTAAACGAAAACTTAACTTCTGAAAACGAATCTGTTTGCTTTAAAGGTGGACACATTGGTGTTTTTGTAGGCAGTAAATCTCAAAAAGAATTAGCTCCAAAAGTTGTAGATTTTTTAAAGAAAAGAGACAAATAAAATGATTAAAAAAACCCCCGATTTTAGGGGGTTTTTTGTTTTAATCAACTTAACATTGAATTGTATTCAGATGCCGTAATTTCTTCAATCTGATCAAAACTTTTTTTACATAAATCCAAAATAAAATTTAGCTCAGGAAATTGTACAGCATTAATTATTCTGTGAATTTTTTTGGTGCCAATTAACTGAATTTCCTCAAATTGTTTAAGCGAATTTATTTTAAAATAATTTTTACCATTTTTATACTTTCTGTAAATTGGAAAATCATATTCATCAACATTAAAATTCATGACAACATCTTTTTTATATAAAACTGCAAGTTACATAAAAGATCACTTATCTGATAATACCCGTCAAGTGTTGGTTGTTTTACCAAATAGAAGAGGAGCATTGTTTTTAAAAAGATATTTGAGTAAAGTATATCAGAAAACAATTTGGTTGCCTAAAATAATAAGTGTTGAAGAATTTATAAGTGATTTATCCGGATTAAAAAATGCAGATGCGATATTAATGAGTGTTTTGCTTTACGAAAGTTACCTCGAAATCATGCAAACTAAAGCTGAAACATACGATCAATTTATTAAATGGAGTGATATGATGATTCAGGATTTTAATGAAGTTGACAGATATTTGGTAAATGCGGATGAATTGTATAAAAATTTAAGCAACATTAAAGAAATTGAACATTGGAGTTTAGGTAGAGAAGATAAATCTACTTTACAATTAAATTACCTTGAATTTATGGCTTCTGTTGGTGAAATTTATAAGTTATTTCAGCAAAAATTATTACAAAAAGGTATTGCCTACCAAGGTTTAGCTTATCGAAAAGCAGTAGAAAATATAACAAAAATCAAATTTTATGAGCATTATAATTCGTTTGTATTTGCAGGCTTTAATGCCTTAAATAAATCGGAAGAACTGATTTTTGATTATTTCAAAAAAAATAAAAAAAGTCATTTTCTATGTGACGGTGATGAATTTTATGTGAATAATGAACAACACGAAGCTGGGCATTTTTTAAGAAAATATTTGAAATCAGATTTATTTAACAAAGCAACTTTTATTGAGAATTACTACAAAACTATCGAGAAAAACATTGAAATCATTGGAGCTTCTCAAAACATGTCGCAAGTAACAGTAGCTGCAGAAATCATTAAAAAATGGGTTTATTCGGGAGTTGAATTAAATAATACGGCTATTGTTTTATGTGATGAAAGTTTGCTTTTTCCTTTATTACATGTTTTGCCCGAAGAAATATCAGAGTTAAATGTCTCGCTTGAATTTCCGTTGTTTAAAAGTACCTTGTTTGACCTCGTTTTGCAATTATGTAATCTTCATATTAATAAAAAACAAAGCAGAACTACTGATTTAATATATTATAAAGATATTTTAAAAGTCATTCAAAACCCTTATTTCACTATGTTATTAAGCGATTCTAGAAAAATTAATAACATAAAGAAAAAAATTACAGATAAAAACACTTCCTATTTTACTAATAAACAAATAGAAGATTTATTTGAAGCTGAATTTACTAGTATCAGTTATCTTTTTACAGATTGGCCTAATCCAATTTTTGCAGTACAGCAATTACATAAGTTAGGCGAATCTATTTTAGAAATAAACAATAACAACGAAAAAAAAGCTATTTCATTAGAAACTGAATTTATAATTGAATACATTAAACTCATTAATCAATTACATCTGTCGATTGCAAATGTGAGTTACATCACCGAATTAAAAACATTACGAAGAATTATTCAGCAATTACAACGAAATGCATCAGTTCCATTTTATGGAGAACCATTAAAAGGACTTCAAATAATGGGTGTTTTAGAAACCCGAACACTTGACTTTGAAAATGTGATTTTAATATCTGTTAATGAGTCTATTTTACCATCAGGTAAAAGCAATTCATCCTTTTTGCCTTACGATTTAAAAAAGCATGTAAAACTTCCAGTTTTTCAAGATAAAGATGCAGTTTATGCTTACCATTTTTACAGATTATTACAAGGAGCAAAAAATATTGGATTAGTTTACAATACCGAATCAGATACAATGGGAAAAGGCGAGAAGAGTCGCTTTATTACACAGCTAATTAATGAATTACCATTAATTAATAATCGAGTTAAGTTAAATCAATTTATTGCATCTTCAGCAGATCAAATAGAGCACACAAACAGGGTGATTAATATTGATAAAACAGAAGAGCATCTAAAATACATTGCATTAAAGGCTGCAAATACCGAAAAATCAGGATTTTCAGCTTCCTTATTCAATAATTACCGTGATTGCAGTTTGCGATTTTACTTTAATTATGTTTCAAGGATTAAAGAACAAAATTCGGTTGAGGAAAATATAGAAAATAATACCATGGGAACCATTTTACATGAGGTTCTCGAAAATTGTTACAAACCATTTATAAACCAAATAGTTCCAAAAGAATTATTGGTAAAAAAAACTAAACAGATTAAGGAATTCACCCGAACTGCATTTAAAAATAGGTTTACTGAAAGTGATTTTGAGTATGGTAAAAATTATTTGGCATTTGAAACGGTACAATTGTATGCAACACGGCTTTTAAATAGAGATGCAGATTATATTGATTATCTGAAGTTAAGAAATGATGATTTACATATAGTTGCTTTGGAAGAAGAATTAACGCATTGTTTAATTATTCAAGGTGATGAGAAAATACATGAAGTTAAAATAACAGGTATATGTGATAGAATTGATCGTTCTAAAAATCTGTTTCGAATAGTTGATTACAAATCTTCCAGTGGAGATAAGGATGTTTTTTTATTTGAATCGATGGAACAACTTTTTAAAGGTGAAAAGCATAGTAAAATGTTTCAGTTGTTTATTTATGCATGGCTTTGCTGGAAAAATAAACTATGTAAAACAAACGAAATTTTTCCATGTATTATTCCATTCAGAAGTTCAAAAGGCGAATTACTGGGATTAACTAAAAAAGAGGATAAACAAGAAGTGCGACTTGTTTTTACAGATGATTTACTACAGGAATTTGAATTTCACTTAATTAAACTAATTGAGGAAATTTTTAATCCATCGAAACCTTTCAATCAAACAGAAAATTTTGATAATTGCCAATTTTGCACATATTCGATTTTGTGTAAGAGATAAATTATTCGTTTTCCTCTAACCCATTTAAATTAACCGAGATTACTCGCTCCGGCTGACGCCACGGCGCAAAGCCCGTTTTTAAAAGAATTACTTGGCCACTTGGGCCTGCAACATAAGTAATAAAACCTGCAGCTAACGAAAAATCTTGCCCTCGGCGAATTAAATAAATACTTCTCGTAAAAGGATAATCTCCGGTTTGAATATTACTTTGATCTGGATAATAAGCTAGTTTATCGTTGTTTTTTGAAACCGCAATGATTTTAAAATTAGATTTAATGAATTTACAAATGCTATCGTCAGAATCGCTGATCTGAGTATAATCAATAATGCCAATGGAGTTTTTGTTTTTTTGAATTCGTTGAATTAAATCATTAAAATTTTCAGCAGCAAAACAATTTTTTCCAATTGATCCTTTAACCAATGAATCTCTTAAAAAAATAGCAGACGAAGATTGTTTGTTTTCAAAAATGCAGTATTTATAAGTTGTTTTGCTAGTATCGCCACTTAAAAGTTGTTTTAATAAAGTTGTGCTGATTACAGTGTCAATAACCTCTTTAGAAGCAATAAAAACAATAGCACTTTTAGCAATGAAAGATTTATTTAGAGTAATGTTGGATTGCTTGAATAAACGTTCTTCCTGATCACTCAGATTTCTGCTAATAGCAATTGTTTTACATTTATTCTCATGCAACGATTTTATAACATTTGTTTCTTCAGTATACTCAAAATTGATTTTTGCATTAGGATAAATTTTCATGAAAGTATATGCTTGATTTTCGAGCATAGATATTAAACCGGCATCTGCAAAAACAGTTAAAGAACCTGAAGTTGGTGTATCCAAAGCAGCATGTTCTTCTTGTGTTTGACAGGAAAAAAAAAGTGTAATGAAGACAATAATGAAAATAAAATTATTCTTCATCATTTCTATTCTTTTTAAATTGCTGATAAACACGAGTTCCTCTAAAGATGGAATAAACCAAAAAAATCCCACCTAAATAGGTTCTGTTTGGTGAAGGCAAATTATCAATTAAATAACTAGTGAAGAGTAAACCCATTCCCATAAAAAAAATCAGGATACTCATTAATAAACCAACATACCAATATGTTTTTTGAAACAAACTCAGACTCATGCTCATGCTACGGATGAAAGATCATATTGTAATCTACATAAACTTTTATATAAACCATCTTCAAGCTTAATTAGTTCTTCGTGAGTGCCGCTTTCAATAATTTCGCCTTTTTCGAGAACAATAATTTTATCCGCATTTCTGATGGTTGATAAACGATGAGCAATTACAATACTTGTTCTGCCTTGCATTAGTGTATCCAATGCTTCCTGAACCATTCTTTCACTTTCGCTGTCTAAAGAGCTTGTTGCTTCATCTAAAATTAAAACCGAAGGGTTTTTTAATACCGCTCTTGCAATAGCAATGCGTTGGCGCTGACCACCTGAAAGCTGAATGCCACGCTCTCCAACTACAGTTTCAAATTTATCAGGAAAACTATCGATGAATTCCAATGCATTGGCTTTGCGTGCAGCTTCGCTTATTTCTTCTAGTGTTGCATCCGGATTACCATAAGCAATGTTCTGTTTTATGGTTCCGGCAAACAAAATTACATCTTGTGGAACAATAGCCATTTGGTCGCGCAATGCAGTAAGAGAATTGTCTTTTGTATTTTTACCATTCAATAAAATGTTACCGTTAACAGGATCATAAAATCGTAAAACCAATGAAGCTATGGTTGATTTACCCGAACCACTAGGGCCAACAAGTGCAATAGTTTGACCGGCATTTGCTTTAAACGAAATGTTTTTTAGTACCTCAAAATCTGGACGGGTAGGGTAGTGGAAACTTACCCTGTCGAAAGTAATTTCGCTTGACGCAGCACGTTGTTTTGGTGTTGATTTAAATTCTAAATCTATCTTTTCATTAGTATCGTCAATTAATTCAAACACGCGATCAGTTGCACCCAATGCACGTTGTATAGAAGCAATTTGTTCAGGTAATCCGGCTAATGAACCGGCTACAAATAAGGCAAGCATTAAAAAAATTCCAAACTCTTCAGCAGAAATTACATTTTCGTTTTTTAGCATCAACATTTTCCATAAAATAAAAAATACTGAACCAAAAATTACCGTAATGATAAAGGCAAAAAACGAACCTCTGAAAATACCGTATTTTATACCGAATTCACGAATCTGATTTATTTTTTCCTGGTAGCGATTGATTTCAAATTTTTCGTTGGTAAATGTTTTTACATTACTAATTCCTGTAAGCGCTTCTCCTATAATAACATTAGATTCTGCAATTTTTTCTTGAAACGATTTAGAATAACCTCTGATTTTTTTTCCGAATAAAATAGCCAAAACTGTAATGGGTGGAATGATAACTATAAACCAAATCGCAATCTGCCAATTGGTGAAATAAACTAAAGCGCATAAACCACCAATACCTACAATGGTTTGTCGTATAAATTCAGCGATGTTTATAGTAAATGCTTCAGAAATCATGTTGATATCGGTTGCCATTCTGCTACTCAATTCAGATACCTGATTTTTACTGTAAAACTGCATTGGCATTTGTATAAGTTTAGAAAAAGCATCCGTTCTCAATCCTTTTAAAATGTTTTCGGTAACACGTGAAAACATGAATACTCTACCGAATGAAAAAAATCCTTGAATTAATAAGATGATTAAAAGTAAAAAGCCGGTTTGTTTTAATTGTGCTTCCATACTATCTTTTGAAATACCGGTTTCACCAAAAAAGCTGAAAAGTTTACCCGATAAAATCGGAAATACCAATCCAACAATCGCTGTACCTGCAAGGAAAAACATTCCTATGGCAAACTCCCATTTTTGACCTTTTAAATAAGTAAATAATCGTAAGGATTTTTTTAGGTTTTCCTTACTTAATTTTGCTTTTGGCAAATCTTCTTTTTTATCTCTGTCGAAGCCTCTTTTGGCCATAGTTTGAAATTGAGTTGCAAAAGTAATAATATTGCTCCCTAAAAAAAGGTTTTTCGAAAATTTGTGAATTGATAAAATCTTTTTAAATTTGCAATCTTAATTTTAGAATTTTTTTAATCATTTAATAGAATAATAATATGAAACGCACATTCCAACCATCACAGCGCAAACGCAGAAACAAGCATGGATTCCGTGAAAGAATGAGTTCTGCTAATGGACGCAGAGTTTTAGCTTCACGTAGATCAAGAGGCAGAAGAAAATTAACTGTATCTTCAGAAAAAACACACAAATAAGATATTATTTCTCATTGAGTAAAAGCTGCTTTTTTTAAAAAAAGCAGCTTTTTTGGTTTATAAGCAATAAAATCATCAACAATAGAAAGTTGATTAATAATTCTTATCGCTGTATTTCGTTAAATAAAATCTGAAAATTATCATTACATTAGTAACTTAAATTGTACGTAATGGATTACAACACGCAGCTCCCTAAAATGATTATTCCGGAATATGGGAGAAACATACAGCAGATGATTAATTTCTGTTGTAGCATTGAAGATAGAGAAGAACGTAACAAATGTGCAAAGGCAATTATTCAAGTTATGGGGTCATTAAATCCTCACCTCAGAGATGTATCTGATTTTACACACAAGTTATGGGATCATTTATTCATTATTTCTGAATTTAAACTAGATGTTGATTCACCTTATCCAAAACCAAATCCTGAAACTTTTTATACATCACCCGAAATTGTTAACTATCCAAGCAAAAAGATAAAATACAAGCATTACGGTAAAACAATTGAAAATATTATTGATAAAGCGAAAGAATATCCTGAAGGTGCAGAAAAAGAAGAATTAAAAAAGGTAATTGCTAATAATCTAAAAAAATCTTACTTAACCTGGAATTCAAAAGACCTTATTTCTGATGATATTATTTTAAATCATTTAGTAGAACTTTCAGGAGGAACCTTAAAATTGACTGATGCATCTATTTTGAGTTCAAGTAATGAATGGGCAAGACGTCAGCATCAAAGTCAAGGACAACATCAGGGGCCAAGACACAAACACAAAGGCAAACATCACAATAACCGTAACAGACATCAAAATAACAGAAACAAACCTTATTAATTTATGATTTTTGAAGTAACCGGGGGTAAACAATTAAAAGGAGACATCATTCCTCAAGGTGCAAAAAATGAAGCTTTGCAAGTAATTTGTGCCGTATTATTAACCAAAGAAAAAGTTGTTATTGGCAACATTCCTGAAATTGTTGATATTCTTAAGTTGATTGATTTATTAAAGGAATTAGGAGTAAAAGTAGAAAAGTCTGGTCACGAAGAATATACCTTCCAGGCAGATGATGTAAATGTAGATTACCTAATTTCTCCTGAATTTAAAAAGAAAGGTGGAAGCTTAAGAGGTTCCATTATGATTGTTGGGCCTTTATTAGCACGTTTCGGAAGAGGTTACATGCCTAAACCAGGTGGTGATAAAATTGGAAGAAGAAGAGTGGATACTCATTTCATAGGATTTGAAAATTTAGGTGCAACATTTAACTACGATACTGAAAACGAATTTTTTAAGGTAGAAGCTACAAAGCTTAAAGGAGCTTACATGTTGTTGGATGAAGCTTCTGTTACCGGTACTGCAAACATTGTTATGGCGGCGGTATTAGCAGAAGGCATAACCACCATTTACAATGCTGCTTGCGAACCCTATTTGCAACAGTTGTGTAAAATGCTGAACCGAATGGGTGCAAAGATTTCCGGAATTGGTTCAAATTTATTAAGTATTGAAGGAGTAAGTTCGTTAAACGGAACAACACATCGTTTGTTGCCTGATATGATTGAGATTGGTTCTTTCATTGGATTAGCAGCCGTAACACAATCGGAGATTAATATTAAAAATGTTTCCTATAACGATTTAGGAATAATACCAAATGTATTTCAACGTTTGGGCATTCAAATGGAATTGAGAGGCGATGATTTATTTATTCCTGCTCAGGAACATTATGAAATTGACACATTCATTGATGGTTCCATATTAACCATAGCAGATGCACCATGGCCTGGCTTTACTCCAGATTTAATCAGTATCATTTTAGTAACTGCTGTTCAGGCAAGAGGCAATGTACTCATTCATCAAAAAATGTTCGAAAGCAGATTGTTTTTTGTAGATAAATTAATCGATATGGGAGCAAAAATTATTTTGTCTGATCCGCATCGTGCAGTTGTAATGGGACTTGATCGTAAAAATCAGTTACGCGCCATTCAAATGGCATCGCCTGATATTAGAGCAGGTGTATCTTTGTTGATTGCTGCATTATCTGCTAAGGGTAAAAGTACTATTTTTAATATTACTCAAATCGACAGAGGTTATCAGCACATTGATAAACGTTTAAATGCAATTGGTGCTGAAATCGTAAGAAAATGAAAATTATCTTAATAGTAGTTATTGCAATACTTACGCTAAATTCTTGCAAATCAAATAAACAAGGAGTTAAGGAAAACTTCAATGCCCCGGATAGTATTCCAATAGGATTAAGAATTGGGCAACGTGCTCCTGAAATTTCATTTAAAAATCCAAATGATTCTATCATCAATTTATCTTCCTTAAAAGGTTATTATGTATTGATTGATTTTTGGGCAAGTTGGTGTGGTCCATGCAGAATGGAAAACCCCAATGTGGTAAGGTCGAACCAAAAATTTAAAGATGCCAAATTTAAATTCGGAAAAGGTTATCGTGTTTTTAATGTGTCGCTTGATGCAAACAAAGATGCATGGAAAAAAGCCATAGAAAAAGACCAGCTCAACTGGCCCTATCACGTAAGCGATTTAAAAAGCTGGGATTCTGAAGCTGCAGCAAAATATATGGTTAATTCCATTCCTACTAACTGGTTAATTGACCCAAGAGGTATAATCATTGCCAGGAATCTAAGAGGTCCCAACCTTGATTTAGAGTTGGATAAATTAATTACTCCTTAAAAAAGTGCAATTCCCTTAAATGAATGATGTGGATGTTTTGGTAATAAAAATTCAGTACTTGTTTGTAGTCGTAACCTGATTTTGTCATATTTATAGCTCCTTCTTGGCACATGCCAATTCCATGACCAAAACCTCTTCCATTTAACGTTATTGTGTTTCCATCTTCACTTAATTCAACCGAAAAAAAAGTGGATTTCAATCTTAAATCTGTTCTTATGTTTTTTAGTGGAATTTTAAAGTTGTCATATATTAAATTTACTTTTCTGCTTTCTTGTTTGAAATGTAATGCGACGTCTTTTGCCTCTTGATTATTAATTGGGTATTTGTATTTTGATTTGAGGTAATTTAACCATTCGTCAACAGGCATTTTCTTTTGCCAAAAGGCATTAGGCATTTTTAAGCTGAACGTATCTAAAACAGATTTTAAATATGTTGTTGATGCGCCCCACACATCTTCTGAGTTGGCTGTTTGTCCGCCACTATTTGAGTGAAAAGCGGCAGTAATTAATTGTAAATCCTGATCAACAACAACTTCTCCTTTTGTTGAATAAACAGCATCTAAAATTTGTTTTTGGGTAGATTTACCGTGAAATGCCTGGCAGTGAACCTGGTCACATAAGTTAAACCCTTCTGGTTGATGCTTGTATAAATGAGCTAAAGCATACGTACGCGCCAACACAGATTGAACTTTATAAAATTCAATTCCGGCTGATTTTCCAGCTTCAGCCTCTGAAACACCGGATATGTAATTATCAATATAAGTGTTGTTGATTAATTTTAAACCTTCGTTTTCAATAATTGATAATAATAATTCATCGTCATAAAAACGTGCTTTTCGGTCGGGGTTTAACAGTTTAATTTTAATACACTTTTCTTCATCTGTAGAAATGATGTTGATGGATTTAAATTTGCCCAAATCATTTTCAAATGCCTTTAATTCAATTTCATTGTTAACTAATGTTGCTTTTATTACCGATGATTCATTTAAATCGATGATTTTATTCCCATCTGCAATTAATTGATAAGTTCCTTTTTGAGGGGCAATTAAAATTGAATTTATTTTTGTTTGTGCGAAAATCCGAACAGCAACCTGTTCATCAAAAGGTTTTTCTTGCGCATTGCTTTTGTTAATGGTTAAAAGCAATAAAAAACTTAAAATATAAAGTATGTTTTTCAAAATGAATTAGTTTGTTTTTAAATAATCAATCAACTTTTGGGCAATTCTTTTTGATGCTCCTGAACCTCCTAATACATTTTTTAATTCTTCAAAATCATGAATCATTTTTTCTCGTTGGGTAGTTTGACGGGCAATTTGACTTAATTCATTTTTTAACTTTTCTTCATTCATTTCGTCCTGAATTAATTCTATAATCATCGATTTATCCATAATTAAATTTGGCAATGAAATGTATTTAACTTTTGCCACTTTTTTTGCTATCCAAATGGAAATTGGATTTCCTTTGTAGCAACACACTTCTGGTAAACCAAATAAAGCAGCCTCTAACGTTGATGTTCCTGATTTAATTATACCTGCATGTGCATGAAATAATAAATCATAGGTTTTACCACTAAGCATTTTTACTTGTTGATTACCTAAAATTGAATTATAAAATTCAATTGGTAAATTTGGTGCTGCGGCTACAACAAATTCATATTCCGGGAAATATTTTTGTTGTTTTATCATTTCAGGCAAAAGCAATTTAATTTCTTGTTTTCTACTTCCGGGCAAACAAGCAATTATTTTTTTTCCACTTAATTGATTATCGATTATAAATTTTTCACGAGTAGGAATTTTCAGTTTTACTTTTTCAATTTCATCAATTAAGGGATGACCTTCATAATCAATATCGCATTGGTGTTTTTTGTAAAAATCTTTTTCAAAGGGAAGTATAGCAAATAATTTATCTACCGACTTTTTAATGATTTCTACGCGTGATTCTTTCCATGCCCAAACACTTGGAGAAATGTAATAAAACACCTTTAATCCTTTACTTTTAGCATATTCGGAAATTCTTAAATTAAAACCGGGATAATCAACTAAAATTAAGGCGTCGGGTTGGTAGGCAATTAGATCTTTTTTGCAAAAATTTAAGTTTTTTGAAATTGTTCTGATATTTAACAATACTTCAACAAAACCCATAAAGGCTAACTCTCTAATGTGTTTAATAACATTTCCGCCTTCTGCTAACATTCTATCTCCACCCCAGCATCTGAATTCAGCGTCTGTATCAAGTAGCTTTATTTCATGCATTAAATTGGCTGCATGCATATCTCCTGATGCTTCTCCTGCTATAACGTAATATTTCAAAATGAATAAAATTAAAACATGGTTTCTTCAACAACTATTTTTAAATACATAATTAAGAAGCCGTAAAGTATGGTTGCAAAAACTGCTCCTCTCGCACTTCTAAATTTTTCAGCATTTAAAAACAAATAAAATAGACCAAGATTAGGAATTACACACAAACTAATTACCGGTGCCAATACTTTACCTTTAAGTAAATAAAGGAAAAACATAGGAATTAGCGGCATAAAACTATAAGAATATAACCAATAACCAAATAAAAATAAAGATGGAACAAAAATTCCTAAACCAAATCCTAACCAGTAATTATTTAATTTTTTTGATTTAATGCCTTTAACTTCTAAAATGGCTTTTTCCAAATCTTCCATTAAGATAAGTTTTTCGAAAGTTTTTTAATAACATCATAAGCAGTCATGTCAGCATGAGTAGGAACAACGCTTATGTATCCTTTTTCAACAGCCCAAACATCAGTGTCTTTTGCGCCTTTTTCTAAATTTTTAAATTCACCGGTAAGCCAATAATAAGGTCTTCCGTATGGATCTTTACGTTCATCAAATTTTTCTTCCCACAACGCATTGGCTTGTCGGCATACTTTTATGCCTTTTATTAATTCTGCCGGCATTTTAGGAATATTTACATTTAAACAAATTCCTTTTGGTAATTTATTTTGAATTACTTCAGCTATTATTTTTTCTACAAATGATTTTGAGGATTCAAAATCCGCTTCATAAGCATAATCGCACAAAGAAAACCCGATTGAAGGTATTCCCTCAACAGCTCCTTCGATAGCTGCACTCATGGTTCCCGAATAAATTACATTGATGGATAAATTAGATCCATGGTTTATTCCTGATAAAATAATATCCGGTTTTCTTTTCATGAATTGATTGATTGCAATTTTTACGCAATCAACCGGAGTTCCACTGCAACTGAATTCGTTTTCTATGTTATGATGATTTGTTTTTTGCACACGAAGCGAAGAGTTTATGGTGATGGCATGTCCCATTCCACTTTGAGGTTTATCAGGCGCAACAACAAAAACTGAACCCATGTTTTTAGCAATGCTGACTAATTGTTTAATTCCGGGAGCAGTAATTCCGTCATCATTAGTAACTAATATCAGTGGTTTTTTTTTCATATGTAGATATTTATTTTTTTTAGTTGCAATATGCAATTATCATGTTTAGTCATTCATTATTTAATGGTTTAAACATGATTAATTCAACTCTCGAAATTAATTTTTTTTGCCTTTTATTTTGGATTAGTTTTCATCAATGGATTAACAGAATTGTATTTAGTTAAACTAAATCATTTATAATTTATACCATTTAAAAAACCTATTTTATATTCGGATTAAAGAAAATATCTTATTTTAGTCGCTTAAATTTTATAAAAATCATGAACTACGATGTAATTGTTATAGGAAGTGGACCTGGTGGTTATGTAACTGCTATTCGTGCTTCTCAATTAGGCTTTAAAGTTGCCGTTATTGAAAAAGAAAGTTTAGGTGGTGTTTGTTTAAATTGGGGCTGTATTCCAACAAAAGCTTTATTAAAAAGTGCTCAGGTATTTGAGTATTTAAATCATGCGAAAGAATATGGATTATCAGCAGATGGTGTTAAAGCTGATTTTAGTGCTGTTGTAAAACGCAGTCGTGATGTTGCAGAAGGAATGAGTAAAGGTGTTCAGTTCTTGATGAAAAAAAATAAAATTGAAGTCATTATAGGAACCGCTAAGGTTAAACCGGGAAAAAAAGTAGAAGTAAAAGCAGCTGATGGAAAAGTTAGTACCATTGAAGCAAAGCATATTATAATCGCAACTGGTGCTCGTTCTCGTCAATTGCCTAATCTACCTCAAGATGGTAAAAAAATTATCGGTTACCGCGATGCAATGGTTTTACCAAAACAACCTAAATCATTAGTAGTTGTAGGTTCTGGTGCAATTGGAGTTGAATTTGCCTATTTCTATGCAACAATGGGTACCAAAGTTACCATTGTAGAATTTATGCCAAATATTGTTCCTGTTGAAGATGAAGATGTATCTAAACAATTGGAGCGCTCTTTCAAAAAAGTAGGTATTGAAGTAATGACTGAATCTAGCGTTGAAAGTGTTGATACCAGTGGCGCTGAGTGTAAGGTAAAAATTAAAACCAAATCAGGTGAGAAAGTAATTGATGCGGAAATCGTTCTTTCTGCAGTTGGAATTGCTTCAAACATTGAAGGAATTGGTTTAGAAGAAGTAGGAATTGCAACCGATAAAGGAAAAATTTTAACCGATAAATTTTATCAAACAAATGTTCCGGGTTACTATGCAATTGGTGATGTAGTAGGAGGGCAGGCATTGGCACACGTAGCGAGTGCCGAAGGTATTACCTGTGTTGAAAAAATTGCAGGCTTGCATGCAGAACCAATCGATTACAATAATATTCCTGGTTGCACGTATTGCCAACCTGAAATTGCCTCTGTAGGATATACTGAAAAGAAAGCAAAAGAAGCGGGTTACGAAATAAAAGTGGGCAAATTTCCATTTTCTGCAAGTGGAAAAGCTAAAGCTGCCGGAGCTAGCGATGGTTTTGTAAAAGTGATTTATGATGCTAAATATGGTGAGTTACTAGGAGCGCATTTAATTGGTGCCAACGTAACAGAAATGATTGCAGAATTAGTTGCTGCTCGTAAGTTGGAAACAACAGGGCATGAAATTTTAAAAGCTGTTCATCCTCATCCAACAATGAGTGAAGCTATTATGGAGGCTACTGCTGCAGCCTACGGTGAAGTAATTCACATGTAATTTTTCAAATACAATATTTTAAAAAGGTGAAAACAAGTGTTTTCACCTTTTTTGTTTTACTATTTAATGTGCTTATGAATTTTGAATAAGGCAAAAGCAATTTATTTTTTAAATTTTATTATTTGTTGCATCTTTGCGCAAAATTTAAGCAATGCCAAAAATTTCTCAAAAAGCAATGAATATGCCTGCATCACCAATTCGTAAATTGGTTCCTTATGCAGATGCAGCAAAAAAGAAAGGAATTAAAATTTATCACTTAAACATTGGTCAGCCGGATATTGAAACGCCTGAGGTGATGATGAATGCCATTAAATCAACTACTATAAAAGTTGTTGAATACAGTCATAGTGCGGGTAATGAAAGTTACCGAATTAAATTGTCAAACTACTATCAAAAATTTAAAATAAATGTTTCTGCAAATGATATCATGATTACCAACGGAGGATCAGAAGCTCTATCATTTGCATTCATGACTTGTTTTGAGAAAGGTGACGAAGTAATTATTCCTGAGCCTTTTTACGCAAACTACAATGGATTTGCAACAGCTGCAGATGTTACTATTAAGCCAATTAAAAGTACTATTGAAACAGGATTTGCTTTACCTGCAATCAGTGAATTTGAAAAAATCATCACTCCTAAAACAAAAGGAATCATGATTTGTAATCCTGGAAATCCAACTGGTTATTTATACAGTAAAGCAGAATTGGAACAACTAAGAGATTTGGTTAAGAAATACGATTTGTATTTGTTAAGTGATGAAGTTTATCGTGAATTTTGCTACGATGGCAAAGAGTATGTTTCTGTAATGCATTTGGATGGAATTGATAACAATGTGATTTTGTTAGATTCTATTTCAAAGCGATACAGTGCTTGTGGTGCTCGTATCGGCGCTTTAATTTCTAAAAACAAAGAATTTATGTCTGCTGCATTAAAATTTGCACAGGCAAGATTAAGTCCACCAACATTCGGACAAATAGGAGCAGAGGCAGCTTTAGAAACACCTCAATCGTATTTTGATCAGGTTCAAAAAGAGTATGTGGCTAGAAGAAACTTTTTAGTAGAATCAATCAATAAAATTCCTGGAGTTCTTTGCCCTAAACCAAGTGGCGCATTTTATTGTATTGCTCGATTACCAATTGATAATGCAGATAAATTTTGTCAATGGCTACTAGAAGATTTTTCTTACAATGGACAAACAGTAATGATGGCCCCTGCTACAGGTTTTTATTCAACACCGGGGGCAGGTCAAAACGAGGTGAGGTTGGCTTATGTTTTAAATTTAGAAGATTTAAAAAACGCTATGGAATGCCTTGCTGAAGCTATTAAAGTTTATCCGGGTAAAACGAATTAATAACTGAAACATCAGCTATTTTTAACTGCTCTTTTTAATGTAAAAACAAATGTGGTTCCTACACCTGGCTGACTTGTAACGGTTATATGTTGGTCGTGGGCTTCAATAATGTGTTTTACAATAGACAAGCCTAAACCTGTGCCACCTTGTTCTCTTGATCTACCTTTATCTATACGATAAAAGCGTTCAAAAAGTCGAGGCAAATGTTTTTCTTCTATACCTATTCCGTCATCAGAAATCTCAATGATGGCGGTTTCATCAAATACTTTAAATTTTAATTTAGTAGTGCCATTATCTTTTCCGTATTTAATGGAGTTGGTAATTAGATTAGCAAAAACCTGACGAATTCTGAATTTATCTGCAATTACCTTCAATGATTTTTTAGATTCATCATCTAAAATAATTCTAATACTTCTTTTTCCAGAAGTTATTTCCAATTGTTGAATAACATCGTGAGCAAGTGAAACAATGTCAAATTTTTCCATATCTAACAAAAGTGAACCACTTTCAAGTTGAGAAATCGTTTCTAAATCATCAATAATGTTAATCATTCTGTCAACACTTTTATCCGCTCTTTTCAAGTATTCCAAATTAATCGTTTCATCATATAATCCGCCATCAATTAGCGTAGAAACATAACCTTGAATATTAAAAATTGGCGTTTTTAACTCATGTGAAACATTACCTAAATATTCTTTTCTATAATTTTCTAATTTGGTTAAATGTTCTACTTCTTTTTCTCTATCGCTGGCAATTTTTAAAATCTCTTGATTCAATTGTTCTATGGGATCTGCTGCATCGTAGGTGTAATCATAATTTTCGTCAGGTATTTTTTTTTCAGTAAACTGCTTTAGTTTCTGAACTGTATTTTCTATTCGTGAATAAATTATTTTCTGGTAAACAAAATAGAAAAACAAAAATGAACAGGTAAAACAAATAAATAAATTAACCAACAACAACTCAATTGAAAGGTGAAGTGTGAATATAGAATTCAACAAATAAAGAATAATGGTAACAGTTATTGAAAATATTAAACAAGAAATTAAAAATATGGTATAGTTGCTTTTGTTCATTTTACAAATTTAGATTTTGTCAAGTAACTTAAATTACCTCAATGTTAAATATATTTCCAATTAGAATTGTTTTTACTTTTTTACAAATTTATTCGTTTAAAATATGAATATATGTTTTAGATTTGAATTTATGCAGAAAAGACATCTTATTTGTTTTTTATTTTTATTGATTTTAACTGTATTTTTCTCCTGTCAGAAAGATGAAGCCATAATTGATACTGCCAACTATCCAAGAGAAATTGGTAAAATTTTAGTAGGTAAATGCGCCACATCAGGCTGTCATAATGATGCAAGTTATAAAATTGCTTCCGGTTTAAATTTATCTTCCTGGTCTAATCTTATGAAAGGATCAAAAGTTGGTTCTGTTATTATACCTTTTAACAGTAATATGAGTTCTTTACTTTATTTCATCAATACTTATTCTGATCTTGGTTTAAGTAATGGTCCTACAATGCCTTTAAATAGTGATAAATTAACTAGAGAAGAAGTTGTTTTAATTAAAAACTGGATAAATAATGGAGCACCTGATGAAAATGGAAATGTAGCTTTTCCTCCATCAAGTGATCGGTCAAAATTTTATGTTGCACATACCTCTTGTAAAATTGTTTGTGTTTTTGATGCTGAAACAGGTTTACAGATGCGCTATATTAAAGTAGTAAATGATGATGAAAGTTCTACAGCTCATCAGGTTAAAGTATCTCCCGATGGAAAATTTTGGTATGTGTGTTACACCAATAATGGTAAATATTTAAGAAGATACAGTACATATGACGATAGTTTTGCCGGTGAAATTTTTATTGGAGCTGCTGATTGGAATACCTTTTCATTTACACTAGATTCTAAAAAAGCATATGTTATTGATTGGAGCTCTTCTGGTAAAGTGGCGGAGTGCGATTTAATAAATATGCGTGTTATCGATACTACCAGATATAATTTTTATCCTCATGGCTCAGCTATTTCACCTAATGGTCAATATTTGTATTTTACGGCAACAACAGGTAATTTTTTATATAAAAAGAATTTAGCTAATGGCAATATAGATTTTATACCATTAATCAGTAATGATGTTCCGGGTTTACCAAGTTCGGTTTACAATCCACATGAGATTTTATTTTCTAATGATGGTACACGATTTTATGTTAGCTGTCAGAATGAAAAAACAATTCGTGTTTTTAATGCACAAACTGATGATTGTATTGCTACAATTCCAATAAACGGAAGCACTTTGGAAATGTCTCTAGCACCATCATCAAACTTACTATTTGTAAGTAGTTGGGATGCAAATCAGTTCGCTGGAACAGTTGGTGCTGTTGCAGTAATTAATACAACTACAAACACTTTAATAAAATACATTAATACAGGAACTGAACCACATGGTATTGCGGTTGATGAAAAAAATAAAAAAGTATATGTGGCTAATAGAAACATTAACAGTTCAGGTCCATTACCTCACCACACCAGTATTTGCGGAGGAAGAAATGGTTATGTAAGTTTTATTGATTTAAACACATTAGAAATAACCGGAAACAGAATTGAAGTAAGTGTTGATCCTTACTCTGTTTCGTTAAAAGAATAAATTGAAATCTGTTAAGATTTAAACCTCCTCACCAAACAAATCAAAATCGTTGGCATCGTTTATCTTAATTTGACTGAATTCCCCGATTTTAAGTTTTGAGTTTAGTGTTTTTTTAATGAGAACTTCGTTATCCACTTCTGGGCTGTCAAACTCGGTTCTGCCAATAAAATATTCACCTTCTTCTTTATCTATTAATGTTTTAAAAGTAGATCCAATTTTATTTTGATTGAGCTCAAATGAAATTTCTTGTTGCAATTTCATTACTGCATCAGCGCGTTTGCGTTTTGTTTTTTCCGAAACATCATCTTTTAAGTTAAAAGCATGTGTGTTTTCTTCATGTGAATAGGTGAAAATGCCTAAACGTTCAAATTTATATTCTTCAACCCATTCCAACATTTCTTCGTGGTCTTTTTCTGTTTCACCAGGATAACCTGCAATTAAAGTAGTACGTAAAGCAATGCCTGGAACTTTTTCACGAATTTGTTTTACCAAATCCAAACTTTTTTGTTTGGTAATACCTCTGCGCATACTTTTTAGCATGTTATCACTTATGTGTTGAAGTGGCATATCCAGGTAATTACAAACATTACTGTACTTGTTCATTACATCCAACACGTCCATAGGAAAGCCACTTGGAAAAGCATAATGTAGACGAATCCAATCAATGCCTTTCACATTTGCTAATGCCTCCACCAAGTTAGCCAATTCACGTTTTTTATATAAATCCAAACCGTAATAGGTAAGGTCTTGTGCAATCAGTAATAATTCTTTAGTTCCTTTTTGTACAAGTGTTTCTGCACGTTTTACCAATTCTTCAATGGGTACAGAAACATGGCCTCCGCGCATCAAAGGTATAGCACAAAAACTGCAAGGTCGGTCGCACCCTTCCGAAATTTTAAAATAGGCATAGTGCGATGGAGTTGTTAGCAAACGTTCACCAACTAATTCTGTTTTATAATTTGCTTTTAAGGTTTTTAATAATCGTGGTAATTCACGAGTGCCAAAGTAGGCATCTACCTCAGGTATTTCTACTTCTAAATCTTTTTTGTAACGTTCGCTCAGGCAACCCGTTACATAAACCTTTTCCACGTTACCGGCTTTTTTTGCATCTACGTATTTTAATATGGTATCTATACTTTCCTGCTTGGCATTTTCTACAAAACCACAGGTATTAATAATAACAATTTGTTGCTCTTCAGATTCCGATTCGTGCTCTACCTCAAAATGATTGGCTTTTAATTGACCCATTAACACTTCGCTATCCACAATATTTTTACTGCAACCAAGGGTTATTACATTAACCTTATTTTTTTTTATTGTTTTTGTTTTCATTACCAAAAAACGATTTAGAGTGTCTGTAAAGGTAAGTATAAAAATTGTTTTCTATTCCTACTCAAATTTATAAGCTATCTTATTTAGTTACATCTTTCAATTGAATTAAATTGATTAACCTTTAAAAAAATTTATTTAAAACTCTTTTAAAAAACTAAAAAAGCAAAATAGAACCAGTAGATGATGTTTGAGTAATAGGAGTGAGAGTGTAGTAAAATTAACTACCGGAATGAAAAATTAATTAGAAAACAAATAAGGATTATTTTCTAGTAAATTGTAACGAACAGCATACATTACAATACCCGCGGTATTGTTTACGCCAAGCTTGTTCATAATGTTTTTACGGTGCGTATTTACAGTGTGCGTACTTAAACACATGGTATCCGCAATTTGTTTATTAGATAATCCATTAGATATGTGTTTAATTACTTCTATTTCACGTTCAGACACTATTAATCCTTCGCAAGAAACTTTTTTGAAATAATCTGTAGTTAACAATGCCTCATCGGTAGTTGAAAGCGCATGTGCAATTTTTCCGCATAAAAATCTGAATCCGTGAAAAGTAGATTTTATGGCTTCAGTAATTTCTTCTTTATCGCATTCTTTCAATAAAAAGCTAGTAACTCCTTGATTTAAATAATGATTAATGATTTTTTTAGAAATACCTTTTGAAATGCCTAATATTTTAACTTTTTTGTTTTGTTTTTTAAGTAATCCAATATCAGTTTCGTTAAGCATTAACGATTCTAAATCAACAATAATCAAATCAGGTTTTGATGTTTTATTATTTAACAGTAATTCTTCTTTAGTCGCGGAGTCATCCATAAAACTAAATGTTTCCTCATCATGAAGAAGAGCTTTTATTCCTAAACGAATTAAAATACTACTATCTGCAATAACTAAATTAACCATCTGCACTTATTTAGAATAATTTTAAACAAATGTATGAAAGTCTTATTAATTCTTCAAATTAAATTTTGAAAGTAAGGCCTTCTTTTGCTAAAAAAACATTGTTAAAAACCTGTTCGGCTTCAACTAAAAAGTCATCAATTGAATGATATCTGGCCGAATAATGTCCAAGAATTAACTTTTTAACTTGCGCTTTTTTTGCTATTAATGCTGCTTGTTCAGCCGTTGAGTGAAAAGTTGCTGCAGCTCTATCTTTTAAATCATTTAAAAAAGTGGCTTCGTGATACAAAACATCTACTTCTTTAAGATAATCAATTAGCCTTTCATCATATTTGGTATCGCTACAATAGGCATATGATCTTGGTTGGTAGGATGCATCAGTTAATAACTGATAACTGATTTCATTTCCTTCTTCATCAAATGCATTCAACCCTTTTCTTAATTTATGTATTTCGGCGGTTGAAACGTTATATTTTGATAAATTTTCTTTGATGATTTTTCGTGGCGCTTCTAGTTCTTTAAATAAAAAGCCAACACATGGAATTCGATGATTTAAAGGAAAACTATAGATACAAACATGTTTAGTTTCTGCAATTTTTTCATGTTTTTTTGATGATAAAAAATGGTATTCAATCTCATAGTTTAATACGGTAAACGAATATTTATTTTGAATATCAATAATCTCTTTTAATTCAGGAAAACAATAAAGATGAAGTATTTTTTTTCTACCTAATAAGTGCATACTTTGAAGCAACCCGAGGAGGCCTAAATAATGATCGCCATGTAAATGACTAATAAAAATATGATCGATTTTTGCCCAGCTTAGTTTGTTTTTTCTTAACTGAATTTGGGTACCTTCTCCACAGTCAATTAAGAAATAAGTTTCGCTTAAATTTAAGAGCTGAGAAGATGGATTTCTTGTTAGCGTTGGGGATGCAGAACCAGCACCTAAAATGGTGACTTCAAAACGTAACATTAATCGTTGTTCACGATTAATTTTTTGGTTTTTGATTTTCCTTCAAAATCAGATGTGTAAAAATAAATACCTGAGGAAAAATTTTTTACATCAATAACCAATTCATTTTCTCCTTTTTTAGATTCAGTGATTTTTGTATACACACATTTGCCAAGTGCATTATAAATATGGTGTTTAACTAAACCCGATTTTGACAATTGATATTTTATGGATGTTTCATTAATTGCTGGATTGGGATACATTCCCATCAATTCAAACGATTGATTTTGATTTTCTTTAATACCAACAGGCGGATTAATGGTTATTTTATAATAGTCAACAACATCTGTACTAACACTGGTTAAAGGAAATTCAACTACATATGTTTTTAATGTAAATGATAAAATATATGTACCTGCTGTTGTTGGAGTTCCATAAATAACCATGCAACTGGTATCATTTCCTGGAAATTTAAAATTAGATGGGGTTGCTACTATACTTAAACCAGGAGGTAATCCATAATTAACCGGATTAGTAATATTTGTTTGTAAATCAATTCTTGAAAAACGAACTGTTTGCAATTGTCCGAAAATAGTAGCTGTTGTATCGTAAGGTACTTTTACTGTTACATTTTGAATGTATGGAACACCTACGGTTCCACTAACAAAATTTGTTGCACTGTCAGGATAAATGCCGTCTTTTCCTAACGCTAACCAAGTGTAATCATATTGACATGAAGGTGCCTGAGCAAAAATTGAACTTAAATTAAAAAAAAGTACAACTAGAAAAAGGTAAATTTTTTTCATAAAAAAGATATTTAGTATTCCGAAATTAAAAAATTAATTCAATAATTCCAAAGCTTCGGTTTTATTATTTACAATCTTAAAAACCGAATTCAATTTTGAAACTTTAAAAATGGAACTGATAATATCGTTTACTCCAAACATAATTAATCGTTTATTATTTTGGCTACATAAACGTTGAGCCATTAATAAAGAAGATATTCCGGTAGAGTCGCAGTATTTAGATATAGATAAATCAATTATTATATGACTTGCTTTTTCATTAAAGATTTTAGTAAGCTCTGATTTTAAAATAGGAGAAACATTGCTATCAAATCGTGGTGTTGTGATTGCAATTTCTGCGTAATTATCAAAAGTGGTTCTACTAAAATAATTCATCTGGTTACGAAAATAATGAAAGTTTTTAATTAGTAAGCCCTAACTGATTTTCCTTCAAAAAAATGAACAAATGATTTGTTTGCAACTTGTGTTCCGCCAGGAGTTGGATAATTTCCTGTAAAATACCAATCACCTTTGTTTTTTGTGCACGAAAGGTGTAATCCTTCTATAGATTGATAAATTACTTCTAATTCACAACTTAAATCTACTGGTTTAATTAATTCAGCAATTTTTCTTGAAATTTCTTCGGATGTAAAATGCTGATAAATTTCTTTAACAACATTTACTTGTTCTTCTTTTGGTAAAGTAAGTTGATATTTTGCTTTTTCGTAAACACGTTCAATTACATCTTCCATATTCCGTTCTTTTAACATGGCAATTGCGGCTTCAAAAGCAATAAATTTATTGATTATTGCCATATCAATTCCATAACAATCAGGATATCTTATTTGAGGTGCAGAACTAACAACGATGATTTTTTTAGGCTGTAATCGATCTAAAATTTTTAAAATACTTTGTTTTAATGTAGTTCCTCTAACAATAGAATCATCTAATACAACTAAATTATCGAGTTTAGGTCGGATAATTCCATACGTAATATCGTAGGATAAACTCACTAAATCGTTTCGATGAGCGTCATCTGTTATAAACGTACGTTGTTTGGCATCTTTTAAAACTAGCTTTTCAATGCGTGGACGAATAGATAAAATAGCATCTAATTCTTCCTCGGATAAATTGCCTTCATTTTTTTTAATCTTATTCGCCTTAACTTTATTCAAGTAAGAATTCAATCCCTCGATCATACCACCAAATGCAACTTCTGCCGTGTTTGGTATGTATGAGAAAACCGTGTTTTTTAAATCATTATTAATTGATTTTAAAACAGCAGGAACAACTTGCAAACCTAAATCCTGGCGCTCTTTGTATATTTCAGCATCATTGCCTCTAGAAAAATAGATGCGCTCAAACGAACAGGCTGCTTTGGTTTCACTCGGAATGATTTCAACTTCTTTGCTTTCTCCGCTTTTTTTAATAATAATCGCAGATCCTGGTTTTAATTCTTTTACATCATCAAAAGAAACATTAAAGACTGTTTGAATAATTGGGCGTTCGCTGCAAATTACCAAAACTTCATCATCTTTATAGTGGTAAGCCGGACGAATGCCGTGCGGATCTCTTAACACAAAAGCATCACCATTGCCAATTAAACCTCCCATTACATAACCTCCATCCCAACGTTTGCTTGAATCTTTAAGAATATTTTCAATATCAAGATTTTTAGATATTAACTCTGAAATTTGAATATTGGGATAGCCTTCTGCTTTATGTATTTTAAATAAACGCTCGTTTTCTCTGTCTAGAAAATGACCAATTTTTTCCATTACGGTAATGGTATCGGTTTTTTGACGAGGGTATTGACCTAATTCAACCAGATGTTGAAACAGTTCTTCTACATTGGTGAGGTTAAAGTTACCGGCAACCACTAAATTCCTGGTCATCCAATTGTTGTCTCTTAAAAAAGGATGGCAACTTTCAATGGAGTTTTTACCATAAGTACCGTAACGTAAATGCCCCATTAACAATTCACCTAAAAAAGGAATGTTTTCTTTTTGCCACTCTACACTTTTATAATGTTCAGGGTTTAAAAGTTGTTGATCTATAAAATTTTGGTTGATTTGAGTGAAAATATCTTGAGTTGCTCGTGTTCTAACTGATCGCATTCTATCGATGTATTGTACACCTCTTTTAGGATCAAGTTTTATTGTTGCAATTCCAGCTCCATCTTGACCGCGATTAATCATTTTTTCCATGATTAAATACAATTTATGCAAACCGTACCTAGCTGATCCGTATTTTTCCCTGTAAAAACTAAGAGGCTTTAATAAACGTACTACTGCAATACCGCATTCATGATGAATAGAATCACTCATTTTATAAAAATTAAGTTTCAAAATTAACTAAAATAAATGAAGCTTTACTTTAAAGTAAACTAAATAAACTGCATTTTTTTGTAGTGATATTTTTTGGAAGCAGATGGGGTTATTTCGTTCTTGAAATCAATCCTTTAAAGGCATCAATAAATTTACTCCAGGAATATTTTTCTTTTTCAGCTTTTATGCCTGATTTAAAAAATTCAGCTTTATTGTTTTCAAAATAATCAATAATCGATTCACTTATTTCGTCTTTATTTGGAGCTACCGCGTAACCTGCTATTCCGTGCGGAACAATTTCTGCCAAGCCACCAACTGCAGTAACCAACATGGGTTTTTCGTAATAATATCCAACCATTGTAACACCACTGTTTGTAGCATTTCTGTATGTTTGGGCAACTAAATCGCTAGCACAGAAATAATATTTTACCATATCGTTTGGAATAAAACGAGTATGGTAAATAATTTGATCGTTAATGCCTAAATCAACGGCTAATTTTTCATAATAAGCCGGATCTTCATAATACTCTCCGGCAATTAAAAGTTTAATGTTTTTATCTTTAATTCTAGCATCTGCAAATGCCTCCATTAAAAGGTCTAATCCTTTGTACTTTCGAATTAAACCAAAAAATAAAACAATTTTGTCATTTTCGTTTAGTCCTAACTTTTCTCTAGCTTCTTTTTTAATTACACCTTCACCATAAGTTTCATACATAGGGTGAGGAGTACAAATTTTTAAATCTGTTGAAGTAAAAACCGACAAATCATTATATACTTTTTGCGACATGGTTACAAAACCATGGCAGGACTTTATGAAATATTTTGTGAAAATTTTATCGCCAAACCTTTTTTCGTGAGGTATTACATTATCGGTTAGGGCAAAAACTTTTATGTTGGAAGTAAGACGAACTAATCGTGCAATTGTTCCAAGGCTCGGACCAAAAAAAGGCAACCAAAATCGAAATAAAATGGCATCCGGATTTTGCTTTTTAATAAATCGCGCAGTTTTAACCCAATTAAATGGATTAACCGTATTTATTAATGTATGAATTGTAATATCTGATGGAGATTTTGCTTCCGTTTCGTATTGTGTAGAACCTGGAAACAAAAAACTAGGATACTGAAGGGAATAAGAAATAATTTCTGCATGAATACCTTCTTTTAACATAGCCCGGCATAAATTTTCATTAAACTGAGCTGGTCCGCCTCTTAAAGGAAAAGCTGGGCCAATAATGAAGATTTTCATGTTTAAATTGT
Organism: Bacteroidia bacterium; assembly: GCA_044352985.1. Classification (GTDB taxonomy): domain Bacteria; phylum Bacteroidota; class Bacteroidia; order B-17B0; family Aurantibacillaceae; genus JADJDM01. The sequence continues at coordinate 196,096 of JBILCU010000004.1, forward strand.
AAAATTGATGTGTTATTTCTTTAATTCAGCAATTGCATTTAGCGGATTTTCATTAGAAAAAACGGTATTACCGGCAACCAAAACATCAGCCCCGCATTGAACTAATTTTTTATAATTATTAAAATCCACTCCGCCATCAATTTCTATTAAAGCTGAGGAATTATGTTTTAAAATCAACTCTTTTAAATCGGTAATTTTTCGGTAAGTGTTTTCAATAAATTTCTGTCCTCCAAAACCGGGATTTACACTCATGAGGCAAACCAAATCAGTATCTATTATTATATCATTTAATAATTGAACCGAAGTATGCGGGTTGACTGCTACACCAGCCTTCATTCCTGAATTTTTAATAGATTGAATTGTCCTGTGCAGATGTGTACAAGCTTCCAAATGAACTGTAAGGTAATCAGCCCCAACATCTTTAAATGTTTGAATGTATTTATCCGGCTCAACAATCATTAAGTGCACATCCATGGTTTTTTTAGCATGTTTTTGAATGGCTTTAATAACTGGAAATCCAAAAGATATATTAGGTACAAATACGCCATCCATCACATCAATATGAAACCAATCGGCTGAACTATTATTAACCATTTCAATGTCTCTTTGTAGGTTACCGAAATCGGCTGAAAGAATAGATGGTGCAACTTTATGTGACATGATTTGTTTTTTTTTGCAAAGTTAATTGATTTTAATGCTTAGCGAAATGAAATTTACCATTCTGCTTTAGTAAATTAATAAACTGATTTAGCTATTAATATGTGCTATGCAATATTTAGTCAATCCATACGTTAAAAAAGCTATTTTTGTTAACTTTATTTGTTTTGTGTATAGTCTTTTAAGAAGATATAATTTTACTCTCGTAACAGTTTTATTAGCTGTTTTTTTTGTTGGATGTACTCAATATAAAGACAAACCTATAAATAGAGGCTATCACAACTTAACTTCTAGGTTTAATGTTTACTTCTATGCAAATGAAAGTTTAAACGAAGGTATATCTAAACTAGAAGAAAATCATAAAGATGATTACACCCAACTTTTGCCTTTATACATTTATGGTAATAAAGAAACCTGTAAGGAAATTTTTCCTGAGATGGATAGGACAATTAAAAAAGCTTCTTTATGTATTACCAGACATGCTATAAAAGATAAAAAAACAAAAGAAGAAGTTTACGGCGCAGTAAAATGGATTGATAATGCCTGGATAGCTTTAGGCAAGGCACATTTTTATAAACGCGAATTTTTTGATGCTATTGAAACATTTGAATTTGTTGCAAACTCTTATAAAAGCAAAGAAAAATACGAAGCATGGCTTTGGTTAGTTAAAACCTATAACGAAATGGGTTTACTTTCAAAATCGGATTCATACATTAATTTAATAAAAAACGAATCAAAATTTCCGAAACAATTTAAAAGTGATTTCGGAATTTTATATGCTGAATTTTATATAAAACAAGGCTTAAATGAAGAGGCAATTGCAAAATTAAATGATGCCATTAAACTTTCCAAAAACAAAAAGCAAAAAGCTAGGTTTTATTTTGTATTGGGGCAATTGTACGAAACTAGAGAAAATGATACTAAAAAAGCGGTCTCAAACTACAGAAAAACATTATCCTTAAAACCGGCTTATGAACTGGAGTTTAACACACGAATTAAATTATCCTTACTAGCTGATTACAATGAGCAATCTGCGAAAAAAATAAAATTGCAGCTTACTAAAATGCTTAAAGATGTAAAAAACAGTGATTACCTTGATGTTATTTATTACACCTTAGGCCAATTAGAAGAGCGAGAAAAAAACTATGATTTAGCGTTTGAGTATTATAAAAAATCAGCTTCTAATAGTAAAAATAATTCTATTCAAAAATCAAAATCGTATTTGCGAATTGCAGAAATGAGTTTTGATAAGGAAGATTACCCTCAATCAAAATTATATTACGACAGTACATTAACCTTGATGAAAGAGGAAATGAAAGGTTATAAGGATGTATTAAATAAAAAAAACAGTTTGGATGTATTGGTTTTTCACATCAACACAATAAAATCACAAGATAGTTTATTGAAAATTGCCCGAATGGATTCCTCTGCTAGAATTGCCTTTATACAGAAAATCATTATTCAATTAAAAGAAAACGAACAAAAACAAATTGAATTATTAAATAAACAACAAGCCATTCAAAATAATCAAACTCAAAGCAATACACCTTTTCAACCCACAGCAGGAAATACCGGTTCGTGGTATTTTTATAATCAGCAAACAAAAACATTTGGTATAAACGATTTTACTAAAAAATGGGGAAATCAGCGCAAAAACGAAGATAATTGGAGGAGATTAAATAAAGCCTCTGTAGTAGATAATTGGTCAGGCGGAAGTGATTCACTGCAAACAGAAAGTGATAGTTCAGAAGTTGCTAAAGATTCAACCTATAATCCCTTATACGATGTTGTAACCTATTTAAAGGATTTACCTTTAAATAATTCGTTACAGGATAGTGCTGTAAAAAAAATAATCAACTCCTATTACTCATTAGGAACTATTTATAGAGAGCAATTAAACAATACCAAACGATCCATTTCTACATTTATGGAAATGAATCAACGTTATCCAAAAAACAGTTATGAAGTTTCGAGTTATTATCAGATGTATCGCATTTATTTGCAACAAAAAAATGATGCAAAAGCAGAAGAGTGTAAGAACTACATTTTAACTCATTACCCTAACAGTGATTATGCATTACTTATTAAAGATCCTAATTTTGCAAATGCTGTAAATGCTAAAAAGAGCGAAGTAGAATCATTTTATACTCAGACGTATTTATTGTACGAATCAAAAGATTATAGTTCTTCATTACAAAAGTGTAACGAGGCATTAAAAAAATATTCTAAAAATGATTTCTCAGCAAAGTTTGCATATTTACGCGCGCTTTGTATTGGCAAAACACAAACAGTTGATTCGCTTGAAAATGCCATAAAAAAAGTAATTGCTAATTATCCGTCAACTGAGGTTGAATTACCTTCAAAAGCATTATTAGCTGCTATTCAAAATCAAAAACCAAAAACATCAGCAGATTCAATTAAAATTAAACCAATAATCGATCCAAATGCCTATCTAATTAATGATAGTATTTCACATTATTGGGTAATTTCTATTCCTCAAAACCGAGGTAATGCAAATGCATTTAAAACAAAATTATCAGATTTTAATAATCAATATTATAGCGTAAAGAAATATGAAATTCAAACAATCATGTTGGAAACAACAACTGTTATTTTATTAAAATCGTTTACCAACAAATCAGATGCTGACTCCTATCAAGATTTCATCTCTAAAAAACCAGAACTATTTTCCGAGCTTCAAAAAGAAGTAATCAGAACTTTTACTGTTTCGGAATCAAACTTGATTCTTTTAATTAAAAAGAAAAATATAGAAGAGTATTTTACTTTTTACCAGAATATGTCTTTAAAAAAGTAGATAATACTTAGTTTACATTTTAATCAATTTTACAACCTCTGTTGTATTAATTGTGTTCAATTTCAAATAATAAACTCCTTTTTCAAAAGAACTTAAATCAATAACAGAATTATTCTTATCTATGGTTGTTTTTAAAACAACATCACCTTTTGATGAAATTACTTCTGCGTTAATAATTAGATTATGGCTGTTACATTTTACATGAAATTTATCATTACTCGGGTTAGGATAAACTTGTATTGTACTAGTTGTGGTTAATTGATGTTTTACACCGACTGTTCTGTTATTTCTGATATTTGATTTTGATTTTACAACTGTAGTTTGAGTTTCATTATTTCCGTCAAATCTTAAAGTTGGTGTGCATTGAATCGTCCAATTGGTATTTGTTCTCCAACTTCCCGTATTACTAAATAAAGAGAAATCAGGATCAACATACGAAGTATCATTTGGTCCAACTGTTAAAACAGGTGCCCAGTTATTGGTAGAATTATTATCTCTCACACAAGTAAATCCATTCAATTGTGGAATTGGAGTAGGTGACCCTTCAATTTGATACTGAGACCAACTGAAGTAATCATTATTTTGGTTAAAGTACATGGTTTGATGAAATGGACTTAAATTACTTTCAATATTGCAATTGTTTTTAACCGATAATTTATATCTCCATGATTTCAGGTTTGGGTCACCATTTCCTAAACTATACATAACTCTATTGGTATCAGCAAACAGGCTCATTGAATCAAATGGAATTCGGCCAACAGGAGCATAATTGTTTAATGAAATTTCACGGTAAACAATAAAAGTATCACCAACCGCATTATTTGATTTATCCCAAAATATAATATTGTGAGTTGATAAATCATCAACCGTAACCAAACAAATAGATGGTGTAGCTGGTGTAACTGCATTTAAATTGGTTAAAACTACAACTGAGTCTTTGTAACAATTATTGGCATCTTGTACTGTTAGAGTATAATTACCTGCGGGTAAATTTGTGAAATTAGGACTATTAGTACCAGCCTGTCCGTTAAAACTATAAATATACGGTGAAGTTCCTCCATTTGCACCGCTAACAGATATTGAACCATTACTTTGATTACAGCTTTCATCTGTACTTGAAAATAAAATAGAGTTTGGGTTAGGATTTACAGTAATAGAAAAAAATTCATCAGGACCAATACAATTATTAACGGTAGTAGCATGCACAATTATATAGCCAATTAAAGCGTTGTTCGATGAATTGGTTGAAGTGAAAGATGAAATATCACCATTACCACTTGCTGCTAATCCAATTCCCGGTTCTGAATTTGTCCAGTTAATTAAAGCATCATTAGGAAATACTGTAAAATTTACTGAATTTGATTGGTCACCGTTACAAAGAACTTGACTTGTAACCGGATTAATTATAGGAATTGGATTAGCTATTAAGCTAATTACTCTAAAATCACCATTACATCCTGCAAATGTTGGAGTTACTGTAATCATAGATCCTAATATAGCACCCAGTGTACTTTGAATGAAGAAGGGAGGAATGTTGCCTTGTCCACTAGCCGCTAATCCAATTTGAGGATTGTTATTGGTCCAATTAATAGCAGATGTTGATGGAACAACTTGAAATGGTGGAAAATAAGCGGTCTGCAATTGGCACAATGTTAAATTTGTAATTACGTTTTGTAATAATGGAATTGAGTTTACTGTTATGGTAAAATCAACCGCAGTACTTGCACACCCATTTGAAGATGTTCCAATAACACTTATTGTAGCTTGTTTTGGAACAGTATCATTATTTAAAGCAATAAATGGCGCTATGTCTCCATTACCATTAGCTAATAATCCAATTGAAGAATTTGAGTTTGTCCAGGTAATAGTTGTATTTTGAATACTTGATAAAAATGGAATTAATTCAGTTGTATCATTTGCGCATATTAAAATGTTATTTAAAGGGGTAATAATTGGGGCAGGATTAACCGTAATTTCTCCAGATAAATTACTTAATAAAGAACTACATTGATTACTTACCTCGCAGTAGTAATAATTGATTCCAGTTTGATTTGGTACTAAATAAGAATTTATAGCACCCAAAATTAATGTTCCGCCTACTGTTGTGTTTGTTGAATTATAATACCATTGGTAAGATAAACCTGTTTGGGAAGATGCAACCTTTAATGTGTCTGTTAATGTGTTTTCACATTTTGATAGATTTGTTTGGGAAGGTTGAAGTGTAAAGTTAATTTGTGGGCATCCTTTTAATTGAATATCATCTAGTCTGATTTGAGCTCCACCTCCTAAATTTGTCCATTTTAAAATTAAATTAGATTGATTTGATAAATTTAATGGTAAATTCATTGAAATTAAACGCCAGTTGGCGGTACCCGATCCTGTTGTTTGAGCAGGAATTGTAATAACATTATACGCTAATCCATCAGTACTATATTCTAATTTTAATTCACTCATGCTTGATGCAGTTGTACTTTTATAAGCTCCAAAACTTAAATTTAAATTACTAAAGCCATTAGTAGATATGCCTGAAATCTGAAAAAACAATCCGCTTGTATTGGTTAAAAACACATTTGCAGATCCAGATGAACCTGTATATCCTGTTGAGGCAGTTGATGTCCTTACGTCTCCAGTTCCACTCATAGTTAAATTATCATTATCAAAACCGTTATTTGTTTCATGGTTTGCTAATGTTGTTGTACTGGCTACAGTTCCAATACTTTCAGAAAATATTGTTGGAAGTTGGGCATTAACTATTGATGTTAAAAATAAAATACATAAGGTGTATGTAAATTTTAAATTGGTAAATCTATGCTTCATAAGAGTAAATAATTTAATTTTTATATAACGTCAAATTTAAGTATTGAAACTAAAATTAATAAATTTATTTTTTCCTATTTTAGAAGGAATTAGAAAATGATATTAAAATAAATTTCAAGTTTTTATTGTTCAATTTAATTATATTTACTCATCATATTTTATATAAATGAATACACTTCAAAATTACGCCTGCGGACAATGGATTGCAGGAGCTGATAACGGACAACAATTATTTAATGCTATTACAGGTGATGTAGTAGCAACTGCTAGTAGCAAAGGTTTAGATTTTGCAAAAATGCTAGATTATGCCCGAACAGTTGGCGGTCCAAAATTACGCAAAATGACTTTTCAGGAAAGAGGTTTGATGCTGAAAGCACTTGCTATACATTTATTGAGTAAAAAAGAAGAGTTTTATAAAATATCTTGGGCAACCGGTGCAACCCGCATTGATAGTTGGGTAGATATTGAAGGTGGTATTGGTAACTTGTTTACCTACGCATCTTTGCGTCGCCAGTTTCCTAATGAAACATTCTGTTATGAAGGCGATGTAGCTAGATTAAGCAAAAACAATACGTTCATCGGACATCACATTTGTGTTCCGAAAGAAGGTGTAGCCATTCACATCAATGCTTTCAATTTCCCGGTGTGGGGAATGCTTGAGAAAATTGCAGTCAACTGGTTTGCTGGCGTTCCGGCCATTGTAAAACCAGCCACAGTCACTTCTTTTTTAACTGAAGCAGTGGTAAAAGAAATTATTGCAAGTGGAATTATTCCGGAAGGGGCATTACAATTAATTTGTGGAAGCGCCAACGGTATTTTAGATCATGTTATTAGTCAGGATGTGGTTACTTTCACCGGCTCAGCCTCAACTGGAAAAATGCTGAAATCTCATCCACGATTGATTGAAGAATCTGTACATTTTAACATGGAAGCCGATTCACTGAATTGTTGTGTGCTGGGCAATGATGTAACACCTGAGATGCCTGAATTTGATATTTTCATTAAGGAAATAGCTCGTGAAATCACTACCAAAGCCGGACAAAAATGTACCGCTGTTCGAAGAATTATTGTTCCTGAAAATCGTGTGGAAGATGTGCAGATTGCATTGGGCAAAAGATTAGCACAAAATGTAATCGGCGATCCAAATGTTGAAGGTGTGCGTATGGGTTCATTAGCTGGGCAAACACAATTGCAGGAAGTAAAAGAGAAAGTAGAGCAACTTTCAAAATCTCAGAAAATCATCATCGGTGATTTTGAAAAATTTGAAGTGAAAGGTGCTGATAAACATAAAGGTGCATTTATGCCACCGATCATTTTCTTAAACGAAAAACCATTCACCAATACAGATTGCCATAACATTGAAGCCTTTGGCCCTGTAAGCACCATTATGCCTTACAAAACCATTGATGAAGCCATTGAACTTAGTAAAATGGGCAAGGGTAGTTTAGTGAGTTCTATCGTAACTGCTGATGATAGCATAGCTCGAATGTACACCATTGGCGCAGCTTGTATGCACGGAAGAATTTTAGTTTTAAATAACGAATGTGCTAAAGAAAGTACCGGTCATGGTTCACCAATGCCAATGCTAGTTCATGGTGGTCCTGGTAGAGCGGGTGGGGGAGAAGAGATGGGTGGAAAAAGAGGAGTTTTTCATTATTTACAACGCACTGCCATTCAAGGTTCGCCAACTACAATAACTGCAATTACTGGGCAGTACCAACAAGGCGCTAAACAAATTGAAAAAGATATTCATCCTTTCCGTCAGCATTTTGAAGATTTGGAAATTGGTGAAACATTAATCACTGCAAAACATACTGTAACAGATGCCGATGTGGTTAACTTTGCTAACGTAAGTGGCGATCATTTTTATGCGCATACGGATTTAACAAGTTTAGATGGAACCATTTTTACCGGTCGCGTTGCTCATGGATATTACATTTTAAGCAAAGCTGCGGGGCTTTTTGTAAACGCAAAAAAAGGCCCTGTTTTATTAAATTATGGCATTGATGAATGTCGTTTCACTAAACCCGTTTACATGGGCAGTACCATTGGCGTTCGTTTCACATGTAAAGAAAAAATCGAACAAGAGAAAAAAAATCCGGAAGACATTGCCAAAGGTATTGTAAAATGGTTAGTTGACGTGTATGATGAAACCGGAGAAACCGTTGCAATTGCAACCATTTTAACCATGGTAAAAAAACGTAATCAAGATTAATAAATCAATTAAATTTTCAAACTTATGTTTTCAATAAAGAACTTAACTGTACTATCGATTTTCATTTTAACTAATTTACTTTTAAAAGCTCAGAATAAATCAACTGTAATAGCTTTCTGGAATGTTGAAAATTTATACGATACAATAAATGATCCCGCTATTGATGATGAAGAATGGTTGCCAAGTTCAAAAAACAAATGGAATTCGGATCGTTATTCTAAAAAATTAAATAACACCGCTTCAATAATTTCAAAAATGGGTATTGATGAACAAAAAGATGGTGCAGCAATTATTGGTTTAGCTGAAATTGAAAATAAAAATGTATTAGTAGATTTGGTAAATAACAAACAGCTAAAGTCGAGAAAATATCAAATTGTTCATTATAATTCACCGGATGCAAGAGGAATTGATGTTGCATTTTTATACCAAAAGAAATATTTCGATCTTTTAAGCAGCAAAACGTACACAGTTAAACTACCAGGAGACTCATCAAAAGCAACACGAGATCAATTAGTCGTTAGTGGAAAATTAAATGGCGAACTTACGCATATTATAGTGTGTCATTGGCCATCAAGAAGGGGGGGAGAAGAAAAATCAAATGCACTTAGAGTTGCTGCTGCTAAAGTGACCAAACATATAACTGACTCAATTCAATCATCAGAAAAAAATGCAAGAATTATGGTGATGGGAGATTTAAATGATGATCCTACCAATGAGAGTATTAAAAATGTAATAAAAACAACTGATGATATTAATGATGCAAAAGAGAATGTGTTTTTTAATCCAATGGAGAAAATTCATCAAAAAGGGGAAGGTACGCTTTCACATAAAGGAAAATGGAACTTGTTCGATCAGATAATTATTTCAAGCGGATTCAACAATTCAGTAAAAAAATCGTATTCGTTTTCTTCAGCCAAAATCAATAATTTTCCGGAAGTATGTGAAACCAATCCAAAATATTTAGGTCAACCTTTAAGAACTTTTGCAGGTGGAAATTATTTGGGAGGTTACAGCGACCATTTTTCTGTTTGCATATACTTGAAAATGAATAAATGATTTGATTCCATTACAAAATCAACATCGCTATACTCATTACAATCATTAAACTATCCTCAACAATTGTTAATGTGCTCATGGGCAAGTTAAAAATTGTACCAAGGCAAGCACATTGAATTTTTTTCTTATTTAAAACACTTTTTAAAACACCAATTAAACTTACACTCATTAGTAGTGCCGTAAAAGTGTTTAATAAAATTGGATTGAAATTTATTACGTATAATATGCCCAGAACTACTTCAAGAAAAGCATAGATATAGCCCCAAATCTTAATCTTTTCTGCAATGATATCATACATAGAATAGCTATCTGCAAAGGCTTTTAAATTGAGTAATTTAAAGAAAGAAAATGCAATAAAAAAACCTGCCATGAACGTATTCATTGCTTTGTGAAAATCAAAAGATGAATTATTGAAAGATGCAATTAAACTTAAGCCAGTTATATAAAAAAACAACAGAAATACAGGCTTATAGGTTTTAACCCAAGAACTTTTATCCTGATTTAAAGAAAGTGATTCAATTTGATACTTAGGATATCTTTTTAGAGCATCACTTAATTTGTTACTATCAATTTCGTTTTCACTTTCAAAAGTAGTTTCTCCTGTTATGTGATTAATAGAAATTTTATTTTCATTAACGATATCCTTAAAAGCATCTTTAATAATTAAAGCACAACTTGAACATGTCATGCCTGAAATAGTAAATGATGTTTTTTTCATGTATTATATTTAAAGCTATTTATTTACTTGATTGTAAAATATCACCAATCTTAACTCTATTTTGTATAATTATATTTTTAATATTATCGATTTGTTTTAAATCTTGTATTTCTTTATTAATAAGAGGTGTATTTCCATCACATTCATTCGATTTTTCTAATAATTGAATAATTTCTCCATTTTTATCTAAATAAATTCTGTATTCAGAAATACAACCTTCAGCACCTGTTGACATTAAAACAAAAAATGGAATATCATTGTTTAAATAATAGCTCATGTTGCAATTCCATTCGTATCCATTAAAACTGGCAGAAAGTGTTTTATAATTATTAGATAACTTACAAGATTCTGCCATTTGATCGAATGGATATTTCTCTGAATTTTCATCAAAACCTTCATATTCAATTTTTTTACCATAAATACATTCTTTCTTTATAGAAATTAAACTATTCAATTCTGCATACATTTTTTTAATTTCTTTTATTCTTAATTCTTTTTGTTGTGATAAAACAATGTTAACTATAAATAGAAATATAATTATGATTAAATACTTATTCACTGATGATTGATTTTTTAAGATTATAAATTCTTAAAATTAGTAAATAGAAATTATTTAAATAGTGGTGAATAAAAAGTAAAGCAATATTAATAGTTGGTTTATAAATAATAATTTACCTCTTTCTATTTAACATAATATAAATTATATTATAAATTGATTTTAAAAAAAAGCAGTTAAAAACTGCTTTTTAAAATTAATTTTTTACAGTATATTTTTTAGATATCTTAAATTTATTTCCGTTTTCATCAATTAACATTGCTTCAATAATAATTTTTGAATTCATATCAGAATTACTTAATATATATTTCATTTCATCGGTTAATTTATTTGAAAAAGATTCAGCAACGTGAATTTTATCTTTTATTTTACCATAAATACCTAAACCTTTACATTCATAAATTAAATCTGTCTTTTTGATAGAAAAGTTTGTAGAATCTATAAAAGTGATTTCATTAATAGTTTTTAATTGACTTTTTGAATATTCAGATTGTAATAATTTATCATTACTTTTTAAAAGTACTTTGATATTATTTATCGGAAAAGGTATTTTTTCAACATAAGAATCTCCTGTTTCACCACTTACTACTTCAACTTCCATTGAATCTTCAACTGCATTATGGTCATTTGAATGTTCATGATTTTCACCTACGGAGATATGAGCTTGATGAGAAGATTCATGACCTTCAGCTTCGTGATGTTCTTTTTTATTACAAAGACTCAAAAAGAAAAAAGCAAATAACCAAAAGCTTAAACCCATAATTACCGCAGGTGCAAAATATACTTTTTTCTCTTTTTTTTCGTGATGAGTATCGTGTGCCATAAAAATAATTTTTGTCAAAAATAATTAATTATTTAAATCTAACAATCGTTGAGTAAATAATTTATTCGTTTCTTTTAATTGTACATCCAATTGATTTGGACTCCTGAACTTTTGGTAAAGTATTTTTAATAGTTGCTTCAATTGCATCTAACAAATAATAAGATTTTACTGCTGCAGCATCTTTTACATTATCATCAATTGATCCTTTGTAATTCAATTTAAAATCTTTGTTAAATAAAAAAACTTGTGGTGTACGAGTAGCTCCAAATGCATCTGCAATTTCGGTTTTGTTATCTAAAACATAATAACAAGTTAAGTTCTGCTCTTTATGATATTTTTTCATCTCTTCAAAACTATCATCTTCATCGCGCTGCGCTTCATTACTGTTAATGATAATTACACCAATAGCATTTTGTAAAGCTTTATCAGTAATTTCCTTAATTCGTTTTTCGTATAACTTAACATATGGACAAGTGTTACACGAGAAAATTACTAAAACCCCATTTTTATTTTTTACATCATTAATAGATACTTTTTTATCGCTTACATCAGTTAGTTTTAAATCTGCTTTAGGTATGTCAGCTCCAATTTTTAATTCAGGGCCAATTTCAGATTTAAAAGATAATGTTGTAAGTACTAAACCAATAATTGCAATTTTCTTAAAATTCATTTTTATAATTTATAAATGTAAATATATAGTAAAAAAATTATGCGACGCTAAACTGCAAATCGTATAGTTTCTTAAACTGACCGTTTAGTTTCAATAATTCTTCAATACTACCTTGCTCAATGATGTTTCCTTTTTCCAGAACAATTACTTTATCTGCATGTTGTATGGTTGCTAATCGGTGAGCAACAATAATTGATGTTCTATTTTTGGTAAGAATTTCAGTAGCTTTTTGAATTAAATTTTCAGTTGCAGTATCAATGCTTGAGGTAGCCTCATCTAAAATTAAAATTGATGGCTGATGAACATAAGCTCTAAGAAAAGCAATTAATTGTCGTTGACCAACAGACAAAGTTGCACCGCGTTCTCGCACCTGATAATCATAATCGCCAGGCATATTCATAATAAAATCATGCGCACCAATTAATTTAGATGCTGCAATTACACCTTCTTTTTTAATGTCAGAATTATTTAGTGTGATGTTGTTTAAAATACTATCCGAATACAAAAAAACATCCTGCATTACAATCCCGATTTTAGAACGCAGGGCATTTAATTCATAGTTTCGTATATTTTCACCATCAAGTAAAATCTCACCTTTATTGTATTCGTAAAAACGAGGAATTAAATTGGTTATGGAAGTTTTTCCGGAACCGGTTGCCCCAACCAATGCCACACACTCTCCTGCTTTTATACTTAAATTGAGATTATTTAATACCCAATTTTCATTTTGATACGCAAAAAAAACATCCTTAAACTCAATATTTCCTTTAATTGAATTTGAATGAATTTTCCCGTTATTTTCAATAATTTCTCTGGTATCAAGCACTTTAAATACTCGTTCTGCAGCCACTACTCCCATTTGCAAAGTATTTATACGGTCAGCCAACATTCGTATTGGTCTGAATAACATATTGGTAAGCATAATAAAAAAAGTAAGTTCACCTGGTGTTATTTGTAAGGTTTCAGATTTGATGCCCGCATACCAAATTAACATGGCAATGGCCAACGAGGAAAGAATTTCAACTACGGGAAAAAATATGGAATAATACCAAATGGAACGTATGTTTGCATCACGGTGCTTATTATTAATTTCAGTAAATTTTTCCAGTTCTTTTTCCTGTCGGTTAAAAATTTGCACCACCATCATTCCCTGAATGTGCTCTTGAACAAATGTATTTAAACTTGCTACAGCATTTCTTACTTCATTAAAGGTTTTCTTAACACCGCGTTGAAAAAAACGAGTGGCAATTAAAAGCAATGGAACAGTTAATAAAACAATGAGGGTAAATTGCCAATTAACATAAAACATGGTAACAACAAATGTAACCAGCATCAATAAATCGCCTGCAATTACAATAAATCCTTGAGAAAAAACATCTGCCAACGCTTCTACATCAGAAACAGAACGGGTAACCAGCATACCAACTGGAGTTGTATCAAAATATGTAGATTTAAACTGAAGGATGTGTTTAAAAACCTGCGTCCTTAAATCACGAATTACGTTTTGGCCTATTAATGAAGTTATTACCATGTTTGAAAATTGAAAAACAGCTTCAATAAGCAAACTACCAACTAGTAACATAACCATAAACAATAACATGTCTGCATCTTTTTGCATCATGTATTTGTCTATGGTCATTTTAATAATTAAGGGGCGAGCAATAGTAAGAGCAGATAAACTGATGGTTATGAAAATAGCAAGAGCAAAAAAGTACTTATAGGGTTTAATGTAATTGAAAATTCTTCCAAAAACAGCTTTATCCAATTTTGTTTTTTTTGTACTAGTGTTGTTGCTCATGAAAAAAAATAGTAGAAGGATAATGAATATCTGTTAAAAATAAACCATGCGCTGGTACCGACATTCCTGCTTTGTTTCTGTTTTTGGCTTCAATGATTTCTATAAATTGTGAAATAGAAATTTTTTCGGTTCCAACATCAATAAGAGTTCCAACAATAGAACGCACCATGTTGCGTAAAAAACGATTCGCTGTAATTGTAAATACTAAATTATCATTTTGTTTTTCCCATTTTGCATGTTGAATTTTACAAATATTGGTTTTGTTTTGTGTATGCAATTTTGAGAAACTAGTAAAATCATCAAATTGCAAAAGCAAACGAGCAGCTTCATTCATTTTTTCAATATTCAATTGCAAACTGGTGTACCACGAAAAATCGTTTAAAAATACATTTTTTTGCTGATGAATATGGTATTCGTAAGTTCGGGTTAAAGCATCAAAACGTGCGCTAGCGGTTTCATTTACTTTTACCAATTCATGAAAAGCAATATCAGGTGGTGAAATTTTATTTAACTTATAGATCCATATTTTTTTTTCTTTAGCAAGATCTTGCATCTCACTGTCAAAATGAGCAAAATAACTTTTTGCATGAACTCCGGTATCGGTTCGGCCACATCCAACAACTTCAGTGGTTTGCCTTAAAAGAATTGAGAGATTTTCCTGAACAACACCTTGAATGGTAGCCTTTGTATTTTGCTGAACCTGCCAGCCATTAAAATGCTTTCCGAAATAAGATAATTGAAGAAAATAACGGCTCACTGCTCAAAAAATCAGATTAATTTCGTTCTCTTTCTTCTTTTCTAATTTTGCTAAACGGTAAAGGGTTTTCAGAAATTTCATCATTCAATTTTCTGTTTCTGAAAATATCCATTGCCATATAAATCGCATTTTTAAACGATGTTGCATCAGCAACTCCTTGTCCGGCAATATCATAAGCAGTTCCGTGGTCTGGCGAAGTTCGTACAACAGATAAACCTGCAGTATAATTTACTCCATCATAAAATGCGATTGATTTAAACGGAATTAATCCCTGATCGTGATACATGGCTAATACCGCATCAAATTTAAGGTGCATGGCTTTTCCGAAAAACGCATCAGCCGGATAAGGACCGTATACTAAATATTTATCTTTTAATTCATCTATAGCCGGCTGAACAATGCTTTGATCTTCATTGCCAATTGTACCATTATCGCCAGCATGTGGGTTTAAAGCAAGAACAGCAACTTTTGGTTTTCTAATGTTAAAATCTTGCTGAAGCGAAGTTATCAGTTGTTTTATTTTGAAAATAATTTTTTCTTTGCTTATGGAACTTGAAATTTTCCCGATTGGAATATGCCCAGTTACTAAACCAACTCTAATATTTTCACTACACAACAACATTAATGCATCTTCTTGCTTTGTTCCAAATTTACCTGCTAAGTATTCAGTATGTCCGGCAAATTTAAATTGTTCGTTTTGAATGGTGTTTTTATCAATTGGAGCAGTAACCAAAACATCAATATCGTTGTTTTTTAAAGCTTCGCACGCTTTTTCCAAACTCAACAAGGCATATTTTCCACCAATTTCAGCTGGTTTACCCAATTCAATTGTAGCTTCTTCCTCATGGCAAATGAATAAATTTGGCTTTTTAGAATGTAGCTGAATAAAATCACGAATTGGATGAAAATTAATTTCCTCCATGTTTAATGCTTTACGATGAAAACCTATTGTTTTGGTTGAACTGAATAAAACGGGTGTGCAAATTTCGAATATAGCAGGATCAATTAGTGTTTTTAAAATGACTTCCATTCCAATTCCATTGATATCACCCTGACTAATTCCAACTCGTATTTTGTTTTCGCTCATGATTTAAATTTATTACACATTCTTAAAGAAATCAAATAAAAGCCTCACTCCTACTCCTGTTGCACCTTTTGTTTGGTAATGGTTAGAAGATGTAATAAAAGCAGGTCCTGCAATATCTAAATGAATGTAAGGATAATCGGTAAACTTAGCTAAGAATTTACCAGCTGTAATTGCACCTGCAACAGGTCCACCTATATTTTTCATATCTGCAATATCAGATTTCATTAATTCATCGTATTCATCCCAAAACGGAAATTCTGCTAAACGCTCATAGGTAGCGTTACCACTTACTTTAAGTTTTTGATGAACTTTGTCATCTGCTGTCCCCATACTTACAATACCCTGAGGCCCAATTGCATTGGCTGCAGCACCTGTTAAGGTTGCCAAATCTATCAACAATTCGGGATTATATTTTTTTGCAAACGCTAATGCATCGCCTAATATCATTCTGCCTTCTGCATCAGAATTCAACATTTCAATGGTTGTACCATCAAACATGGTAATAATATCACCAGGTGCAAAAGCATTAAATCCTGGTCGGTTATCTGTTGCTGGAACCAAGGCAATAACATGTACATTTAATTTTGCTTTAGCAATGGCATACATTGCACCAGCAACAGCAGCTGAACCAGCCATATCGCATTTCATCAAATCCATACTCCCAGGAGTTGGCTTTAAACTTAAACCACCAGTATCATAGGTAACACCTTTTCCAACAATTACATAAGGTTTTTTGTTTTTAGCATTTTTGGGTTTGTATTCCATAATACTAAACGTTGGAGGGTCTACGCTGCCTTTATTTACGGAAAGTAAACCTCCCATTTTTAAGGCAGTAATTTTTTGTTTATTATAAACCTGAATGTTAAATCCGGCCTTTGCAGCCATTTTTTTAAAGCGATTTGCCAAATCAACAGCATTTAATTTATTAGCAGGTTCGTTTACCAAATTTCTCGATTCATAAACCGCTTCTGTAGTTATAATTAGTTCATCAATTTTAATTTTATTTACTGAATCATCAACTATAACAGTAGCTAAACTATTTTTCTCTTGTTTTGATTTGTAGTGAATAAACTGATAATTACTTAATAACAAACCTTCTGCAAAAGCAAGCACATCATCCTCATGTTTTGTTTCAGCAATAACTGAAACTGATTTTAAATGATGACTATTTAAAACTGAAATAATAGAACTAGCAGCTCTTCTTAATTGTTCTTTTCGTTTATAATCTTCTTTTTTATTATCAACAGAAACAATAAAAACGAAGCGATTAAGGCAATTTAATTGAATAATTTTTTTGTCCTGTTTATTTTCATTATTGATGTAAACAATTTGTTCTTTGCTTAAACCATACCCTTTTATTTTTTCAATACTTGTTGAAAGAATTACCAAATTATCTTTCTCTTGATTGATATTCGATTTTTTAATCATCGTCATGCTTAAAGAATTTGTAAATTTGTTTTATTTTCAAATGTATGAAAATACTTTTTAAAAGATATTTATTAAATACAATTAATCCAATATGATGAATGTAGAGGAATTATTAAGCCGAGGATTAAATCAAGAATTTTTAAGTGCAGATGAAGGAGTTTTTCTTTTTCAACATGCTTCAACTACACAATTAATGTTTGTTGCTAATGAATTAAGAAAGATAAAAAAAAATAATTCTGAAAAAGTAACTTGGATTATTGACAGAAATTTAAATACTACCAATGTTTGTATTGCCAATTGTAAATTCTGTAATTTTTTTAGAATACCAGGTCATGCGGAATCTTACATTACCGATATTGAAACCTATAAACATAAAATAGAAGAAACCATAAGATATGGTGGTGAACAATTGTTGTTACAAGGAGGACATCATCCTGATTTAGGATTATCGTATTATGTGAATTTATTTAAAGATTTAAAAAAATTATTTCCTCATATAAAATTACATGCTCTAGGACCACCAGAAATTGCTCACATTACCAAACTCGAAAAATCTACTCATACTGAAGTGTTAAAGGCATTAATGGAAGCAGGTTTGGATAGTTTACCTGGAGCAGGAGCTGAAATTTTAAATGATAGGGTAAGACGATTGATCTCTAAAGGAAAATGCACAGGAAGAGAGTGGTTGGATGTAATGCGTGCTGCTCATCAATTAGGTTTAACAACATCAGCTACCATGATGTTTGGGCATGTAGAAACTATTTACGAACGCTTTGAACATATGGTTTGGTTGCGCGAAGTTCAATCAGAAAAACCAAAAGATGCCAAAGGATTTATTGCGTTTATCCCTTGGCCGTTTCAAGATGATGGAACTTTACTTAATAGACTAAAAGGGATAAAAAATAATGTTTCCAAAGATGAATACATTAGAATGCTTGCATTAAGCAGAATTATGTTGCCAAATATTGATAACATTCAGGCATCATGGCTAACAGTTGGTAAAGAAACTGCTCAGTTATGTTTACATGCAGGCGCAAATGATTTTGGAAGTATTATGATTGAAGAAAATGTAGTAAGTGCTGCAGGTGCACCGCATCGTTTCACTTATAAAACCATACAAGAAGCAATAAAAGAAGCAGGTTTTACACCTCAATTAAGAAATCAGCAGTATGAGAACAGAGAACTCCCTGATAATATTGAAGAACAGGTTATAAATTATTAATTCTAAATTTCACCCTTCTAACTTCTCCAATAATTCCATCCATCGCAAGGTTTTTATTTCTAGGTTTTCCTCAATTAATTTTAAATGTTGGCCTTTTTGAATTAGCTCTTCATGATTTAGTAGCCCGGAAGAAAGATCCTCTGTAAATTGTTTTTTTTCTGATTCCAATTTCTCCAATTCCTTTTCAATATTATCTAACTCTTTTTGTTCTTTATAGCTTAGTTTTTTTGATTGTTTGGTTATAGTTTCAGTATTCGTAATTGGTTCATTTTTAATTTCAACAGAAATATTTTCTTTATTGTTTTTTTCAATTTCTTGTTGTTCATCTAACCAAAATCTATATTCGGTATAATTGCCAGGAAACTGTTTTAATTGACCATCTTGCTGAAAAGCAAAAACCTGATTGATAATTTTATCTAGAAAAAAACGATCGTGAGAAACTACTAAAACACATCCTTTAAAATCAACTAAAAAATCCTCCAGGGTTTGCAACGTTTCAATATCTAAATCATTCGTTGGCTCATCTAAAATTAAAAAATTAGGATTTGTTATTAAAATGGTAAGTAAGTATAATCTTCTTTTTTCACCTCCACTTAATTTCGACACAAAACCATATTGCACATCCGGTGGAAAATTAAAACGTGTTAGCAATTGAGAAGCACTAATGCTGGTTCCATTAGCAAGAGGTATAAATTCGCCAAAATCTTTTACTACTTCCAATACTCGTTTATTTTCCTCTATTTTCATTCCCATTTGAGAATAATAGCCAAAAACAACCGTTTCTCCGGTTTGAATTTTACCTTGATCAAAAGGTATATTATTCATAACGATATTTAGCAAGGTTGATTTTCCACTACCGTTTTTGCCTACTAAACCAATTTTATCTCCATGTTTAAAGGTGTATGAAAAATGGTTAATGATCTTTTTATCATCAAAAGATTTTGAAACATTTATTAATTCTAAAATTTTAGAACCCAATCGATTAGTTTTTACATTTAAATCAATTTTTTGTTCGGTTTTAGTTTGTTTTATTTTTTCTTCTGTTTCATAAAACGACTGAATGCGCGATTTAGATTTTGTTCCTCTTGCCTTGGGCATTTTCCTAATCCATTCCAGCTCTCTACGGTATAAATTTTTTGCCTTATCAATCTCCGATTCTGAAATAGCAATTCGTTCAGCTTTTTTTTCTATATAATATTGAAAATTACCTTTATAATGGTATAATTTACTGTACTCCAATTCAATAATCTGAGTACAAACTTCATCTAAAAAATACCTGTCGTGAGTAATTAATAAAATACTTTTTGAGTAACTCGATAAATGATGCTGTAACCACTCAATCATTTCAATATCTAAGTGGTTGGTGGGTTCATCGAGCACCAATAATTCTGGTTCATTTATTAATAAACAACTTAATGCCAAACGTTTTATCTGTCCACCACTTAACTCCCCTACTCTTTGGTTTAAATTTTTTAATCCAAGTTTAGCAGCTATAGAACTTAAATTTGCTTCAAAATTCCAGGCATCCAACTCGCTCATTTTTAAAATTGCTTCATCTAGTAATTTGCTGTTTCTTTCATCAGGATTTTCAGAATGTAAATGCAATGCTGTTTCATAATTTTTTACAGCAACAGAAAATTCGTTATTGTCTGAAAGTAAAACATCCATAACTGTTTTTGATGAATCAAAAGCAGGTTGCTGTTCTAAATAACCAATTTTTAAATCTTTTTTAAAAGTAACTGTGCCTTCATCCTGTATTTCTTTTCCTTTTAAAATATTAATCAATGTTGATTTACCTTGACCATTTTTTGCAATTAGTGCAACTTTTTCGCCATAGTTGATTCCAAAAGAAATTTTCTTGAATAATTCTTTAGTGCCAAAACTTTTACTTAATTGTTCAACTGAAAGCAAATTCATAATATCTTGTTTTTTTTAAATAAAAAAAGGTGATATTTTCTATCACCTTTCAAATCTATTGTTTATTTATTAATTAAATATTGCCAAGCGTTTTAGCTCGCATAATATATTTCTCAATATCTCTCGCTTCTGTTGTTTTTGAGAATTCTTTTTGAATACGCTCGTATAATTTTAAAGCGTCAGCAAATTGAGATTTAATTTCGTAAGCTAATGCAGCCTTTTTCAAATAGATAGGAGTAGTAAAATTATTAGTATTAATATCTGCCGCTTTTTCGTAATATTTAATAGCTTCATCAATCTGATTCAATTCCATTTTAGCATCACCAATTGCACCTGTTGCAATTGAAGTAAGCATAATGTCATCGCTTGAAAAACCTTCTAAACTTTCAATTGCTTCATTAAATTTTCCTAATTGTAAATAAGAAACTCCAACCATGTATTTTGCAACTTTTCCTGTTGGGGTTGAAGCATAAGTTTCAGATACTTCTTCTAAACCGGTAAATGTGGTGCCATTATAATTACCTCCTTTTAAAGCCAAGTTAAAAGAATCTTTTTCAAATAAAGATTGTGCAACAAAAATTTGTGTTTGTGCTTCCTTATTTTGTTCAGGAATATACCACATATTGTAAGCTAAAACAATAGTAACAACAGCAATAACTGCACCTGCAACATAGCCAATTGTTTTTTTGTTTTTGTCAAAAAACAATTCCGCTTTATCCATAGTTTGCTGAACGTCTACAACCGCTTCTTTATTTTCAATATTTTCTGCCATGATTTATTTAAAAATTTTGGGCGCGAATATAATAAATTTAACTTAAAGTAACTATTATTCAGTGTTTAATTTAAAACATTTTAATTGCGAACCTAATACAGTAAAATATAAATTATAAATTAACCATTGTTTAATTAAAATGTTAAATCGGTTTCGTGCTTTTTTTGTAGATTAGATGCCTAAATTTTTATAAAAATGTTAATACCAATTATCGTCTTGTTAGTTTTAATAGTACTAACAAGTTTTAAAACTGTTCAACAAGGTACTGTTGCAGTAACCACCATTTTCGGGAAATACAATAGAACCTTAATGCCAGGGTTAAATTTTAAAATTCCTATTATCGAAAAAGTTTACAAACAAATTAGCATTCAAAACAGATCAGCTGAACTTGGTTTTCAGGCAGTTACAATAGATCAAGCAAACGTAAACTTTACAGCAATGTTATTGTATTCTGTTTTTGATCAGAAAGAAGAAACCATTAAAAATGTTGCTTTTAAATTTTTAGATGACAAAAACCTTATGCAAGCATTGGTTCGTTCCATAGAAGGTTCGGTACGTGCTTTTGTTGCTACAAAGAAACAAGCTGAAGTTTTAATATTGAGAAGAGATATTGTTGAGGCGGTAAAGGATCAGCTCGACCAAACTTTAGAATCTTGGGGATATCACTTAATCGATTTACAATTAAACGATATTACATTTGATGAAGAAGTAATGCGTTCGATGGCTAAAGTAGTTGCCTCAAATAATTTAAAAGCTGCTGCTGAAAATGAAGGTCAGGCATTATTAATAACAAAAACAAAAGCAGCCGAAGCAGAAGGTAATGCTATTAAAATTGCAGCATCTGCCGAAAAAGAAGCAGCGCAATTAAGAGGTCAAGGTATTGCATTGTTTAGAGAAGAAGTAGCAAAAGGGATGTCGGGTGCGGCACGTTTAATGAATGACGCTAATTTGGATCCTTCATTCATTTTATTTAGTATGTGGACGGAATCCGTTAAAAATTTTGCTGAACATGGTAAAGGAAATGTTATTTTCTTAGATGGCTCTACAGATGGACTTCAAAAAACCATGAAAGATATGATGGCCATGACTCAACTTACTACTAATAACCAGAATAAATAACGAATTATAAAATAGTTATGACGAAGATTAAATTTGGAACTGATGGCTGGAGAGCCATTATTGCAAAAGAATTTACTGCTGAAAATGTTGCCCGTGTTACTGATGCCACTGCATTATGGTTAAAGAAAAATTTCACTGATCCCTCAGTTGTTTTGGGACATGATTGCCGTTTTGCTGGAGAATTATTTGCTGATACTGCTGCACAGGTTTTAATTGCACATGGCATAAAAGTGTACCAATCGCAAGGTTTTGTATCTACGCCAATGGTTTCACTGGGTACCGTACATTATAAAGCAAGTTTGGGCATTATTTTAACAGCAAGTCATAATCCTCCATCTTACAATGGATATAAACTCAAGGGCCATTATGGCGGACCATTAACTCCTGAAAAAGTACAAGAAATTGAAGATGCTATACCGGATAGAGTTAGCATGAACTACGAAACAATAAACTTGAATGATTCAGATAAAAGTGGTTTAAGAGTAATTGCTCCTTTAGAAGATTTATATGTAAAACGAGTGGAAGAAAATTTTGATTTGGCTGCCATAAAAAACTCGAATTTACGTTTGGCTTATGACAGTATGTATGGTGCAGGACAACGAGTTATGAAAAGATTGTTTCCTGATATCATACATTTACACGATGATTATAATCCAAGTTTTAAAGGTCAAGCGCCAGAACCAATTCATAAAAACCTTACCGAATTTTCCAATCTAATTAAAAATAGCGGAAACATTGATTGTGGTTTGTGTACTGATGGCGATGCAGATCGGATTGGTTTTTATAATGGAAAAGGAGATTTTGTTGATTCTCACCATATCATCTTATTACTTGTACATTACCTTGCAAAATATAAAAATCAAAAAGCAAAAGTGTGTACCGCATTTTCTACTACGGTAAAACTTAAAAACATGTGTGTTCATTACGGATTACCCTTAGATGTAGTAAAAATTGGTTTTAAATACATTTGCAACATCATGCTTAATGAAGAAGTATTAGTTGGCGGAGAAGAAAGTGGAGGAATTGCCATTAAAGGACATATTCCTGAGAGAGACGGAATTTGGATGGGTTTAACCATTTGGGAGTTTATGGCAAAATCAGGTAAAAGTTTAGATGAGTTAATACAAGAAGTTTATGCTATTACGGGTACATTTTGGTTCGAACGAAATGATATGCACATAGATGATCATTTAAAAAACAGCATAATTGAAAATTGCAAAAACGGAAAATATACCCAATTTGGAAAATATAAAATTGCTAGAACCGAAGATTTAGATGGATACAAATTCTTCTTTGATGAAAATACCTGGACAATGTTAAGAGCCTCAGGAACAGAGCCACTTCTTCGCATTTATGCTGAAGGAAAAGACAAAGCAGAAGCTTTTGATATTTTGGAAGAGGTAAAAGGAGTAATTTTCTCAAAAAATTAATTTTCATTCAAAAATAATAGGCAATTGATTAAATAAACTTTAGTTAAACCTATTTTAGTAAATTAGATAGATAATACATTATTATGATTAAACCTATAAAATTAATCGAAGTTAAATCAGAAATTGGCGCCGGTACAAGAGGTGCAAGTTTAGGTGTTGAAGCAATTAAAATTGCAGCACTTGATTTTGGTAGCCCTTTCTTTAAAAAATTTAAAGCAGTAGAAGTTAAATCAGAAAATCAGTTATTACTTGAACCTGTTGTTCACGATTACGCTAAACGAATTAAAGGAGTTTATACGTTAAACGAAAGAATAGCAAACGAATTAAAAACAACAATTGTAAAAGAAAATGCAATTCCAATTGTTTTAGCAGGTGATCACAGTTCTGCAATAGGCACAATTGCCGGATTAAAAATGGCACATCCAAACAAAAGATTAGGAGTTATTTGGATTGACGCTCATGCAGATATTCATTCACCTTATACAACTCCATCAGGCAACATGCACGGTATGCCAATTGCATGCAGTTTGGATGAGGATAATAAAGAAAAGGCAATTAATAAACTGGATGATGAAACATCTGAGTTTTGGGAAAAATTAAAAAATTTAGGGGGCATTTGCCCTAAAATCAATTATCAGGATTTAGTTTACATTGCATTAAGAGATTTTGAACCGCCAGAGGATTTTTTAATAAAAAGAAACAAGGTTCGTGTTTTTACATTACAAGAAATTAGAAAAAAAGCAGTAGAACGTGTTGCAATTGAATCATTAAATTATTTAGATAGCTGCGATATTATCTACGTTAGTTTTGACGTAGATAGTATGGATTCTAGAATATCTTCAGGTACAGGAACACCAGTACCGAATGGTATTACCGAAAAAGAAGCCGGAAATTTAATCTATTATATCATGAGAAGTAAAAAAATAGCTTGCTTTGAAATGGTAGAAATCAACCCAACCTTAGATAAAGAAAATTTAATGGCGGAAAATGCTTTTGAAATTTTGCAAAAAGCTACAAATCAATTAAGTCACGACTTTTAATTAAACTTATAATTTAATAATGGAAGTAGGAATCATTATGGGAAGTGCATCTGATTTAAACATCATGAAAGATGCAGCAGAAATTTTAAAAAAACTTGGTGTCGAATACGAAATAACAATTGTTTCTGCTCACAGAACTCCTGAACGAATGTTTGATTATGCAAAAAACGCTTCAGGAAGAGGATTAAAAGTTATAATTGCAGGTGCAGGAGGTGCTGCTCATTTACCTGGAATGGTTGCATCATTAACTCCATTACCCGTAATTGGCGTTCCAGTAAAATCAAGCAATTCAATTGATGGTTGGGATTCATTGCTTTCAATTGTTCAAATGCCTAATGGTGTTCCGGTTGCAACTGTTGCAGTTAATGCGGCACAAAATGCAGGAATTTTAGCTGCTCAAATGATTGCGACAGGAAACAGTAAATTACTAAATAAAATTTCTGAGTTCAAAGAAGAACTGAAACAAAAAGTGATGAACTCACTTACAGAAACTGAAAAATACAAATAAGTAAATTCTCATAAATGTCTAAAAGTAAACTTTATTGGATATGTCAATTATCTGGCTGGTTAGTTTACGTTTTACTAAATCTTGTATTTTTTATACTTCAGAGTCCGTTTAAAGCAAACGAGATTTTAATTTATCTTTTTTGGTTGCCACTTGGAATTGGTATTACGCATGGTTTTCGATTTGTTGTTGTAAAATCAAACCTGATGAAAGTAAAAATTTACTTTCAGATTCCATTGGTAATTATTGGTTCATTTATCAATGCAAGTATTTTTTATTTCGCAGAATTTTTATTGCAAAAGGCATTAAAAATTGAAGTTCAAGATATTGGAGTAATTGATATCGTTGCTAATGTTATTAACTACGCTTTCGTATTCTTTTTCTGGAGTTTAGCCTATTTTGCCTATCATTTTTTAATAAATTATACTCAGGCTGAAATGAAAACATTAAGATGGGAAGCTTCCATGAAAGAAGCTGAATTAAATAAAATTAAATCGCAATTAAACCCACATTTCATGTTTAATTCGATGAACAGTATTCGTGCGTTGATTGATGAAAACCCAATTAAAGCTAAAGAAGCGGTAACACAACTTTCCAATATATTAAGAAACACCTTAATGATGGAAAAAAATAAGCTTATTTCATTTAAAGATGAGATTAAAATTGTTTATGATTATTTAAATCTTGAAAAAATAAGATATGAAGAACGTTTAAATTTCACAATTTCTCAAAGTGATGATACTAATCATTTTCAGATTCCTCCCCTACTTCTTCAAACCTTAGTAGAAAATGCAATTAAACATGGAATTTCAAAACTTCCAAAAGGTGGATCTATCGATGTTAATTCTGAAATAAAAAATCAACTATTAGAAATTAAAATTTCAAATGATGGCAAATTTGAAGAAAATTCAATCTCTGATAGTGGATTTGGACTAAAAAACTCAATTGAACGATTAAAGTATTTATTTGGAAATACTTCTTTTATTTCAATAAACAATGAAAATAATAAAGTAGTAACTCGCGTTATAATTCCGAAAAACAGCATTATATAAAAATGAAAGCTCTAATAATTGATGATGAACGTTTGGCTCGCCAAGAATTAAAAAGTTTATTGGCTGAACATAAAGACATTGAAATAATTGGTGAATGTTCTAACGCAGAAGATGCTAAAGAAAAAATTAATCAGTTAAAACCTGATGTTTTATTTTTGGACATACAAATGCCTGGAAAAACCGGATTAGAGCTTATTGAGGAAATTTCGGGCTTACCTGAAGTGATTTTTGTTACTGCATACGATGAATTTGCATTGAGAGCTTTCGAAGTAAATGCCTTAGATTATTTATTAAAACCAGTATCGAAAGATCGCTTGAATGACGCACTTAAAAAATTATTTGCCAAAGAGGAAAAAGACGGAAAAAAAGAAAATTCAGCACCTTTTTTAGATGATGATATGGTTTTTGTAAAGGATGGTGAAAAATGCTGGTTTGTTAAATTATCCAACATTCGTTTGTTTGAAAGCGAAGGAAATTATGTAAGGGTATTGTTCGATAATCATAGGCCACTTATTTTAAGAAGCTTAAATAATTTAGATGTTCGTTTAAATCCAAAAACATTTTTTAGAGCAAGTAGAAAACACATCATTAATTTAAAATGGATAGAAAATATTGAAACCTGGTTTAATGGGGGATTAATGGTTAAACTTAAAGGTGGAGAACAAGTAGAAATAAGTCGTAGACAAGCAGTTAAATTAAAAGACATGATGAGTTTATAGTTTCATCAAACACTAATCATTGAAAAACATAACCTACATATTCTTATTAATAGTATCAATTGGCAAAGCACAAATTGGCGGCCAGAGCATATATTCTTTTCTTCAGGTTCCTGTACCGGCAAGAACTGCCTCGTTAGGAGGAAGTACAATTGGTTTAA
Organism: Bacteroidia bacterium; assembly: GCA_044352985.1. GTDB lineage: Bacteria > Bacteroidota > Bacteroidia > B-17B0 > Aurantibacillaceae > JADJDM01. The sequence goes on from JBILCU010000004.1 coordinate 223,427, forward strand.
AAGATGATGATGTTTCATTATACTTACAAAATCCATCAGCATTAAACAAATCGATGAGCGACAAAATTCAGATGAGTTACATTAATTATGTTGCTGATATTAATTTTTACAATTTACAATATGTAAAATCATTTGACAGTATTGGGCATTTTGGAATTGCATTACAAAATGTTAATTATGGTAAATTTATTGAAAGTGATGAATACGGAATGCAGCAAGGTACTTTTACTGCTAACGATTATAATTTAACTCTTTCATACGGCAATGAGTTAGATTCTATATTGAGCTGGGGCATTAATATAAAGACAATTTATTCAAAGCTATATACATTTTCATCAACAGGAAATTCGATAGATGCAGGAATTACCTACAAAAACAAAAAAAGAGATTTTGTAGCCGCTTTAGTTTTAAACAATTTCGGTTATCAATGGAAAAGCTACTCTGGCAACACCGTAGAAAAAATAATACCTGAAATAAATTTTGGTATTTCAAAAAAATTAGCAAAAGCACCAATACGTTTTTTATTTAATTATCAAAATATTAATCAATGGGATTTAACGTATGTTGACCCTAATGCATCTATATTAACAACTGACCCTTTTACCGGTGAGGAAATTAAAACAAGTAAATTTAGAACAACAAGTGATAAATTGTTTCGTCACTTTTTGTTTGGCACTGAAATAAGTCCCGGAAAAAACTTTCAACTCAGGGTTGGATATAATTACCGCAGAAGAAAAGAAATGCAACTTCCTGATAATGGAGGAATGGTTGGTATAAGCTTAGGTTTGGGTATTAAAATCAAAAAGATTTATGTGAATTATGCTTTTACAAAATACCATGCAGCTGGCAATACAAGTCACATTAGTATTTCAACCAACCTTTCTTCGTTTTAATCTTAATAGATTATCAAATCATAAGGCATTCTTGCCTGTACACCTTTTAGATTAATAATTGTTTTTAAATTTCTAAGATATTTATAAGAATCACCTAATTGATTTTTAATCACTTTAGCTTCAGTTTCTTTTTCAATATCATTGAAAAGTTCTTCGATTGGATTTTTTACTTTAGGTAATTGAATAATCGAATAATCACTAGTATTTGATTTTTTTGCAGCAAACTCAATAGCTTTATCCAATCCACCTAATTCATCCACTAATTTAATTTTTAACGCATCAGTGCCGCTCCATACTCTTCCCTGCCCTATGCTATCAACATCACTTTGCTTCATTTTTCTACCCTCTGCAACACGTTTAGTAAACACATCGTATACATTTTCAACACTGTTTTGAATTTTTGCGCGTTCGTTTTCAGTAACACCTCTGAATATTCCGCCCATATCTGAATGCTTATTCGTATTTACAGTATCAATTGTAATCCCCAGTTTTTCAGATAACATTTTTTGTGCATTGGGCATAATTCCAAAAACGCCAATTGAACCAGTTATGGTATTGGGTTGAGCAAATACTCTATCTGCAGCACAAGAAATGTAATAACCACCTGATGCAGCTACATCACCCATTGATACAATAAAAGGTTTTGCTTTTTTTGCTAATGTAACTTCTCTCCAAATTACATCACTAGCTAGAGCGCTACCACCTGGAGAATTAACTCTAAATACAATAGCTTTTATGCGTTCATCCAAACGCGCTTCTTTTATGGCGCTTGCAATTCTATCCGAACCAATATTTTCGTCATCCCCTTCTCCACTTTCAATTGACCCAACAGCATAAATAACAGCTATTTTTTTATCGTTAAATTTATCTTCTAAGATTGATTTATCAGCTTCATAATCAGCGATTTTAATAAAATTAATTTTACCGGTTGCTTCAATAGCTAATTTTTTTCGAATAATACTTTTTGCTTCATCGTCATAGGTTAAGCCATCAACTAACTTATTTGTAAATGCATCATCAGGAGAATTAATTTTTAATTCATCTGCCATTACATTTAATTCATCAACAGTTATTTTTCTTTCTTTCGAGATTTGAGTTAACATATTATTCCATATTGATCCCAAAAACTGTTCAGTTTGAAGTCGGTTCGACTCACTCATTTTATCCAACATAAAAGGCTCTATAGCACTTTTAAATTTACCGTGCCTAAAAATTTGTACATCTACCTGTAAATTATCGAGAGCTTTTTTGAAGAACATAATTTGAGCACTTAACCCTTTAAAATCAAAATCACCCTGAGGATTTAATAAAATTTTATCAGCAACAGAAGCCAGATAGTATGATTTCTGGTTGTACATTTCACTGTACGCGTAAATAAACTTATTCGATTTTTTAAAATCCAATAAAGTATTTCTTATTTCTTCTACTGCAGCTATTCCTGCTTCAATTGAAGTTAAATGAAGATATATTCCTTTAATATTTGAATCTTTTTTTGCTGCTTGAATATTTTCAACAATTTTATCTAAGCCAATTCGTTTTTCTCCTAACGCATCAAATGAAAAATTTGAAAACGGATTATCCAATGTTCTGTCATTAATTTGTTGTTTAAAATCTATAAAAAGAACAGAATTATTTTTTGTTTCTTTTTTAGTTTCTGTTTTAGATAGTGCTGCGCCTATGCCACCAACAATAGCAGCAATTGCAATAACAACAATTAATATGGAGGACACAATAACACCTACAACTGCACCGAAAAAAGAGGTAAAAAAAGTTTTCATTTATATTTTATTTTAAGATGTAAATTTACAACACAAGTTTTAAATAATATTTTTTTTTGATGAATGAAGTCTTTTTAAGTTTAGGTGGTAATTTAGGTAATCGGGAGCAAAATTTAAAAACTTCCATGCAGTTGATTAATGAAAAAGTAGGTCAAATCATAATTCAATCATCGTTTTATGAAACTGCTGCTTGGGGCTTAACAGATCAACCTAGTTTTTTAAATTGTGTGATTAAAATTAAAAGCCAATTTGCTCCAAATGAGCTATTAACTAAACTCTTATTTATTGAAAAACGTTTAGGACGTGAACGAAAAATAAAATGGGGCAGCAGAGTAATTGATATTGATATATTAAGTTACAATAATGAAATCATAAATGATGATGATTTAAAAATTCCACACCCATTTTTACACAAACGAAATTTTGTTTTAATTCCTTTTTTGGAAATAGCTCCAAATTGGTTTCATCCAAAATTGAATGAAACTATTGAGCAACTTTTAAAAAATTGTAAAGATAAATGTGAAGTTTTGGAATATAAATCTACTTTATAATGCTTCCATTTCCTGTTACATCTTTTGTAGGAGTAACAAAACTCAGTTCACCTTGAGGATTTTCAGCCATTAAAATCATTCCTTTACTTTCTATACCCTTAATTTTTCGAGGAGCAAGATTAACCAGTATACTCACTTTTTTACCAATAGCTTCCTCTGGCTTGTACCATTCTGCAATACCTGAAACAACAGTTCTTTTATCCAAACCGGTATCAATGATTAATTTTAATAATTTGTCTGTTTTAGGTACACGTTCAGCCTCCAAAATAGTTCCAACTCTAATATCCATTTTTGCAAAATCATCGTAGGTTATTTCATCTTTTGCAGGAGCTAGGGTTGCAGCATTAGCGGCATTCATTTTTTTTGACTCTATCAATTTCAATAATTGTTTTTCAACATCCAAATCTTCAATTTTACTAAACAAAATCTCGGGTTGTTCGTTAATTTTATGACCGGAAGCTACATTGTTGCTATTTTTTGAATGTGCCCATTTTAAAGGTGATATATTTAATAATCTAAATAATTTAGCTGAAGTAAATGGAAGAAACGGCTCACAAACTATAGCTAAATTAGCTGCAATTTGAATAGCTACGTTCATAATTGTTCTTACACGTTGTTCATCTGTTTTGATAAGTTTCCATGGCTCTTGTTCTGCAAGATATTTGTTACCTAGACGAGCCATATTCATCATTTCTGCCATGGCTTCTCTAAATCTAAATTTCTCCAACGATTCTTCAATGCGTAAAGGAATTTTGATTAGTTCTTCCAAAACGAGCAAATCATTTTTTTCATATTGAAGTGCTTCCGGAACCATTCCGTTATAATTTTTATTAGTTAAAACCAACACACGATTAATGAAATTTCCATAAATATCGGCTAACTCACTATTATTCTTGATTTGAAAATCTTTCCAGGTAAAATCATTATCCTTTGTTTCAGGCATATTAGAAGTGAGCGAGTAACGTAACACATCTTCTTTACCTTTAAAATCATTAAGATATTCATGAAGCCAAACAGCCCAATTTCGAGAAGTTGAAATTTTATCGCCTTCCAAATTCAAAAACTCATTGGCAGGAACGTTATCCGGTAAAATATAATCTCCATGTTCCATTAACATTGCCGGAAAGATGATACAATGAAAAACAATATTATCTTTTCCAATAAAATGAATTAAACGTGTTTCTTTATCTTTCCAGTATTTTTCCCATTTGTCAGGATTTTCGGTTTTCTCAAATAACTCTTTGGTGGCAGAAATGTACCCTATTGGTGCGTCAAACCACACATAAAGTACTTTACCTTCTGCTCCTTCAATAGGAACTGGAACTCCCCAATCCAAATCGCGAGTCATTGCACGGGGTTGCAAACCATCACCACTATCTAACCAACTTTTGCATTGTCCATAAACATTGGTTTTCCAATCTGGATGCTGTTCTATAAACGATTTTATTTTTGGAGATAATTTATCCAAAGGCAAAAACCAGTTTTTGGTTTGTTTTAAAACAGGTTTTGAACCGGATAAGGTAGATTTTGGATGAATTAATTCGGTTGGACTCAATGAAGTGCCGCATTTTTCACACTGATCACCATAGGCATTTTCATTGGCACATTTTGGGCAAGTTCCAACAATGTAACGATCGGCTAGAAATTGTTTTGCTTCTTCATCGTAATATTGCTCAGTTACCTGTTCTGTAAAACCACCTTTCTCATAAAGTGTTTTAAAAAAATCGGCTGCAGTTTCATGATGAATTTTAGATGAGGTTCGTGAATAAACATCAAACGAAATTCCAAAACCCTTGAAAGCATCACCCATTATTTTATGGTATTTATCTACAACCTGCTGAGGTGTAATTCCTTCTTTTTTAGCTTTTATTGTAATTGGAACTCCATGTTCATCGCTTCCACAAATAAAAATTACATCTTCATTTTTACTTCTTAGATATCTTACGTAAATATCAGCAGGGATGTAACATCCTGCAAGATGCCCAATGTGAACAGGTCCATTTGCATAAGGCAAAGCTGCTGTAACAGTATGTCTTTTAAAACTCATAATTTAAATAATTTGCAAATATAGTTAATAATGGATGTTTTGATTTATCTATAAAAAGGATTGAAGCATGACAAATAATATAACCTGTTTAACCATTAATTCTTTTTAACATTATCTTAATATCTTAATTAGGCAACAAAGTGTAAACAAATTACTTTTGCAAAAAAATTAAAAAAATGAGTACTACAATAGAAAAAATAGATTGCTTAATTATCGGTTCAGGTCCTGCAGGTTATACAGCAGGAATATATGCTTCTCGCGCAGGATTAAAACCTGTTATTTATACTGGAATGCAACCAGGCGGACAATTAACTATTACTACTGAAGTTGAAAATTACCCGGGTTATCCAAAAGGAATTCAAGGGCCAGAAATGATGGAAGATTTTAAAGCGCAAGCTGAACGTTTTGGAACTGAAGTAAAATTCGGATATGTTTCCAAGGTAGATTTTACCGGACCATTACACAAAGTTTGGGTAGATGAAACAACAGAACTTCATGCAAATTCAGTAATTATTGCAACTGGTGCTTCAGCAAAATGGTTAGGATTAGAAAGTGAACAACGTCTTAATGGATTTGGTGTTTCAGCCTGTGCAGTTTGTGATGGTTTCTTTTTTAAAGGACAGGATGTTGCTATTGTAGGTGCCGGAGATACTGCAGCAGAAGAGGCTACTTACCTTGCCAAGTTGTGTAAAAAAGTTTACATGATTGTAAGAAAAGGAGAAATGAGAGCAAGTAAAGCAATGCAGGAACGTGTTAAAAACACACCTAATATCGAAATTTTATGGAACTCTGAAACAAAAGAAATTACAGGAGAAAAAGCTGTTGATGGAGCCATTATTAAAAATACTTCTACCGGTGAAGAAAGAAAAATTAACGTTACCGGATTCTTTGTAGCTATTGGACATACACCAAATACCGATTTATTTAAAGGTTGGATAAACATGGATGATCAAGGTTATATACAAACCGTACCGGGCACAAGTAAAACCAATATTAAAGGTGTTTTTGCTGTGGGCGATGCTCAAGACAAAGTTTACCGTCAGGCTGTAACAGCAGCAGGAAGCGGCTGTATGGGTGCATTAGATGCTGAAAGGTATTTGGCGGAAATGGGATTACATTAATTTGTTTTCCAGTTTAAGTTAACTACTACAATTTCAAACCAAACCAATTCAAATACTTACTACTTATATTATGAAATTCTTTTTTTTTACTTTTTCATTAGTTTTAATTTTTAATCAATCATTTTCTCAATCATCTTTTGCAAGTCAAATACCTTTAGCTGAAAAGTATGATCCCAAAAAAGTAGTAGATGATGTTTATGGTATAAGAATGTATGATAAATTAATTGCTGTTTTTGAAAACGATACTGTTAGAAAAAACAAAAAGGGATATAAAGAAGAAGGAGAAATTGAAGATTATTATTTAAATGATAAACCTATACATAAAGGATTATATGTTGAAGGAAAACTTAGAGCTTTTAAAAACTTTTACCCTAACTCAACTATTGAACGATCATATAAAATGATTGATTTAAAGAAAAGTGAAATGATTGAATATTACCCAAATGGTAACCTAAAATCAGAAATTAAATACTTTGAGTCTTATGCTGTTAAACAAATTGATTACTATGAAAATGGTAAAATTTCTTATGATGAAGAGAGTAGTAAAAATGGTGACTATTTAGTTAAAAGAAACTCTTATAAAGAAGATGGAAAACCAAGTATTACGTTTGAATTGGTTGATAAAAAGAAAAAACTATACCTTCATAAAGAATTTTATGAAAACGGTACGATCAAAGAAGAAGGTTCCATGGCATATTTTGCAGAGCTTGGAGATTTTGTAAAAGAAGGTAGCTGGTCAAGCTTCAGTATTAATGGAGAAATTACTAAAAAACAAAATTTTCATGAAGGAAATGTAGTTGAATAAGTAATTATTCAACCGTTACACTTTTTGCCAAATTCCTAGGTTGATCCACATTGCAACCACGCATAACTGCGATGTGATAAGATAAAAGTTGCAAAGGAACGACAGATACCAAAGGCACAAGTGATTCATCAGTTTCAGGAATTTCAATGCAATAATCAGCCATCTTTCTCACTTCTTTATCTCCATTTGTTACAACTGCAATAATTTTACCTTTTCTCGCTTTCACTTCCTGAATGTTACTAACTACTTTTTCGTAATTTGCACCTTTAGTAGCAATAACAAAAACCGGCATGTTTTCATCAATTAATGCAATTGGTCCATGTTTCATTTCTGCCGCAGGATAACCTTCAGCATGTATGTAGGAAATTTCTTTTAGTTTTAAAGCACCTTCCAATGCAACAGGGAAAGTATAGCCTCTTCCTAAGTAAAGTGCATTTTCAGCATTTTTATAAATACCAGAAATTTCTTTAATTAAATCATTTTGTTTTAAAACAGCTTCAATTTTAGATGGAATTGATTCCAATTCATAAAGCAGCTGTCTGAATTTTCCCTGAGGAATTGTTCCTTTTTCTTGAGCAACTTGTAATGCCATTAACGTAAGAACAACAACTTGGGCAGTAAAAGCTTTTGTTGAAGCAACACCAATTTCAGGACCAGCATGTGTGTATGAACCAGCATGAGAAGCACGAGGAATAGAAGATCCAACCACATTACAAACACCTATAATGGTAGCACCCTTTGATTTTGCTAATTCTATTGCGGCTAAAGTATCAGCTGTTTCACCTGATTGTGATATTGCAATTACAATATCATCTTGATAAATAATTGGGTTTCTATATCTAAATTCTGATGCGTACTCAACTTCAACTGGAATTCGGGTATATTCTTCAAATAAATATTCTGCAACCAAACCTGCATGCCACGATGTACCACAGGCTACAATAATTATTCGTTTGGCATTTTTAAATTTTGGTAAATGATCAACAATTCCTCCAAGTTGTACAGTACCTTGTTTTGAGTTCAATCTTCCGCGCATACTATCTAGAACAGACTTTGGTTGTTCATAGATTTCTTTTAGCATAAAATGTTCGTATCCACCTTTTTCTATTGCTTCCAATTCCAACTCTAATTCCTGTACATATAATGGAATTTCTTTGTCTTTTATGGTTCTGATTTTTACCTCTTCGTTTCTTCTAATAATGGCAACTTGCTCATCATTTAAATACACCACGTTTTTTGTATATTCTACAATTGGTGAAGCATCTGAAGCAATAAAAAACTCATCATCACCTATACCAATTACCATCGGACTACCTTTTTTTGCAGCTACCAAGGTGTTAGGATCGTTTTTATCCATAACAACAATAGCATATGCTCCAATAACCTGGTTTAAAGCTGCTATTACTGCATGTCCGGTTTTTATATTTTCACTTTTTTTAATATCTTCAATTAAGTGAATTAATACTTCTGTATCGGTTTGAGAAACAAAATGATGTCCACGATTTTTTAACCCTTCTTTTATAGAAGCATAATTTTCAATTATACCATTGTGAATAATTACTAAATCTCCACTTTCAGCATAATGAGGATGTGAATTTACGTCATTGGGTTCACCATGTGTTGCCCATCGTGTATGACCTATTCCTATAGCACCACTTAGATCTTTTCCAAATGCAAACTCTTCTAAATCAGAAACCTTACCTTTTTTCTTATATACATTTAACTCTCCAGATTTTGATATCATGGCTACACCAGCACTATCATAACCTCTGTATTCAAGACGATGTAAACCTTTAATTAAAACAGGATAAGCTTCACGATTTCCTAGATATGCAACAATTCCACACATAGTAATTTACTTTGTTCAAAAAATAAAGGTAATAAAAAAAGGAATTAAAATCAATTAAGATTCAAACACTTCAACTTTTGCCGATTTTACAATTAAATCGGTAAATTTTCCCTCAAAACGAGTTGCGCGAACCATATGGTTATCAATCCAATGATAATTTCCTCCACGAGGTTTTCCAAATAAAATACCATGGTATTTAAAATCGTGTTTTGCCAACCATTCTTCAGTAACTTTTCTATGTTCTTCAGTTCTGGATGTGAAAAAAGTTATGATATGACCTTCTTCAAACCATTTATTTAATGTTTTTAACGCATCAGGATAAACGGCAGCATCAATCATTCTATGTGGCTCTTCATTTGGGATATCATCGCAAATTGTTCCGTCAATATCAATCATGTAATTTTTAACATTTGCAGGTAAAATTGGAGATAGTTTTTTACCATCTTTTTCAATTTCATTTAATTTTTGTTCAATCATAACTGTTTGAAGTGATTAGTTTAAATTTAATTAGGATTTAGTAATTTATAGTTAAATAAAGCGCAAATTTAATAATTGAAAATTTTTAGAAATAAATAAAAGATGATTTTATTATTAATTTAATTAACAAGTATTTTTAAGCAATCTTGAATTAAATCATTTTCAAAGCCACGAGAAAGTGCATACCTGGTTAATTTTATTTTTTTCAACAAACTGTTTTTTTCTTTGATTGAGGAAGATTTTTTAATCAAAATAGTTTCTAAAACCTTTATATATTCATCCCCATCAATTTCCTTCATTGCTTTTTTAATACAATATTCAGATACCTGAAATTGTTTTAATCCTAATAAAATTTTAGTTCTGCCCCAGTGTTTAATTCTAAATTTACCCCTTGCATAAGAACAGGCAAATCTTTCTTCGTTTAAAAAATTAGAAGTAATAAGTTCAGCAATAATAAACTCAATATCTCGTTGGTTATTAGTAAATGTTTTTAACTTTAACCTAGCCTCAAAGTGCGACCTATCCTGATATGCACACCAAGATTCCATTTTAGCTTTTATCTGAAGTAATGTTAATGGTTGATTAGTGGTCACTTTAATTTTTCGTTACTTTGATGACGATTAAAATCTCGACTCGTTTTTTTGTCAATATTTTTTTGAAATGCTTCTGTTAAATTAACACCAGTTTGGTTGGCAAGACAAATCAGCACCCATAAAACATCTGCCATTTCATCAGCTAATTCATGTTTTTTATCGCTCTCTTTAAAGGATTGCTCACCATATTTCCTTGCCATAATTCTTGCCAACTCCCCTACTTCTTCCATTAAAATAGCTGTGTTAGTAAGTTCATTAAAATACCTTACACCAATGGTTTTTATCCAATTATCAACTTTCTTTTGAGCTTCTTCTATTGTTAAATTTTCCATAAGACTAAATTAAATAAAAAAGCTCCTTTTCAGGAGCTATAAATTACTTTGTTATTATTATTTTCTTTATAAATTCTTTTTCATCAGATCTACATTTTAAGTAATAAATTCCACTGCTAAATTCTTTTAAATTTAATTCAATGTGTTTATTTGTGTCATTATTTTCAAATTCAGCAAATTCTTTTACAACTTCACCAAGCAAATTTAATACTTGAATAGTAATGTTTTTTCGATTTATTTCTTTTGATAAAATTAAGTTGAAATCACCTCCAGAAGGATTAGGATAAACAACCATGTCATTATTTAAATTTTCATTAGAAACAACTCCAATAGTGTTGGCAACATTTACTGTAAAAATGTATGTAGTAAAACATGTATTTGAATAAACATACAACGTATATGTACCAGAAGATAATCCACTAATATCTTCGGTTGAAATTCCCGTAGGATCCCAATAATACTGAAGTTGTTCTGAACTATTATTAATTGTAGTGACGTTAATACTACCATCATTGCAAGCTGCACAACTCTCATCGGTAACAATTCCTGTTGAGTTAAAAGGTGTTACATTAGTAAGTGTTGTTGAAATCGTATCTTCACAACCAAAACTATCTCTTATTAAACAAGAGTAAAAACCTGAAGTTAAACCATTTATATCCTGAGTAGTTGCACCATTACTCCATAAATAGGTATAAGCTGGGGTTCCATTAGCTACATCTATATCTATTAAGCCTGAATTTTGAGAACAATAATCATTGGTTGTTGTAACAATTGAAAGTTCTGGTGAGTTAGCAAAAAGAATAGATGTACTATATGAAATTACACAACCTAAAGCATCAGATATAGTACATGAATATGAACCGCTCGTGAGATTTGAAATATCTTCTGTTGAAGAATTATTACTCCATAAATAACTAATAGGTAATGCGCCGGTTGTAGTAATATTAATTGATCCTAAATTGCCACAAACTGCATTTGTTACATTACTACTTGTTACTGCCAAAGTGCCTGATGAATTAATAATAGTGGCACTTACAGGGTAAGCACAATTATTATCATCTCTAACCATACAAGTATATGTACCTGCAGACAATCCGGTTAAATCTTCAGTTGTTGCACCATTATTCCATAAATAAGTATAATTACCACTTCCACCCGTTGTAGTAATTTCAATTGAACCGGATAAATTATTACATACTTCATTTACAATAACAGGAGCTGTTACCAATAAATTGCCACTTGTATTTGTAACATTTATATTCTGACTTGAAATTAAGCAGCCATTTGCATCTGTAATTTGAACAGAATATGAACCTGATATTAGATTACTTAAGTTTTGAGAAGTTAATCCATTATTCCAAAGGAAAGAAATAGGTAATGTACCTCCTGTGTATGAAATAGAAATACTACCCATTGCATTACCGCATACTTCTGGAGAAACAACTTGACCATTATATTGAAATGAACCCGTTTGATTAATAACTGTAAATACTCGAGTTGCTGAACATCCGTTTGCACCAGTTGCTGTTAATGTATAATTACCTGCATGCAAACCACTTAAGTCTTGAGTAGTTGCACCATTGCTCCAACTATAAGAAATAGGACTTACACCTCCCGTAACAGATACATTAATTGATCCAGTTCCATCGCCACAGTTTTCGTTAGTAATAATTGTATTTGAAAAAGCTAAAGTTCCGGATAAGTTATTAATGCTAATATTATTGGTATTAAATACACAGTTGTTTGCATCCTTAATAGAACAAGAATAAGTCCCCATTGATAAGCCATTTAAATCCTGAGTTATTACACCATTACTCCACATATATGTAAAAGGTAGAGCACCTCCGGTTACAGTTAAATTAATGCTACCATTTGAATTGTTACAATTTTCATTTATTGTGGTATAAGTAGCATTTAAATTACCTGTTTGATTAGAAACAGATGAACTTACTAATGAACTACAACCAATTGCATCCGTTATTATACATGAATAGTTTCCGGCAGGTATTCCATTAATGTTTTGAATTTGTAATCCATTGCTCCAATTGTAAACATAAGGTATTGTTCCACCACTAGGATTAATTGAAATTGAACCATTGGAGTTTCCGCAAACTTCGTTAATTACAACAGGTGCACTAACTTGTAAAGTACCATTTGAATTAGTAATAATTCCATTAGCTGTTAGAGTACATCCATTTATGTCCGTAATTACACAATTATACGATCCTGCATCAATACCTGATAAATCTTCACTAGTAGATCCATTATTCCACAAATAAGTAATTGGAGATGCTCCACCACTGATAGTTAAATTTATTGCACCTAGATTATTATTACAAATTTCATTCGTTACAACTAAGTTTTCTAGACTTAAAGTGCCAGAACTATTCCCTAAAACTATAGGTCCGGAATTTACAGTACAACCGTTATTATCTCTAACAGAACATGAATAGGTTCCTGAACTTATATTCAATATAGATTGTGATGTTTGATTATTACTCCATAAATATTGGATAGGAAGTGCCCCACCTGTTATATCTATATTAAGTCTTCCCTGACCATTACCACAAACTTCATTAATTATATCTACATCAAAAATAGAAAGAGTGCCACTATTATTATTAACAGTGTATGAGGGAGTATATAATTTACAACCATTGTTTGTTGTTACAGTACAAGTATAAATTCCTGCATTAATATTAACAAGATCCTGAGTTGTTGCTCCATTAGACCATAAATAATTATAAGGTTGAGAACCACCTGATATCGTAATATCGATTGATCCCCTTTGATTGCTACAAACTTCATCTAAAGCATTACCGTACGTTTGAGTAAGTGTATTTGTATTATTTGTAACAGTATAACTTTTAACAATCTCACAGCCGCTAGCATCCGTGATAGTAGCAGTATAAATACCCGACATTAAAGAAGTTCTATCCTCATTAGTAGAACCATTATTCCATACAATACTATAAGGTAAAACTCCACCTGTAATACTTTGATTAATCGATCCGTTAGGATTTCCACAATATTGATTAACTACTTGAGCACTTACTGCAAGTGAATTGGTTAAATTGGTAATTGTATATGTTTTGCTAATACTGCAATTTTTCGAATCAGTAACAGTTAACGAGTAAGTACCTGCTTGAAGATTATTTAAATCCTGTGTTGTTGCGCCATTGCTCCAAGTATAACTAAATGGATATAGTCCATTGTTAATCGAAACGTCAATTAATCCATTGTTTTGACCACAAGTTTCATTAGTAACTATATTATTTGAAAATGCGACATCACAATTAACACTACAATTTGTAACCTCATTTATTATTGAAAAGCTTGTGTTTTTCTGACAGTTATTTGCATCTTTTATGATCACACTGTAAGTACCGCTTTGTAAATAATTTGGGTCTTCTGCATTAGTTCCATTATTCCAAATATAGGTGTAAGGCGAAACTCCACCTGTTACTGTCAATTGAATAGAACCGTTTTGATTACCACAAGTTTCATTTGAAACAGAAGATGAATACACAATTGGTGAAGGTTGAGTAATTTCTGCACTTAAAATACCAATACACCCCTGACCATCAGTAACTCTTACAACAAATGTATCAGCAGGTAATCCTGAAATATCTTGTGTTGTACTTCCGTTTGACCATAAATATGTAATTGGATTTGTTCCTCCATTTACAGATAAATTGATTGAACCGTTTGAGCTGCCATTACAAGCAATATTAGAAACTATATTGCTCAGAGCCAAAGTTCCGTTATTTGATAAATAAACTGGATAATTGTATCTGCAGTTTATTGAATCTGAAACTGTAACAGTATAAGTACCTGCTGAGATGCCATTAATGTCTTCAACTAGTGACCCATTATTCCATAAGTAAGAAAAAGGGCTAGTATTACCTGTAACTGATATGTTTACAGAACCATTAGTTGCTCCGCAATTTGGTTTTACAGTGGTATATGATAACTGTGGTTTTGATGGTTGTGTAATTGTAATTTTAGGTTCTGGAAGATCAACCGCAAAACCAATTCCCCAATCAAATAACCATCCATTGTTATTGGGTGTATTATCAGTTATTATTAATTTCCAATTTCCATTCATGGGTGCACCAATTAAATTATTTAAAGACCCATAAGAAGTATACAAACCTTGCGGAAGATAGGTATCTGTTTCTATAGAACCATAACATGATGTGGTATAGGTATATGAATGGTTATTTGATTCACTTAGCATTGTACCATAAGTAGGGAAATTATTAAAACAGTATACATAACCAATACCGGGTAATGTATCAATATTTCCGAAATCATTACTACCATTAGCACATGGTTCACCAAAATTAGTTACTCCTCCTCCAAATTGTTTTAAAATAACTTCTTGTCCGTTTGGCGCCTGTAATTTTATTTCTAACTCATCAATTTTAGAATGCTCTATGGTTAAACATATTGATTGCAGTTGCTCTGAATTTTGAAAAGTAGCGGTGTTTGAAAATCCACTAATGGGTAAACTAGAAGAATAGGACTGTCCATTACCATCAGGTATAAATTTAGCAGGACCAACATATTGATTGCCCGAAATAACTGCTTCTGTTGGACATCCATAACCATCAATTACATTAACATAATAAGTTCCCGGAGTAACGCCGGTTATCGGATTAGAAGTATATGTTGTTGATGTACCTGTAATAGAATCAATTAAAAAATAAGTATAAGGTGGACTTCCTCCATTTGTTGTAAAATTAACAACACCATCATTAGCATTAAAACAACTTACATTAGTAATTGCATTTTCATATTGTAGATTTTGATAATCATTAATGTATAGTTTTACTGTATCTTTTGGCGCGCAAGGATAGGGTGAATAGATCAGATAAACACTTTCTAATCCTTCAATTAAACCATCATTTATTGCATCAATTGTAATAGTGGCAGAAGTTTGACCTGCAGGTAAAATAAATAAAGTGTCAATGTTTGTATAATCAACTCCATTAATTGCAGTTCCTGCAATTTCAAAATCAACATACGTGTTTGTTGATTGTGCCGAGTCCAGTGAAAAAACAAATTTTGCTTTTGTACAACCTTCTAATGCAACGGTATCAGCATTAGCTGTTTGTGTTATGGCAGAAATAGTGCCTTGCTTTAAACTTCCTGCTTCTAAAAAAACTCCCGAATCAATTGCTTCATCTCCAGCATCAGCAATTGCTAATCGTAAGGTGTAAGTTTGACAAGCTATTAAGCCCGTTTTTTTTGCGGTTAAAACTTTTGTAAATCCATCATATTGGATTGATGTACCATTTTGATTATTTACATAATACTGCCAATAAGAATTTGAATTTATATTATCAATAGTAACTGGCGTAGTTGTATTTGGAACCAATGCAATGTTTTGCCAACCTGTAATACCCGGCCCACTAATGTAAAAAGCAAAAACATCGTTATATCCAGCATTTACAAACTCAGGATATTCTTCAGAGCCAAAAACATAATTAAACTCAATAAAATCTGACTGAACATCAAACTGAAATTGTAAAACACAGGCATCTCTTGTTTGAGCACCAGATATTGTATTTAACATAGCGTCACCCGGTGCATTATTTTGTCTTGATTTATCGGCAACATTATTTGGTCCAATAATATTACTTCTGCTACCCGTAGTTAAAACTATTCCATTAGAAAGGCCTAAATTAGTTGATGTATTTCCTGTTTGAAATTTACCGTAACTAAGTGAGTTTCCAATTATAGTTGCATTATATACAGTAACATTTGGTCCTGCAAGATAAGAAGCTAACTGTTGAGCAGTAAAACCACCGGTTGCAGAAATTTGCGTATAAAAGCGATTACTAAAAATAATAATCAAAAACAGTAAATAAATTCTTTTCATTTAAAATTAAATAGGTAAGCAAATGTATAATAATAAACGAAAAATGAAAGTAATTTGTGATGAATTACTCCTTATGTTTCGAATCAATTAAAATAGTAACAGGCCCATCATTAATAAGGTGTACTTTCATGTCTGCACCAAATATACCTGTATGTATTTCTTTACCTAACTCACTAGTTAACAAGGCAATAAATTTTTCATATAAAGGAATTGCTTGCTCGGGACGAGCGGAACGAATGTAGGATGGACGGTTTCCTTTTTTTGTTTGAGCAAAAAGTGTAAATTGACTTATAAGTAAAACATCTCCATTAATTTGGTTGATATCCAAATTCATTTTTCCTTCTTGATCTGAAAAAATACGTAATGAAATTATTTTTTTCGCTAACCATTCAGCATCGTCTACATTATCATCAATTTCAATCCCAACTAAAATCAATAACCCCGATTTAATTGCTGAATAAATTGATCCTTCAATTGTTACAGATGCTTCACTTACTCGCTGAATTACAACACGCATAAAAAATTACAAATTTTGCCTTCTGTTGTTTTTACCGGCTTTTTTCCGGTTACTTTTCATTCGTTTGCGTGTATCTTTTGTTTGTAATTTTTTATGATGATCATCTATAGATTTTTTAGTTGCTTTTTCCATTTTCCTTTTATCTCGCGCTTCTTTTCGTTCAGCTCTTTTTTTTGATCGAGCTATTCCTCTGCTTACTTTTCCTGTTGCAGCTTTTCCATCAGTTTGTTGCTGTGCTTGAGAAAATAAGTCAGTAGAAAAAAATAATAAAAAGAAGGTAATTAATGGTAAAAAAAAAGTGATTTTTTTCATGCAACGTTTAATTAGAAAACTGTTGTACATCAACTCCAAATTTCCTTAAAAACTCAACACCCTCATCAACAGGTATTCCCTTATATTTTGCATAAGAATATTTGTAAAAAACCTTTTTAATACCAACGGTAAAAATAACTCGAGCACAAGCTATACATGGCGATAAGGTTACATAAAGTGTAGAACCTTCAACGGCAACATTATTTTTTGATGCATACAGAATGGCATTTTGTTCAGCATGTAAGGCAAGCGAACAACTTCCTTTGCTATCTCTCGGACAACCTTCTTTAGGCCATACTTCGTCGCAATTATAGGTACCTGCAGGCGGACCATTATAGCCTAATGAAATAATGCGCGTATCTTTAGTTAAAACGGCTCCAACTTGAGCCTTAACACAATGAGATTTAACAGAAAGATTTTCAGCCAATTCCATATATATTTCATCGAAGGATTTTTTCATACCTAAATTCATGAAGCTAAATTACTAATTTAAAATTCATGTAATAAAGAATAAGATGATTAAAGCAACAAAGTAGTTTTAATTAGTAAGGATTTAATTGCTAACAAAAAAATCAGTTGTGAATCCAATTAAATATACTTGTTGTTTTGCTCTTGTAAAAGCAGTATATAACCAACGAATGAAACTTTCATCCAGCATATCTTTGGTAAAGTAACCTAAATCAATAAACACACAATCCCACTGCCCACCTTGTGCTTTATGACATGTAATTGCATAACTAAACTTAATTTGCAGAGCATTATAAAATGGGTCTTTTTTTAAAAAACCATAACCCGGATTTTCACCTGACTCTAAATATTCATGTTTAATAGTATCCCCCATTTTTTTTAATTGTTCAAATGAAAGTGAGGGCGTTTCAGAATTTAATGTGTCTAAAAGTAAATTTACTTCCAGTTGTGGTATTTGTTCAAAATCGGAAAAACTAATAACTGCCTCAGCAAACTGAAACCCATAAAGTTCTTTTGTTTTTTTTATCCGATCGATGCATAAACTTTCTCCATTGGCAATAAAATCAAGCTGTTCAATTCCTTCTGCCCAATAATAATTATTTTTTACCGCCATTACCAAATCACCTGTGGAGATATCATTTTCCTGCCACTTAATTCGTTTTCTTATTTGTTGATTGTATGCGTTTGCGCGTTTATTACTTCGGCAAATCACCAATACATTTTCAAATCCAAATTTTGAATAAGAACTATTTAATACATCTTCTAAATCTGTAGGATCAACTCTAACAACATCTTTTGTTAATTCAAATTTTGGATACTCATTTAATTCGCTCATTAATTGCACCCTTAGTTGCGTGGCATTTAATAGAATTCCGGAGTCTAAATTTTGACGCATTACATGTGTAAGTTGCACACTTTTAATTTCTGTCATGATTTTGCTTGCCATGTATTTTTCAGATAATGCCGGACTAAATGTACTTCCCACAGGAGGAAGCTGAGCAATATCGCCTACAAAAATCAGTTTACAATTTACACCCGAATAAACATATTCCAATAAATCATCCAACACACTGCTACCCGAAAAATCAGAAATTGAATCGTTAATCATAGATGCTTCATCTACAATAAAAATGGTGTTTTTATGCAAATTTTCACCTAATGAAAAATTAATGTAGCCATCCGCATTCATGTTTTTTTTGTAAATTTTTTTGTGGATGGTTTGCGCTGTTTTGTTGGAGTAAGAAGTAATTACTTTAGCTGCTTTACCAGTTGGGGCTAATAAAATACTTCGTAATTTAAAATCTGGTAAAGTTTTGCTTAATGCTGAAATTAGTAGCGTTTTTCCAGTTCCTGCATACCCTTTTAAAATAAATACTTCACTGGTACCGCAACAAAACTGAGAAAGGGATAAAATTGCTTTCGATTGATCTTCAGTAGGTTCAAACGCAAAATGAGCAAGAAATTGATGATGAAATTGATGTTCGTTAATTGGCATGTAAAACAAAAATAAAAATACTAATTTTATTGCCTCATGACAATGCTGAGCAAAGACCAACTTGTTGACAAATTTTCATTTTCAGCTAAAAACTCATCGGGTTTTGATGCAGAACAAGCAACACTTTGCTTAGAAATAAGTAATGATAGTTTAATGTGTTTGATTATAACAACTGAAAATGAAATTCAGATGATTAAACACCTTCAGGTTAATAACGGATATACTAAATTAAATTTATCTGAAGCTCTCGCTTCAGAAGAGTTATTTAAATCACGTTTTAAAAAAGTACTCATTTCTTGCTTTGATTTACCCTACACCATTGTTCCAACAGCATTTTTTGATGAAACTAAAAAAGCTGAATTTCTTCAGTTTACAACCTTAACTGGTAAACAAGATGTTTTTCTTCACGACGAAATACATTCAATTGAATCAAAATTGATTTACTCTATTGATGAATCAATTAAAAACATACTGGATAAATTCTTCCCTAATCATCATTTAATTTGTGGAACAACCCAGCTTATTCAATCGTTTTTACCTTCTAAAAAAAACAAACAATCTGCCTTAATTCATTTCCGAAAAAATGCTTTTGACCTATTATTACATCAGAAAAAAATCATTTTTTGCAATAGTTTTTCAATTATAACGGCTGAAGATGTTTTATATTTTTTGCTATCTTCAATAGAGCTGAATCAATTTAACCCATCTGAAATGGAAGTGTTTATTTCAGGTGAAATTGAAAAAGATTCCATTTGGATGAAAATGATTAAAAAGTATTTTCAAACCATTTCTTATGTAACAATAAATGATTTTCAATCGGACCTTTTGCCTTTTGAAACTGATAAACAGCATCAATTTTCCCAACTTTTTAATTTAAGCCATTGCGAATAATAGGAGGAACATTTAAAGGCAGAATAATTAAGCCACCACAAGGTTTACCTGCCCGGCCAACAACTGATTTTGCCAAAGAGGCTTTATTTAATGTTTTGGCAAATCGAGTAGATTTTGAAGAACTACATGTGCTTGACTTATTTTCAGGAACAGGAAACATAAGTTTTGAATTTGCATCGAGAGGAGCAAAAAGTGTAACAATAGTAGAAAAACATGCCAAAAGCATATTTTTTATTAAAAGCGAATTTGAAAAATTAAATTACAATAAGGTTAATTATTATAAAAATGATGCTTTTTCGTTTTTAAAATCAACTAAACAATCTTTTGATTTAATTTTTGCCGATCCACCTTTTCAGGAAATCAACCACAAAGAATTGCATCAATTACTAACTGATTCTTATGTTTTAGCTCAGGATGGAATTTTAATTATTGAACATCAGAAAAAAACAAACTTATCTGATTTGAAATTTTTTAAGGAAACAAAAAATTACGGTAATATTAGCTTTAGTTTTTTTTCTAAAGAAAATTTATAACCCTTTTCTTCTTAGTTTTTCTTTTATAATTAATGACAATTCTCTTCCGGTTTGTCCTTTTACACTGGTGTTTTCCTGGGCTCTTCTGATTAAATATGGAAGCACTTCTTTAACCGGACCATATGGAACATATTTAGATACATTGTAGCCGTTTAGCGATAAATTATAACTGATATGATCGCTCATTCCCAATAATTGAGAAAAGAAAATTCGTTTATCGTTTTTTTCAATCCCTTTTTCATTCATTAACTGAACCAAATACAATGAACTTTTTTCGTTATGACTTCCGGCACAAACAGATATAAATTCTATGTTTTCTACACAGTATTTTAATGCTAAATCATAATCTTTATCTGAATCTTCCTTTGAATTTTGAATTGGTGAGCTGTATTTTTTTTCAATGGCTCTAGCTCTTTCCTTTTCCATGTATGCCCCTCTTACCAACTTTGCACCAATCTTATAATTCCCATTTTTTGCTTCATTGAATGATTGCATTAAAAAAGCCAATCTATCTTTTCTGTATAACTGAAAAGTATTGTAAACAATAACTTCATTTTTATTGAAGTTCTGCATGTTTTCATTGGCTAAATCGTCAATAGCTTGCTGAATCCAACTTTCTTCAGCATCAATAAAAATAGGTTGATGAGCTTCAGCTGCTGCTGAACAAATTTTTGCAACACGATTTTTTACCCTTTCCCACTCTTCTTTTTCATTTGGATCTAATTTTTCATCTGAAGAAATTTTTTCCAACAAGGCGAAACGAGCAAGACCTGTAACTTTAAAAACACAAAAAGGAATGTGATTATTAGATTTTGCCATGTTTATAGTTTCCAATGTTTCATACAAACAAGCATCAAAGTCTACTTCACTTTCTTTACCCTCAACACTATAATCTAAAATAGTTCCAATGTTATATTTACCCAGCTGTTCAATTGTTTTAGTGCAATCGTGAATATTTTCTCCACCAACAAACTGTTTAAAAATGGTGTTTTTTATTATTCCTTTAAAGCCTATTGAAAGAGCAAGTGGAGTAAACGTAGCACCCATTTTTACTAAAAATGGATTAGAAATTAATTTAAAAAGTTGATACGATCTGTTTAAATCAGCATTAGACTTTGATTTAAATGCATTTTCTGTATTATCAAATGAAATGGATTGCATAGCGTAATTTGAATGCAAATATAGCAGTTAAGTATAATTACTATTAACAATGTAACTTTTTTTCAATTTAAAGTTATAGAACTAAAATAGCTAAAATGAAAAGTATATTTCAGTCATTTACATTTGTATTATTGGTTTTAACTTTAAAAGCTCAAATAAATAGTAAAGAAATCAATAAATCATTAGTTAAGGTTAATACTAAATTATACGCTTCTAAATATGAAGTTTCAAATAAAATCTATTCCGATTTTATATTAGCATTAAAACAAAAAAAAGAATACGAAAAACTACAAATAGCTCAAATTGATACTTTAAGATGGATAGATAAAATAAGTTATAACGAACCATATGTAAAATATTACCACTCTCATCCGGCGTATTTAAATTATCCAGTTGTAAATGTAAGTTACGATGGAGCACAATTATTTTGTGAGTGGTTAACCGAAACATATAACAATAATCCAAAAAGAAAATTTAAGAAAGTAATATTCAGACTTCCAACCGAAGAAGAATGGATGTATGCAGCACATGGTGGCAACACCAATACCATTTACCCTTGGAAAGAAAATGCATTAAGAAATAATAAAGGACAAATTTTGTTCAATTATAAAAAAGAATTATCAGATACAATGTGGGTTGAAGGGAAATATATTGAAAACACCGATGTTACAGCGCCAGTAAAATCTTATTGGAAAAACAATTATGGAATTTACAATATGGGCGGAAATGTTGCTGAGATGATATCTGAAAAAGGAATTACAAAAGGAGGCAGCTGGAGAGAAGATGCTGAATTTATGAAGGTAAAAAACAAAAATAAATTTGATGGAAATGCTCAATCAAATATTGGATTCAGATATTTTATGGAAATAGTAGAAAAATAAAAAAACTGCCCTTTTCGGGGCAGTTTTATAACAATTACAATTCAAAAAAATTAAGATGCAACTGCAACAACTCGTGGTGCAGCGGCTAATATTTCTTCATTAGCAGCAGATGCATATTGTTCAAAATTTTTCACGAATGATGCGGCTAAATTTTGAGCGGTTTGCTCAAATAAAGCTTTATCAGGCCATGAATTTTTTGGTTCTAAAATTTCGGTTGGTACATTAGGGCAAGATTTTGGGAAATTTAATTTGAAATAAGGTGTTGTACCATATTCAACATTATCCAATTCTCCATTTAATGCCGCTGTAATTAAAGCACGAGTGTAAGATAGCTTAATACGGCTACCAACACCGTACTTACCTCCTACCCATCCTGTATTTAATAACCAAACATTTACATTGTGTTTCTTTAACTTTTCACCTAATAATTCAGCATATTTTGTTGGATGTAGAGGTAAAAATACTTTTCCGAAACAAGCAGAGAAAGTTAACGTTGGCTCTGTAATGCCCATTTCTGTACCTGCAACTTTAGCAGTGTAACCGCTAATGAAGTGATACATTGCTTGAGCTGGAGTTAATTTAGAAATTGGAGGTAATACACCAAAAGCATCACACGTTAAGAAGAAAATATTTTTTGGAATATCTCCTATTGCAGGATCAACTGCATTATCAATGTAGTTAGATGGATAACTTACACGTGTATTCTCTGTTTTTGAAATGTTAGTATAATCAACAGTTGTAGTGCCATCAAAAAACTCGATATTTTCAAGTAATGAACCAAACTTTATTGCATTAAAAATTTGTGGTTCTTTTTCTGCAGATAAATCAACACATTTTGCATAACAACCGCCTTCAAAGTTGAAAACTGAATTATCACTCCATCCATGCTCATCATCACCAATTAATTTTCTGTTTGGATCTGCAGATAAAGTGGTTTTACCAGTTCCTGATAAACCAAAGAAAATAGCAGTATCACCATTTTTACCAATGTTTGCCGAGCAGTGCATTGGTAATACTCCTTTTTCATGAGGTAAAATATAATTTAAAACAGCAAAAATTCCTTTTTTAATTTCACCGGTATAACCTGTACCACCAATTAAAATGGTTTTTTTAGTAAAATTTAATATTGCGAAATTATGCTGACGAGTTCCATCAATTTTAGGATCAGCCTTAAAACCTGGTGCATTAATGATCAACCACTCGTGTTGGAAATTTTCTAATTCCTCACGATTTGGGCGAAGGAATAAATTATTAGCAAATAAGTTGCTCCATGGTTTTTCAGTAACTACACGAATATTAATACGGTATCTTGGATCTGCACAAGCATATGCATCACGTATATAAATTTCCTTACCTGCAAGGTAAGCCAACATTCTGTTATGTAAAACATCAAATTTATCAGCTTCAAAACGGTTGTTTACATCTCCCCACCAAACACTTTCTTTTGTGTTTTCATCATAAACAACAAACTTATCTTTAGGTGAACGACCTGTAAATTCTCCGGTGTCTATTGCTAGCGCACCTTTATCAGTTAAAATTCCTTCTCCTGAGATAATTGTATCTTCAACCAATTCTGATGGATGAAGGTTCCAATATGCCATTGCAACATTGCCAAGACCTAAGTCTGCTACACTTGAATTTTTGGGTTTTAAGCCTAATTCGTTCATTTTTTAGTTGTTTTTAGTTTAAAAGGTGCGCAAAAATAGTAAAATCTTACTATTTAAAACGTTTTTTTTATGAAAAATAGAGTTAATAAAATCTATAAATAATTGATTATCAATAGTAATTACATGTTCATAAAACAAAATAAAATAACAAGAATTTTAGTGTTTTAGATTGAAAATCAATTCAATATTCCAAATTTACCTGAATTAAAGTCATCAAATGCCTCTCTTAATTCCTGCTGGGTATTCATTACAAAAGGGCCATATTGTGCAATTGGCTCATGAATTGGTTCACCACTCAAAAACAAAATTTTGCAGTCAGTTGTTGATTTAATAAAAATTTCTTCTCCTTTATTTTCAAATAAAATAAAGTCGTGTAAAACAGCTTTTTGATGATTAATTTCACAATTACCATTAATGATCAAAATGGAAGAATTATGATTTTCAGGCACTGAAAAGTTTAGTTCTGCATTATTCTTTATATCAATTAAAAAAAGATTTACCGGAGTAAATGTTTTTGCAGCACCTAATTGATTATTGAAATTTCCTGAAATAATATCTACATTAATTGTTTTATCTTCAGAAATATATTTAGGAATATTTTTATTACTTAATTCCTGATAATTGGGTTTGGTCATTTTATGAACCTTTGGTAAATTAACCCATAATTGAATCATTTCAAATTCACCACCTGATTTGGAAAAATTTTCTTCATGGTATTCTTTATGAAGTACACCTGAACCAGCGGTCATCCATTGTACATCACCAGGATAAATAATGCCACTATTTCCGGCACTATCGTGATGAGCAACTGCCCCTTTTAATGCAATAGTAACTGTTTCAAAACCACGATGCGGATGTACATCAACCCCTCTTACCTTTTCTGAAGGCGGAAAATAATGAGATGCGCCAAAATCAAGCATTAAAAATGGACTTACATAATTTCGAATATTATATCCTGAGGGATAATAATTAAAAACTCTAAAACCATCACCTACCATTCCTGGTTGTGGTGGTCGTTTAAGTAGATGAGCAATTTTTTTTTGCATATGCCTGATTTATTTTTTTAAATAAAAAATATTTGCAAATTTAGTCTTAGAAATTCGGATTTTTAACAAATGTATATTAATAATGCAGATTAATTTTTGTTAAGAAAATATCTTAATAAAAATATTTTCAATTAAAAGTAACACATCATTTTCTTTATAATTTCGTCATTAATAACTTTATATTATGCATTATAAATTTTACGTAAAAAACCCTGCAGTTCATTATTTATATATTGATTTAACTATAGAAAACGTAAACGAAGAATTTCTTTTACTTCAACTTCCTTCCTGGCGACCGGGAAGATACGAGCTTGGAAATTTTGCCAAAAACATTA
The DNA here is from genome assembly GCA_044352985.1 of Bacteroidia bacterium. GTDB lineage: Bacteria > Bacteroidota > Bacteroidia > B-17B0 > Aurantibacillaceae > JADJDM01. The sequence goes on from JBILCU010000004.1 coordinate 249,066, forward strand.
AAAAGTTGGATGCTTTTAATGAGTCTGGTCAACTTTTAACTTGGGAAAAAACAAACAAAGATTTTTGGAAAGTAACAACTAATGGCGCAACTAAAATTAAAGTTACTTATAGTTATTATGCTTCCGAACTCAATGCTGGTTCAACATATGTTGATGAAAAACAAGTGTATTGCAATCCGGTAAATTGTTGCATATATGTTCCAAATAGAGTAGATGAAAAACACAATATAGAGTTAGATGTTCCTGAAGATTTTAAAATTGCTACTTCTTTACATAAATTATCAAAAAATTCTTTCGTTGCAGAAAACTTTGATGAATTAGCTGATTCACCTTTTATAGCTTCATTAAAATTAAACTCATTTAATTTGTTGATTGATGGAGTAAATTATTACCTACATTTTAACGGTGAGTGTAAACCTTCATTAGAGCTATATCAAAAAGATTTTGTACCTTTTATTAAAGAATGTGTTGCTTTTTTTGGAGGTATTCATGTAAATGAATACCACTTTATGTTCCAGATTCTACCTTTTCGTTTTTATCATGGAGTTGAGCATGTAAAAAGTACTGTCATTGCTATTGGCCCAGGTTACGCAATAAATGATGGAGATACATACCTGGATATTTTAGGCGTAAGTTGTCATGAGTTATTTCATACCTGGAACATTAAAACAATTCGCCCAAAAGAAATGTTACCGTATGATTTCACAAAAGAAAATTATTCAAAAACAGGTTATGTTTATGAGGGAATTACAACTTATTATGGGGATAAATTATTACTTACTTCCGGTGTATTTTCTTTAAATCAATATTTTGAAACTTTAGAAGAACGTCTAAATAAACACTTTCATAATTTTGGTCGTTTTAACTTATCGCTTGCTGATTCTTCTTTTGAAACTTGGCTAGACGGTTATGTTCTGGGTGCTCCATATCGTAAAGTTTCTATTTACGACGAGGGAAATTTAATCGCATTTATGTTGGATATATTAATCTTAAAATCGACCAATAATAAAAACAGTTTAAGAGATGTAATGCTTGAATTGTATTATGGATTTTACAAAAAAGGGAAAGGTTACAGCGAGAACGATATATTATCAATTGTACATAAAATTAGCGGAAATGATTTCGATGATTTTTTTCAAAAATATGTATACGGGTTGGAAGAATATGAAGAGGAATTAAAAAAATGTTTTGAGTACATTGGAATTGAATTGATCAAAAATCCCTCCCATTTTGCTTGCGAACGTTACCTTGGTTTTAAAGTAGCTGATGTAAATGGATCAAAAAAAATATCTTTAATTGTACCTTACTCACCTGCATGGAAAGCTAAAATTTCACCAATGGATGAAATTATTGCAATTAATGGAATAGCTGTAAAAACAGATGTTCACCAATGGTTAAACTATTTTATTCAACATTCGGATAAATTAGAGATAACATTATTATCTACAAATGAACTAAAGAAAGTAGAAATTCAAAATTCTTTTAAACGTGAGTTTTTTGAAACCTATAAATTAACTAAAACTGAACTAAATACGGATAATTTTACAGCTTGGAAAAAATCATTTGTGTTAAGCTGATAGAAAAAGCATGAATTTAAATCAGAAAATTTAGCGCAGATTTATTCTAAATTTAATCTATCTGCTCAAATTATTTTTTAAATTTATAAAATGAGAACTTTTGTTTTTACAACATTTTTATTTTCTTCAATAATTTCATTTGGGCAGTTTGAAACATGTGGTGCTCGTTCTTCCGCATTAGGTGGTAATTCAATAACACAACATGATGTTTTCAGTGTACAAAATAATCAGGCAGGATTGGGATTTATTAAAACAACAAGTGTAGGGGCATTTTTTGAAAACAGATTTTTAGTAAAACAATTGAATCACAGTTCATTTTTAGCAGCAATTCCAGTTAAAAAAGGAACATTCGGAATAAGCTACAATGGCTTTGGATATACCCAATTTAAACAAGATAAATTTGGAATTGCATACGGTATTTTATTAAGTGAAAATTTCTCAGTAGGTGTGCAATTAAATTATCATTCACTTCGCCTTGGCGATATTTACGGAAAAACTAACGCACTTACTGCCGCATTGGGTTTTCAGGGAAAATTATCTAAACAAGTAACTGTTGCTGCACATGTGCTTAATCCAAACCGTACAAAATTAGCCGATTACAATAATGAACGAATGCCTTCAGCTATTAAATTAGGAATACAATATGCCTATTCGGAAAAATTGAATTTACAACTTGAAGCAGATAAAAACTCCAATTCTAAATTGAATTTTAAAGGCGGTGTAGAATATATGCCTGCGCAAGATTTTTATTTACGCTTTGGAGTTACAAGTAATCCAAATTTATTTTCTTTTGGGACAGGTTTTAAAATTAATTCAATCAAAATAGATATTAGTTCATCCTATCATCCAGTTCTTGGATTCTCACCTCAAGTTGCTTTGCATTCAACTTTTGGTAAAATAAAATCAGAAAAAGAAGTCGCAAAAGAACAATAATAATATGAGATTATTATGTCCATATCTCTTGCTCATTTTTTTTATTTTAAATAGCTGTGCGCTTTTTTCACAAGTGCCGCAAACAAATGATGATGCCGATAATTTGCAAAATCAAAATTTGGAAATTTTATCTGAACAAACTCAGGAAGAAAATGCTGATTACACAAGTTTAATTGAGAATCTAAAACAGTACCTCTCCCACCCGATCAATTTAAACAAAACGGATAAAGATGAATTGATGGATATGGGATTGCTTACTGAAATTCAGTCTAATGCTTTATTGAGGCACATCAAACGTCACGGAAATTTAATTAGCATTTATGAATTACAAGGCATTTCCGGATTTGATATTAAAACCATTAAAAGTATTTTACCTTATGTAAGAGTGAGTGATCAATTTAACTCCGCACATTTTACCATTTCTGAAATGTTGGATAACGGCGGGACAGAAATTACAACAAGGTATCAGCGTTTATTGGAAAATCAACCTGCATTTAATTCTTATTCCGATTCTTTACTTAAAGCAAAACCCAATAATTATTATTTAGGATCTCCAGAGCGAATTTTTACCCGTTTTAGATACAGATATAGCAACAATGTTTCACTTGGATTCATTGCAGAAAAAGATGCAGGTGAACCTTTCAAAAAAATTGATTCACTGAATAAAAAAACTGGTTTTGATTTTTATTCCTTTCATTTCTTTTTACGTAATGTAAAAATCTTTAAAACACTTGCAATTGGTGATTATCAGGCAAGTTTCGGACAAGGCTTGGTGTTGTGGAGAGGTTTTGGTTTTGGTAAATCAATTGCTTTAGCCAATATGAAGCGTAATGCACCCGGTTTTCGACCGTATAGTTCGGTTGATGAAAATCGTTTTTTCAGAGGTGTTGCAACTACCTTTGCTATTGGCAAGTTGGAAACATCTTTGTTTTTCTCCTCCAAAATGATAGATGCCAATTTAAAAACATCACAAGATACCATTTCAGGCGAGTTGCTGGATGTTGAGGAAATCAGTAGTGTAGTCATGTCAGGTACTCATCGCACCATTTCTGAAATAAAAGTAAGAGATAAAGTAAGGGAAACAGTTTACGGAGGCAACATTTCTTACAAAACAAATAGCCTGCAAGTTGGAATAACAGCTCAGCATATGATTTTAAGTAAACCTATTAAAGCATCAGAACAATTATACAATCAATACGATTTTTCTGGTTCATCTAATGCCAATGCAGGCTTAAATTTTTCATATGTATTTCGTAACATGAATTTTTTTGGTGAAGGAGCTGTTTCTAAAAATGGAGGAAAGGCTCTAGTGATTGGAAGCATTATGGCTTTGGATCCAAAATTCACACTAGTTACCTCCTATCGTAATTTCGATAAAAAATATCAGAACTTACTTGCGTCTGCAATTTCGGAAAACACATTACCTCAAAATGAAAAAGGAATTTACATAGGTTGCGAAGCAAAATTCCCGAAAGGATTTACACTTACCGCTTTTTACGATCAGTTTAATTTTCCCTGGCTGAATTACAAAGTAAGTAAACCATCAAGTGGTAACGATTTTCTAACACAATTAAATTGGACACCTAACAAAAAAACCGACATGTATTTCAGGTACAGAAAAAGAACAAAAGAAACTGATGATGGCTCTGAAAATTTATTTGATTACCCGGTTAATTTAACGCAAGAAAACTTTCGTTACAATGTCAGTTTTCAACTTCTGCCTTATTTAAAAATACGTTCACGGATTGATTATGTAATTTACAATAAACAAGATGCACCTCGAGAAATAGGAAGTTTATTATTTCAGGATATAGTTTTCAAAAAAATGGATTCGCCTATTGAAATTACCGCGCGCTATGGCATTTTTGATACCGACAGCTACAATTCAAAAATTTACACGTTTGAAAACGATGTTTTGTATTCATTTTCGGTACCTGCTCTTTACAAAAAAGGTTCAAGAGCATATTTAATAATTGATTATACCATTAATAAACATATTGAAGTTTGGGCAAGAATTGCTCAGACATTTTACACCAATCAAAACATTCAAAGTCCAGGAAGCATAACCGAAATAAATGCACCAACTAAAACGGAAATTAAACTTCAGGTGAGGATAAAGTTTTAGAAAGTAAATAGTGTAAGCTATTTAGAATAATTTTTTTCAATTGAAAATCAATTATTTATATTTTTTTATTTATAAATTTACAATTATGTTAATTTTCATTTAATATTATCTTTATATTTGCAGCCTCGTTTGGGAGCTTAGCTCAGCTGGTTCAGAGCACCTGCCTTACAAGCAGGGGGTCACTGGTTCGAACCCAGTAGTTCCCACCAAACAAAAGCCTCACAGAAATGTGGGGCTTTATTATTTTTAACACATTGTATTTGAATGTGTTAATAGCAAAAAACACACATTTCAGTTAGTATAAATTCATGCAAATTATCAAGTATGTTTCTCCCAAAATTACGTGCAAATGTGGTGTGCAAACTGCAAAATTTTGATGAAACGTGCACATTTACCGTGCAAATTTTAATTAAAAGATGGTTGTACAGGAAGCACAATAATTTGTGCAATGGCAACAGTAAAATTAGTCCTTGACAAGAGGAGAAAAAAGAAATCAGGTGCTTACCCTCTTGTTATACGTGTCAGAAAAAATGACAAATATTTTGATATTCAAACAAATCAAGAACTATATGATCACCAGTTTAATGCTAAAATTGGATTCATAATAGGAAACAAATCTCTGAGTAAATCCTTACAATTTGAAGTTGAAACTTACAAAGACCAAATTTATCAACTTGAATTTCTTAATGATGATGTGAGCATTAATGTAATAAGAGATACAGTATTAAAGAAGCAAAAGTTTGAACCAAGCATCTCTGAATTTTGGATTGCAGAAGCAAACCGTTTGATGAAAATAGGTAAAGCAGGTAATGCAAATGTTTATCTTAATGCTCATTTGGGGTTGAAGCGTGTATTGAATTTAGATTTACCATTCAGGAATTTGAAACACTTGCATTTGCTTGATGCTGAAACCCTGCTTCTAAAAAATGGTGTAAAGTTAAATACATTGAGTGTCTATATGAGAACGCTAAGAGCAATTTGTAACAAAGCTATCCTTGTAGATTTGGTTGATCGTAGTTGGTATCCTTTTCAGAGGTATAAAATCAAGAAGGGTAAATCAGCACCAAGAACACTTGATAGCATGCAAATGAAAATGTATTTTGCTTTGAATTTAAATGTTCAACATCCACTTTACAGAAGTTACTGCATTGGAAAATTGATTTTCCTTTTACGTGGCATCAACTTTAAGGATTTGATAAAACTTACCAAACAAAATGTTGTAAACAACAGAATAGTGTATGAGCGTTCAAAAACAAAGACCTTTTACTCTATTGGTATGGAAGAAGAGATAAATGTGCTTCTGAGAAAATTGTTTAGAGGTGGAGAAACTCTAATTGGAGTAATGGATGATGAAATTCAGGCGCTTAACCATGACATCAAGGTTGTTAAGAGATATGGACAGCATTTACACGTTGTAAACAACCATTTGAAGAAAATTGGTAAAATGCTTGGTTTTGAAGTAAGTTTATCTACCTACGTGATGCGCTATTCCTATGCCAATATATCAAGGAGCGTGGGTATTTCAGTTGAAGAGATTTCCTATCTACTGGGGCACAAATCTGCTCATTCTGTTACTGAAATCTATCTTGAAGAGTTTGACATTTATAAATTAGACATGCTCAGTAGAAAAGTAATAGATGCTGTTATAGGGGAGTGAAAATCTCCCCTTTTTTATTTGATTGAAAGAGCATACTAATGCCTGAACACAGAACAAAATCAATTTTGAGTAAATGAAGAAATAATGATTTTGAGATACACTAGATGGCTATATACTATACACAACTATGCAAATTTTGCTTCATCAGGGTGATTTCTGTTTGCGAATAAATTTACAAAATCCTCAATTGACTTATAAAAGTTATCTTCAAAAAATGATACAGCAAGAGGCATGCTGTCTTTTGGTTTTATGGTACACATATTATACAAATCCGAATATTTTATAAGCCATTTTGTATTAGGTAGTTGATCTAAAATTGCGTTCTCACATTTCAAATTTGCTTCTTCAAAATCCTGCTGTGTTATGAAATTGGTAAAGTTGTCCATCAAATTCAAAATTTCATCCTCGCAATTATAAAACTCATGTGGATATTCTCTTTTATTAAAAAGCTGTTGAAACTCACCAATATTATTGTATTCTATTCCTTCATGATTGGTCAAGAAAAGTGCAGGTCTGCCCTCTGGCTGAAGTGCGCAACCACTGAAAATATAAATGTAAAGGTTTGCGTATTTCTCAATCCATTCTATATCAGGTAAAATATCATTGAGTGCATTAAAACATTCTAAGTTAGCATTTTGATATTCTTGATGAGTTGTAAACAATGTAAATGTATTGATTTTAAATTAAGTATTGAATAACATATGAAGTGTATTTTGTGGTTCTGAAATCATTTAACCATTAACATCAAATGTAAATTTAATAATTATGTTTTCTTATATTTTTCAAACAATTTAAGTTTTTCCTTTTGATAGTTTTGAAGCATGAAACTATCTTCATCAATACTATAAAAGCGGTTCTTCATGTTCGCCCTAAATTCTTCATAATCAAAAACGTACCAGTTACATGGATGTAGTTCTTCAAAACATTTAAAAGAAACCTCTATGTATTGTGAAATTAGCCATCGCAGAACATGTTTAAAGTTCTGGATTCTAAGTAATACTGATTCATTTTCTTCAATTTTTTTATGTTGTAAAGGAAAATGAAATAGGCTACTATATATGTGCCAAGGTAAATGACCCTTTTCCATACTTATACATTTTTACAATTCATTTTTGTAAGTATCTAACTTTTTTCTAGCATAATACAACTGTCCTTCTTTTATAGTGGATTCTTGGTAATATTAAGTCATCCATACAATAACTCCTAATAATGTTTGCTCTATCAAATCTGCACGTTTATCAGAAATAAAAATAGGTCTATGTATACATAGAAAAGCAATACTCAAAATGTTTATTTCAATTTCTGTTTCTTCTGAGATATCTTGAGAATTAAGATAACCATAATCTAACTCTATCAAATCCCTTTTAAGCTTGAAATTATCTAATATCAAACTTGCTAATTTAGCCTCATCATTATTGAGTGTTGACTTAAAAAATGGAAATGTCATACTATGATTTTAATATTGTGTTATGAATGCAATAGCTTTTACAAGTAATAACTAAGATTTTAAAGCAAGCTGTTATTAACATTCAGAGAGTAATTCTTTATGTAGTTATAAATTTATAATGTTTTCACTTAAAATTTTATAAGCTGAAAAGGCATCTACTCATATTTTGCAATTGTTGTATTATTCAACTTCAAATTTTGGAAAAGGTAAATTGTGTATTTCTTTATCAATTTCAATAGAGTCTAGATCAACATCTGTAATTGCTTTTGCACAATCAGGACAATAAAGAGCTAATTGTGTTATCTTATTAAGTAAGCTTTTTCTCTCAATTGCTGTGCCTTTGAAAACATATTTTGGATTTACATAATAAAGTCCTTTATATTCAGGATCATCAAATATCAGATAAAGATTTTTGAATTTATTTTCCATGTTTTGTAAGGATCTCCCTGTTCTTATCTTTTCAATTTTTAATGTTCTCTTGCAAAAATTTATAAAATCATGCCTAAAACTAGGATTTAGTTCAATTTTATTTCTAGAATTCATCTTCTCACAAATAACATCAAAATATAGTCTTTCAATTGTTGAGAGGTGTATGAATTTATGTTGAGCATTAAAAAAATAAGTACATCCTAGATTTACAAAATATATGTCATGTTCTGTTATAATTCCTGATTTAACTTTGAGCAATTTTGTTGATAATTCTTTTCTCATTTTTGATATAAATAACTACAAATATAGTTCATTTTTAATAATGATATCAACAAAAAAGGTACTTTTGTGAGGTATAATAATGATTGTTATGAGCATCTTAAATGAAGTACAACAATTTCACAGAAAAATTTATGAGGTTGGCTATGTAAGTAATAAAAACAGTGGAAAAGTTATAAATGTCAAGGTTACTAAAAAAGCAGTAAAAAGAGGTGATTTTATAAGCCCTGAATTTCTAAATATACCTGTGATAAGTGGAAGTATTAAGCTGTCTTATGAGGCATTAATACCTTTTCTTGTTTTGAGTGGTCATGAAACTCGTTTACTTATATTTATCATAGCATATTGTGCAAATAGTAATGACAACACTTTTAGGTGGACGCATTTAATGGCAGATGAGTACATTGAGCTTTATAAGAAAGTTACAAAAAAAACTGTACAACCTGAAACAGTAAGACAGGTGCTTGTAAAGCTAAACAAACTTAAGTACATAAATAAGATTTCAAAAGGTAACTACATGTTAAATCCTTTATACAGCGCTAATGGCAATAAATACGAAAAAGCAAAATTATTTAATATGTTTAATGAAAAAGAAATTAAAAGTGGTAAAACAGTGACAGTTGATATGCTTTTCAAAAAACCTTAAGGATGTGGCCACATATCTGGGTCATGTGGTGTTTTTGTAAGGTCAGATATTAACATTATAATACTTAGTATAAAAATAACAACAACACCAGTTAAAATATATTTTAATAAATCAAATTTATCATCCTTAGTAAAAAGCAAATTGTAACTCCATCCTGCAAAAAAGATAATAATAAATAGACCCCATGCTATAGAAAGCACAGTAAAAATAACTGGATATATAACCATTAGCGCTATGGATGTAACAATTAATAAAATTGCTATAGGGATTAAAATGGGATTTTCTTTTTTAATTGCTTCATGACTTTTTGAAGTATTACTAGTTATATTTTCCTTTATTATTCTTTCTTTAACTTTTTTAATACCCTTTTCTTCTTCTTTTTTTGCTTTTTCTTGTTCTTCTTTTTTTGCTTTTTCTTGTTCTTCTTTTTTTGCTTTTTCTTGTTCTTCTTTTTTTGCTTTTTCTTGTTCTTCTTTTTTTGCTTTTTCTTGTTCTTCTTTTTTTGCTTTTTCTTGTTTATCTTT